>NZ_JAGRQJ010000009.1:0-480315 GCF_018132745.1 Pseudomonas sp. 14A | reverse complement strand
GCAGGCTCGCTCCCACAATGGTCCGGGGCAAGGCCACAATCTTCAGCGCAACCCAAATCCCTGTGGGAGCGGGCTTGCCCGCGAAGGCGTCGGCACATTCAACATCATCATCGCCTGACCCAGCGCTATCGCGAGCAGGCTCGCTCCCACAATGGTCCGGGGCAAGGCCACAATCTTCAGCGCAACCCAAATCCCTGTGGGAGCGGGCTTGCCCGCGAAGGCGTCGGCAAATTCAACATCATCATTGCCTGACCCAGCGCTATCGCGAGCAAGCTCACTCCCACAATGGTCCGGTGCAAGGCCACAATCTTCAGCGCAACCCAAATCCCTGTGGGAGCGGGCTTGCCCGCGAAGGCGCCGGCACATTCAACATCTTCATTGCCTGACCCAGCGCTATCGCGAGCAGGCTCACTCCCACAGTGATCCGGGGCAGATCCACGATCTTTGTCGCCCCCCAAATCCCTGTGGGAGCGGGCTTGCCCGCGAAGGCGTCGGCACATTCAACATCATCATTGCCTGACCCAGCGCTATCGCGAGCAAGCTCGCTCCCACAGTGATCCGGGGCAAGACCACAATCTTCAGCCCAACCCAAATCCCTGTGGGAGCGGGCTTGCCCGCGAAGGCGTCGGCACATTCAACATCATCATCTGACCCAGCGCTATCGCGAGCAAGCTCGCTCCCACAATGGTCCGGGGCAAGGCCACAATCTTCAGCGCACTCAAAATCCCTGTGGGAGCGAGCCTGCTCGCGAAGAGGCCAAGTCAGATACATCCACGTTGAATGACACACCGCTTTCGCGAGCAAGCTCGCTCCCACAGGTCCAGCGGCATCGCGAATAGCCTGGCACCACGCAATCTGAATTTTCCCGCCAATCTGCCCCCTAAATTCTGAGCGGTCGATACACGTCCGCCGATGCAAGGAGGGTCAGTACGCATGTCGGATAACCAAACGCCTTCGCCGCACAACTCGCAGCAATCCACCCAAACACTATTGAGCCGTTTGCTCATGGCGCGCGGGCCCGGCGGTCAGGAAGATGAGGTCCGGGCGATCTGCCTGGAAGAACTGCGGCGCCATTGCGACGAGGTCTGGACCGATCGGGCCGGCAATGTCATCGGCCTGCTCAAGGGCCGCGAACCCGATCCGGACGGCGAGCACGCTGTGCGCATCATGGGCCACATGGATGAGATCGCCATGCTGGTCAAACGCGTCGAGCCGGACGGTACGTTGCGGGTGGTTGCCCTCGGCGGTGCGAACCCGGTGAATTTCGGTGTGTGTCCGGTGGATATTCTCGGCGACGCGCAAACCCTGCCCGGCGTGCTCTCATTCGGCTCGATGCACGCCACCACAGGCTCGCCGCAGGGCCAGGATGTGATTAGCGGCGCGGTGGAGTGGAAAGACGTGCACATCATCACCCGCCACGACCCGCAAACCTTGCAAGACATGGGCGTGCGTCCCGGCACCCGCGTCGTGCTCAGCCAGCACTGGCGCACGCCGTTCCGGGTGGGTGACGCCACCGCTGCGCATTTTCTCGATGACCGCGCGCCCGTCGTCGCCATGCTCCAGGCCGCCGAGCAACTCAAGCGTAGCCCGACCGAATTGGCGCACGACACCTACTTTGTCTTCACCACCCTCGAGGAAGAAAGCAACGCCGGCGCAATGTACGCCGCTGCGCACCTGCCCGGCGACACCACAATCGCGGTGGAAGTAGGCCCGGTGATGAGCGAGTACGCAACGCGATTGAGCGTCGACCCGATCATCGATACCGGCGACCAGAAAGGCTATTACTCGCGCGGGGTGGTCATGGCTCTGGCCGACGCCGCCAAGCGTTGCGGCTTCGAACCACAGTTCGCCCTGCTGGTGGATTTCGCTTCTGACGCCAGCGCGGTGATGAGCTCAGGCATCAGCGCCCAGGCCGGATGCATCGCAATCCCGACCGAGAATACCCACGGGTTCGAACTGGTCGTGGATGGCGCGATTGAAGCGTGCGCGCAGACGTTGGTGGAATATCTGCAAGGCCTGCAGAACGAGGTATCCACTTGACCCGAGCACAAAAAAGGGAGGCCCATTACAGGCCTCCCTAATTCTCAGCGTCAGGACGTACCCAACCCCTGTGACAAATCCGAAGACGACGGCCGCGCCGGATCAGGCTTGGTTTCAACCTCGGTCTGTTCAGTGGTCCGAGTCACCGTGTCACGCACTGCTTCATACCCTTCCTGAGCTTTCTGCTTGGCCTTGTCGACCATGCCCGCGCTGGTACGGCCCATGTAGCGCTGTTCAGTGGAAGTAGTCGGCAACGCCGCGCCGAGCAATGCACCGAGCGCAACCCCGGCGGCAGCGACCATCAGCGGTTGCTCCTTGAGCATGTGACTGAACTGCTGGCCAAGCACTTGCGAATTACGCGACAGTCGATCACTGGCGTCATGCATCGCATGGGTCAGATTTTCCTTCGCCGCACCGACGTTTTCCCCGAGGTGGCTGGCCTTGCCTTTCAGCGACTGGTAGCCGTCCTTCAGCGAGTCAGTGGTCGAGTGCAAATGCGCGCGGGCGCTGTCGATGCCGTCGGCCAAACCATCGGCCCACTCGCCGGCCTTGTCTTGATCCGGCCCGCTGCGATAGGTCGGTTGCGGCACGGGCGGGCGATTCTGGCTCATCATCAACCAGAGCAGGCCCACCGAAGTCAGCACCGCTGGCACCGGGTTATTGCGCACGCTGGTGCCGAGATTGGTGAAGAACGTCGAGCCGTTGCTCTGCATCATTCCCCAAGCCTGATCGATCATCTGCCCGGGAGTGAACTTGCTTTCCAATTGATCGACGATGTTGCCGATGCTCGCACGTTGCGCATCGATTTCGCGCTCGATCTGCTCCGGGCTTTTTTCCGCTTCGATATCCAGTTCGCTTTTCATGAGACTTTCCTCCGCAGCGCTTCCTGATCCTTGTTCAAGGCGTCGAGAGTGCGATCAGGTTTGAAGTGAGATGGCTCGAATTGTTTCTTCCCGGATTGCAGCATGGCGAAGCCAATGATCATCACCACCACGCCAACTATCAGCGCAGCCAGCCACGGCGCCATGAACATGCTCAGGCCGTACACCGCTGACATCAGCAGAATGATGAAGCCGGCGAGAAACACGATCGCACCACCGGCAACCGCACCGATGCCCGCCTTCAGCGTGCTGAGGCTGTTCTGCAGTTCGGCTTTTGCCAATGCCAGTTCCTTGGTGAACAACGCTGGCACCTCTCGGGACAGTTGTCGCAACAGGCCGACCACCGAAGCGTCATCCGTTTGGCCGAGGGGCCTTGCCCCGCTCAGATCAGATTCATCTCTGTTCATCACAGTTCTCCTTTGGCGTCGGGTGCGTGCGGTACGGAAGCCGCGGCAAAATCAGAGGGGTGATCGCTGTCACTGGGCGAGGTCGGGGTGATGCCGGTGGCCAGCCCCGGATTGGCGTGGGCCGATGACGGCACTGACGATTCATAGGGTCGCTGCGCACCGTAATCGGCTGGCGGTGGCGTCGATGTCGTGCCCGCCGCCGGATCATGTTCGGCGCTGACCGTCGCTGCTGCGGCCGTGCCGGCTTTGAGAAACCGCGACAGTCCGAAACCGATGGCAATGCTGCCGGCGATGAACAGGCCCGGATTGCTGCGCGCCAGATCCGCCGCATCGTGCAGCAACTGCTCGGCACTCTTGCCGCGCAGGTTGCCCGCCAGCCCGGTCATGGAATCCGCCATGTCCGTCAGGTAGTCGGACATGCCCAGCGTGTCCTTGTCCTGCAACTCCGAGACGAAGCTCTTTGCGCCTTGGGCCAGTGCTTCTATCTGTTCCGCCGCGGTGTCGCGGTACTGTCCGAATTGTGCGTCGGCCTGTTGCCGCGCACCGCCGAGTGCTTCATTGACGTCGTCCTTCAAATGTTCAAAACCCTGTCCAGGCTTGCTGTTCGGATCACCTGATTCAAAGCCTGCCCTGCTGTCTTGAGTATTCATGTGGCCCCTCGCGTTCTGACTTGAAAACGGAAAAACGGGACTACACGGCAACATTGCCTCGAGCCCCCACATAGAAGATGACGGAGCAGCTTGCGCGAGAGTTCAAAGAGGTTGATGAGCGTGCGACATCAGGTCTGGATCAGCGACGAAAGGTTGCGCTTGGCACGATTGCGTTGAGCTTCTGCGCCTGGCTGCGGTCAAGACAAGGCACAAGCATTTATCTGCAACACGACGCTGAAACCCGCAACAACGCCGATAGATGGCAGAATCCCCACACCCTGATCACTTCGGAGACCGCAATGCTTCGCCTGTTTGAAGAAAGGCTCGACCCCTTCCCGCCCGATGAGGCGCCGCCACCGCCAGTCGGCCTGATGCGCTTCTTGTGGGCGTGCACCCGGGGCGCGCGCGGCTACATCCTGGCCTTCGCCCTGCTCAGCGCCAGCGTATCAATCTACGAGGCGTGGCTGTTTTCTTTCCTTGGGCAAGTGGTGGATCTGCTCTCGACCTGGCAATCCGGCGGCGCTGCCGGTGATGAGGAAAGCCGCGTGTTGTGGGGCATCGGCATCGTGCTGGTAGTCAGCATTGGTCTGGTAGCGCTGCGCACGATGGTCCAGCACCAGATCCTCGCGATCAATCTGCCGCTGCGCCTGCGCTGGGACTTTCACCGGTTGATGCTGCGGCAAAGTCTGTCGTTCTTTTCCGACGAGTTCTCCGGCCGGGTGACGACCAAGGTCATGCAGACTGCGTTGTCGGTGCGCGAGGTGCTGTTCACCTTGATCGAAATTCTCCCCGGCATCGGCGTGTACTTCATCGCGATCATCGCGCTGGCCGGTGGCTTTGCGCTGAAACTGATGCTGCCGTTCCTTGCCTGGATCGTTTTGTTCGGGCTGGCGATGGTGTATTTCGTCCCGCGTCTGGGCAAGGTCGGCCAGGAACAGGCCGATGCACGCTCGTCGATGACCGGGCGGATTGCCGATGCCTACACCAACATCACCACGGTCAAACTGTTTTCGCACTCCAAGCGTGAAGCGCACTTTGCCCGTGCGGCGATGGAAGATTTCAAGCTCACCGGATTCCGCCAGATGCGTCTGGTCAGCCAGTTCGAAATCGTCAATCAGGCGCTGGTGGTGGCGTTGATTCTCGGTGCCGGCGGTTATGCGTTGTGGCTTTGGCATCAGGGTGAAGTCGGCACCGGCGCTGTTGCGGCGATCACCGCCATGGCGTTGCGCATCAATGGCATGTCGCACTGGATCATGTGGCAGATGACTTCGCTGTTCGAAAACATCGGCACCGTCCAGGACGGCATGGCCACCCTGACCAGCGGTCCGAAAGTCCAGGACGCACCGGATGCCAAAGTGCTGGAGCCGGCCGGCGGCGAAGTGGTTTTCGACAATGTCAGCTTCAACTACAACGGCGAACGCCAGGTGCTCGACGGCTTGACCCTGCACATTCGCCCCGGCGAAAAAATCGGTCTGGTCGGCCGCTCCGGTGCAGGCAAGTCGACGCTGATCAACCTGCTGCTGCGCTTCTATGACGTTGATCGCGGCGAGATCCGCATCGATGGGCAGAACATCGCCGAGGTGACCCAGGACAGCCTGCGCAGCGTGATCGGCATGGTCACCCAGGACACCTCGCTGCTGCACCGCTCGATCCGCGACAACATCGCCTACGGTCGCCCGGACGCCACCGACGAAGACATCCATCGCGCGGCGGTGAACGCTCAGGCCGATGGTTTCATCAGCCAGTTGAGCGACAAGCAGGGCCACAGCGGTTACGACACGCTGGTCGGCGAACGCGGCATCAAGCTCTCCGGCGGCCAGCGCCAACGCATCGCCATCGCCCGAGTGATGCTGAAAAACGCACCGATCCTGCTGCTCGACGAAGCCACCAGCGCACTGGACTCGGAAGTCGAAGTCGCGATCCAGGAAAGCCTCGATGAAATGATGCAGGGCAAAACCGTGATCGCCATCGCCCACCGCTTGTCGACCATTGCGGCAATGGACCGGCTGATCGTCATGGACGAAGGCCGCATCATCGAACAAGGCACCCACGCGCAACTGCTGGAGAAGAACGGCACCTATGCGCGTCTGTGGCAGCACCAGAGCGGCGGGTTCCTGGGTGAGGATCGGGGTTTGGTTGAGGTGATGGAGGAGTGATCAGGCTGGAGGGCCGGGGCCGGCCCTCCATCGATTGGCCTAGATGGTGACGGGGCTTTCGGCATCAATCGGAAGCTTTACGCGGAACACCGTTCCACCGTCCCGGTCAGAGCTGACCTCAATCGAGCCTGCATGCGAGGCGACGATTTCCGAGGCGATAAACAGGCCCAGCCCCAGCCCAGCGACAGGCCCGTGATCAACCACGGAGCGCTGCGAGAACCGCCCCATCGGATTGAAGATGAACGGCAACACGTCTTCCGGAATCGGCTCGCCGCCGTTGTGCACCATGAACAGCGCGCAATCCGCCCGAGCTTCCAGTTCAACCGTAACCGGAAACTGATTGTCGCCATGGGTCACCGCATTGCTGATGATGTTGGAAAAGACCTGTTCCATCCTGGCGCCATCGAACGCTCCCATCACCGCCTCCTTCGCATCGAACCGCACGTTGGCCTGCGGATGAAAGGCGCGGATTTCCTCGATCACCCGCTCGCACACAGGGCTGAGATCGATCAGGGATTTTTTCACCGGAATCCCCGGCCCCATCTGGCAGCGCGTCAGATCCAACAGGTCGCCCACGATCTGGCTGGCGCGCTGCACGCTGGCGTAGATCTGCCTGGCCACTTTGCTGGTGCGCGGGTCAGTGGCTTCGGTACGACGCAACATATCCGCACCGAGCAGAATCGCCCCCAGCGGCGTGCGCAAGTCATGGCCGAGAATCCCCAGAAACACATTGCGCGACGCCTCGACGGCGCGCGAGTAGCTGGCAATCGACTCGGCCAGCGCCTGATCGATGGCTTCGTGAAAGCGTGTCATGTCGTCGACATTCACTGATTTGCCATCCTTGACCTGACGCAGCCACTGGCTCAGCACACTGGTGCGCAGCGCGCGGTATTCCGACACCATCTGATCGATGGTAAAACCGGCCATCAGCCGCGTCACCGCGTGGGTTTCCGCAGCTGTTTCTTCATCGTCGCGCGGCGCTTGGCCCTGGGCTTTGGCGATTTGTTCGCTCATGGTCTGCTTGGTCCGCAGATCGATGACGATGGCGCGCAACATCTGCTCGGCGTGATCGCGCAGCGCGACGTTATCCAGCTCCACCCCCGGCGTCTCGATGGTGCGGGCGAAATCTTCCCAGGCCTGCAGGATCGGCTCTAGGTTTTCGAGAATGAAATCTGGCAGGCGCATGGCTGTAGTCCGCAGGGGAAATCCATCAACGCCAGCATCTGAGCCGGCGCAGATTTCGGAAAGGGCAATTCAGGAGTACAGAAGGTACGGCTGACCTCGTGCAGCCTACCATCATTGCAGTGGTTCAACGCGGGAGGAAAATCGGCAGCAGCCGCTTGTGACGAAAGCCATCAGTACACTCAGCTCCCTGTGCTTGAGCTGCTGCCCGCAACGCTCAAGTCGCCACCCGGAAAAGCACCACCCTCAATGTGATACACGCTCGGCTCTGCGGAAAAATAATCCTCCAGCCCCAGCATGAAGCGCTGATGGTCGTCACTCTCTTCAAACCCCGGCGAGTGATCTTCAAGCGATTGCCAGCGCACGATCAAATTGAATTGCTCGGGGGTTTCAATACCTTGCGCCAGCAAGTGGCCGCCATATCCCTTGGCGCGGGTGAGCAACGGTTCGACTTCGGCAAATGCCCGTCGAAAGGCTTCAGTCTGTTGCGGGTGAACGGGCAGCACAGCGATCTCGTAAACCATGATGTTTCTCCAGAATCAGTGAGCGGATTCAGACGATGAGTGAAGGCTCGACGGCGATGGCGATTTTTCCCAGCAGACCGTTGTTGGCGCTCTCCAGTCGGGCATGGGCGAGCGGGATGTCGGCAAGGGAATAGACCGCGCCAACATGGGGCCGCAACTGGCCGCGCTCGACCAACGCGCTCAATTCATCGAGCTTGCCGCGATTCTGCCGGGTGAAGACGAAGTGGTAGCTGGCGTTCTTGCCCCAGGCCTGGACGAGGTTTTGTGGCTGCGCGATATCGACGATCGAGACGACGCGGCCAAGCTGGGCGAGCGCGTCGGCACTGCGAGACAGGGTATCGCCGCCGATGGTGTCGAACACCACATCAACGCCATGCCCGGCGGTTTCGCGCATGATCGCTTCGACGTAATCCTCTTGGGTGTAATCGATCACCACGTCGGCACCCAGGCTGCGGACGAAATCGGCGTTGGCCTCGCGCACGGTGGTGAACACTCTGGCGCCCATGGCTTTGGCCACCTGAATCGCCACATGGCCGACCCCGCCGGCGCCGCCGTGGATCAGAATGCTTTCGCCAACGCGGAGCACGGCGCGCACGGTCAGCGCTTCCCAAACCGTACCGCCGACCAGACTCAGACTGGCCGCCTCAAGGTGGCTCAGCGAGCCAGGCTTTCTGGCGATGATGCTTTCGGCTGCGACGTGGTACTCGGCATAACTGCCCTGCCCGTCGAATATCTGCGGGGTGTACCAGACTTCGTCGCCCGGTGCGAAAGCGCTCACGCCCGGCCCGACGGCTTCAACCACGCCCGACACGTCGTGACCGGTAATGGCTGGCAGCGGCACAAGATCGGGATAGTCACCGCGCCGAACCTGATAATCCAGCGGATTGATGGAAGTAGCGTGCACTCGGACCAGCACTTGGCCCGCTTGCGGAACCGGTTTTGGAACGTCGCTGAGTTCGAACGAATCAGGACCGCCGAAGGATTTCAAAATCATCGCTTTCATGGCAAAACCTCGTATCGATAAAGAGGGATATCGAGAATTCTCGATATCCTAGAGTAAAAAAATTTACAGCTCTTTCCCTATGATCTCTGCAAGCGCGCTGATAGCAGCCTCATTGCGTTTGTAGTAGGTCCATTGACCGATGCGTCGCACTTCCACCAGCCCCACCCGCTGCAACGTGGCCAGGTAACTCGACACCGTCGACTGCGACAAGCCGATACCTTCCTGGATGCTGCTGACGCAGACACCCTCGACGAGAACGTCACCCTCATCCTGCGGGGGGAAGTTCTTGACGGGATCCTTCAGGCCTTCAAGGATCTTGAGGCGCGTCGGGTTCGAGAGGGCTTTAAAGATTTCGATCAGTTCCATGCGCCGAGGATATCGAGATTTTTCGATATGTCAATGTGGTTTTTTGACTCGTTTCTTTCAGGAAACAATCGGGTCCTGAAGAATGCGCGCGTCGATGCAAGGCCGACCGTCCAGATAGAGCTGTTGGAACTGTGCGCACTCCATGGCTTTCGCAAACAGCCATCCCTGTGCATAGCGCACCTGGTTGGCGCCCAGGAAGTTTAGCTGTGCCGGGGTCTCGACGCCCTCAGCAACAAGTGTCAGCCGTAGCGCGTGGCCCATCTGAATGACGTGAGTGACCAGTAAGGTCTCCTCCTCTGCTTCGCTGATCTGCTCAACGAAGGATCGGTCGATCTTGAGCACGTCCAGCGGTAATTGCTGCAGGTATTGCAGACTCGAATAGCCGGTGCCGAAGTCATCCAGCGCGACAACAAACCCGGCGCTCCGCGCGCGCTCCAGCGTTTCTTTCGCTGACGTTAGATCGACGAGGCTTCGCTCTGTCACCTCAAGCCATATCTGCGCGGGTTGCACGTCGAGGCGACGGCTTTCATTCAACAAAGCAGGGATCAGTCGCCCGGAGCTGACGTCGGCTGCGGCCAGATTTAACGCTACGTGCAGTGAACGATCACTGGCGAGCATGGCGCCAAGGTCTGCGAATACGCGGTGAACCACTTGGTCAGTGATCGCTTCGATCAAGCCACTGGATTCGGCCAGCGGGATGAACACGTCCGGGTAGACCAGCGTGCCGTTGGGTTTGCGCCAGCGGATCAAGGCTTCGGCGCCGATGCAGCGCCGGGTCTCAATTTCGATGATCGGCTGATAATGAACCACGAACTCCTGTCGCTGCACCGCGCGCTCCAGTGCCGCCAGCGGGGACAGCTTGCGACGCCACCAGCGCAGGCTCGCAATGACCAGGCCTACGCTGATGACAAGACCGATCGGCAGCAGATAAAGCACGTGCTGCCCGAGGCTGCGCAGCAGTTCCTGTCGCGGGATTGCGGCAATTACGGTGAAGTTGCCCTGGGCCACCAGTGTGTAGAGAAAGCCGTCCTTGAGGCCATGCGTAGGCCCCTCATGCACCAAGGCTAGGAAACTCGCCATGTTCGGGTCCGCCGGGCCGAGCAAGCGGCCCTGACGTGTGCCGACGGCCAGCCTCACGCCTTCATCCAGTACGACTTCGCGAAATTGTTCCGGGTCGACCAGCACGTTGAACGCAGCAAACTGCAACGCCAGCATCGGTTTGATCAGCTCGTTGTCATCCTGCGCATCGATGGACACCTTCACCCCGTCGTCGGTGACGAAATCCTCCGCCCATTGCTTCGACCGCGGCGGCGTGGCGCCCCATGACGTGCAGGCAAATACATCTTCTTCGTAGCCGACCGTCTCGACCGAAAACGTATTGATGGCAATCATGCGCATCTGCTCGATGCCCTGTGGCGAGCAGGGTTCGAGGTCAGTGACAGCAATGCTTTTCAGTGCCTGGGAGGCCTGCGCAAATGTCTGACTGGCGCGATCGTTGGCAATCGCAGCGAGCGTTTGCAGGCGGTCATGAGCCGCGTAGATCGACAGCATCCAGCCAGCCGCGAGGGTCATGCCCAACGGGACGATCACCGCAAGGGCCGTCAGCAATATTCCTCGCCGCATGATCTTGGAACGCTTCATTTCACCGCCCGAATGATTTGGTCCATGACGCGTCTTCGCGACTGCTGGACGCGCCGTTTGCGCGGCACCTACCGCTGCTTTTAGCGTGGAATCGAGCCAGAATCAATAACTCTGCCGATTAGTTGAAAGCCCCGTGACATGCATCAATTTGTAGCCTCATTCGGAATCGCTTGAGGCCATCGACAAGTACGATTCAACTCGATTGCGTCCACCCTGTTTGGCGCGGTAGAGGCATTCATCGGCTTTCTTGAGGACGATTTCTGCAGTAGTCGGTAAGTGTTTACACGTCGCCACGCCGATCGAAGCGGTAATGCGCCCCACGGTCGGAATATCACTGGTCGCAATGGCCTGACGTATCCGCTCAGCGATGGCACTGGCTGACTCGACATCGGTTTGCGGCAAAATCAACAAGAACTCCTCTCCCCCGGCTCGGCACGCCAGGTCGCCGACGCGGGAATAGGATTGCAGCGTATGCGCGACCTGTTTGATCGCCAGATCGCCCTTGTCGTGGCCGAAGGTGTCGTTAACCCTTTTGAAATGGTCGATGTCCAGCGATAACACCGAATATGTCTGCCCGGTGCGCTCAAGGCGGCGCAACTCCTGATCCATGGCTCTGCGATTGGCCAGTCCGGTCATGGGGTCGGTCAGCACCTGCTGGTTAAGGTGGCCCAGCTTCGCTTGCAACAACTGCACGCCGGCAAGCATCGCCTGGCGAATGGAAAACGCCTCGTGATACCAGGCCTTGACGTGGCGAAGTTGCTCGCTGGCCTGGGGCGCTGACAACTGCCGGGCAATACGCGACAGCTGATTAAGCGGTCGACAGATCAGCAAGGTGCCGAACCAGATCAGTACGAAGCCGATCAGGGCGGCAGGCAGCATTCCCAGCAGCACATCGCGCATCAAGGTGTTCAGCGGCGCCAGGCTGACCTCGCGCGGCTGCTGCGCGACCACCGCCCAGCCAGCGCCCGGCACCTGAGCGTACCCGGCGAGCATGGGTACGCCTTTGTAATTACGCACGCTCATCGAGCCGCTCTCGCCACGCAACGCCGCATCGACGGTTTTGCTCCAGCCCAGGGTGTCGCCAATGCGCGCCGCCTCAGGGTGAAAAAGCAGTTGGCGATCCTGATCCGCTACAAAGGCAAAGGTGCCTTCGTGGTGAAAATGGCGGCTGATCAGGGTGTGCAGCGCGTTGTCTTCGCGCAGATAAACCGAGCCGCCGATGATGCCCACGTAACGCTCAGCAGAGTCGTAAACGGGTTCGGAGATAAATACGACGAGATTGCCGGCGGCGGATGTATATGCGGAGCTGATGAAGGGCCGCTTCGCCTCGATGGCTTTGAGAATGGCATCCGAACGCAGCGTTGAACCGTTGATTTGCAGAGTATCCGGGTACGCCTCCAGCACCTTGGCAGTGCTATCGATGATGGCAATCGAGTTGAAATCGGCATCCTGTTTTTGCAGGCGCAGCGCTTCGGCGCGCATGACGCTGGGGTCACCCCAGGCCTTGCCCAGTTCACTGGCGCTGTACCGCAGATGGTTCTGTGCTGAATGAATGAATTCAGCGAGACTCGAAGCGACCTTAGCTGCATAGGCGCTGTTCGACTGCAGCGCATGATCAACCAAGGCATCGCGCTGCACGCGGTAGGCCGTGACAAGGCTGTTGCCCAACGTCGCCAGAACAGACAGCAGTACCAGGGAGAGAATCAGCCAACGCAAATTCAGCGCAGTTACGGGCTGCGTGGCACCCAGCGTCTCGTCGCTGGCCGATTCATTTGGGGGGTCCGTTCTGTCGATCATCGTCTGCCCTGACAGGTCTCTTTGGGAGTTCGCAGCGAAAGCGCCTCAGCGAGTATATGCGCTTGTGCGTGACACGCCTGAGGGACTTCCAATAGGAGAGCGTCTGCCTGCTGCGTTTGAACTTCAAACCGGGTCCAGCAACACCCACAACCGCACGATTTTCCCTTCGCTGATTTCCGCCACGTCGACACCGCTGACAACAGTTGGCCCAGCGCTCGGGCCCGCATGCCAGCGCAGGTAACCCAAGCCATGATGCCCAACCGCCGGCCCCTCGGGAACAAAAGCGAAGTCCGCCCCGAACTGATCCAGCAACGCACCGGCCACCTCTGAAATCGCCGCCCGCCCGGTGACGATGCCAGTCGGTTCGTACATCGTCGGTGTGCCTGCAAAAAGCTCATGCACCGCCGCAATGCGCTTTTGTGCATCGCGCTCGTTGAACACGCGCTGCAGGTTGGCCCGCAGCAAGGCGTCGTAGTTTTCCACCTCATTGATATTTCGCGAATCTGAGCCAGACATTTTTGAATCCTCGATTGGTATGTGAAGCCCGGTTGCCCGGGCTCAGCGGTCAACCATGTTTGACCAGGTTCAAGGCTGGCAGCGGTCCGCCCGGGAACTGCGCAAGCATTCCCTGCTGCACACCGCCCAGGTCGATGCCGTAAAAACCCAATTGATCAATCAGCTCTGCAACTTTGGTTTTGCTCGGGGCATCTTCACCGGAATAAAACAGCACACGCTTGCCGCCCTCGGCGGAGGGATCGCTCAGCAGAGCCGCGAGCAAATGGTTGAAGGCCTTGACCACGTGCGCACCGGGCAGCATCTGCGCCACCACTTGCGAAGACGGCTGGCCGCCCAGATCGAACGGCTTGAACAGTGGTGCCTCGATCGGGTTGTTGGCATCGATCACGATGCGCTCATCCCAAGGCCCGAGATCGCGTACCGCGTCGGGGATCTTCGACCAGTTCACCGCCAGAAAAACGATGTCCGCCTGGCTGGCTTGCTGAGCCGTCACCGCTTGTGCGAGTGGACCCAATTCGTCGACCAAACCGGCAAGGCTCTGCGGCCCACGGCTGTTGGCCAGACTGACCGGCAGGCCTGCGTTGACGAGCAACCGAGCGATGGCGGTGCCGATGGAGCCTGTACCAATGATGCTGATAGTCATGATGCTCTCCTTACGCTGTGAAGCCGCCGTCGACGATTAATTCTGCGCCGGTGACAAACCCGGCGTCCGCACTGGCCAGGTACGCCACCGCGCTGGCAACATCCTTGCCCTCGCCGTACCGCCCCATGGCGATGTTCGGGCGTAGGAAGTCCGCAATGGGCCCGTCGGCCGGGTTCATGTCGCTGTCGGTCGGGCCAGGATGGACGGTGTTCACAGTGATGCCGCGCGGCCCAAGATCGCGCACCAGTCCACGACTGAAACCGGTCAGCGCACCTTTGCTCAGGGTGTAGACGGAGGCGGTAGCGAACGCAGCGTATTGCACCATCGAGCTGCCGATGTGAATGATGCGACCGCCCTGCCCCATGTGTTTGAGCGCTTGCTGAGTGGCGACGAAGACGCCGGTCACGTTCACCGCAAGGATGCGTTGAAAGTCCTCAAAGGCGATGTCCTCGGGGGCACCGAGCAGGCTGATACCAGCGTTGTTCACCAGAATGTCGATCTTGCCAAAACGCTGTGCAACCTCGGCAATCGCTGCACGTACAGCCTCGGGATTGCCCGCATCGGCCGCCAGCGCCACAGCCTGGCCGCCCGCCGCGACGATTTCCTGCACGACCGCTGCGGCGCGATCTGGCGATGCGTTGTAGGTGATAGCGACGTTGGCGCCATCTGCCGCGAGCCGCTTGGCGATTGCTGCGCCGATGCTGCGTGAGCCACCGGTAACGATGGCGATTTTGCCGGTCAGTGGAAGCGTGAAAGTGTTCATGGTCAAGCCTCTGGGTGGTTGGAGTTGATGAGGCTATGAGACGCCTTTTGATCTTCCACCAGTAGTGGAAGCCCACTAGAATCACTTTCAATCATTCGTTGAAGGTGCGCAGATGGAAACCTTAGGCAATTTGCTCTCATTCGTGCGCAGCGCCGAGGCGGGAAGCTTCTCTGCCGCCGCGCGGCGCCTGGGCCTGACTCCCGCGGCGGTCAGTCGCAATGTCGCGCAACTGGAGGCCAACCTCGGCGTACGCTTGTTTCAGCGCAGCACGCGCAAACTCACGCTGACCGAAGCGGGAGAACGCTTTCTGGCCAACGTCGGTTCGGGACTGGAAAGTGTTCAAGCGGCGATTGCCGATGTGGCCGGCAATGCCGGAGAGCCTTCAGGGCTTTTGCGTCTGAGCGCAGCACCCGGTTTCGCCAGGGATTTTCTGCTGCCGCTAATGCCCGAGTTTCTCAAGCAATACCCCGCCGTGACCCCTGAATGGCACGTCGACAATCGCCAGGTCGATCTCATCGCGGATGGATTTGATGCGGCTATCGGCGGCGGCATCGAACTCGCGCAAGGTGTGGTCGCCAGAGCCATCGCCCCGGCGCATCTGATTCTGGTGGCATCGAAGGAATATCTCTCGGCACACAAGCGCATCCGGCACATCGAAGAGCTGGCGACGCTGGATCATCTGGCCATGCGCTCGGTGCAGACCGGCAAGGTGCGCAGCTGGATGCTGCAAGGCCCCGACGGGCAACGGGCACCGCTGGAGTTGGCGCCGCGCCTGTTGGTCAACGATCCGCAAGCGCTGTGTCAGTGCGCGCGCTTGGGATTGGGGGTTGCGCTGTTGGCGGTTCCCGACGTGCTGCCGTATCTGCGGGACGGCACGCTGGAAAGGGTTTTGCCGGGTTGGCATGTCGATGCGGGACAGATCTATTTGTACTTTTCCAGCCAGAAACTGCTGCCGGCAAAAACCCGGGCGTTTGTGGATTTTCTGGTCGGTCAGGCTCGAGCGGATGGGTGGGCCGCTCTTCTCGATGCTCGGACTTAAAAAGCAAGTCATACGACCTCTGAAACTCAACCAGCATCACGCCTAAGCGGTTTTTCAAGCCTTTCGAGCTTGCCGCGCCTGCTCGATTAAGGTACAAATCGGGCAGTTGTACGACAACATAATAAAACCTGAGCCACCCCGAGTGGCTATCATTTTTGAGATCTGCCATGTCCCGTCCTGAGTTTGCGCCAACCGTCCCCCCGCCCTTCCCTCGTTATCTCGCCGTGATCATTCTGTTGTGCATGGGCTGTGCGTTCGCCGGCAACCACGTCGCGGCACGGGTCGCTTTTGATGATGGCGCGGGCGTGTTGCTGGCGATTCTGATGCGCTCGGGAGGGACCTTGCTGGTGCTGGCCATTCTCGTCCTGTGGCAGCGGCAAAGCCTGCGCCTGCCGACGGGAGCGTGGCGTTGGCAACTGTTGTTGGGCCTGCTGATTACTGCGCAGAGCCTGTGTCTGTACTCCGCTGTCGCGCGGGTCCCGGTCGCTTTGGCGCTGCTGGTGGCCAACGTGTTTCCGATCCTGCTCGCCTTGCTGACCTGGGCGCTGGGCGGCCCACGCCCAAGCGCGCGCACCGCGATGTTGATGGGCTTGATTCTCGTCGGGCTGGTGTTCGTGCTGGACGTCCCCGGACGTCTGTCAGACAGCGCCAGCGTCGGCCCGGAATGGCTACTGGGCGTCGCACTCGCCTTCTGCGCCGCCAGCGTCTTCGCCTGCGCGCTGTGGATCACCGACCACAAACTGTCGCAAGTGCGCGGCTCGGTGCGCAGCCTGCTGACCATCTTCATCGTGTTCAGCAGCGTCAACCTGGCCGGCCTGACCGGCGCCCTCCCCGGCGGACTCAACCTCCCCGCCACCTCAACCGGCTGGCTGGCCCTTGCCACGCTTGTCGTGCTCTATGGGACCGGCTTCATTGTGTTGTTCATCTCCGTGCCCCGACTGGACATGCCACGCAACGCCCCGGTAATGAATATCGAACCACTGGCGACGTTGTTGATGGGCTGGATTGTGCTAGATCAAATGCTCAGCAGAGGGCAGATCGTGGGTGGAGTGATTGTGGTGAGCGGGATTGTTTTGCTGACGTATCGCAAAGCGCCGGTGAAGGTTGGGGTGAAGGCTGAGGTTTGAGGGGGTGTGGTGGCGGGACTCTTGGTTGGCGAGTCCTGCTTATCGCCCCCGGCTCGATACCGGATCAGCAGAATTGCAGGCTCTCTAGGTCTACCTGGGCATAGCTTCCTATTTCACTCTTGTAGAGATAAATCGCAGTTACCTCCAGCTCCGTTCGTAAGAATTCCGCCAGCGTTCTGAGTCTGGTGCGTGTGGTCATGGCAGGGCGTACAACCCTCACGCTACCGGGGTGGTCATCGTAAGTTCTGACGAGAAACTGATCGACACCATCCAGAATCAGATAATTGAAACCTCGATATTCATAGCCTGCTTCGTAGTCGACATCATCGAAACGGTCGGCCTTTTCTATTCTCAAGACGCCGCCCCGCTAATTCGACTCAGCGAAATTGAAACGGTCTGGCGCCTGAAAAGTAGATGGCGCTTCATCAACGTCATTTACCAACTACCGTACGGGATGCCGAACTTATCAATGTAACGCTTGGCCTTCTCACTCACGGGATAGGCATAGCGCCCGCCATGCTTGCCCTGCTCCGGGCCGAGAGGTTCGAGTTCGCCTTGAGCATGGGAGACTTTTATCGGGCGGTGGCAGGAGTCCCTGACCCACGCTTGAAGCACTCCCCCCGGGGCGAGCCCCACAAGCAGCGTTGCGGAGAAACGTGCGGTTCTTTCGGGAGTCTTCGGGCACCGCTGATGTGTGGACTGCACCATCAGTTGCCTCGCTTCTTCTGGAATCTCTATGAAGCCTTTATAGGTTTTCTGCTCCGATATCGACTGCCAACGGACAAAAATCATTCTAGGAAGGTCAGCACCGGTTACCAAAACTCCAGAACCACCGACTGTTCCCCAACCGCGGGCAGACTCAGTCCCATCTTCTGGTTCGCCTCCGGGAGCGGATTTTCCACCGACTCTGAAAAACATTCTGTTATTGATATCCAGCACCGAGCTGTCCTCAACCCAGATCTTCATGTAATTCGGCTCAACGAATCCTATTTGCCACCAAGGAGACTTGGGGTCATTTTCTCCACTTTCGAAACCTCCTTTCTGGCAGCCCATTAACAATAAGGCGGCAAGCAGAGCGATTACAGACCTCATTACCAGAGCTTCCAATCAGCTACGTGAGGATGTTGTACACGGATCGCGTCTTCCGTCGGGGCGTTGATGTAAACAGCATCAATACCGCTCCCGTCTCTTCTTCCAAGGGGATGATTCCAGTTTGCAGAGGTATGAATGTACTTCAGCTTGAGCAAAGCCTCTTCTTCAGCAGTTGTTCTGTAGTTTCCGGTGAGAAATCGGTCACAAAGAGGTTGCAGCTCTGCCGGCACGGAGTATTCGTCATCTTCCGGTATATCAATGAATTGAACACCCTTTTCTTTCGCCAGCTGATACATGATTCTTAAATAAACTCTCGAAAGTTTACCACTCACTGGACGTTTCAATTGTAGAGCGGCATATACGCGCTTCTGCCCCGGTGAAAGCCTGTCTTGATGCTCCTGCGGAATTTCGAAGGAAGCCGGGGTGACAATATCCAGCAGATGCGCAGGCCATCCATTAGCAAGCCACTCGCTTTTTACGCGCGCGGCGTCGTGATAAATCGACGTCGTTGAAACGTCTACGTACCGAGGTACATCGAGAGTTTGCATCGGACTGACAAGCACGCGTTCCTCTACTTCATCAAGATAGCTGCCGCCAATATCCGAATGAACCCCGGGAAGAGTGTACTCAGGGTGCGCGGGCTTCACTCGGCTGAGCGCAAAATTAGCGCGACACTCATCACGCGCTACGAGATGTACGACATCCGTGAAGTATTGACGGTCCAGGTAAAGCCTCACACCGGGAGCTATAGGACTTTTCACCCGGCCAAGATTGGTGAAGCCAGCAATTGAGGGCACCGTGTCAAAGAGCCCGATGAAACCCATTTTGATGCCGTTTCCGTATTTATTATCGAAGGTGCGACTGAAATCTGCGGCGTTCCGGTTTAGGAGATCTCCTAAAGCTCCTTGGTTACCCCGCACCACTTCATTTGCGAAGTGCCGTGCAGCAGCAGCCCCACGACTGAAGCCAAATGTATCGAACGTCAGGGACGCAAGTTCACTGTCGGGGTTCTCTTGCAGTGCCTCTTCGATAGCTTGTTTTATCTGCGTAAAGGACGCTTGTACGCGACTCGTGACACCGGTCTCACCTCGCCCCGTTCCAGCACCCACAGCGCTATCCATCTGATTGCTTTCAGTGCCTATACCTTCGACATATATTGGGCTTGAGACGTACTTGAGCAAGCCATCGCCTTCGGCTTTCTGGGTCTTTTTATACAGAGAAAACAATTTCTTGATATTCGTAGGCCCGGCGCCATAACTACTATCCGGGTCACTCATATAAGGCATGCAGCTAGCTGGTATATCCTCAGGCGCAATCGGATGCTGAGCACCGCACAACAACCCCGCAGCAGAGTTGTTCGCATTGTTGCCAGTGCCATCAAAGAAAACCCCGATCCTCAACGCAATGCCTATCTTCTCAGGCTCGCGCGCGGGCTCTTTCCCGTGCTTCTCATATTCGGCCCAGTGTTGGGCGTGCAGGTCGACGGGTTTGGCTTGTTCGTAGCGGTAGTTTTTCGGCGGGTTTGGAACGTAACCACTCAATCCTTGATTCCTTGTTCTGATCCTTGAAGAACGGCCCGAAGGGTGACAGTCGAGGCCGGGTGGTGCAAGCCGTGGCCGTGTGCCAGCCGTGGTGCGCCCGGGTGTTGCGACGAGGTCTTGCGCTCGTCGCATTGCGGGTTATTTGGCTATTTCGACTTTGTCCAAAGCCTGATTGACCGCGATTTCGCCGAGCATGACGACCTGGGCGATGCCTAGAAGGGTTCTGCGGCGCGGGTTGTCGAGCAGCGCGGCGAAGTCGTAGAGCATGGTGGTGGCCGAGCCGAGGGATTCGCTGGCGTTGGCCAGCAGGGATTCGGTGTCGTATTTCGGGTTGGCGAGGAACATCTGTTCCGGCGTGTTGGTGCTGGCCAGGATGTCTGCCGGGCCGAGGTAGTGATCGAGGGCGCGTTCGGCGGCTTCGTGTAGTTTTTTCGATGCACCGGATTCGTAGGGTGATGCGGGGTCGCTGGTTGGGGGATTGGGTGTGACTTTGAACATGGTGAAACTCCTAGTTAGGAAAAGGAGCCTTCACATTCGCTACCAAACGAAGGTGGCGGCCATACGCGGGTTGGTAGACCGGTAACTAGGAACCGGCACACCCGAAGGTGTCCTGCGCATGGCCACCATTGAGCAGAGACCTGAAGCAGGCCTGCGAACGGTGCGCAATGCGACTAGTTATGGCGGGCTACCAAACCCGATCACTGTTTTTCAGCGACCGACAGACGATAGAACCCGCGACCTAGACGCACAAGCCGGCGGATTCTGGCGTAGTCGTAGGGAATGGCGCAAGGCGTTGTAGCCGTTTGCTTAATGCTTGAGTTACTGTTTAAACGGGCTAAGGGTTTTCTGTTTATGTGGCGGTGAATGGGCTGGCGTCATCGCGAGCAGGCTCACTCCTACAAGGGGATCAGGCGATGGGCAGTCACAGCATTCTGCTCCTGCACATTCAACTGTCGCTTCTTAAGCAGCCGGTCAATCTCCCTTTTGCTCCTCGGTCGTGTGCCGCTAGTTGTCCCTGATACTTCAAAGCCTCAATCAAAAACCCCAGCGCTCGACGAAACACAGGATCGCAATCGTCATACGGCAGGTGATCGAGCGAAGCCCAGAAAAACTCGAAAACATGGCCATGATCATCCAGTGTCTGGTGAGACCATCGCTCTGACAGTGGCTCACGCACCTCGCAACGTTGGAACGACCAGACTTGCCCGTGGTGGCCAGACTCCCAGCTGCCTAAATCTTCACAGATTGTCGCATTGTGGATACCGGACTCTTCCGCCAGTTCTCGCAAAGCGGCCTCGGCGGGTGTTTCTCCGCGCTCAATGGTTCCTTTTACTAACTGCACGCCAGCCTGTGGATGTCGAAACAACAGGATTCGCGGGCGCTGTGCGAAACAAAGCACAACAGGACAGGCCTTGTCAGGATGCATAAAGATTTCCTTATCGGTTTAAACGATCAATCGGGGCGGCATCAACCCTGCGTTACGAGCGTCAACTTCGGCCAGATCTCGAGCCATCTCTTCGACTGCAGGCGCTCCAGAAACACCACGTATTTATCACTTTCAAATCGGGCGGTTGGCCGCACTTTCAGCGCAAACAAATCCTCCAGCCCCAACGGCGCCGAAACCTCTATCGCACCGTGCCGATCAAGCCTGACACCTACTGCCGTAGCAGTTTCCGGCCAGAACGTCATTGAATCCGCAGCCGCCCCATAAGGCGCATCGGCGTTCCGCTGGTGCATGCGTGCCTGGTTTTTCACCGACCACTTCAAGTCACTGCACAGTGCTGCAAGCTCGACCTCCACGGCCAGGTCTGTTTGCGCACTGGCACATGCTGTGTCAAACCATACGACATCAATGTCCTCGGGCAACGGCGAAGGTTGGCGCTGATGCAGATGATCCCAAACCAGGCTGCGCACAAAACCTGCGGCAACCCAGCAGTCCGGCAAGTTGAGATGCCTGACTATTCGCAAGATGTGCATGCGGACGGGATCTTCAGCAATCAGATCCCGCAGTTGCGCTTCCTCATTCATTTATTTCAATCCAATGACCATGGTTGCGAGAGCCTATCAGTGGTCTCTGTAAGCGCTCGGTCCCTTGTGCTGAATGACGAGTGCAGGCGAACTTTTCAGGATAGGGCCAACTGCCGCCCACTTCTCAAACCTTGAACTCTTCCTTGAGCAAATCGGCAAACTTGTCTTTTGCGCGATGAGATTCAACGTGCCTGTTCCAGATAAAATAATTCCGCACAGGCTTTAAGTCATTGAAGAAGAATCCTTGAATACCGCCGAGCTGGCGGAACTGTTCAAACATGCCTCTCGGCACCAACGATATCCCGGCGCCTGAACTTACGCAGCCAAGGATGGTGCCATAACTGGCTATGCTTGTTATCGGGTTGAAAACTTTGTACCGCTCCAGCCAGGTTAACAAAGCCTTTCTGTAGGGACATCCTTCAGGCCACATGAATAAATCCACACCGCGCAGGTCCTCTGGCTGGTTTATCACCCCCGCGGACGGCGAGGCAATCACTACTAGATCCTCTTCATATATCTCCAGACTCTCGATGTCCGGATGTTCTGGCCTGACGGCAATTATTGCCCCGTCCAACGTGTAGTTGACCACTTCTGCGGATAATTGTGACCAATCGCCAGTGCTGAATTGCATTTGTACAGCCGGATAAAGTTGATGAAACCTGGATAGCACTTTGGGTAACCGGCCGGTAGCGGATGATTCTATGGCACCAATCCTGAGTTCTCCCGAAGGAGCTGACGACGGATCAAGCGCTCGTTGCGATTCTTCGCACAAAGACAGGATTTTGTTGGTATAGCCGAGAAAAAGCCGACCTGAAGGGCTGATGATCAATCCTCTGCCTTTCCTTATAAACAGGTCAACTCCAAGCTCACGTTCCAGAAGCTTGATGCGGTTGGTGATGTTGGACGGCACGCAGTGCAATCGCTCCGAGGCACGGACGATACTGCCCAGATCGGCTACTGCCTTGAACATGACCAGTTGCGAAAACTCCATGTAAGCGCTCATTAAAAATGAATGATTGAGTCAGTATAAGTCACTTGTCGCAGGCCAACAAATCGGGCTAATTTCGCCGCTGCAAGGCAAGAAAGTGCGTTAAAACCAAACATTTCATAGGTCTTTAGGGAGAAGGACACATCATGAGCTCAGCATCGCCACAGAGTCGTTTGGAACCGCTTGAACATAAATCCATGCAAGAATTTGGCGAGACATTTATCCAGGCCCTGCCCAAGCACATACGCAACTTGAAAATTCCCGGACATACCTTAGAAGAAAACCAACGGCGTCAACCGTTGCTGGCCTGCGTCGGCAACGTTGCTGAGATACAGGACGCCATGCTTGAGGTACTCAATCATTCCATCACGCAAGACGCGCAACTGGCGGCTGAAAGCGCATTCAGGGCGTTCCTCGAAAAGCCAGTAATAGACTCGTCGGTATTGAGCTTTTTCAATGGGTGGAATGAAACCCATAAAACCACCAGCCTTGTCTCGGCAAAAATCATCATGCGCCTATCGGCGGATGCGATATCGGTATCTGCCGACAGACGTGAGGGTTACCACAATGTCATGGCGCATATGCATGAAGTGGCGAAAGATGATTTCGGTCTTGGACATCAGGGCCATGACGGAATGTACAACTACATGACTGCAGCTTTTGGTGCGTCAGCCTGGGTTGAAGAACAATTCAAAATTGCTGAATGCAATGACTTCGCGGACTTCCTATACAACACCGGGGTCGCCAAGCATAAAACGGCACTAAACTCGCAGGAACACAAATCTTCAATTATGGATGCGATGATGGTTTCAATCTCATCTGAACTCTGGAACGGTCGTGAATACAATTTCATCGCTCAATATATTGAAGCAAAGCTCCTCGCGGCCAATCCGTTCTTGAGGACAAACACGCAAAACCTGCGTAACGCCAAAGGCTACGTAATGGGCCACTCAGGAGAAGTTGAGAACAAACACGGATTGCATGCCTTGGCGGCCGCGCAAGCTTACGGTCGCACGGTAGGTCTGGAGTTCAAGCCTGCGCGCCTGAAGGGCATCATGCTCAATTACAATGAAAGAGTCGGCAATGCATTCTCCGCCATGCATCGGATTATGACCTGTTGATCTCTATGGATTAACGAAGCATGCCAATGAACTCTCATAATGTGAGCTTGGAGAATGATCGGCATGTTTTGACGATATTTAAACCAAACCACGAGCGACTCATGAACCTTCCGGCTAAATGACGTTCCGCAGGGATCTATCGCATGGATGTTGAACACGCTGTTCTTGCATTGGGTTTCTTCGCGTTTTGTGGTGGCCTGATAGACGCTGCGGTCGGTGGCGGAGGCCTGGTACAGGTGCCGGCACTTCTACATGCTCTACCCCAGTACAGCCTTGCCACCATTTTCGGCACCAACAAACTGGCCGTTCTGGCAGGCAATATTTCATCAATATCGGGTTACCTGAAGCGCATAAAAATCCGCTGGAATTTAATGCTTCCGACCATGCTCGCCGCTTTTTTATTTTCTTTTCTCGGAGCTCTCTCAGTATCCCTTGTCCCTAAAAGACTGATGGAGATCGTTGTCTTTTTCATATTGATAGTCATGGCTATCTACACGTTTATGGAAAAAAAACTTGGTTTGGCAGGCAAAGACCGCCACTTCGGAACGAAAGACATTTGCCTTGGAGTTTTCTTCGGCAGCCTGATCGGTTTCTACGATGGTGTCTTCGGACCGGGCAGTGGCAGCCTGCTGCTGTTTATCTTCGTCAAGGTCTTTGGCTTTGATTTCCTCAATGCATCAGCCTCTGCAAAACTGGTCAATCTGGGGACGTTCAGCGCTGCGCTCATATTTTTTATCCCCTCCGGTAATGTCTTGTGGGCGATTGGCGGCATAGTTGCTTTATGCAATATGGCCGGTGCACTGACCGGTGTCTTCTTGGCATTACGGTATGGAAGCAGTTTCATCAGAGTTTTCTTCCTGATTCTGCTCGTATTCCTGATCGGCAGAATGGGGATCAACATTTTTTTGTAGACCCTGGTCACGTCATACCATCCGCCGCGAATCCCGCCGTACCGCCTGCGGCGGCACGCCAAAGCCGCGCATGAACACCTCGCGCATGTGCCGGCGGTCACGAAACCCGGTTTCCCTGGCGACTACATCCAGACTGTGACTGCTCTGCTCGATCAGCAAACGCGCCGCTTCCAGGCGCAGGCTCTCTATCGCCTTGGCTGGAGACTGGCCGGTTTCGGCGGTGAACACGCGGGTGAATTGCCGCGGACTCAGGTGCACCACTTCGGCCAGTTCTTCGACGCTCAGCGGGCGATTGAGGTGCTTGCGCGCGTAATCCAGCGCACTCTGAATGCGGTCGGATTTGGGCGACAGCGACAGCAATTCCGAATGCTGCGACTGGCCTCCGGACCTACGCTGATGCATCACCAGTCGATGGGCGACCGAGCGGGCGATTTCGCTGCCCAGGTCCTTCTCGACCATACCCAGCGCCATGTCGACACCAGCGGTCATGCCCGCCGATGTCCACACCGGGCCGTCGATGATGAAGATTCGGTCGTCCTCGACATTCACCGACGGATGCATCCTGCGCAGCGCCGGGGCGAACGCCCAGTGCGTGGTCACGCGGCGGTTATCCAGCACACCGGCCTGCGCCAGTAAGAACGAGCCGGTGCAGATGCCGGCCACGCGGCGTGCGCCGTCGGCGAGCCCGCGCACGCTTTGCAGCACGTCAGCATCGGGCGACGTCAGCGGAGTCAGCGTGCCAGCCACCAGCCAACTGTCGGCCAGCCCCGCCTGCGTCAGTGGCAACGTATCGACGTGCAAGCCCAGCGAGGAGCTGACGATGCCGCCGGCCTGGGAAAAGTTCTGCACCTTGTACACGGCTTTGCCGGTAACGATGTTGGCGAACTCGAACACCGACTGGGTCGCCAGCGCCATGACCTGAAAACCTTCCGTGAGCAGATAGCCGACTCGATGCATGGTCGCGCTCCGGTTGTTGAATGTCCTGAAACACTACCACATACGTCATTCAGGTCGGAGCAGGTTTTCTCCATCATGGCCCACATACCAATCAATCCACTTGCGGGACGCAGCTCATGAAACTTGAAGCCAACACGATCTTCATCACCGGCGGCACTTCCGGCATCGGCCGCGCACTGGCCGAGGCCCTGCATCAGCGCGGCAACAAGGTCATCATCGCTGGTCGTCGCCAGACCCTGCTGGCAGAGATTGCCCAAGCGAATCCGGGCATCGACACCGTGCAGCTGGACATCAACGATGCGCAGCAGATCAAGGACGTCGCCGCCGAAGTTATCCGCCGCCATCCGTCGTTGAACGTAATCATCAACAACGCCGGAATCATGCCCTTCGACAACGCGGGTTCCGGCGACTACGACGATGAGCAGGCAGTAGGTCTGTTGCAGACCAACCTGCTCGGCCCGGTGCGCGTCAGCGCGGCGTTCGTCGAACACCTCAAGCGCCAGTCCGAGGCCTACATCATCAACAACAGCTCGGTGCTGGCCTACCTGCCGCTGGCGACCACGGCGCTGTATTCGGCGACCAAAGCGGCGATCCATTCCTACTCGCTGTCGCAACGTTTCATGCTGCGCGACACCAGCGTCAAGGTCCTGGAAATCGCGCCACCTTGGGTCGATACCGATCTGATTCACAAGAGCGGCGACGAGCGCGCCATGCCGCTGGGCGAGTTTATCGAGGAAACCCTGATCAAGCTGGAAACCGCCACTACCGAAGTGCTGGTTGACCGAGTCTTGCCGCTGCGAGCCAACCAGGGCGCGAACGAGCACGGGTTGATCGAGCAGTTCAACCTGTCGCTGCTGGAAAATCCAATTCCGGTGGCCTGAACTCACCGACAGAAACACCCGGGCTCAATGCCCGGGCAGCCTGGCTGTTGATCATGTTCATTCACAACGCGGCAAGCCAAACACCACCCGCGCCCCGCTCGGCTCATTGCGCTCGGCCCACAATTTGCCGCCGTGTCCTTCAATGATCGTGCGGCAAATCGACAGGCCCATGCCCAGCCCGGTGGATTTGGTCGTGTAGAACGCCGTGAACACTTGCTCCGCCCGCTCGCAGGCAAAGCCCGGCCCTGAATCGCTGACACTGATGTGCACGTTATCACCCAGCGCCTCACTGCGAATCAGCAGACGTCGCTGCCCCTCTGCCATGATCGTCATGGCTTCGAGGCTGTTGATGATCAGGTTAAGCAGCACCTGTTGCAGTTCGACCCGGTCCGCCACTACGAAAGGCAAATCTGCCGCCAGCTCAACGCTGACTTCGGCGCCGTGCTTGAGCGCTTCGCCACGGCTGAAACCGACCATTTCTTCAATCAGCAGATTGAGGCTGACAGGCTGACGCTGCGGTGGCGTTTTGTGAATCAGCGCGCGGATGCGCCCGAGTACGTCGGCGGCGCGGTTGCCGTCGAGAATGATATGCCGCAGGCCCTGCTCGACTTCGTTGATATTTGGTGGCTTTGCACCGAGCCAGCGCAACGCGGCATTGGCATGGGTCACCGTGGCGGCGATCGGCTGATTGACTTCGTGGGCAATCGATGCGGCCAACTGGCCCATGGTTGCCACACGATTGGCGTGGGCCAGTTCCGTTTGCACCTGACGATAACGACGCTCGCCTTCGCGCACTTGCTCTTCAGCCAGCTTGCGTTCGCTGATATCCAGCACAAAGGCAAGGCCCTGTTGCTGACTCGCTTCGAAGGCGGCCAGACCGACAATCACCGGCAGCCGACTGCCGTCCTTGCGGATGTACTCCTTTTCGGATGGCTGGGCCCGGCCGGTGTGGATCGCCGTTGCCAGTGCAATATCGCTGTTAGCGCGCATCGCCGGCGGGGTCATGTCACGCCAATGGACATTGCCCGAAAGCAACTCATCACGGGTGTAACCGACCATGCGCAGGAACGCGTCGTTGGCCTCGATGATTTCCCCTTCCACGCCCCAGACGATGATGCCGATGATGTTGGCGTCGACCAGCCGACGGATCTTCGCTTCTCGCTCGGCGAGGTCGCGGTACAGGCGCGCGTTGTCCAGCGAGATCGCTGCCTGCGACGCCACCAGGCGCAACACGGCGAGACGCGTCGGGCTGAACACCCCGGCGGACAGGTTGTTTTCCAGATACAGCGCCCCGGCGACCCGCGCTTGATTCATCAATGCCAGGCAAAGGATCGAGCGCGCGCCTCGTTGCTGAACGTATGGATCAGCGGCGAACAGCGGATCGGCAACCGCGTCGTCCAGGCACAGGTTTTCGCCGGTGCGCAGCGTCTGGTAGAGCACCGACTCTGCCAGCGCCACCGTGTGCAGCGGCGCGTTGCACAACTGCGTGGCACCGTCGCCGATACGGGTTCGCGCAGCGACATAGGGAACGTCGGCGTTCAACAAAATAAGCAGGCCATGCTCGGCCCCGGCCTGTTCGATCGCGGTGCGCATCACCGTTTCGATCAAACGGTCCAGGACGATCTCGCCGGAGACTGCTTGAGAGACCTTGAGCACCGTTGCCAGGTCGAGATGTTCAACTGGCGTAATGAGCGTGGTGACCGGATTCGGTTGCGCCTCTTCGGCACGCAGAAAACGATGACGTCGCTCCAGCTCCCGCACCTTGCCAGCAGCCCCCCAACGCAGATAGGCATAACGTGCGTCGCGCAGGTAGACGCGGGATATCCTGGCCAGACCGCGAGCGCTGTAGAACCGTGCGGCCAGTTCGTTGGCCAGCGCTTCGATATGGAGCAAACCATTGTCCTGAGCCAATTGAATGGCTTGCTCGTACTGCAATTCGGCTTCGAGCAACTGCCCGGTGACGCGCGCCATTTCCGCGCCGACCAGCGCCACCTGACTGGCGAAGGTCTCTGCACACAAGCGCGCCCACGTCTGCAACTGTTCATGATGTTGACCCAGACGCTGCAAAGCTCCGGCGTCAGTTTCGCCGTGGGCCGCCAAGGTCAACGCCGCGTAGAAATGGTATTCGGCCTCCTCGAAAAACGCCGAAACCACCCACAAAAGTCCCTGCGCCTTGGCCGCGCACTCAGCGGCCGCCGCGTAATCCCCGGCCAGATAGCGCGCCTGCAACTTGCGTACCCAGTACTTGCCGCGCGCCAGCGCCAGATCCGCCGAACCGGCCAGATGTGCCTCGACAGCTGTTTCATCGAACCCCTCATCGTCGAAACAGCCGAACGTCGGCGTCTGCCCGCGCAGCATGCGGATCAGCGTCAACTGGCAGCGCATGAAATCCGCCACCAGACCGAAACCGACCTTTTGTGCATAGACCAGCCCTGATTCCGCTTGCGCCTGCACCTCGGCCAGCGGCTCGCCGATGAATAACAGATCGGAAATCAGGCTGTTTCCAGCGAACGCCGCATACGGCAGATCGCCGCTGCGATGGGCCGCGTTGAGCGCACGGCGCAACAGTTCGCGGCACTCGCGCACTGGCCGCATCCAGCGCACCACGAAGATCGAGAAGCACAGCCAGGTGCTCGCCTCATAACGCGTGAGCCCGCGCCGATCAACCAGATCGCAGCCCAGACGGCCAAATCGATAACCAGCGGCATAGTCGCCAAAACGCGGCCCCGACACGCGCCCGAAGTTGGCATAGAGCAGGCAGGAGGCGTCGCAGTTGCCATATTGCAGGCTCAGGCTGATCGCTTTGCAAATGGTCAGGCTGGCGAGGTTCAGATCCGACTGCACCGCCGGCGCGAAGAGTTTGCCCAGCGCATCGAGGGTGGCCCGCGCGGCAGGATCCTCCATCAGCGGCAAGTCGATCATCTGCTCGATACTGCGCCCGCGCAGGTTGGTCCAGACCTGCTGGTATTCGTCGCGCACCTGGCTATCGTCCGGACGCGCTGGCCAATCGATGCCGACCTGACGCAGAAAGGCCAGACACACCGTCACCGCCCGGTCACTGCGATCAAGCAGCAAGTAGACATCCATCTGCAGGCACGCCACCGCCGCGCGCTCGACGGTGGTCACGGCGCGCTCGGCCAATGTCGCCAGGCGCGAGTCGGCAAGCTGCAGTTGGCCGGTGAGAAATTCGCACTCGGCACGGTTCAGCTCCAGAGCGAAACCCAGTTCATGCCGACTGTCATAACCCTGCTCGCCCAACAGTTCTGCGCCGGCGCCCAGATAGGTCAGTGCTGAGGTATAAGCGGTCGAGGCCTTCGCTCGCTGGCCGGCGAGCAGGTTGAACTCGGCCAGCTGCTCGCGCTCGGCACGCAGGCTGATCAGATGCGCACCGCGATTGAGCTGGCCGACAATCTCGAAGATCGCCTCCTCGCGCCGCTCCCCCTGGGTTTGCAGTGCCAGCAGCCGGCCGATGCGCAGGTGCATTTGCGCCCGTTCGGTTTCAGTGATCAGCGAATACGCCGCCTCATGGATGCGATCATGCACAAACCTGTAGGCACCGTCCTGACGCTCGACCAACTCCAGCCGCACCGCCGGCCACAATGCGGAGTGAGCGTGAGGCACCGGCACATCAAGGACTGTGGCCAGCGTGTCGAGACGTGCGACGTTGCCCAGGCAGGCCAGTTGTTGCAGCGCCTGGCGGGTTTCCTGGGGCAGCCGCGCCAGTTTGCCGACCATCAAATCGACGACATTGTCGGTGTAGTCCTTGCCGTTGATCAGGTGCACATCCCAACGCCAGCGCTGGCGCGCAGGCTCGTATGTCAGCAGCTTCTCCTCGGCCAGGGCGTGCAGAAACTGGATGACGAAGAACGGATTGCCAGCGGTCTTGTCCAGTACCAGCCGCGCCAGCCCGACAATGCTCGCCGGCGGGCAGCGCAGTGATTCGCTGATCAGTTGTTCGATGTGCGCGCCAGCCAGTGGAGCCAGACGAATTTCGTCAATGTGTACGCCGGCGTGACGCAGGGTCTTGAGTGTGCGGCTGAGTGGGTGATCGCCATCTACCTCGTTGTCGCGATAAGCACCGACCAGCAGCAGATGAGGAGTCTCTGCGCGACTGAGCAAATCTTCGAGCAGATCAAGGGTGGCCGCGTCGAGCCATTGCAGGTCGTCAAGAAACAGCGCCAACGGATGCTCGGCCTGAGCGAACACGCCGATAAAACGCTGCAAGACCTGAAGGAACCGCTGCTGCGCCTGTTGCGGCTCCAACTCAGGCACGGGCGGCGGCTCGCCGATGATCAGCTTGAGTTCGGGGATCAGATCGGTGATCAACCGCGCATTCGCTTCCAGTGCCCGCAACAGTGCTTCGCGCCAGCCCGCCAGTACGTCGGTGCGCTTGCCCAACAGCGTCCGCACCAGCCCCTGAAATGCTTGAACCAGGGTCGAATAAGGCACGTCGCGCTGGTACTGGTCGAACTTGCCGGCGGCGAACAAGCCACGCGACGGCACCAGCACCTTGTGCAGTTCACTGACCACCGACGATTTGCCGATGCCGGAATAGCCGGATACCAGCACCAGTGTCGGCGCGCCTGTCTGCACCACATTGGCGAAGGCATCGATCAACGTTTGCACTTCGTGTTCGCGGCCGTAGAGTTTTTCCGGAATCAGCAAGCGCTCGCAGGCGCCCTGCTCGTTCAACGTGAACGTCTCGATCTGCCGCATACGGCGCCAGTCATCGAGGCAACGGCGCAAGTCATGCTCGACACCGGCTGCGCTCTGATAGCGTTCCTCGGCCGTTTTCGCCAGCAGTTTCATGACCAGTCGCGAGAACATCGGCGGCACCGTCGCCACCCGTTCACACACGGGCATTGGCAGCCGCGCGATATGGCAATGCACCCACTCCGTCGGGTCATTTGCACTGAACGGCAGCGAGCCGGTGAGCATCTGGTAAAGCGTCACGCCAAAGGCATACAGATCACTACGCGAATCGATCGAACGATTCATCCGCCCGGTTTGTTCCGGCGCCATGTAAGCCAGCGTCCCGGCGATAGATTCCGGTGGCGTGGGCGCTTGCCGCTCCCGTGGCAAACGCGTGGCCAGGCCGAAGCCGGTCAGCCGCGCCTGCCCATCATGGCAATGGACAAAGACATGCTGCGGTCTCAGGTCTTTGTGCACCAGGCCACGCTGATGCATATGGCCCAGTGCCTTGGCGATGTTCGTGGCCAATTCCAGGCAGGTTTCGATATCCAGCGGGGCGACCAGCAACCGCGACAACGGCTCGCCGCCCGGATCGTCGAACAGCAGACGAACTCGGGTGCCCGTACGCTCCAAAGCTGTCGGCTGCAACGCCCAGGCAGGATTGAGGTCGTCCCTGAGGCTGTATTCATGCGCAAGACGCTCCAGGGTGCTCGGCAATGGCTGGCCCAGCGCCGGACGCACCGCCAGTAAGCTGCCATCATTCGAACCGCGCTCACGGGACAGCACCCGCTCGCCGTCGTCCCACAAAATCTGTTTTCTGCTGGCCATCTGCGTCGACACTGCTCAGGTTTTTGCCGCACGGTGAGTTGCACTTCGCCAGCGCTCAGGGGTTGCGCTGGACAGGCTCGATGCCCAGCGCTTCTGCGATACGCACCAGATCGGCCACTGAACGTGCGGCCATTTTGCGCATGACCTGGCCACGGTGGACCTTGACCGTGACCTCGCTGAGGTTGAGCTGTCCGGCAATCTGCTTGTTCATCAGCCCGGCAATGACGAAGCCGAGCACTTCGCGCTCACGTGCGGTCAGGGTTTGGTAAGCCCGACACAAAACGGCGCCGGAGTGTTCGGCTGCCAGCCGCGTACGGTCGCGAGCCAACGCATTGGCCACGGCGTCGAGCATGTCCTGATCACGGAACGGCTTGGCCAGAAAATCCACCGCGCCGGCCTTCATCGCCTTGACGCTCATGGCGATGTCGCCGTGGCCGGTCATGAACACCACGGGGATGCGCAAGCCGTTTTTTTCCATCTGTTCCTGAAACGTCAGGCCACTTTCGCCGCGCAGGCGCACGTCGAGTACCAGGCAACCGGGTACGTCACGTTGCGCTTGCGCGAGAAAATCTCCGGCGCTGTCGAAGGTTTGCACCTGCAGGCCGATCGAGCGCAGCAAGCTGTCGAGGGCCTGGCGCATCGAGGCATCGTCATCGACCACGTACACCACTGGCTCGCCCAGCACGCCGGGACTTTGCGCAGGGCTGGAATGCGACCACAAGGTCATTGTGTCTCCTCGGCGAGATCGCAGCACGCATTGGGCTGGTCAATAAATCTAGTTCAGGATGGCCACCGCATCCAGCAACCGGCCGGCCGGACGTTCAGCGATCAGGCTAACAGTCAGCGCCATTGCCGGCCGGCCAGAAACCCCTGAAAATCGGCCAGGCCGAGGCAGTCCCGCCTTTAGCGATGCAAACAGGCAGGCCCGCGATGTCCAACCATTCCTCTTTTCCATCGGCCCCGCGCGACGTGGTGTTTATCGCCTACCCACGCCTGAGCCTGCTCGATCTCAGCGGTGCGCAGACCGTGTTCTGGGCCGCGAGCAAAGCCATGGCCGAGCGCGGGCAGCCCGGTTATCAACTGCACACCGCCAGCCTCAGCGGCGGCTTGATCCAGACCGTCGAAGGGCTGGCCATCGACACCCAAGCGCTAACCACGCTCGACACCGCCGCGCTGGACACGCTGGTCGTGCCCGGCGCCCCTGACATCTGCCAGACCCTTGAGGAGCACCGCGAACTGAGCGACTGGCTGCAGGACCATGCTCACCTCGCCCGCCGCGTGGTCTCGGTGTGCAGTGGTGCGTTTCTGCTGGCTCAGGCCGGATTGCTCGACGCCCGCCGCGCTGCCACTCACTGGGCGATGTGCGACGCTTTGCGCGATCGCTTTCCAGCGGTCGAGGTAGATGCCGACGCGATCTTCATTCAGCAAGGCAAGGTCTGGACCTCGGCCGGAGTCACCGCCGGGATCGATCTGGCGCTGGCGCTCGTCGAGGCCGATTACGGCCGTGAAGTGACGTTGCAAGTCGCGCGGGAATTGGTGGTGTACATCAAACGCCCCGGCGGCCAGGCGCAATACAGCACGCTGCTGCAATCGCAGGCGCAGGACGCTGCGATGTTCGATGATCTGCACCTTTGGCTCATGGAGCGCCTCGGCGATCCGAATCTGACGGTGGAGCGCCTCGCCGAGCAAGCCGCAATGAGCCTGCGCAACTTCACGCGGGTCTATAAAGCGCGCACCGGGCGCACACCGTCGAAAGCGCTCGAGCTGTTCCGACTCGAAGCGGCCAAACGCCTACTGGAAAACTCCCCGCACAAAATCGAACGAATCGCCCGCATCTGCGGCTTCAACGATGAAGAACGCCTGCGCGCCTGCTTCCAGCGCCACCTGTCGATCTCCCCGCGCGACTACCGCAGTCGCTTCAGCCGCAATGGCTGAACCGCTATACCTACGTATAGTTTTGCCCGCTGGCCATCAGCGTATGGTGCAAGAACGACAGGAGTCACCAAGCTCGGCCGCCCGGCCCGGGAGCGTTATGTACAAGACGCATGTCATTGCGGTAGTGGACGACGACGAGGCAATGCGCACATCGCTGAGCAGCCTGCTGCGAGCGTCGGGGTATCAGGTGTTCTGCTATGCGGCGCCAGCGGACTACCTTGACTCGGACGGGCCGGCGCAGACTGATTGTCTGATTTCCGATATGCAGATGCCGGGCATGAGTGGTTTGCAGATGCTGGATGCACTGCGGGCGCAAGGCTGGAGGATGCCGGTGATTTTCGTGTCGGCGCATCACGGAGATTTGCCTTGCGACAAGTCCCGAGCGACTGATGTCGTTGCCTGCCTGCGTAAACCCTTTGCGGCGGACGAGTTAGTTGCCTGGGTTGAGGTTGCACTGCGTAGATCCGGAAATACTTGATGAGGCCGTCAGCGGATTGAATTGCGTGTCGCCTGGATTTATCCCATTGACCCACCACAACCCTATGCAGGAGTGAGCCTGCTCGCGATTGCCCAAGCCGCAGCACCGTTTTCATCAAGCCCAACGCAAAGGTGTGTTCAATGATTCACCCCAAAAAACATGACATTGCAAAGGAATCAGTTGTTAGCGCGAACGTGCGGGATGATCGACAAATTGGATATGCTTTTCTTGAATAACGCTTCGAATGAAAACGACTTAAAAACTAGTAGTTATTACAGTTCCAGAGTTACCGGTTCTTCACCATACTCAAAAACAGCCACGCTGCAATTCGAACGGAGTCGACCTCATGCCTAATCCAGATCTTTTGCCGAGCCTACTTTTTAAAATCAACGAAAACCAGTTAGCGCTAGAAGCGGCGATACTGGAGCTTTCAAAATGGGTAGAGCAACGCGGTAGTGCAGAAGTAGCTAATAACGTTAGGGATGTATTGGACACGTGTGATAGGAATGAAGGGTTTATCAAAATAACTCTGGCCTTACTGATGGCACCCGATTGATGGTTCCAATACGAATATCAATGGCATCGGTAAGGCTCGGTGACGTTCAGCATCAAGGCCCTTACCGAGTTGCCAATTTCCAAGCACGCTCCCCATGGCTGCATCCGAAATGCAAGTTCAGGACCTCCATCCTCACGGTCGAAATTAAGCAACAAACCCTCCACCAATTCGAAGACGCCATCGGGGATCTAACCCGCACGCGCATTGATATGATGGGCCGCGATGCGGACGGCAACATCTCCTGCGTCGAATGCAAATCTTCGGAAACAGCGCCACTGACGCGCAATCAGAAATTGGGCTTTCCAGAAATAGAAAAGACCGGCGCAACCGTCGTCGGCAAAGGTAAACCCGGCTTCACCGGAGGCACCCGAATCCCACCTACCAGAGTCGACATCATTCGACCTGACCCGACCCTCTGAGGGAGCAGACATGTCCATCACCGAAACAAAAGTCGTCGACATCATCGCAGTGCCCGAGTGGGAACCCGACAATGTCGTACTCGTCATCACTGATCACTTGGAATGGGGCGACAAAGCCCAACAGGGTGAACACCTGTTGTTGCTACAGGAGAAGATCAATACCTACATCGCCTTCATCGAGAGCGGCGAACTGCTGGAAAGCTATCCGCCAGCCAAGGGCAAGAATCCGAAAATTCGCATCAATGGTTTATATGAGCTACCTGAGCAAGGTGAAACCTTTGTCGACCGCGTGACCGAGGTACTCAAAGGCGTAGGCATCGGAATGGAATTTGTGCTTAAGGACGACTTTGCTGTTCGACACTAGGCGTGTGAGCTAGTAGAGCTAAAGCAAAGCAAAGGGCGGCAAGCCACAGAGCTGTAGCTCGGTTCCCTCAGAGGGATTGAACAAACCGGCTGGAGGCCAAGGATCCGCAGTGTCCTTAACAGACCCGAACATTATCGATATGTGGGGAATCCCCAAATCGGACAGTGGCGCCATCATCCTGGGCATCGCTGACCACCTAGAATGGGGCAATAAGACCCTACAAGCCGAGCACCTGCTCGCGCTACAACGGAAGATAAACGGCTACATCGCTTTCATCGAAAGCGGTGAGATCTATAACAAGATTCCCGCTGCACTCGGCAAGTCACTTGTAATCCGTACGGCGCAACGGCCTTGAGATCGGCCTAAACAGATTCGGGTCTCCGATATTTTGAAAAGGTGAGATGAGCAGGCACGTACAGCGCATAAACACGACTTGGCAAGCACGTTTAAATTACACCGATTTCTCCTCCAAAAAGCCTACAACGCCTTGCGCCGCTGCCTACGGGTACTTCAGAATCCGCCGGCTTGTGCGTCTAGGCTGCGGGTCCTATCGTTTGTCGGTCACTGAAATAGGTGATCGGGTTTGGTAGCCCGCAGTGTTAGATATACAAATCTGCCGTCGAGATTTCTGTCTCGGATTTGCGGTGGCCATGTATAGGGCGTCCTAGGGCGCGCCGGATCCTAACACCCGGTCTACCAACCTGTGCATGGCCGCCACCCTTCGTTTGGTAGCGAAAGGGTGAAGCCTCCCTTAAATGTGTTAGGAGCTTCATCAATGTTCAAAGTAACCCCAAACCCGCCGGAAGCCGATTCAATCCCGTACGACCCTGCTCTGGAACCTCAGCGGATAAAAGATGCGGCCGCTCGCGCCATCAACTTTTACCTCGACCCTCAGACGCTCAAAACCACCATTCCCAAGCGCCAGCCAGGCAGGATCTTTCTCATTGACCCGACGGTGGATAAGGAAACGCTGCTCGTCGAAGCCTCTGAATCGCTGACAGCCGCCAATGACATGGCCCGCGAAATCGGCGGCGTGATTGATCACCCACAGCGTCGATCGCTGCTGATGTTGCAACAGGTGATCATGTTGAGTGAGCTGATCGTCAATCGCGTGCTCGACAGCCGACGCGTGTCGAACTAGCTGGCAACCCAGGCACGAGGGGGCATGCTCCCTCACTGCCAGCGGACGCGCCACTGCTGTGGCGCGGCATCCTCTTATCCAGACGCTCAAGCCGCTCTCATCGGAGTTTCAGCTGATGTCACAGACACCGCCCCATCCGCCGGTCACCGACCCGGTATCGCCTTACGAATCCTTCCATTCAAAAAAACTTCATGACGCCGCCGAGCGCGCGCTCGACCATTACCTCGCGCCGGCCAAGGTCAACGCCACGCCTTACAGTCCCAACACGCTGTTTATGGTCAACCCGGAATCCGACACCGAATCCTTGCTGGTCAATGCGTGCGAATCCCTGGCGTCCGCCACGGTGATGCTCGGTGATTTCGCCGGGATGCTGGAAGGCTCACGGCGCAATACGCTGTTAGGCATTGCACAGGTGGTCATGCTGGGGGAATTGGCCGTCAACAAAGCGTTGGATAACGTAGTGCCCACCGACTGAACAACGGCATCGGCCGTGCAGGCGTGCTGGCGCCCTGCGCGGCGATGTTCGTTTCGAACAACACCTCGCCCGGTATTCCCACCTCGCCCCCCCATACCTTCGTATACCCCTCTTCCACCCATGCGTACCCCACGCACACCGATGGACAACTGCGCCCGCATCCTCCCCGCCCTAGCATGACTCTCGACGGCGAACGATTGAGCGCCAGGTAGTACGGCAAGCAGTTGCGGCGGCCACTGATCGTCACGCCAGAGTCCGCGCCGGGCTCGGGTGTCATCCATCCATCAGCGTCAGGGAGCACATTATGAAACAGCAATTATTGGTGATCGGTGCAGGGTTCGGCGGGCTGTGGAGCGCGCTGAGCGCTGCGCGTTTGCTGGATATGCATGCCCGTCAGGATGTCGAGATCACGCTGCTCGCCCCGCAAGCCGAATTGCGTATTCGCCCGCGCTTCTACGAGCCGGACGTGCACAGCATGTACGCGCCGCTCGACGCGCTGTTCGATGCGGTGGGTGTGCGCTTCGTCAAAGGCACCGCTGAAAGCATCGACGCCCGGGCGCGCCGAGTCGGTTACCGCGACGAGGCCGGGCGTCCGGGTGAACTGGCCTACGATCGGCTGGTTCTCGCCAGCGGCAGCCAGCTCGCTCGGCCTCCGGTGCCTGGCCTCAAGGAGCATGCGTTCGATGTCGATCAGATCGAATCCTCGGCGCGTCTGGAACGCCATCTCATCGCCCTCGGCAACCAACCGCCCAGTGTTGCGCGCAACACCGTGGTGGTCGCCGGTGGCGGTTTCACCGGGATTGAAACTGCGACGGAAATGCCGGCGCGCCTGCGTGCGATCATCGGTGAGGATCAAGACCTGCGCGTGATCATTGTCGATCGCAGCAAGGACATCGCCGCGACCATGGGTGATGGCATTCGCCCGTCGATCATCGAGGCGTCCAATGACCTGGGTATCGAATGGATCGTCGATGCCAGCGTTGCCGCTGTGGATGCCAATGGCGTCACCCTCGCCGATGGCCGCCACATCGAAAGCCACACCGTGATCTGGACCGTAGGTTTCCGCGCCAGCCCGCTCACCGAACAACTCGACGCCGAACGCGATGGCCAGGGCCGCCTGCACGTCGATGGCAACCTCAAGGTGCAAGGCATCGATCACGTCTTTGCCGCTGGTGATGTCGCTCGCGCCGCCACAGACGACCTCGGCAACTATGCCGCGATGTCTTGCCAGCACGCGATCAGCTTGGGTCGCTACGCCGGCAACAACGCCGCCGCCGATCTCCTCGGCGTCGCTCCGACAATGTATCGCCAGCCCAAGTACGTGACTTGCCTGGATCTGGGCGCCTGGGGCGCGGTGTACACGGAAGGCTGGGATCGTCAGCTGAAACTGGTGAAGGCCGAAGCCAAAGAGCTGAAGACGCAGATCAACACGGTGTGGATCTACCCGCCCGCCGCCGATCGTCGCGCTGCCCTCGCGGCCGCCGATCCGCTGATCCCTGTAGCCTGATTTCACCCTCCGCTTTAGCCCTGAAAACAAGGAGAACACCATGACCCTGCATCTGGATTCCTTCACCGCCAACCGCGCGGTGGCCCTGCAAACCCAAAGCGAAGAACTGGTGCCGTCGCGCTACGCCCTGCGCCTGGGCGACATTGACGTGATGGTGATCAGCGACGGCGTGTTGCCGTTGCCGACCCAGACCATGTCAACCAATGCCGACCCCGCCGACCGTGCCGCCTGGTTCAAGGAAATGTATCTGGGCCCTGACGCCTTTGACTGGGCGCTCAACGTGCTGGTGGTGCGTAGCGGCGAACAAGTCATCCTCGTCGACGCCGGCCTCGGTGGCCAATTCCCCGGTTTCCCGCGTGCCGGGCAGTTCCCCAAGCGCCTGGCCGCTGCCGGGGTGGATCTCGCCGACATCACTGATATCGTCATCACGCACATGCACATGGACCATATCGGCGGCCTGCTGGTCGACTCGGTGAAGAGCCGTCTGCGTCAAGACGTACGCATCCACGTCACCGCTGCCGAAGTGAATTTCTGGTCCACGCCAGACTTCACCAGCACCGACATGCCCGCACCAGTACCAGACGTCCTGCGCAGCACCGCCAACGCGTTCATCGACCACTATGAAAGCAAATTGCACATCTTCGAAGACGAATGCCAGGTTGCACCTGGCGTAGTTGCAAAACTCACCGGTGGTCATACGCCAGGGCACTGCGTGGTCTACGTCAACTCCGGTGGCGAGCGCCTGACCTTTGCCGGTGACGCATTGTTCCCGGTGGCGTTCGATCACCCCGACTGGCACAACGGTTTCGAACACGATCCGGCCAAATCGGTGGAAGTGCGCGTGCGCATGCTCAAGGAAGCCGCCGCCAGCGGCGAGCTGTTCGTCGCCACGCATCTGGCCTTCCCTTCGGTGGGTAGGGTCGCGATCAATGGTGCTGCTTTCCGTTGGATACCTGCGATTTGGGATTACTGATTGCGCGCCTGAAATCTTCGCCCGGCTTCTGCCGGGCGAAACCTTTTTCACCGCCATTGCTACGCAGAGCCGTGCGGGCGGTGACCATCCTTCGGTTGCTGTGTACCCTTTCCGTATCAAAAAATCTGTGCAGAGGACAGAGCGTTGGCATATCTGGATTGGGTGCAATGGCCGGCGATGCTGGTCACCGTTCTGGCCGCCTGGCTGATCGGTTCGCAACGACCGCAACGGCGCATGAGCGGTTTCGTTTGTTTCAGTCTGAGCAATTTGCTGTGGGTGATCTGGGGCGTCCATGCCGGGGCTTACGCGCTGATCGTTCTGCAGCTTTGCCTGTTCCTGATGAACCTGCGCGGTTTCATGAAGAACCGCGTTTTAGAGCGCTGAATGACGCTGATCATCCGGCCAGAAAATCCTTTGAATTTTTCTTGTCGGACAAAATCATTTACGTATGAGCGTAAGGAGGAACTCATGCGTAGCACCGATATTTTCGTCATCGAATACAAACATCACGACCAGCCAAAATCATTCGTCATCCGCGCCAAGAGTATGCGCAACGCCGACGCTTGGCATTGGGCGAGCTGTGACGCCGGTATTGCGCCGATTCCGAAACCGGGTAAACCACCGTTGAAAGTGGTTTCCAAACCCCAGGCCGAGCGCTATGGGATTACTGAGGTGAAGTGGCGCGAGACGGCAGCGCTGGACTGGACGGAGGCTTAGGCAAATCGGGTCGCCTGGCTGAGCTTGCACGTCAGCCAGGCGCCCCAGAACAGACTGCTGAAAAACCGTGTTGCATCGCCGAATCCGGCACCATGTAACAAGGCCTGCACCGCCGCCTCCGAGTGCGGCGGATCAGCGCCCTGCAAAATCTTCCCGAGTTTCGCCTGCACCTCGTCAGCGGTTGCGCCCTGCTGTCGCCAGCGCTGGCTCCAGGCTTGCAGCAGCAACGGCTGACTGGCGTAAGCGTAATGATTGCCGGCCACGATCAATGGCGCGCCGGGTTTGAGGCGGACCTGAATGGAGCGCAGTATCTGTTGCTTGGCCTCATCACCGCCCAGGTGATGGAGTACACCGATCAGGGTGGCGGCATCGAAAGATGCGTCGGCCGGCAAGTCTTCGACATGACCGAGATGCACATGGGTTCTGTTCAGCAGATCATTGGCGCGCAGATGTTCGGTCGCAGCATCGAGCATCGGCCCGGAAGGATCGACCGCAGTGAAGTGCCAATCCGGCTCCAGCGCGGCCATGGCGATGATTTCCTGCGCGGTGCCCCCCGCGCCCACCACCAGCACGTTTGCCGGACGCGACTGCCCAAGGCTGGCGGCGAGCATGCAGGCCGACAGGTCGTGACAGGCATCGTAGCCAGCGAGGGCAATGCGGCTTTGCCGGGCATATTCATTGGCGCGGGAGGTGTCGAATTTGCCGGCGGCGTCAGTGGCGGGTTGGGTCATGGCGATTCTCCTTGTCTTTGCGACACGCTACGCGGTGAGCGTGGAGAAGAAAAATCCAATGATTTCATGGGGGGCATTCCGCTGGGGAATGTGTGGATGTCATCCCGGCGAAGTAGAAGTGATGCAGAGCGTCAGCGGATGCGTCCCCATGCAGGAGCGTGGGAACGACCCATAACAACTAAGACCAGAACCCTTTATGCGGTTCAGCCGCCTCTTCCTCCAGCATCGGCCCGAAAACGCTCACCGTGCGCTGCCCTCTGGCAAACACTTCTCGACACGGCAACGAGAACGTCGGGTTCTCCGGATGATCGCCGGTCAGCCCGAGCAAAGCATGTTCCGACAACGCATACACCACTCGCCCGACACCGGTCCAATACACCGCGCCCGCGCACATGCAGCAAGGTTCGGCGCTGGTGTACAGCGTGCACGCCTCGAGCTCCGTGGGTGACAACCGCTTCGCCGCCGCAGCGACCGCGACCAGTTCGGCGTGCTGGGTGGGATCACCTTCCGGCGGCATCGAATTGTTGCCCGCTTCGGCAATGACCTTGCCGTCGCGGTCCGCCACCAGCGCCGCGAACGGGTGCCGGCCACGTTGTTTCGACGCCTGCGACAGGGCGATGGTCTGGCGCAGCAATGCCAGGTCCAGATCGCTGACGCCGGCCGGAACAAGCTGAGTGAATTGATTCATGGGTAACTCCTGGGCAGTGGGAAAAGATAAGGTCAGTCAGCCAGTCCGGCCGCGGATGCGCCGACGGCGTCGGTCGATGGTTTTTGTTTGTTGAGCAGTACATTGAGCAGAATGGCGGTGATCGCACCGAGGAAAATGCCGCTGTCGAGCACCAGTTTCAGCGTCGGGCCGACATGTTCGAACAGGGCCGGAAACGACATTGGCAGGACGCCGACGCTGACCGACACCGCAACAATAATGGCGTTGCGTGTGCCTTCGAACTGCACCCGTGACAGTTCCTGAATGCCCGCCACCGTGGTCATGCCGAACATGACGATCGCGCAGCCGCCCAGCACTGGAGTGGGCACCGCCGCAATCAACGCGCCGAGCTTGGGGAACAAGCCCATCAGCACCATGATCGCGCCAGCGGCCGCGACGACGAAGCGGCTCTTGATGCTCGAAAGTGCAATCAGGCCGGTGTTTTGCGTGAAGGCGTTATAGGGAAAACTGTTGAACAGGCCACCGAGCATGGTCGACAAGCCGTCGGCGCGGAAGGCGTTGCCGAGGGTCTGCTGCGTAGTCGATTTGCCGACCAGTTTGCCGATGGCCAGGCAGTTGCCAGTGGTCTCGGCCATGATCACCAGCATCGCCAGGGTCATGATCAGAATCGGTACCAGAGAAAATTCCGGCGGACCAAACGCCATTGGCGCGCTCAACTCGAACCACGCCGCCTCGCTGACCCGATTGAAGTGCGTCATGCCACAGGCGGCAGCGATCAGGCTGCCGACAAACAAGCCGATGAGCACGCTGAGGTTGCCGATGAAACCGCTGAATTTCGCATAAATCACCAGCGTCACACTGACCGTGGCCAGGCCCAGCAGCAGATTGGCCGGGCGACCGAAGTCAGGCGAATCGGGATTACCACCACCCAGCCAGATTGCCGCCGCCGGCATCAGTGAAATACCGATGATGGTGATCAGGCTGCCAATCACTACGGGCGGAAAGAATCGCAGCAAGCGGCTGAACACCGGCGCCAGTGCGATGGTCAGGAAGCCGGCGGCGATCACCGCCCCAAAGATCTGGCTGAGGCCGAACTCCTTGCCGATCATGATCATCGGCGCCAGCGCAATGAACGAGCAGCCCTGAATCAACGGTAAACGCGCGCCGAACTTCCAGAAACCGAGGGTCTGAATCAGCGTCGCCACACCGGACGTCAGCAGGTTGGCGTTGATCAGTAAAACCACCTGAGCCGACGTCAGCCCCATCGCACTGCCGAGAATCAGCGGCACCGCCACCGCTCCCGCATACATCACCAGAACATGCTGCAGACCGAAGGTGAAAAGCTGCCGCAGGGGCAACACCTCATCGACCGGGTGAACGCGTTGTGTAGTCATGGCACAAGCTCCTGAAGGGGCAGCGTTGGTTGTAATCGCGGGCGCTCAGGGACAGATGCACAGAAAGAATCGGCCCCGGCGTTCGAAGACGCGGGGTCATCCTTGAATGTTTTTAACGATGAAACAAATTGGCAACCATCGCTTTTTTCGATGGCAAAGACGCGGCACAATCGCCGTCTCGCTCAACCTCGGAGTACACCGTGTGCGCTTCTCACTCGATCAGTTGCTGATGTTCGTCCAGGTGGTGAAAAGCGGCTCGTTCTCCGCCGCCGGGCGCAAGCTGGGCAAGACGCAATCGACCATCAGCGCAGCGATCGCCAATCTGGAAACCGACCTTGGCGTCGAGCTGTTCGACCGCCGCAATCGCAGCCCTGCCCTCACCGCCAGCGGCCATAAATTGCTGGTCCAGGCAGAGGCGGTACTGGAGCGCTGCATGACCTTCGAGGCCCACGCCGATTGCCTTTCCGATAGCGTCGAACCGAGCCTGACCCTGGCGATTGAAACGCCGTACGGCCCGATCATGCCGGTGCTGCAAGCGTTCGAGCAAGCCTTCCCGTTTGTCGATCTGATCATTCGCCACCCGGTCTACGGCGATGTCAGCGAACTGGTCAGCAGTGGCGAGGCGGTGCTGGGCGTGGCGTTTTCGCAGCCGGGCTATCCTCGGGAACTGGCGTTCCAGCAGCTGGGCAAACTGATCATGCTGCACGTCTGTCATCCCGATCATCCGCTGGCGCAACTGGACAACGTCACCTTCGACGATTTGCACGTGCATCGGCGCCTGGCGTTCAGTGCGCACGCCAGCAAACTGCCGAGCAGTGAATACCTGCGCTCGACGCAACTGTGGCAAGCGGAAAGCTATCTGGCCCTGCTGGAAATGGTCCGCGCCGGCCTCGGCTGGGCGACCTTGCCGCGCCAACTGATCCAGCGTGAACTGGGCAATGGCGAACTGGTCGAGTTGCAGCTGTCGGCGTACCCGCATACCGACTGGCAAATCGGCGTCGACCTGTTATGGGCACGCCAACGGCCGCTGGGCACCGCCGAGCGCTGGCTGAAGGAAAAGCTGCAGGCCACCAAGGTTTATGAACGCGATCGCAACGGCCAGATCACTACGCTGTGATCATTTGGCAAACACCTGACTCATGTCCTTGAACGCCTTGAATTCCAGCGCATTGCCGCAGGGATCGAGCAGAAACATGGTCGCCTGCTCGCCGACCTGACCCTTGAATCGAATGTAGGGCTCGATCACGAATTGCGTGCCGAATGACTTCAGTCGCTCGGCCAGTGCTTCCCATTGCTCCCACTGCAAAATGATGCCGAAGTGCGGGACCGGTACGTCGTGACCGTCTACCGGGTTGCTGTTGACGCTTCGCTGGGCAGCCGTTTTCGGCTGTTCGTGGATGACCAATTGGTGGCCGTAGAAGTTGAAGTCGACCCATTGCGCGCTGGATCGGCCCTCCTCCAGGCCGAACACTTCACCGTAAAAACGCCGGCAAGCGGCAAGATCGTAGACCGGGATGGCGAGGTGGAAAGGTGAAAGGCTCATCAGGCACTCCCGTAGTCGCGTTGCTGGAAATATGGCAACGGCGCACCGCTGCTGATCGAGGATCGAAAACAGCCTAGATCAAAAACCCGGCGGTTGCCGACTCGACTTTTCATGCCATGGAGATAGCGCGGCTGTGAATACACGCCACGGCTAAATGCCCGGCTTCATTGCCGGCGCGTCACCACTTTTCGGTGACAGTCCGCCGGGGCCAGCACCGCGCCCGCTCTGGAGCGCACGACGATTGTCTCAACGGGCTCGGCCCGTTCGTTGTCGAGCAGAATCGAGTGCTCCTCGCCTTCCGCAAACAGAAAGCGCTCGCCCCACTGCCGCAGGCTGACGACGATGGGGAATACCGCGCGGCCCATGTCGGTGAGCACGTATTCCTTGTAGGCACTGCCGTCTGACGCGGGCCGAAGCTCCAGCACGCCCAACTCGACGAGCATTTTCAGTTTGACCGTGAGGATGTTCTTGGCCAGGCCCAGACGCTTCTGGAATTCACTGAAACGGCGCACGTCATCGAACGCGTCGCGAATGATCATCAAGGCCCAGCGATCGCCAATGGCTTCGAGGGTTCGGGCCACCGGGCATTCGCTCTGCGCCAATGTTTGTTGTCGGGCCATTTGGTTCCTGATGGATCGGTTATTGAATGTGGTTGCATTTAACAACCCGAATGAATAAAGATCAACGTATCGGTTTCAATTCAAAACCACACTACGAGGAAGCAAGGATGCCCTGCCAGACGCAAACCCTGGTCAATGCGCAAGCCGCAGCTGACAGCGCAACGACCGGGCTGAGTCGTTTGCAGACTTTTCTCTTTGCGATCACCTGCGCCATGGCGGTGGCCAATGTTTACTTCGCGCAGCCATTGCTGGAATCGATGGCCGCCAGCCTCGGGGTTTCACCCGGTGCAATCGGCGTTGTGGTCACGGCCACGCAAGCCGGATATGCCGTGGGGCTGCTGTTAATTGTGCCGCTGGGTGATCTGCTCGATCGCAAGAAACTCATCGTCAGCCAACTGCTGTTGTCTGCAACGGCGCTATGCGCCGTGGGCCTGTCCGAGAGCTGGGGAGTGTTGCTCGGCGCCATGATGCTGGTGGGATTGCTGGCAGTGGTGGTGCAAGTGGTGGTCGCCTGCACCGCCAGCCTTGCTCGCCCGGAAGAGCGCGGCGCCGCTGTGGGCACCGTCACCAGTGGCGTGGTGCTGGGCATTTTGCTGGCGCGCTTCGTTTCCGGCGTAGTGGCTGATCTGGCCGGATGGCGCGGCGTGTATTTTGTTTCGGCTGTCATGATGGTCGGCATGGCTCTGGTGCTTTGGCGCACCCTGCCCGCCTCGGCAAAACCGCCCGCACAAGGCAGCTACTGGCGACTGCTGCGCTCGGTAATGGAATTGTTTTTGACTGAGCGGGTACTGCGCGTCCGCGGCATCTTCGCCCTGCTGATCTTCGCCGCCTTCAGTGTGTTGTGGACGTCGATGGTGCTGCCGCTCAGCGCCCCGCCCCTGTCGTTGTCCCACACGCAGATCGGCCTGTTTGGTCTGGCCGGAGTGGCGGGCGCGCTCGCCGCCGCACGGGCTGGGCGCCTGGCCGATCGCGGCTTGGGCAATCGCACCACCGGCATCGCCCTGGCGCTGCTGACGCTGTCCTGGCTGCCCATCGCATTTGTCGACAGTTCGCTGCTGGCGATGGCCGTCGGGGTGATCTTGCTCGACTTCGCCGTGCAAGCAGTGCACGTGACCAATCAAAGCCTGATCTTCGCCGCACGGCCCGATGCGCAGAGTCGACTGGTCGGTGCGTATATGTGCTTTTACTCGGTGGGCAGTGGTTTGGGCGCTATCGCGGCGACGTATACCTATGCGCAATCTGGCTGGGTGGCGGTGTGTTTTCTCGGAGGCGGGATCAGTGCTGTGGCTTTACTGTATTGGGCATGGCTGGAATACCGCTACTCGAACTGAACCAGTGCGGGAGCGAGCCTGCTCGCGAAGACGGAGCATCAGTCAGCACAGAGTTGTCTGACCTGACGCCTTGGCGAGCAGGCTCGCTCCCACAGGGATTACTTGCCAGCAGTTACTTGCCCTCCTCAGGCTTCTCGGTCTGCATCTGCACCGACGGTTTGCTTTTGTCACCGTCCTTGTTGGGTGCATCGTTGGAATCGAAGCAGCCGCTCAACAGAAACATCGAGCAGAACCCCAGACATACGCAGATTTTTTTCATGACGATCTCCTGTCAGCAGTGGTATCGCTACCCGGTTCCAGCTTGACCTTGATCCAGCCGGATTGATGTTGATCAAACGCCTTGAACGCCGAAATCGCGTCGGTCAAAGGCTCGTCCTGCGTCAGCACTTTCGCCGGATCGACGCGCCCGGCGAGGGTCATTTCGATCAGCTTGGGAATGTATTTGCGGTGATGACAGTTGCCCATGTTGATACGCACGTTCTTGTTCATCGCTTCGCCGATCGGGAAGCTGTCGAACCCGGCGGGATAGACACCGATGATGGAAATCGTGCCGGCCTTGGCCACGGTCTTGACCGCCCACTCCAGCGCTTGCGAAGGCGCATCGCCCGGTTGCCACTGCGCAGGATGATGATGGCCGTGATGGGAATGGTTGGCGTCGATGCCCACGGCCTCGATCACCCGATCCACGCCAATTTCCGCAGTCAGGCGCGCAATGATTTCAACTGGATCTTCCTTCTCGAAGTTGATGCACTCGGCACCCAAAGCCTGCGCGCGAGCGAGGCGATCTTCCAGGCCATCGATGGCGAACACCCGGCCGGCGCCCATCAGCTTCGCGCTGATAATCGCAAACAGTCCGACCGGTCCGCAGCCGAACACCGCCACCGTGTCGCCGTCCTTGATCCGGGCCATGTCGGCGCCGAACCAGGCAGTGGGAAAGATATCCGACATGGCAATCGCCTGATCGTCGGTGATGGCGTCCGGCAGCTTGATCAGACCAATGTTGGCGAAAGGGATGCGCGCTTTCTCGGCTTGCAGGCCATCGAACGGCCCGGTGGTTTTCGGCCCGCCAAAAAATGACGTGCCAGCGGTTTTGCCGTTGGGGTTGGCCACGTCGCACTGGGCGAAATAGCCGGCGCGGCAGTATGAGCAGTTGCCGCAGGCAATGGTCGAGGGAATGAGCACGCGATCGCCTACCTTGAGGTTGCGCACGTCTTCACCCAGCGCTTCGACAATCCCCACGCCCTCGTGCCCAAGGATCGTGCCGGGCTGCATGTCCGGCGCACTGCCGCGAATGAAATGCAGATCGGTGCCGCAAATGGCCGACGCGGTCAGCCTGACGATGGCATCGGTCGGCGCTTGAATGGTTGGCTCGGGAACATCGTCCAGGCGGATATCGCCGACGCCATGAAATACAACAGCTTTCATCGTTCACCTCCAATTTTCCGGATGTGCGCAAATCAGGGTTCTTAACCCTTACTGTGCTCCGGCGACGAAGGCCCTTCCTTGACGCCGCGCGGGCCGGCGATGCCCCACACGATCAGGCCGAGCACCGGGAATACGATCAGACCGATCGCCCAGGCGGCTTTGACGCCGACGCTTTTGTTGCTGCGAAACACACTGACAATCGCCCACAGGTCGACCAGCAGAATGATCACCGCCACGGCGATGGAAAAATAACTCGCTGCCTCGTTCATTTCGCAATCCTCCGATGACTTGTAAGCATTGGGCTGTGGAGCTTTTTCAGCGTTCAAAAAAATTGCGATCGCGCAGCATTAAAGGCTCAGCCGCCTTCCGGATCCTGACGGATCACAGAGATCTTGCCGTTGCGTTCGATGATTGCGAATTTGATCTGGTCGATGGTTTCTATGCCCTGACTGGAGCGTGCCGCCTCCATGACATCCGCCTCGACCAGCCGCGCATGACGCAGGCGTCGGTGCAACAGCTTGCCATTCTCGACAATGATCGTCGGCTCGCCATCGATCAGCCGCGACACCCAACTGGAACGCTGTTTGAGCAGGGAAAAACCGACATCCACAGCGATCAGCGTAATGATCACCAGAAACGCATTGGTCAGAGAAAAATCATCACCGAGCAGCGCTTGCTGGGTGGCTTCACCGATGATCATCAGCAGGACGAAATCAAACGTCGTCAGCTCGGCCAGCGAACGCCGGCCGGCAATTTTGAACAGCACCATCAGTGCCAGATACATCGCGAGTGCGCGCAACACCGAGTCCATGGGTCACCTATGGATAAATAAATTGAGTGAGCTTCACTTCGCTCGAGCCCGGCACGCGGATATGGCTGCGAAACAGGCCCAATCCGTCACCGCGCAGCGTCACATAGAGCGTCGCCTGGCCCTGGGCATCCGCCTGCAACCACAAGCGCATGCCCTGTTTTGAGCTGCGCATACGCACCGGGGCCGGTTGCATGGTTTCGACGCTGAAGCCATCGAGCATCTCGCCACCGATGTCGAGTTCGACAGTGGCTTCAGGCGCCGCGTGCACGCTGAGTTTCAGCGGATTGGTCGAGCCGTTGCGGTGGAACATCTCGTAGCCGACCTGGACTTTGCCGTCGTCGCTGCGGGCGTCCTGCGAACTGAGCACGCCCCGGGAAAACAGCCCCAACAGACCGAGCAGCATGCACAGCACCAGCAGGTACCAACCAATGTGCTCGAAGCGCCAGACCTTCAACTGATAGGCCATGTCCTCCTGCACCGGGAATCGTCGGCTTTGCAGATCGGGATGGTCAGCGTCGTGCTTCATCGGTGCCATCCTCCTTCGCCGCGCAAGGCGCGACGGTGATAGTCCGGCAACTGCTGCAGGGCGAATTCAGAAGCGATGGTCTGCACTTCACTGCGCGATCCGGGAAACCATTGCTGGCTGCTGAAAAGAAAATGTCGGTCATCGAACTGAAACGCCCAGGCGAAGCACACCGTACCGGCCTTGATGCCATCCATATCGTCGGGTCCGAGAATGCCGGTGGTGGCGACGGCGACGTTGGCGGTGCTGTCGCGCAATGCACCGATGGCCATTTCACTGGCCACTTCCACGCTGGTCAGATTGAAGGTTTCCATGGTCGCCGGGCTGACGTGCAGCAGGCGCTGCTTGGCTTGCGGCGAATAGACCACATAGCCGCACTCGATCAACTCGCCGCTGCCGGGCACCTCCGACAGCAACATGACGATTTCCCCGGCCGTGCAGGATTCGGCGGTGGTGATGATCAGTGAATGTTGGCGCAGGTATTCAATCGTTTCCTTGGCAATGGACATGGCATGCTCTCGAAGCTGTTATTGCCGGTTGACCGCTCGCCGCGCGGATCATTCCGCCGGATTTGATGAGCGTGTAAGCGCCTCTTGCAGAGAAAGTTTTCCGCCCCGTTCGGCGCGATCACCTACCCTCATAGACTGTGTGATCCACTCGAGCTCGCCGCCCCCATGTGCTGTTCATTCAAGTCGTTGTTTTTCATTCTGTTCCTACTGCTGATGCCGGGCAGCGCTGCACTGTGGGCGGCGGACCTTGGCGCGCCGGCAAACTCCGGCGCAGCGCCAATGCCGGTGATTTCGCAAAGCGATCTGCAAGCCCTGCAACAACGCCTGGACGGGCTCAAGCAGCAGATTTCGGCGGCAAACAATTACAACCAGCTCGAAGGCCCGCAGGATCGGGTGCAGGCGTTCATTCTCGATATCGATCGGTTGTCGGCAGCGCTTTTGCCGCAACAGGCGCAACTGGCAGTGCAACTGGGCGTGCTCGGCACCGCTCCAGACGCCGAGGTGGCCGCCGAGCAAGCCGATATCGTCGCGCAGCGGGCGGCGCTGGCGGAGCAGAAAAGCAAGATCGATGGCACCCTGAAAAGCCTCGCCGCACTGAAACAGAACGCCGCCGATCTGATCACGCAAATCGCCGGCATCCGCCGCACCCTGCTGGAAAGCGAACTGACCCTGAGCACGCGCAGCGTATTGAGCCCGTATTTCTGGGCACCGCTGGTCAATCCAAGCGAAGACGACCGCCAGCGCCTGCGACTGTTCGTCGAGCAGGTGGCTGACGTATGGGCGACGGTCTGGGCGCCGGGCGAACGTTTTTATACTTGCGTACTGGTGCTGTTGGCACTGCTGATCTGGACCTTTGGCCGACGTCTGGCTGAGCGCGGGCTGACCTGGTTCTGCATTCATCGCGTGGCGGAGGGCCGCTTGCGCCGCAGTGCCTTGGCCTTCGCCTCAGCTATCGCGACCTTCATCACCACCGCCATCGCCCTGAGGCTGTTGTTCTACGCCTGCACCCGCCACGACGCACTGCCTCCGGTGCTGGAAACCTTCTCCGAAGAATTCGAGAAAGTCGTCTATGCCTGCGTGCTGATCACCGGGCTCAGCCGCGCATTGCTCTCCACCGCGCACCCGTCCTGGCGCCTGCCGGCGATTGCCGATCCAGTGGCGCTGGCCCTCAAGCCTTATCCGCGGATTCTCGCCTGCTCGTTGCTGGTGTTGGTGACGCTGGTGCAAGTCGCCAATGCCACAGGCATGAGCAGCCACATCGTGATGGCCGGGCGCGGCGTGATTTCCATGGTGGTGCTGGCGATCATCGGCACGATGCTTCTGCGTGTGGGCAAAGTGCGCAAGGCATTGATCGCGGCCAATGACGCGTCGGCTGCCAACAGCGTGTTCGCCGGGCTGATCTACAGCGTCGCCAGTCTCTCGATGTTGGTGACGGCCATCGCCCTGCTGGCCGGCTATGTTTCGCTGGCGCGATTCATCAGTTATGAATTGGTGTGGGGCTATGTCGTGCTGTCGGGCTTCTACTTGCTGATTCAGTTGGTCAAGGACGCCTGTGAGCACCTGTTTTCGCCGAAACACGCGAGCGGCCAGGCGCTCAAGCAATTGCTCGGCGTCAGCGATCGGCGCCTCGAGCAGACGTCGATCCTGTTGTCCGGCGTCAGCCGCGCCGGCCTGATGCTGATGGCGCTGATTTCGTTGTTTGTCGGCGGCATCGGCACCACCCTCGGCCAACTGGTCACCAACATCATGTCGATCCTCGGCGGCGCCGGTTTGCGCAAGCTGAATATCGTCCCGGCGCATCTGCTCAACGCGCTGCTGGCACTGCTGATCGGTATCTGGCTGATCCGTGCATTGAGCCGCTGGCTCGACAACGAGTTCCTGCCCAAGACCGACATGGACCCGGGCATGTGCGCGTCACTAAGCACGCTGTTTTCCAACATCGGCTACGCCTTTGTGATTCTGCTGACGCTATCGTCGTTGGGCGTGCAGTGGACCAATCTGGCGTGGATCGTCAGTGCGCTATCCGTAGGTATCGGCTTTGGCTTGCAGGAGATCGTCAAGAACTTCGTCTCCGGCCTGATCCTGCTCACCGAGCGCCCGGTGAAAGTCGGCGATCTGATCAGCATCAGCGGCGTCGAGGGCGACATCCGCAGGATTAACGTGCGTGCTACGGAAATCCAGCTCAGCGACCGCTCGATCGTGATCGTGCCCAACTCGCAGCTGATCTCGCAGAACCTGCGCAACGTTACCCTCGGCGGCAGTGCTCAGGGCGTGGCATCCCTGGAGCTGGTGTTTCCGCTTGATATCGACCCTGAAGAGGTCAAACAACTGCTGCTGGATGCTTATCACGAGAACGAAACCATCCTCGATAAACCAGCGCCGTTCGTGCGTTTCAGCAAATTGTCGCCGGACGGCATAACCCTCACGGTCACCGGCTATGTGGGCAGCCCGAGGATTGTCGGGCTGACCAAGAGCGATTTGTTGTTTGAGGTGTTGAAGCGGTTGGGTGCGGCGGGGATTGCGCTGGCGAAACCGCCAGCGGCGTGATTTGGTTAGCGCTTGCCCGTGTTGTCGATGCGGGCCGTGCTGCTGCGTGGCGTCAGCTCGAACGGCAAGACGACATGTCGCTCTGTCAGCGGCTGCTTTTCGATCAGCGCAATCAGCATCTCGACCGCCCTGGCCCCGAAGGCTTCGGCTGGTTGCGAGATGGTGGTCAGCGGCGGATCGCAGTACGCAGCCATGGGAATGTCATCGAAACCCACCAGGGAAATGTCCTCGGGCACACGCAGCCCGGCCTGCCGGATGCGCTTGAGCGCACCAATGGCCATTTCATCGTTTTCGCAGAATAGCGCGCTCGGCCGCTCGGCCAAGCCGAGCATCTTTTGCGCGCCTGCATAACCGGCCTCGAGGCTGAAATTGCCATGGCAGATCAGCGCTTCATCGAAGGCAATCCCGGCCTCGCGCAATGCGGCTTCGTAGCCTGCCAGTCGATCACGGGTCAGCGGGCTGTTTTTCGAGCCTTTGATCAGGCCGATGCGTCGGTGTCCCAATCCGATCAGGTGTTCGGTCATGGCTTTGGCGGCGGCGACGTTGTCGAGACTGATGGTTGGATAACGCCCGGCCTTGAGCACTTCGCAGGCGTTGACGATCGGCGGCACATCGGCATCGGCCGGGGCATTTTCGAACGGATCGTAGGCGCGCAACTGGATCACCCCGTCGGCCTGATAGGCGTACACCAGCTCGGCGAATTGTCGCTCCAGTTCTTCCCGGCCCTGGGTGTCGCACAGCAGCAGGCGATAACCGGCCGCCTGCGCCGCTTGCTGCGCGCCGCTGATGACGCGGGCGAAGAAGGTATTGGCGATGGTCGGCACCAGAATCACCAGATTGCCGGTGCGCCGCGAACGAAACTGCACGGCCATCAGGTTCGGCCGATAGCCGGCCTGCTCCACCGCAGCCATCACCCGCTCACGGGTTGGCGCGAGCACGCGCTCGGGCGATTTCAAAGTCCTCGAAACCGTCGCCACGGAAACCCCGGCCAGCCGAGCCACTTCGCGAATATTGGACAAAAACACCTCGTTGATTCATGCCGATCAGGCGCGGAGCTTACCGCAGGCGACGAGCGATCGAAACGCTGTCGATCATCCGCTGGCATTTGACACTCGGCTAATTCAAGCCTAGATTTCGCCCATGATGTAACCGGTTACATCGCTCATCAACATTGCATCCAGCTACCGAGACGACTGCCATGTACGCTGCCGCAAAAATAAGAATGGGTTTTGTTGGAGGCGGTGAAGGTTCATTCATTGCCCGTGCCCACCGGCAAGCCGCCGGCCTCGACGGACGCTTCGACCTGGTCTGTGGCGCGTTCAGCCGCGACCCGGAGAATAATCAGCGCACCGCTGCGTCCTTGGGTGTCGCGGCTGAGCGTTGTTACGGCGACTGGCAAACCCTGCTCGCCCGCGAGGCCGCCCTGCCCGCCGAGCAGCGCATGCAACTGCTGGTCATCGTCACTCCCAATCATCTGCACGCACCAATTGCCCGTGAGGCATTGAGCGCCGGTTTTCATGTGTTCAGCGAGAAACCCGCGGCGCTGAACCTCGCCGAGGTGCAGGCGCTGCGCTCGGTGGTCATCAACAGCCAGCGAATTTACGGGCTGGCGCACACCTACCTCGGTTACGCGATGGTCTGGCAGGCCCGCGAAATGGTCGCCAGCGGCGTGCTCGGGCGCGTGCGCAAAGTCCTCGTCGAGTACCCGCAAGGCTGGCTCAGCACCGATGTCGCCGGGCAAGGCAACAAGCAGGCCGGCTGGCGCGACGACCCGACGCAATCCGGGATCGGCGGCTGCATCGGCGACATCGGCACCCATGCGTTTTCCCTCGCCGAGTTCGTCACCGGCCAGTCGATTCAGTTCATCAGCGCAATGCTCGGCTCGCATGTCGAGGGTCGGCAACTGGATGACGATGTGGCGATGCTGTTCAAAATGCGCGACGGCGCCAGTGGTGTATTGCTCGCCAGTCAGGTCTGCGCCGGTGAGGAAAACCCGCTGAAGATCCGCGTCTACGGTGACAAGGGTGGGCTGGAGTGGCGCCAAGAGGACCCGGCCAGCCTGATTCATCGACCGTTGAACGAGCCGATGCGCATTCTGCGCTCCGGGGTCGGTCAGCCGTGGCTGTGTGCCGCCGCAACCCGACGCATGCGCCTGCCTGCGGGGCATCCCGAAGGTTATCTGGAAGCCATGGCCAACCTGTACGGCGATCTCGCCGAAGCGATTGTGCATGGCGTCGAGGGCCATCAGGCTCCGGGAGTACCCGGCATCGAGACCGGCCTGCGCGGCATGGCCTTCATTGAAACCGCGATCGCCAATCACCTTGGCAATGAAAAGTGGAGCGAGATCCCCGGCCCACTGACAGGAGCCCAGCACAATGAACAGTGATCAGCAAAATTCGGCTGGCCTGAAAGGTCCGGGGATTTTCCTCGCGCAATTCATCGCCGACGAAGCGCCTTTCGACTCCCTCGCCAACATTGCCGAGTGGGCCGCTTCGCAAGGCTACAAAGCCATTCAGGTACCGACCCTCGGCACGCGGCTCATCGATTTGCAGCGCGCCGCTGAGAGCCAGGATTACTGCGACGAACTCATCGCCGTCTGCGCCCGCGCCGGTGTGGTGATCAGCGAGTTGTCGACGCACCTGCAAGGGCAATTGGTCGCTGTGCATCCGGCGTTCGACAGCCTGTTCGACGACTTCGCCCCACCAGCACTGCGCGGCAAGCCGCAGGAGCGCACCGAATGGGCCATTGAGCAATTGAAACTGGCCGCCCGCGCCAGCCAGCGCCTCGGACTCAAGGCCCATGCGACCTTCTCCGGCGCCCTGCTCTGGCCTTATGTCTATCCGTGGCCACAGCGTCCGGCCGGTTTGGTCGAGCAAGGTTTCGCCGAACTGGGCAAGCGCTGGCTGCCGATTCTCGACTGCTTCGAAGAGGCTGGCGTTGATCTGTGCTACGAAATCCATCCCGGCGAAGACTTGCATGACGGCGCGTCGTTCGAGCAGTTTCTTGAAGCGGTGAATCATCACCCCCGCGCCGCAATTCTGTATGACCCGAGCCACCTGCTGCTGCAGCAAATGGACTACCTCGGCTTCATTGACCGTTACCACCAACGCATCCGCATGTTTCACGTCAAGGATGCCGAGTTCCGCCCCGATGCGCGCTCAGGCGTCTATGGCGGCTATCAGGGCTGGGTCGAGCGTCCCGGGCGCTTTCGCTCGCTGGGCGACGGCCAGATCGATTTCAAATCGATTTTCAGCAAATTGTGCCAATACGACTTCAACGGCTGGGCCGTGCTGGAGTGGGAGTGCTGCCTGAAAGACTCCGCACAGGGCGCGGCGGAGGGCGCGGCGTTCATCGAGCGACACATGATCCGCAGGACCGCCAAGGCCTTCGACGATTTTGCCGGAGTCAGCGCTGACGCTGCTTCCAACCGACGCCTGCTCGGCCTGACTGACGATTGATTCATCCGCGTTACCGACATAAAAACAATACGGTGATCTGAAATGAACGTAATGAATGCGCGACTCAGCGTGATGATGTTTTTGCAGTTCTTTATCTGGGGCGGCTGGTTCGTCACCCTCGGCACTTTTCTGGCGACAACGCTGGCCGCCAGCGGTGGTCAGGTCGGCATGGCCTTCGCCACGCAATCCTGGGGCGCGATTCTGGCGCCGTTTGTCATTGGCTTGATTGCCGACCGTTTCTTCAATGCCGAACGCATTCTGGCGGTGCTGCATCTGCTCGGCGCGGTGCTGCTCTATCAGCTCTATCGCGCGGCAGACTTCAGCGCGTTTTATCCCTATGTGCTCGCCTACATGATGGTCTACATGCCGACATTGGCACTGGTGAACGCCGTGGCGTTCCGCCAGATCAAAGACCCGGCGCTGGAGTTCTCGCGCATTCGCGTGTGGGGCACGGTGGGCTGGATCGTCGCCGGCGTGGTGATCAGCTTCGTGTTCGCCTGGGACTCGCAACAAAGCATCGCGACCGGAGGCTTGCGCAATACGTTCCTGATGTCCGCCGTGGCGTCGCTGTTGTTGGGGCTTTACAGCTTCAGTCTGCCGAACACCGCGCCGCTGAAAAGCGCAGCCGGCTCATCAAGCCTCAAGCAGATGCTCGGCGTCGATGCGCTGGGTTTGCTCAAGGATCGCAGCTATCTGGCGTTCTTCCTCGCCTCGATCCTGATCTGTATTCCGCTGGCCTTCTATTACCAGAATGCCAATCCGTTTCTGGCCGAGATAGGCGTGACCAACCCGACAGCGAAGATGGCCATCGGTCAGGTGTCGGAAGTGCTGTTCATGTTGCTGTTGCCGCTGTTCATCCATCGCTTCGGCATCAAGATCGCTCTGCTGGTCGGCATGGCAGCGTGGGCATTGCGTTACGGGCTGTTTGCCTTCGGTAATAACGACGATCAGGCATTCATGCTGCTGATCGGCATTGCTCTGCACGGTGTGTGCTATGACTTCTTCTTCGTGTCCGGGCAGATCTACACCGATGCCAAGGCACCGGAACGCTTCCGGAGCTCGGCGCAAGGTTTGATCACCTTGGCTACGTACGGATTGGGCATGTTGATTGGTTTCTGGATCGCAGGACGGATTACCGACCACTTCACATCAAGCGCGGGGCATGACTGGAGAAGCATCTGGCTGTTCCCCGCCGGTTTTTCCGTGGCGGTGCTGCTGTGTTTCTGGGCGACATTCAAGAGCCGCGATCGCGACAAGGCTGTGCTGCCGAGTGCGGTTAAGAGCAGAGCTGTAATGCATGAATAGAACGAATGCCGCCTGTGGTCGAGGCGGCATTCGTTATCGATGCTCATCGTTGCGCTCAAGCGGTGCGACGTTCGAGCAGACGGTCAGCGCCACCTTCGGCGACCCGATTGCCTTGCAGATGATCGGAACCGTCAGAAGCTACTGCATCGCTGAACAGTGGGTCAGTTTCGGTTGCGGCTACTGCGTCGCTGAACAGCGGGTCGGTTTCGGTTGCGGCTACTGCATCGCTGAACAAGCGGTCTGTTTGAGTGGCAGCGACTGCGTCGCTGAACAGTGGATCGGTTTCGGTGGCGGCGAAGGCATTCAGTGCAAAAACCGAGAAAGCGATACCGAGGATAGTCTGGCGTTTCATGATGATGTGCTCCGAGTTGCAGTGGTTGGGTATGGAGCCGATCTTACGCCGCACCGTGGATATGAGAACTTCATTGACTTAATGGTTGTTATTGACGCGATCAATAGCTGGTCGAGCATGAGCTGCTATTGGATTGATCTTTATGCTGTTGCTTACGTCATTAAGCGAAACGCCCTACAAAGTCGAAAGCATAAACCGACAATCTCATTTTTGACAGCATTATCCACACAAAAAAAGACCCGTATCAGTCGAAACCGAAACGGGTCTTTCCCCACTCAGACGACCCTTATTTCAAGTCGTCAAAGTGGTCTCGCAGGAACTCGTAAAAGCGCAAGGCTTTCAACAATCTCCATACAAGGCTCAGCGTACGCAGCAAAAGCTTCATACGTTTTGGCCTCCAGGGCTGGCGGCCAAACCTCCAGCAAACTTACCGGACCATGCGTGCCTTCAGCCGACTGGTTAGGGTGGCTGGTGAGGCGGCCGGTTGAAATCCCTTCGAGACATCATTCCGGCACGGGTGCGAATCCGTGTCGAAGGGCGTAAAACCTTTCGCGCCCCCGGCCAAACCTCTCAGCCGCTCTATCAGTTGAGCGCGGGCATATTAACCTGAAAACCCCAAGACAAAAGTGCCGCGCATACCGTTATCCATCAAACAACGACCCGCCTTTGTTAAATGTTATTTCTGCCAGACAATCTTCAACAAACATAAACATATAAATTTTTCGCAGGGCTGTAGACGCGCTTGTTTCGAACGGCTGTTCAACCGTTGCAAGGCGCGGTAAAACTCCATACCATGGCAACCCTGGTTAGGGTGGCTGGTGAAGCACATGGCTTCGATCGTAAATCGATGCCCATAAAAAACCGCCCCGCGAAGGCGGTTTTTTTTCGTCTGCGTTTTCTGGTCCCCTCCCATCCAAGGCACATTGCCTGACGCGATCCCCCTGCGCATCTGCACAAATCTTCTAAACACTCTCCTCCCCCACGCGGTATTTTAGAAACGCCCCTGCTCAACCGCCCTATGGAGTCCTCCCATGGACAAACGCAACTGGATCTCTCTTTCCCAGGATGTCGATACCGGGATCGAGTCAATTCGGGCGCATTTCCGTGGGCATGCCTACGATCCGCACTGGCATGACAGTTTTCTCGTGGGCGTTACCGAACAAGGCGTGCAGCAATTCAACTGCCGCCGCGTGCGTCATCGCAGTACGCCGGGGCATGTGTTTCTGCTTGAGCCGGGAGAAATCCACGATGGCCATGCGCCGACCGAGGATGGCTTTACCTACTCGATGCTGTACCTCGATCCGCACTGGCTGGAGCGCGAACTGCACGCGCTGTTCGAAGAGGCGCCCGCCGACAGTCAGCCAGGCTTTGCCGACACACTGAGCCACGATCCGCGCCTTTCGACTGCGATCGTGCAAGCCTTCCACGTGTTACATGACGGCGATCTGCGCATCGTCCGGCAGACTGCGCTGGATGGCCTGCTGGCGTCCCTCACCCGCCACCTCGACTGGCGCAAGCGTCAGGACTTCGATCCGCGCCTGCCACTGGTTGCGCAGGTTGCGCGCGACTATCTGCATGCCCACACCTACGAAGACATCGGTCTCGAAGACCTAGCGCAAGCCTGTGGTGTCGATCGTTTTCGCCTGACCCGCGCGTTCAAGGCCGCTTTCGGTCTGGCACCCCACGCTTATCTGATCCAGTTGCGCCTGGCCAAGGCGCGACAATTGCTCGCGCGCGGCGAGACGCCAGCGCAGGTGGCCAGCGTGCTTGGTTTTGCCGATCAGAGTCACCTCGGTCGCTGGTTCCGCCGCGCCTATCAACTGACCCCGGCGGACTACCGCAAACGCTGCTCAAATCTTCCAGACTGAGGCCCGCCCGCTGACGATCATGGTGTCCTGTTTCGACTCTCAGGAATTTGCACCATGGCTTCTTTACTGCCCTTTCTGCTGTTTGCTTTCGTCGCCTCGATCACTCCGGGGCCGACCAATATTCTGGTGCTGAGCCACAGTTCGCGGCGCGGATTGATTGCCACGTTGCCGATCATTTTTGGCGCCTGTGCGGCGGCGGCGCTGATTGTGCTGGTGGTCGGGCTCGGTGCTGGCGAGACCCTGTTGCGCTTTCCGCGCGTGCAGCAAGCGATGGCCTGGGGCGGCGTGCTCTGGTTGAGCTGGCTGGCGTGGCAGATCTTTTGCAGCCCGCCGCCGTCGCTGGACCCGAATGCCGCCCAGGAACAAGGCTTGAGCGTATTCGGCGCGGCGCTGCTGCAACTGGTCAACCCGAAGGTGTGGATGATGGCTGTGGCGGTGGTCAGCGTATTCGTCGGTGGCGGCGACAAGACGCTGCGCCTGCTGGTGTTGTCGCTGGCGTTTCTGCTGGTATCGCTGCCGTGCATGACGCTCTGGGCATTGCTCGGCGTTGGCAGCGCACGGTTGCTCAGCTCACCGCAAGCGTTCAAGCGAATGAACGCGGCACTGGCCCTTCTTCTGCTGCTCTCGGCCTGGCTGGCCGTGTTGGTCTAATGCCCGGTGGCTTGCCGGTATTCGCGTGGTGTGAACCCGGTCGAGGCCTTGAACTGACGGGTGAAAGCGCTGTGATCGGTGTAGCCGCATTGCAGCGCAACCTCGGTAATCGGCAAGTCGCTGTGCAGCAATCGATGCGCGTGTTCCAGGCGGACTTTCTGAATCATCTGCCGTGGTGTCAGGTGGAAAACGCGTTTGCAATAGCGCTCCAGTTGCGCCACGGATATCCCGGCGATCCGCGTCAGTTCACCCAGCGTCACCCGCCGGTTGAAGTTGCCGCGAATGTATTCATCGACCGCCGCCAGGCGCTCGAACGCCGGGTGGGTTTCGCTGGCTGACTGCAGATCCACCGAAATCCCCACCAGGCCGATGATCGTCCCGTCACGGCTGTAGATCGGCCGCTTGTAGGTCAGGCACCAGCCCGGTTCGCGACTGCCATACAGATGCAGTTCAAGCTGATCCTCCAACACGAAACCTTGCTCCAGCACTTTGCGATCCTGCTCGGTGTAACCCGGGCCCAACTGCGCCGGGAATACCTGCGCACTGGTTTTGCCGAGCAACGGGCGCAGGTCCTTCAAGCCGCAGCGCTGCACCAGCGTACGGTTGGCCAGCACATAGCGCGCTTGCAGATCCTTGATGAAGATCGCCGCATTGGGGATGACATCGAGTATCGGCAACAACTGCGCGGCACCGGCGACCATCTCTTCGAGGGTCTGCGCACGCAAGCCTTCATTGCCTTGGCACAGGATCGAAAACGCTGATTGCATCAAAGACTTCCCCTCGAGCTGAACCACCGCAAATGTCACTCGCCAGCAGATTGCAGCAACGTCGCGGCCCTGTCGAGGCCGCGGATTCATCGGCGCCATTGTGCTGAATTCGTCATCGATCCCGGCGTAAAACATCAATCGCCGCCACTGCCGAGCGGTGCAAAGTCTGCTCGTCCACGTGACACAACTGCCTATCCAATAACTCACAAGAAGGCGATGCCATGTCAGGCCAAGGCAAGTTCAAAAAACAGCTTTCATTGATCGACCTCACCTTTATCGGACTCGGCGCGATCTTCGGCTCCGGCTGGTTGTTCGCCGCCAGCCATGTCTCGGCGATTGCCGGTCCGGCGGGGATTTTCTCCTGGTTGCTGGGCGGTTTTGCCGTGTTGCTGCTGGGCATCGTCTACTGCGAACTGGGCGCGGCATTGCCCCGTGCCGGCGGTGTGGTGCGCTACCCGGTTTATTCCCACGGCCCGCTGCTCGGCTACCTGATGGGCTTCATTACTCTGATTGCGTTTTCCAGTCTGGTGGCGATCGAAGTGGTCGCCTCGCGCCAATACGCGGCGGCGTGGTTTCCTGGCCTGACCAAGGCTGGCAGCGGCGATCCGACCATCCTCGGCTGGCTGGTGCAGTTCGGCCTGCTCTGCGTGTTCTTCCTGCTCAACTACCGCAGCGTGAAGACGTTCGCCAAGGCCAACAATCTGGTCAGCGTGTTCAAATTCATCGTGCCGCTGCTGGTGATCGGCGTGCTGTTCACCTTCTTCAAACCGGAAAATTTCCAGGTTCAAGGCTTTGCTCCGTTCGGTCTGTCGGGCGTGGAGATGGCGGTCTCTGCCGGCGGGATCATCTTTGCCTACCTGGGCCTGACGCCAATCATTTCCGTGGCCAGCGAAGTGAAGAATCCACAGCGCACCATTCCCATCGCGCTGATTCTCTCGGTGCTGCTGTCGACCCTGATTTACGTGCTGCTGCAAATGGCCTTTCTCGGCAGCATCCCGACGGAAATGCTCGCCAACGGCTGGGCCGGTATCAGCAAGGAATTCGCCCTGCCCTATCGCGACATCGCCCTGGCGCTCGGTGTCGGCTGGCTGGCCTATCTGGTGGTCGCCGATGCGGTGATCTCGCCGAGCGGCTGCGGCAACATCTACATGAACGCCACCCCGCGCGTGATCTACGGCTGGGCGCAGACCGGCACCTTCTTCAAGGTTTTCACGCACATCGATGAAAAGTCCGGCATCCCGCGTCCGGCGCTGTGGCTGACCTTCGCCCTGTCGGTGTTCTGGACCCTGCCATTCCCGTCGTGGGAAGCGCTGATCAACGTGGTCTCCGCTGCGCTGGTGTTGAGCTATGCGGTGGCGCCCGTATCGGTTGCGGCGTTGCGGCGCAATGCGCCGGACATGCCGCGCCCGTTCCGGGTCAAGAGCATGGGCCTGCTCGGGCCGGTGTCGTTCATCATCGCCGCGCTGATCGTCTACTGGTCGGGCTGGAACACCGTGTCGTGGCTGCTCGGCCTGCAAATCCTGATGTTTGTCATCTACCTGTTCTGTGGCCGCTTTGTGCCCACCGCTCATTTGAGCCTGGCGCGTCAGGTGCGTTCATCGGCGTGGCTGATCGCCTTCTACGCGGTGACCATCGTGCTGTCGAAACTCGGCAGCTTCGGTGGTCTGGGCATCCTCGCCCATCCGTTCGACACGATCGTCGTCGCCGCTTGCGCCACCGGTATTTACTACTGGGGCGCAGCGACCGGCGTGCCTGCCCATCTGCTGCGCCTGGACGACGAGGACGAAGAAAGCGAAAGCCCTGCGCCCTCGCCCACCGTCAACGCCCGCCCTGCCGGCGCCTACTGAAATCATCCAACGGGATCTCTTCATGAAACGAGTACACGTCATTGATTCCCACACCGGCGGCGAGCCGACGCGGCTGGTGATGAGCGGCTTCCCCGAGCTGTCCGGCAACAGCATGGTCGAGAAACGCGACGCCCTGCGCAGCCAGCACGATCAGTGGCGCCGCGCCTGTCTGCTCGAGCCGCGTGGCAACGATGTGCTGGTCGGCGCCCTGTATTGCCCGCCGGTGTCGCCTGATGCCACCTGCGGGGTGATCTTCTTCAACAACGCTGGCTACCTGGGCATGTGCGGCCACGGCACCATCGGCCTGATCAATTCGTTGCAGCATCTGGGGAAAATCCAGCCAGGCGTGCACAAGATCGACACCCCGGTGGGGCAAGTCAGCGCGACGCTGCACGACGATGGCTCGGTCACCCTGGGCAACGTGCCCGCTTACCGTTATCGCAAACAGGTGCCGGTGGACGTTCCCGGTTTTGGCCGCGTGGTCGGCGATATCGCCTATGGCGGCAACTGGTTTTATCTGGTCTCCGAGCATGGCCAGACGTTGACGATGGACAACGTCGAACACCTGACCGCGTACACCTGGGCCATGCTCAAGGCGCTGGAAGACCAAGGCATTTGTGGCGAAGACGGCGCGGTCATCGACCACATCGAACTGTTCGCCGATGACGATCAGGCCGACAGCCGCAACTTCGTCATGTGCCCCGGCAAAGCCTACGACCGCTCGCCGTGCGGCACTGGCACCAGCGCCAAACTTGCCTGCCTGGCCGCCGACGACAAGCTGCAAGCCGGCGCGCCGTGGATCCAGGCGAGCATTACCGGCAGCCAGTTCGAAGGGCGCTTCGAATGGGAGGGCGAGCGCATTCGCCCGTTCATCACCGGCCGCGCCTACATGACCGCCGACAGCACCTTGCTGATCGACGACAGCGACCCGTTCGCGTGGGGCATCTGAGCCGCCACGCCGTTTTTTCACCTCGAATCAAACGAAATGCCAAGGAGTTGAACCATGAGCGACAACATCTTCACCGGCTGCATGCCGGCCCTGATGACCCCGTGCACCGCCCAGCGCAAACCGGACTTCGATGCGCTGGTGGCCAAGGGGCGCGAGCTGATTGATGTCGGCATGAGCGCCGTGGTCTATTGCGGCTCGATGGGCGACTGGCCGCTGCTCACCGAAGCCGAGCGTCAGGAAGGCGTGGCGCGCCTGGTCGCTGCCGGGGTGCCGACCATCGTCGGCACCGGCGCGGTGAATACCCGGGAAGCGGTTTCCCACGCAGCGCATGCGGCGAAAGTCGGCGCGCAAGGCTTGATGGTGATCCCGCGCGTGCTGTCCCGTGGTGCCTCGGCTGCCGCGCAAAAAGCGCACTTCGCCGCCATCCTGCAAGCCGCGCCGAACTTGCCGGCGGTGATTTACAACAGCCCTTACTACGGCTTCGCCACCCGCGCCGATCTGTTTTTCGAACTGCGCCGCGAGCACCCGAACCTGATCGGCTTCAAGGAATTCGGCGGCGGCGCGGACCTGCGCTACGCGGCCGAGAACATCACCTCCAAGGATAACGACGTGACGCTGATGGTCGGCGTCGACACGCAAGTGGTGCACGGCTTCGTCAACTGCAACGCCACCGGCGCCATTACCGGCATCGGCAACGCCCTGCCCCGCGAAGTGCTGCAACTGGTGGCGCTGAGCAAGCAGGCCGCGCAAGGCGATGCCAAGGCCCGGCGTCAGGCGCGGGAGCTGGAGTCGGCGCTGGCGGTGCTGTCCTCGTTCGACGAAGGTTGCGATCTGGTGCTGTATTACAAGCATCTGATGGTGCTCAACGGCGACAACGAATACACCCTGCACTTCAATGAAACTGATGTGCTGAGCGACTCGCAACGGCGCTATGCCGAGAAGCAGTATTCGCTCTTCCGTCACTGGTACGAAAACTGGTCCGCCGAGCAGAACTTCGCCTGACCACCACCTGCCGCGAGTCATCACGATTCGCGGCAGGCCTCGCTCATTTCACAGGAAGACACCATGACTCTGACGGGCAACATGCTGATCGGGCAACACTCCGTGGCGGGCCATCGTCCGGCCTTTCGCGGGATCGATCCGGCGACCAACCAGGCACTTGAACCGCAGTACGCCGGGGCGTCAGCCGAACAGGTGGAACAGGCCTGCGCCTTGGCTTGGGCGGCGCAAGACGCGTACCGCGAAACCAGCCTGAGCACCCGTGCGGCATTTCTCGAAAGCATTGCCGAACACATCGAAAACCTTGGCGACGAACTGATCGAACGCGCCCACGCCGAAACCGGTCTGCCGCCTGCGCGCCTTCAGGGCGAACGTGGCCGCACCTGCTCGCAATTGCGCCTGTTCGCCCGTACCGTGCGCGCGGGTGAATGGCTGGACGTGCGCGTCGACAGTGCGCAACCACAACGCCAACCGCTGCCGCGCTCCGACCTGCGCCAGCGGCAGATTGCCCTGGGGCCGGTCGCGGTGTTTGGTGCGAGCAACTTTCCGCTGGCATTTTCCGTGGCCGGTGGCGACACCGCCGCAGCACTGGCGGCCGGTTGCCCGGTGATCGTCAAGGCGCACAGCGCCCATCCGGGCACCAGCGAACTGGTCGGCCGCGCAGTCGCGCAAGCGGTCAAAGCCTGCGCTCTGCCCGAGGGCGTGTTTTCCTTGTTGTTCGATTCTGGCTACGAAGTCGGCATCGCATTGGTCAGCGACTGGCGCATCAAAGCTGCTGGTTTCACCGGCTCGCGCACTGGCGGTCTGGCCTTGATGAAAGCTGCGCAAGCGCGGCCCGAGCCGATCCCGGTGTATGCGGAAATGAGCTCGATCAACCCGGTTTTGCTATTTCTCGCCGCGCTGGAAAATCGCGCGCAGGCGCTGGCCGAAGGGTTTGTCGCGTCGCTGACACTGGGCGCCGGGCAGTTCTGCACCAACCCGGGACTGCTGATTGCCCGCAAAGGCCCGGCGCTCGACGGGTTCCTCAGCGCAGTGGCTGAACTGATCCCGCGCAGTGCGGCGCAAACCATGCTCACGCCCGGCATCTTCGGCGCCTATCAAGCAGGCGTGACGGCTCTACAAGACAATCCCCGTGCACGCGCGATAGCGGTTGGCCAAGCGGGCAGCGGTCCGAATCAGTGTCAGGCGCATGTCTTCAGCACCGATGCAGCGGATTTCCTCGACGATCACCGTTTGCAGGCTGAGGTGTTCGGCGCGACATCGCTGATCGTGCAATGCAGCAGTGACGAGGAAATCCGCCAGGTCTGCGCACATCTGGAAGGTCAACTGACCGCGACCCTGCACATCGACGACACCGACCTTGCGCTGGCGCGCGCGTTGCTGCCAACGCTCGAGCGCAAGGCCGGGCGCTTGCTGGTCAATGGCTGGCCGACCGGCGTGGAAGTCTGCGATGCGATGGTGCATGGCGGGCCTTACCCGGCGACCTCGGATGCGCGCAGCACCTCGGTGGGCACTGCGGCGATCCTGCGTTTCCTGCGGCCGGTGTGCTATCAGGATTTCCCCGACAGCTTGCTGCCGACGGCGCTGCAACAGGCCAATCCGCTCAACCTTCGGCGCTTGCTTGATGGCCAACGGGAAGCGACACGCCATGGCGAATAATCCTTCGCACGACATCGCCGTGGTCGGCGCCGGAATCATTGGCGTTGCTTGCGCACTGCGCCTGGCCCGCCAGGGTTTGCGGGTGGTGGTCATCGATCAGCAGGAACCGGGGCATGGCGCTTCGTTCGGCAACGCCGGACATCTGGCCACCGAGCAGGTATTTCCGATTGCAGACGTGTCGATCCTCAAGCGCTTGCCAGCCATGCTCATGGACCCGATGGGGCCGCTGCGTCTGGACTGGAAATACCTGCCGCGCGCCCTGCCGTGGTTCACCCGCTTGCTGCTGAATCTGCGGCCCGAGCCTTTTCAAAAAACCGTCGCCGGCTTGCGCGCGCTGAATGAGAGCAGCCTCGACGCGTGGCAGCGCTTGCTCAGCGAAATCCAGCGTCCGGATCTGCTCAAGGTTGACGGCTCGTTACTGGTCTTCGAAAAACCTGAATCCCGACAGGCCATCGAGGCTTTGCATGCGCGCCTGAATCAGCAGCAGGTGCCAGTGGACTATTGGCAGGCCGGGGCAATTCGCGAGACGGCGCCGCAGCTCAGCGAACAGATACAGGGCGGACTGTTTTTCCCGCGCACCGGGCATTTCCTCGACCCGTACCGCGTAGTGTGTGCACTGGTCGAGGCGGCTCGCAGCAGCGGCGTGAGTTTTCTAAAGCAGCAGGTCCAAGGCGGCTACGTGCAGGAAAACGGGGTCTTGTTGGTCACCGGCAACGGCGGAGTAACGGCCAGCCGAGTGTTACTGGCCTGCGGTGCGCATTCGGCGAAACTCACCGCCGCGCTGACCGGCAAGCATGTCCCGTTGGACACCGAACGTGGCTATCACCTGATGCTGCCCCACGAGCATGATCGCCTGCCCTTCCCCGTCACCTCGCTGGAACGCAAATTCATCATGACGCCGATGCGCGAGGGCCTGCGCCTGGCCGGCACCGTCGAGTTCGCCGGGCTGGAGCGACCAGCGAACATGGCGCGCGCCTGGCAGTTGCAGCGCTTGAGCCAAGGCCTTTTTCGCAAGGATCTGAACGCTGATGGCGCGACACCGTGGATGGGCTTTCGCCCGTCGCTGCCGGATTCGCTGCCGGTGATCGATCAGGTTTGCGCCGGCAAGGTCTTGCTTGCCTTCGGTCATCAGCATCTGGGCCTGACTCAAGCGGCGCTGACGGCGGAATTGATCGGGCAGATGGTCTCAGGCGCGGCTCTCGCGCTGCCGAGTGTCGACGCCTACCGACTGGCACGTTTCTAAGCGTGCTTCAGCGCGTCGCCGTGATGCATGGCCAGGTGGCCAGTCTTGTCGCTCTTGACCTCGTACTGCGGCGCGTCTTTCGATGCCGGGCGGTGGCGGCCCATGAACTCGGTATCGCGAGTGTGCACCTTGACCACTTTGCCGTGGATCTCGCCGGCCTCGGAATTCCAGCGCACCGCATCGCCGACTTTGAATGAACTGCTCATCACTGCGTCCTCGCTCTGGCTTGTTGGTTTATGGAGCCGCGCGCGTTGCAGAAATTCCGCATTTTTGCGAGGCGACCGAAGGCAGGCAAAAAAATCGAACGGCGAAAATCGCCCGCACCTCCAACTTGCACAAGCCATAGAAAACGGCCATTGCGAGGTGTCAGATGAACAACGATCAAGGCAAGCAAGGTGACGATCCGCTTCCAACCACCCCCGACCCGCTGAGTCCGGGGCGAACCGAGGTCGATCCGATGAAGGAGCGCGGCATCGACGAACTGCCCGACAACGAAGGCGAAATCCCGCTGGATGATGACGATACCGGCCTGGATCCGGAGCGCGTACGTCAGGAAACCGATAACGCCGAGATGGACGACCAGCCCAATCCGCGTTGAGCCTGAAACGGCAGCCATACGGCTGCCTTTCGGTTGCGCAATCAACAGCAGAATCAGGCAAGCATTTCACAGAAATGCACTACTTCGCGCTCGGACCCAGGCGCAACAATGGGCGTCCGACAACCCCATGGAGGATGCTCACATGCTCGTACAAGCCTACGGCGCCCACGCTGGCGACAAACCTCTTGAGCCGATGCAGATCAACCGACGTGCCCCGGCGGCGCACGACGTACAGATCGATATCGCCTTCTGCGGCATCTGCCATTCCGACCTGCATCAGGTGCGCGCCGAATGGGCTGGCACGCAATTCCCTTGCGTGCCCGGCCATGAAATCGTCGGCCGCGTCTCGGCGGTTGGCGATCACGTCAAAGCCTACAAGGTTGGCGATCTGGTCGGTGTCGGTTGCATCGTCGACAGCTGCCAGCACTGCGATGACTGCGAATCCGGTCTGGAAAATTACTGCGACGGCATGATCGGCACCTACAATTTCCCGACCCCGGACGCACCGGGCTGGACCCTCGGCGGCTATTCGCAAAACATCGTCGTGCACGAGCGCTATGTGTTGCGCATCCGTCATCCCGAGGCGCAATTGGCCGCCGTCGCGCCGCTACTCTGCGCCGGCATTACCACCTACTCGCCGCTGCGTCAGTGGCACGCTGGCCCCGGCAAGAAAGTCGGCGTGGTCGGCATCGGTGGCTTGGGTCACATGGGCATCAAACTGGCCCACGCCATGGGCGCCCACGTGGTCGCGTTCACCACCTCCGAATCCAAGCGCGAAGCGGCCAAGGCGCTGGGTGCGGACGAAGTGGTGGTGTCGCGCAATGCCGAAGAAATGGCGGCACACACCAAGAGTTTCGACTTCATCCTCAATACCGTCGCAGCGCCGCACGATCTCGACGCCTTCCTCGTCCTGCTCAAGCGCGATGGCGCGTTGACTCTGGTCGGTGCGCCTGCCTCGCCGCATCCGTCGCCGAACGTGTTCAACCTGATCACCAAGCGCCGCACCATTGCCGGTTCGATGATCGGCGGCATTCCCGAGACTCAGGAAATGCTGGATTTCTGCGCCGAGCACGGCATCGTTTCCGACATCGAGTTGATCCGCGCCGACCAGATCAACGAGTCCTATGAGCGCATGCTCAAGGGCGACGTGAAATACCGCTTCGTCATCGACAACGCAACGCTCGCCGGCTAAGCGCAAGCGCCCATCGGCAGCGCAAGGCTGCCGATGGATCGAGGAATTGCACCTGCACAATTGACAGCGCCCGCGTTGCTCGCCAGAGTCGCACCCCTTTTTCCACCGCTGGGTGAACAGGGGTCGCCGTTGAACCAACAGACATTGTCCATGCGCCTTGAACGCGTCGCGGCTCACGTGCCGGTCGGCGCACGACTGGCCGATATCGGTTCCGATCACGCCTATTTGCCGGTTGCCCTGATGCGCCGAGGCCTGATTACAGCGGCGGTGGCTGGCGAGGTCGCGCGCACGCCGTTCCACGCAGCGCAACGCACCGTCAATGACAACGACCTGCACGGCCAGATCAGCGTGCGTCTGGCCGATGGCCTGGCGGCGGTCAGGCCTGACGACGGCATCAGCGCCATCACCCTGTGCGGGATGGGCGGCGAAACCATTCGCGATATTTTCGAATCCGGCAAAGCCCATCTCAGTGGCCACGAAAGACTGATCCTGCAACCCAACGGCGGCGAGCAAGCGCTGCGCCAGTGGTTGATGGATAACGGCTACCGCATCGTTTGCGAAGAAGTGCTGCACGAGAATCGCTTCGACTATGAAATCATCGTTGCCGAGCGCGGCTCTGATCCGGTGACTTACGATGCCAGGGAACTGTTTTTCGGACCGCTGCATCTGCAGGCGCGCTGCCCGGCATTTCTGCACAAATGGCAACGCAGGCTGAAGCAGCGGCAGAAGACGTTGGGGCAGTTTACGAGAGCGCAACAGACGTTGCCGGAGGACAAAATTCTTGCGCTGAAGCAAGAGATGCAGTGGATCAGCGAATTGCTCGGGTGACTGTGCGGCCGTCTACGCGAGCAGGCTCGCTCCCACAGGAAATTGCATTTCTCTTGAGGAAACACGGTCAACTGTGGGAGCGAGCCTGCTCGCGAAAGCGGTGTGGCAAGCTACACAGCAACCAAATTGGTCGCAGCCGTCGGAAAAACAAAAAGCCTGCTGTTAAAAGCAGGCTTTTTCGTGGGTCGTGAACTTACTTCTGCTGCGTCAGCGCCGAGTAGCTGTTCATCAGGTTGCGGTAGTTGGGGATGCGCTGCGACAGCAGATTGCCCAGGCCTTCGATGTCGTTGCGCCAGTCGCGGTGCAGCTCACAGGCCACCGAAAACCAGTTCATCATCTGCGCGCCGGCCTGAGTCATGCGGTTCCATGCGGCTTGCTGCACGGTGGTGTTGAAGGTGCCGGACGCATCGGTGACCACGAACACATCAAAGCCTTCCGCCAGTGCGGACAGGGTCGGGAACGCTACACAGACATCCGTTACCACACCGGCAATGATGATCTGCTTGCGCCCGGTGGCTTTGATCGCCTTGACGAAGTCCTCGTTGTCCCAGGCATTGATCTGGCCTGGACGAGCGATGTATGGCGCATCCGGGAACATTTCTTTCAGCTCCGGTACCAGCGGGCCGTTCGGGCCTTGCTCGAAGCTGGTGGTGAGGATTGTCGGCAGGTCGAAGAACTTGGCCAGATCCGCCAGCGCCAGCACGTTGTTCTTGAACTCGTTCGGCGAGAAGTCCTGCACCAGCGAAATCAGACCGGTCTGGTGATCCACCAGCAGCACGATAGCGTCGTCTTTGTTCAGGCGGTTGTAGGTTGGAGTGGTCATGGTGTGCGTCCCTTTTCAAGTTTGGAATTTGTTGTTGCGTTCAAGTTGGGTACAGATTACTGACGCACAGCAAAGGGATAAATCGGCTGAAAAGGGTTTCACCGTCCACTCAAACGGGACAATCATTCGAGGCCCACTCTGATTAGATACACCACAGTACAAATGATGTACCTCAGCCCCCATTTATCAACTCGGCGCAACTTCCTAAAGTCTCCTCCAACAGCCACCCGCCATCCTGACGGGCCAGCGACAGAGGAAATCATCATGAGCACATCGAAAAAAGTAGTTGTCATCACCGGCGCCTCGCAAGGCATTGGTGCAGGTCTGGTCGAAGGCTTTCGCGCCCTTGGCCATCAAGTGGTCGCCACCTCGCGCTCGATCAAAGAGTCGAGTGACCCGGATGTCCTGACCGTCGCCGGCGACATTGCCGATCCGCAAACCGCCGAGCGCGTGATTCGCGCCGCTGTTGCCCGCTTCGGTCGCGTCGATACGCTGGTCAACAATGCCGGGATCTTTCTGGCCAAGCCGTTCACCGCTTACAGCCAGGCGGACTATGCCCAGGTCGTGGCGACCAACATGAGCGGCTTCTTCTACATCTCGCAACTGGCCATCGCCGAGATGGAAAAACACGGCAGCGGCCACGTCGTCAGCGTGACCACCAGCCTGGTCGATCATGCAATCGACGGCGTGCCTTCGGTATTGGCGTCGCTGACCAAGGGTGGCATCAACGCCGCGACCAAATCCCTGGCCATCGAGTACGCCAAGCGTGGCATTCGGGTCAACGCCGTGTCGCCGGGCATCATCAAAACGCCGATGCACGCCGAGGAAACCCATCAGGCGCTGGGCAGCCTGCACCCGGTCGGCCACATGGGCGAAATCGACGACATCGTGCAAGCGATCCTCTACCTCGACGGGGCAAATTTCGTCACTGGCGAGATCCTGCATGTCGACGGTGGCCAGAGCGCCGGCCATTGATCGAAACCCTGCAACGCCGCCGGTGGATACCGGCGGCGTCGTTGGTTGTGGTACACAGAGGATGAACGTCCGTCGATCCTCGGTGCGAGCCACAATGAAACGCCATTTTGAAGATTTGCAGTTAGGCAGTATCGAACTGTTCTGCCTGGCCGCCGAAGCCGGCAGCTTCACCGCCGCCGCGCAACTCGCCGGGGTCACGCCCGCTGCGGTGAGCCGGTCGATTCTGCGTCTGGAGCAACGCCTGGGTTCGCGACTGTTTGCCCGCACCACGCGCAGCATTCGCCTCACCGACGCCGGCCGGAGCTTCTTCGAACAATGCAGCCAGGCGCTGACGCAACTGGTCGAAGCGCAGCAGGAAGTCATGGGCGCGCAGACTTCGCCCTCGGGTCGACTGCGCATCAGCCTGCCGACCACCTACGGGCATCACCGCATCCTGCCACTGCTGCCGAAATTTCGCGCGTTGTACCCCGAGGTCACGGTCGACGTGCACTTGGGTAACCGCAATATCGACTTCGTCGAAGAGGGCTACGACCTGGCGATACGCGTACGCGCACAACCGGACTCGACCCTGATCGCGCGCCTGCTGGAAGACGCCGCCCTAGTGGTGGTCGCCTCCCCCGAATATCTGCACAAGGCTGGCACGCCGCTGGCCCTCGACGACCTGATCGCGCATGAGTGCATCCAGTTCGAATTGCCCAGCAGTGGGCGGCGGATTTCCTGGCTGTTTCAGGAAAACGGCCGGGATCGGGAAGTGATTTCCGACGGTGGCTATTCCTGTTCCGATGACGTGCTCGGCGGTGTGACGCTGGCCAAGCACGGCGCCGGGCTGTTTCAGACTTACCGTTTCATCGTCGAGCAGGAGCTTGCCGATGGCCGCCTGATTGAAGTGCTGCAGCCGTACGCCGGACGTTCGCGCCCCTACACCCTGCTCTACCCGCACGGCCGCTACGTGCCGCAGCGGGTGCGGGCGTTTGTGGATTTTCTGCTGGGGTTTCGTGATGAATGGGCGGGACCCGCGCGGTAATCAGCCGGTCTGACGCAGGCGGCTGAGTTCCTTGGACGGCGGGCAGCCGAACTGGCGGTTGTATTCGCGGCTGAATTGCGAAGCGCTTTCGTAGCCGACGCGGTAACAGGCGCTGGACACGTCCAGCCCTTCATTGATGATCAGCCGCCGTGCCTCTTGCAGGCGCAGCTGTTTTTGATATTGCAGCGGGCTCATGGCGGTGACGGCTTTGAAGCGGTGATGCAGCGCCGAGTTGCTCAGGTTGGCCACCTGCGCCAGCGCGTCGATACGCAGCGGCTCGGTGAAATTCTTGTTCAGCCAGTCGATAGCGCGCGTGACCCGGTGGGTCTGCGAATCGTTGACGGCGATTTCATACAGCAGATGCCCGTGCTGGCCGCGCAGCAGGCGGTAATACACCTCGCGCAACGCCATCGGCGCGAGCATGCCGATGTCGCGCGGATTATCCAGCAGGCGCACCAGACGCAGCATGGTGTCGAGCAGGGTCACGTCGATCTTGTCGAGAAACATCCCGCGCCCGGCGTCCTGCGGCATGCCGGTCAGTGGCGACTCGGCAATCAGTTGCGTCAGTTGCGCCGGATCGAAATCCAGCCGTACGCAAAAATACGGCGCCTCGGGCGAGGCTTCGATCACTCGTCCGGACACCGGCAATGTCACCGACACCACCAGATAATTCAGCGGGTCGTAGAGGAAGCGTTCGTCACCCAGCCCGACTTCCTTGCGCCCCTGCACGATCAGGCACAGCGCCGGCCGGTGCACCACGTGAATCAGCTCGGACGGCCCATCGAGACGGATCACGTGCAGCGGCGCAATCGCCGTTTCGTAGGTGCCTGGCGCATCGAAGCGTTGAGTCAGCAGGCGCACCAGTTCGGCGCGATACACCGCCGTGTCGTGAAGAATGGAAGCGTCGTGGTTATCCATGCAAAGGGCCTCGAAAGCAGACGAAGGTGGGTCAACCGCGGAGGAAGATTAGCCAGTTTTATCCAGCGGCGACTAGATCAAAGATGCTACAGATTTGCCTGATTCTGCGTGCTCGTCTTACTGGCAAAGCCATGGGCGCGTTATCACACGCGCCCTTGGCTTCTCACGCCACTATCAACCCGCCGTTACCGTCATGCCGCCATCGGCCATGACCACCGAGCCGACCATGAAACTGGCGCGGTCGGAGGCCAGAAAGGTCACGATCTCGGCGATCTCTTCCGGCTGCGCCGCCCGACCGATCGGCGCAGCTTCGCCGTGCTGCGCGAGGAAGCCAGGGCCGTCCTCGACCACGTCATTGAGGATATTAGTCACCACATCGCCGACGCCGATGGCGTTGACGCGAATGCCGTGCTCGATGACTTCCAGGGCCAGCGTACGGGTCAGTTGTGCCAGCGCGCCTTTGGAAGCGGTGTAGGCGGCAATGGTCGGAAAGGCAAAGTACGACGCATAGGAAGCGATATTGACGATCGCGCCGGACTTGTTCGGGATCATCGCCTTCACCGCTTCGCGGCAGTGCAGGAAGGCGGCCGTGGCATTCACTGCCTGGATCTTTTCCCAGTCGTCGCGGCTCATGTCGATCACGGTTTTGTTGATGATGATCCCGGCGTTGTTGACCAGAATATCCAGGCGCCCGAACTGCTCGACGGCAAGGCCTACTGCGCGTTCGGCGGCGCCGTCCTCGGTGATGTCCGCCACCAGCGGCACCAGATCGGGACGGGCCAGTTCTTCGACAGCCGGATTGAGGTCTTCGGCAATGACCTTGGCGCCGCGAGAGTGCAGCATCAGCGCAATCGCCTTGCCGATGCCACTGGCCGCGCCAGTGACCAGTGCAACTTTACCGGCGACTTCTTGTGGCAGGGTGTGGTTGAAATCAGTCATGGTTTTAACTCCTCGATAGCGAATCGGTGTTGCGCCTGATGGCGCGGTCGTAAACACGGCTTCACTGTCGCGCACTGTCCGCCGCCGGGCTTTCGGGCGATTGCCGGGGCTGTCGGAGTTTTGCGCTGGAATTTCTCATTCGCCCGCCCTAACCTTCAAAATCATTCGCAGCCAAAGCTTTTGATGGAGCGTCCTGTGCCCTCTGCCAGCCCCGCTACACCGACAATCAGCCAGCCCGCGCGCATCGCCGCCGAAGCCATGCCGGAGCATCTGCCCGGTATTGCGGAAACGACCACGCCGCGGCCGCAGATCAAGGATGCAGTGGTGCAGCTCTTCCGCCATCAGACCCTGCTCGAGCCGATCCGCGTGCCGTGCGTGGCCGAACCGCTGCTGGTGCTGGTATTGGCCGGCACTGCCCGGGTCGAAGAACGTTCGTTGGGCGGAGAATGGCAGGCGAGCCAGGTCACGGCGGGCGACTTCTTCCTGACCAACACCCGCGAACCCTACGAGATGCGCTGGCAGACCGAAGGCTGCGAGGTGTTCGAAGTCATGCACCTCTACCTCGGCCTAGGCCTGATCGAACAAGCGGCCCGCGAAGCGTTCGGCGAACAGGCCGGTGCAGTGACGTTTGTCGATGTGTCCGGTGCGCGTGACGAGCAGGTCAGCTTCATCCTTGAGCAACTGCGCATCGAACTGACCGAACAGCGCCAACCCAGCGCACTGCTGGTGCACAGCCTGGCTCAGGCGTTGGCGATCCATCTGCTGCGTCATTACCTCGACCCCGACAGCAACCCGCGCCGCGACAACGCCCTGCCCGCCTACAAACTGCGCCGGGTGATCGAAGCCATGAATGCGAATCTGGCGGAAGATTTCAGCCTCGGTCATCTAGCCCGGATTGCCGAACTGAGCGACTACCATTTCAGCCGTACCTTCAAGCGCGCCACCGGCTTGTCGCCCTCGCAATACTTCATCCGCCTGCGCATGAGCCGCGCGCGCCATCTGTTGCTGGAGACTGCGCACAGCGTTATCGACATTGGTCTGGAGGTTGGCTATTCCAGCCCCAGCCACTTTTCCCAAGTGTTCCGCCGCGAAGTTGGCGTCACTCCGAGCGCCTACCGCGATGCGCCGCGCGGCGGGTGAAAAACCGCTCGAAAAGCGATGCAGCAGAATTGGGCAAATCCCGTGGAGGAATCGATTAATAGCCCATGAGCCCCCGCACTTAATCTTCTTCCAAGCCCACTCACGGGCACACAGAAGAGGACGACATCATGCTGAACATTCAAGACAAAGTGATCGCGATTACCGGCGCCAGCAGCGGCATCGGCGAAGCCACCGCACGCCTGCTCGCCGAACGTGGCGCCAAAGTGGTGTTGGGTGCACGGCGCACCGAGCGTCTGGCCGTGATTGCCGAAGAGATCAACGGCGCCGGTGGCCACGCGCAGTTCCGCGCACTGGACGTCACCGATCAGCAGGATGTGCAGCGCTTCGTCGATTTTGCCGTGGAGCATTACGGCCGCGTCGATGTGCTGGTCAACAACGCCGGGGTCATGCCGTTGTCGCGGCTGGACGCGCTGAAGGTTGATGAGTGGAACCGCATGATCGACGTCAACATCCGTGGCGTACTCCACGGCATCGCCGCCAGCCTGCCGTTGATGCAGCGCCAGCGCGCCGGGCAGATCATCAACATCGCCTCGATCGGCGCTTACGCGGTCAGCCCGACTGCGGCGGTGTACTGCGCGACCAAATACGCCGTACGGGCGATTTCCGAAGGCTTGCGTCAGGAGGTGGGCGGCGATATCCGCGTCACCGTCATCGCACCGGGCGTGACCGAATCGGAACTGGCCGAGAGCATTTCCGATGAAGGCGGCCGCGCCGAGATGAAGTCATTCCGCAAGATCGCCATCCCCGCCGAAGCCATCGCCCGCGCGATTGCGTACGCCGTTGAACAACCGGCAGATGTCGACGTCAGCGAACTGATCGTCCGCCCAACGGCGAGCCCTTACTGAGACCCGGAGTCAATCTGTGGCAGCTAGCCTGCTCGCGAAAGCGCAGGGTCAGGCGAACATGATGTTGAATGTACCGCCGTCTTCGCGGGCAAGCCCGCTTCCACAGGGGGTTGTGGCACCACCAAATCATTGGTCAACACGGAACATTGTGGGAGCGAGCCTGCTCGCGAAAGCGCTGGGTCAGCCGGCAAAGATGTTGAATGTGCCGCCGCCTTCTCGAGCAGGCTCGCTCCCACAGAGGTTGTAGCACCACCAAATCATTGGTCAACACGGAACATTGTGGGAGCGAGCTTGCTCGCGAAAGCGGTGGATCAGCCGGCAAAGATTTTGGATGTACCGCCGTCTTCGCGGGCAAGCCCGCTGCCACAGGGTTTGGTTGCACCACCAAATCAATGGTCAACACGGAACATTGTGGGAGCGAGCCTGCTCGCGAAAGCGCTGGATCAGCCGGCAAAGAGGTTGAATGTGCCGCCGTCTTCGCGAGCAGGCCCGCTCCCACAGAGGTTGTAGCACCACCAAATCATTGGTCAACACGGAACACTGTGGGAGCGAGCTTGCTCGCGAAAGCGGTGGATCAGCCGGCAAAGATGTTGAATGTGCCGCCGCCTTCTCGAGCAGGCTCCCACAGGGAATCGCGGTGCCGCTGACGAAACGGGCTGGCACTCATATCCAACCTAACGCGCCCCCGGCCCGATCAACATGCTTTCGATCTCGGCGCCGGGCATCATTTGCTGCAATCCTTCGATGAGCTTGTCGCCCGCCTCGGTCAGCGCTTCCAGCGGCATCGTCGGCAGGCTTTCGAGGATGAACCACATGTGCTGCGCCTGCGCATCGAGGCGGGTTCGCACGCCTTGGCGCCAGTTCCAGCGCCGGCAGGTCACGCCTTGGTCATCGCGCCAGACCACTTCGCCGGCATCCGGAAACTCGTGCGCGGGCAGGCCCTCCTTCATCGTGTCGAACGGCTCGCTGCCGTCGGCGACGACCAGACGCGGTGAGCCGACGTAGGCCTCGGCATTCTCGCCCCCCACGGGAATCGCGTATTCCAGACTGATGGCGTTGTACAGATCGACAACCGGATCAATGCTCGGCAAGTCGCCGTCGCGCAACACACGCTTGCGCAGTGCCTCGGCCGAGCAAGGCGTGCGCTGCGGTTTGGCGCCGAACTGGCGAAACACGTCAGCCCAGGCCTGAAGATGCGCATGCGCCCACGCCGGACCACCGTTGGCGACGATCTGGCAGGCTTTTGCCAGTGCTTCACCCGCCACGTATGCATGAATAATCGGCGCCGCTTGCACGACAATACTCAGCGCTCTGAAGCCCGGCGCGAGTTGCGCAACAGCCGGATCGATTGACGGCACGACAGACAGCATCCCAGAATCCCCCCCATACCCGAATTTCAAACGATGCTAGCGATCAATGACCAAGAAAGTCAATATATCGACCGAAGCCGGCGCCGATGTCGAGACCGTCAGCGCGGCGGTGTCGCGCACGCTCAAACAGGCGCGCAAACAACAGGGCATCACGCTCGACGAACTGTCCCGACGCTCGGGCGTGAGCAAAGGCATGGTGGTCGAGATCGAGAAAGGCTCGGCCAATCCGAGCATCGCAACGCTGTGCAAGATCGCTGCGGCGCTGGGCTTGTCCGTGGCGGACTTCGTCAATGTCGCCGCCACCCCGACGGCGCATCTTATCGACAGTGATGACATCCCCACGCTATGGACCGGTGAACTGGGCGGATCGGCGCGCCTGCTGGCCGGCACCAGCGGCCCGAACATGCTGGAGTTGTGGCGCTGGGAGCTGTTTCCTGGCGAGTCGTTTTCTTCAGCTGGTCACCCGAATGGCACCACCGAGTTGTTTCATGTCGAAAAAGGCACGTTGCATCTGCAAGTTGGCGATGCCGAGCTGATTGTCGGGCCTGGGTGTTCGGCGGTGGCGCGGACCGATGTGGCGCATGGGTATGCCAACCATGGGCGAGCGAAACTGGTCTTCACGATGTCAGTGACTGAACTGCATCAGGGTGCCAGGGAAAGCCCCTCACCCTAGCCCTCTCCCCGAGGAGAGGGAACTGTCCGGGTTGACCATCATAGGGAGCGTTCCCCTTCAAACAGCACGGTCAGCGTGACGGCGGATGCTCCGTCGAAACCGAATTGGCCGCATCCACATCCGACATGTCTTCTTCCACAGGTGCCTCGTCGTCCGGCGGCAAAGGCACCTCGGGGTTTTCGCGCTGGGGATCGTGCCCGGTCTCGTTGTCGGTGGTGCGCGTCACGGCCTGTTGCGACTGGTTGCCCGGTGCGTTTTCATCAATGTCCATGTCGGTCTCCGAGGTGATCAAAAGATGTGTACCTGAGCGTGTGAAATGCCCTTGCGTGACAAGTGCCCGGCAATGGACGAACGGCGTTCTGTAGAAAACGCAAAAAGCCTGCTTTCGAGGCAGGCTTTTGCTTTGGATTTAACGCTTACTTCTGCTGCGTCAACGCCGAGTAGCTGTTCATCAGGTTGCGGTAGTTGGGAATGCGCTGCGACAACAGATTGCCCAGGCCTTCAATGTCGTTGCGCCAGTCGCGGTGCAGCTCACAGGCCACCGAGAACCAGTTCATCATCTGTGCGCCGGCCTGAGTCATGCGGCTCCATGCGGCTTGCTGCACGGTGGTGTTGAAGGTGCCGGACGCATCGGTGACCACAAACACGTCAAAGCCTTCCGCCAGTGCCGACAGGGTCGGGAACGCTACACAGACATCCGTTACCACACCGGCAATGATGATCTGCTTGCGCCCGGTGGCCTTGATCGCCTTGACGAAGTCCTCGTTGTCCCAGGCATTGATCTGGCCTGGACGAGCGATGTATGGCGCGTCCGGGAACATCTCTTTCAGCTCTGGTACCAGCGGGCCGTTCGGGCCTTGCTCGAAGCTGGTGGTGAGGATCGTCGGCAAGTCGAAAAACCTGGCCAGATCCGCCAGCGCCAGCACGTTGTTCTTGAACTCGTTCGGCGAGAAGTCCTGCACCAGCGAGATCAGACCGGTCTGGTGATCCACCAGCAGCACGATAGCGTCGTCTTTGTTCAGGCGGTTGTAGGTTGGAGTGGTCATGGCGTGCGTCCCTTTTCAAGTTTGAAGTTTTGTTGTTGCGTTCAAGTTGGGTACAGATTACTGACGCACAGCAAAGGGATAAATCGGCTGAAAAGCGTTTCACCGTCCACTCAAAGAGGACAATGCCAAGAGTCGAAATGCTAGACGGCTAATCCGCCGGAACGGCGCCATGCTATGCTCCGACAGAGAAAACGAGGGGTTAACAATGAGCGAATCAGCCACTGACAGCGTCGCGAGCGAAGTATGCACGCTTGCGGAAAAACACCGCATTGGCGCCGAGCGTGACGGCCTGAGCCGCATGGCGGCAACGATAACGCAACTGGCTGGTGATACCGTCGAGCTGGATAATGTTGAGCAGTTGCTGGTTAATCTGAAGCGAAAGGGTGTGTTGAACAAGGCAGAAATCATGGCCTTGCAAGGACGTTACCTTCAGGAAAAAAGGCGTTCGAAAAAGCAGCTCAGCGCATGACGTTCGACCCCTTCGGCGATTTCGAAACTGAAGGCTACCTTCGCAACTCGCTCAAGCTGAAAGACCCGGTTGAAGTAAAGGAATCGGAACATCTCTCTTTCGAAGCCAGTATCGAAGACGCCCTTGCTCATCTGGCAAAAAAGAGATCCATCAACTATCAAGCGATACTCAAAACTCATGAAATCCTGTTTGCCGGTTTCTACCCATGGTCAGGCAAAGACAGGAATGAGCTTGTTCCCCACCTCGCGGTTTTCAAAGGATCAAAAGAAGATCCGCATCACACACCTTTCGAGCGACCTGAGCTGATCAAAAGATCCGTCGAATATGCGCTGGAGCTCGCCACAAACAAAAAACGATTCCGCGAGCGCCCCGGCGAGGTGATGGGCCAATTGGCTTTCGCTCATCCGTTTCTGGATGGTAATGGGCGGACTATCCTGCTCGTTCACATGGAACTGTGCTATCGAGCCAAGTTCGCCATCGATTTGTCGAAGACCAACAAAGATGCGTATTTACGGGCGCTCAGCGACGAGATCCGCGATCCTTCCAGAGGCCACCTGGACGACTATCTGAAGCCCCACGTCGTAGACATCTCAAGCCGTGAGGAATGGCCCGAAGTGATTGGCGGTATCAAAGGGTTGGACGGTTTGGATAAGGAAGGAATCGTCTACGCGAATCTGGACAATCCCGACATTCAGCAACTGTATGAAACCTACAGAACGCAGCCAATAAAGTGACCAAGAAGCCTGCTGTTAAAAGCAGGCTTTATTTGTCTGGCGGTCTGCGCGACGCAGACCTGCTTACGCGCCCTGACGACTCAAGCTGAAATTCACTCAATCGTAAAACGGCTCAACCAACGCCCGGCTGCCCACAAAGAAGCTGTCCGCTACCAAGCGCAACGGTTGCAGATCGAGGTCGCTGGCCTTGTCGCTGATCAATTGCTGGAAGTGGCGATAGACCGCAGCGTACTCGCCCTCCTCCGACACGCTTTGCTTCACGCCGTCGATGCTTAGCACGGCGCCGCCATTGTCCAGACGCAGGACGCCTTCGATGCAGCGAATTTCGATGCTCCACAGTTCGTCGTGGCCATGGTCGAAATCGAACTCGGCGCGAACGTCCAACTGCTGCGCATCGGACATCTTGATCGAGGCGGCAATCGGCGACTGGCAGTTGCTCGGCACGCGCAGTTCGGCGGCTTCGACAAACAGCGGCAGCGCCAGCAGGTGGGTGACGATCGACAAGGCGTTGATGCCCGGGTCGAAGACGCCGAGGCCGCCCGGTTGCCAGATCCACGCCTGGCCCGGATGCCACTTGCGCACGTCTTCCTTCCAGTCGATCTGCACGCTTTGCAGGGTGCGGCTGGCAAGCCAGTCGCGGGCGGCGGCGATGCCCGGTGCGTAGCGTGAATGCCAGGCGAACAAAGCGCTGACGCCTTGTTCCGCGACTTGATCGACCAAGGCCATGGCTTCGCCCAATGTTGCACAAGGCGGCTTTTCCACCAGCACGTGCTTGCCGACCGCCAATGCCTGTTGCACCAGCGCGAAGCGCCCTTGTGGCGGCGTGCAGAACGCAATTGCGTCGACAGTCGGGCCGTTTTCGAGCAGTTCGCCCAGCGACTGGAAGTTCTCCACCCCGGCGCAAGGTTTGCCTTGGGTTGCGACCGCCACCAACTGGAACGCAGGGTTGGCGAGGATGGCGGGGACGTGTTGATCCTGGGCAATTTTGCCGTAGCCCACCAGGCCGAGACGAATCGGTTGCATTACAGACTCCTGTTGTTGTTTTGGTCGTTGCAGCGCAGCGGCAAGAGTACGTGTTTCTGCGCTCGCCTCCAATCGTCATACTATTTAAATCAAGTTTGCTCGCGGCGAACGCATGGCTTATTCGTCATTTCTTCTTACACCTTTTGTCGTCCGATCCCGCACTGCGCGGCGATCGGCAGCCGGCGATCAGCCTCAATTTGCTATCATGCGGCGCTTTTACGGTTAACCCCCCGCCAGTCCTGCCGACTCGCGGGCTGCAAAAGGCGGTATTAGATGACGGCTTTGTTGACTCGCCGCAAGGTACTTGCGGGAATGGGCGTGCTCGGGCTCGGCCTGCTCGCCGGTTGCGATACCCGTGGCCAACTGTCCTACAAGTACGGCAAGGATCTAAGTGACAAGATCCTCGGACGCACCTTCAAGCTGAAAAACCCCGAAGGCGAAACCATGTCGCTGTCGAGCTTTCGCGGAATGATGCCGATGATCTTCTTCGGCTTCACCCAGTGCCCGGCCGTTTGCCCCACCACCTTGGCCCGCGCCGCACAGATCAAGAAACTGATGGGCCGCGACGGCGACCGTTTGCAAGTGGTGTTCATCACCCTCGACCCTGAGCGCGACACGCCGCAGATCCTCGACGCCTACGTCAAAGCCTTCGACCCGAGCTTCGTCGCGCTGTACGGCACGCTTGAGGAAACCAAGGCCACCGCCAAGGAATTCGACGTGTTCTACGAGAAAGTCCCCGCCGGCGACACCTACACCATCTCCCATACGTCCACCAGCTACGTCTACGACTCGCGTGGTGAGTTGCGCCTGGGCCTGTCCACTTCGCTGACAGCCCAAGAGTGCACGGAAGATTTGCTTACTGTTATGGAGGTCTGCTGATGCATCCCGTTCTGAATCACCTCAAACGCACCGTATGTGCACTGTCCCTGCTCGGCCTGGCCTTTCAGGCGTCGGCGCAGACCAAAGTCGACGACGCCTGGGTCCGTGCAACGGTGCCGACCCAGTCTGCCAGCGGCGCGTTCATGACCGTCACTGCCGACAGCGACAGCAAACTGCTCAGCGTCGCCTCGCCAGTGGCCAAGGACGTACAGATTCACGAAATGAGCATGAAGAACGATGTGATGACCATGGGCCCGGTAAAGTCGGTTGAGCTGCCTGCCGGCAAAGCCGTCAGCTTCGATCCGAACGGCTACCACGTCATGCTGATGGGCCTGACCGGTCAGTTGAAGGAAGGCGACAGCGTGCCGCTGACCCTGACCGTGGAAAACGCCAAGGGCGAGAAAGAAACCATCGAAGTCAAGGCACCGGTCCGCGCGCTGACCAACATGGGCGGCCACGATCACAGCAAGATGCATTGATCGCTGACTGAAAGACTGTTCGCCTGACAGAAAAACGGGGCGGCCTGATCGATGATCAGGCCGCCCCGTTTTTTTGATGTGTGCAGAATTAACGCTTGCGGGCCAATGCGTTGCGCACGCTTTCCGGTGACATCCCTGAGCTGGAACGGGTCATGGGTTCAACGACGGTCGCCTTGGCCAACTGTTCCTTGCGCTTCGTGACCTGACGCCAGTGGTAAGCGAAATATCCGACTGCTACCACGATCCCCAACCAACCGAACACCGAACTCACGAAGAACCACAGCGCCAGTGTGACCCACACGGTTTTCGAGTTGAACAACTTCAAACTGTCGTCGGCAGGCACCGGTTCGACCGGCGTCTGTGGCGCCTTCGGTACTTTCTGCATCCCCTGCAGATCAAAGCGCAGCGCGAAGTCCGCCCCGGGCACAGGCACCTCGATCTGATTGCCTTCAGCACGATGCACGCGAATTTCGCCATCGACGAGCGAGACGGAGCTGAAACTGATCTGGGTGTCACAGCGAATCTCGCCGTTGACCAGGGACACGACCGTTCGTTGTGAGTCAGCGGGAGTGTTGCGCATGTCGATTCCTTGAGCGTTCCACGTCGGACGACGTGCGAAGGGAAAATCCGTTGGAGGCAAATGCTACTGAGTGGCTACTACGCTGTCCAGAAGCGTGAACCCGGCTGCAAGTTATCCGGCTCGAGCGTGTTCGAAGTAACCAGCCTGATGGAAAGCGTGCTTTACATCTGAAACAACATCAGCAACCATGTAAAGGGTCTTTTACATAGGAAGTGAAGAATGAACCGGTACCACCTCGAATTGGGCGCAGCATTAATCCTCTACATGCTGGTGCTGACAGCATCATTGATTGCCTCGCAATACCTGATGGATGCGCACCTCGTGCTGCGCTCGGCCGTCGCACTGACGCCGATCATTCCGGCGGCCCTGATGTGCTGGGCCATCGTGCGGAACATGCGGCGCATGGACGAAATGCATCTGCGCATCCAGTTCGAAGCCTTGGGGTTCGCCTTTGCCGCCTCGGCATTGGTGACCTTCAGCTACGGTTTTCTGGAAAACGTCGGCGCCCCGCATATCCCGTGGACGTGTGTGTGGCCGGTAATGGGGCTGATGTGGATTGTCGGCCTGCACATTGCGCGACGCCGCTACCAATGAAAAACCGTCTCAAGGAATTGCGCGCCGAGCGCAAGTGGTCGCAGGTCGATCTGGCCGAACGCCTGAAAGTGTCGCGCCAGACGATCAACGCCATCGAAAACGAACGCTACGATCCGAGCCTGCCATTGGCGTTTCAGATTGCCCGGGCGTTTGAGCTGCCGATTGAGAGCATTTTTGATGATGGCGAATCTTGAATGGCAAAAGGGGCAACACACGTTGCCCCTGTTCGATCAACTCCCCGCACCACCATGCGCCTCTTCAAAGAAGTAATCCTTCCAGCTCCCCGCCTTGTTTTTCAACACACCCAGTTCCTGCAATTTCTCGGCGTAGATGAACGTGCGTTGCGGTACGACGGTGAAGTCGATTTCCGGGTCTTTGACGATTTGCTCGACCAGTGCCAGCGGCAGTTTCGATTGCTCTACGCGGATGTAGGCCTGGGCAGCGGCGGGCTTGTCGGCTTTGATGATCTGCTCGGCTTCGGCCAGTGCGTCGTAGAACGCCTTGTAGGTTTTCGGGTTGTCGTCGTGGAATTTTTCTGTGGTGTAGAGCACGTTGAACGTCCCCGGGCCGCCGAGGATGTCGTAGGAGCTCAGCACTTTATGCACGTTGGGGTTTTGCAGCGCCTGGTATTGAAACGGTGGGCTGGAGAAATGCGAGTTGATTTCCGAGCCGCCAGCGATCAGCGCAGCGGTGGCGTCCGGGTGCGGCAGGCTGACCGAAATGTTATCGAACTTCTTGAACTGCTCGTCTCCGAATTCCCTGGCGGTTTCAATCTGCAGGGTGCGCGACTGGAAGCCTACGCCTGCGGCTGGCACGGCGATGCGATCCTTGTCGCTGAAGTCCTTGAGGGTTTTGATGTTCGGGTTGTTGGTCAGCAGGTAATTGGGCATCGAGCCCAGCGCGGCGATGGCTTTGACGTTCTGTTTGCCCTTGGTGCGGTCCCACACAGTAAGCATCGGCGGCACGCCGGCCGAGACCACGTCCAGCGCTCCGGTCAGCAGCGCCTCGTTCATCGCCGTGGCGCCAGAAATGCTGTTCCAGTCGACCTTGATCTCCAGGCCCTGGGCCTTGCCGTGTTTCTCGATCAATTGTTGATCGCGCACGACGTCGAGAATCAGGTAACCAATGCCGAATTGCTGGGCGATGCTGATTTTGCCCTCGGCCCGGGCGCCGCTGCTGAACAGCGCGCCCGCTGCCAGAGTTGCGGCCAACAGAGTCAGCGCAGAACGTTTGAACGGTGTGGCCATGACAACCTCGCAGCATGGGGATGGGCTGAAAAGCCTGACTTTATAGCTATAAAAAATTGAAATTAAATATCTTTATCGCATATCGATAGCACTGAGCGATTTGACGTCTGCTGCTGGAATTCAGGAGCAGTGGATGGACCTACAACAGTCTGAAACAAAAAACTGCCCCTCCGAAAAACGGCCATACGTCCCACAACCCACGCCCGCTATGGGCACGCGCCGTTCCAGCGATCGCCAGCCGCAGGTTTAAAAAGCCGATCAGCCTTCTTGCCCTTGGTATCATCACCCACACTTTTTTGACCCTTTGATGACATGCAGGCCTTTTTTGTGAGTGCTCTTTCCAACTGGCTGCGGCGGCCGAATGCCCGCCTTTTTTCTCTCATCGTTCTGGTATTGATCGTGCCGGTGTGCCTGCGTGCAGCGTTGGGCTGGTCGACACCGCTGGGCTTTCTGTCGGACTTGGCCGTGGGCAGTTTGCTGGTGGTGACGCTGCATCGCCGCGCATGGTGGCTGGCATTGCCGGTGCTGATGTTCTGGGCGCTGCTGGCGGTCGCCACGGCAGAATTGGTCAGCGCCGTCGGCCGCCTGCCGACGCCTTCGGATATTCACTATCTGATCGACCCGCAGTTCGTCGAGAATTCCACTGGCGGCGGACTTGCGCACCCTGCCCTGGCCATGGCTTTGCTGGGTGCCCTGGCTTTCTGGCTGCTGACTCAGCTTGTTGGTCGCGGCTTGTCTCGCCCTGCTCTGCCTCGCTCTGTCTGGGCCGCGCCAATCGTGTTGTTCGCCGCACATTGGGGTGCGCAGAACCTGTGGCCGAATGACGGCGACGCCTGGCGCCTGTACAACCTGCCGCATCAGTTGCTCGCCAGTGAAGTCGCCGACCTGCAGATCCAGGCCGAGGAATGGCTCGACGGCGACGTTGAAGAACCCACACCGGCGATGGCCGGGCTCACCGACGTCGATCTCAATGGCCAGAAGCTGCTCGCCGCGCCGGGCCAGGCGCGCAATGTATTGATCATCGCGCTCGAAGGCATCCCCGGCGCCTACATCCGTGCCAACCGTGAGGCGATCGGCAGTCATTATCAGGAAGACCTGATGCCCAACCTCAGCCGCTGGGCCGAGCGCGGCATGAACACCCCGGATTACGTGCTGCACACCCATCAGACCATTCGCGGTCTGTACGCCATGCTGTGCGGTGACTACGACAAGCTCAACAATGGCACGCCCAAAGGCGTGGAAATGCTCACCCTCAACGAACGCAATCAGGCCTGCCTGCCGGCACAATTGCGCGAGCACGGCTTCAGCACGCATTACTTGCAGGGCGCGGGCCTGCGCTTCATGGCCAAAGACAAGATCATGCCGCACATCGGTTTCGATGCGACCCACGGTCTGGAATGGTTCAGCAACAGCAACTACCTGGAATTCCCCTGGGGCAAGGATGACAAGGCGTTTTTCGAAGGCGCGCTGGATTACGTCGGCCAACTGAAGAAGCAAAAACAGCCATGGATGCTCACGCTGCTGACGGTCGGTACCCACCAGCCCTACTCCGCACCGGACGATTATCTGCAGCGTTATGAAACGCCAAAGCAGGCTGCTGTGGGTTATCTCGACGATGCGCTGGATGAATTTCTTTCGGGGCTGGAGCGCCAAGGCTTTCTCAAGGACACGTTGGTGGTGATCACCTCGGATGAATCCCACGGCATCGACGGCGTGCGGCTGGCCTCCTCGTGGGGTTTCAATCTGACGCTGGCGCCGGAGCAGGCGCAACTGCCGCGCCTGAATGCCGGGGTCTATGGTCACGTCGATCTGAGCACCTCGATCCTCGACTATTTCGACCTGCCGGTGCCGACTGCGCTGAGCGGCCGCTCGCTGTTTCGCGACTACGATTCCGGGCGCGAGATCATGTCGTTCACCAACGGCAAGCTGCGCTATCACGACGGCCAGGGCATCTTCTCCGAATGCGACCTGCCGCGCCGCTGCCGCTACTACCAAAGCACCGGTTTCATTGCTGACAGTGCCACCTACAAAGGCACCTACAGCGGCCACCCGGCCCGGCAGATCGCCGCGCGCGCCGATGCGCTGGACCTGTCCCTGCTGCGCACACCACTCAATCATCGCTACCAGTTCGGCAGCAACAACATCATCCCTCTGCAAGCGCAGATCAAGGATGACTGGGCCGACAACCTTATCGGCGCGCAATACCTGGAAATGCCCAAAGGCTCGCACACCCGCGTGCGCCTGACCGTGCGCTCGGTCGATCCGCAGCAGGCGGCGTACATTCAGCTCAAGGCCAAGGAATTTGAACAGGACGTCCAACTGGGCCTGCCAACAGAAATGATCGCCACGGCGGACCAGCCGCTGGAGATGGATTTCAGCTTTGAAAACCCGCAGCCGCGCAAAGCCTTCTCGTTTCATTTGTTGGGTTATGGGCAAGGCGCAGTAGAAGTCAGCGACTTCAGCGTCATCACCGAATTGCCCGGCCAGGAAGACATCCTCGACGACGTGCCGGAGGACGACACCGCACAATCGAGCTAACCCCTGTAGGAGCTGCCGAAGGCTGCGATCTTTGCTTTTGATTTTTTGATGAACAAAGATCAAAAGATCGCAGCCTTCGGCAGCTCCTACCTGTGCGGTGAAAGAGTTTGCCTATCGGTATCCAATAGTCGGGCTATTAGCCGACTTGCCAACTCGGGTCTAGCCTTACCAGTCCGAAGTCGGCACGAGCCGGCCGCAGACCTGATAGGGATACGAACATGGCAAACGAATCGAAATGCCCGTTCAACCACGCCGCCGGCGGCGGTACGACGAACCGTGACTGGTGGCCGAATCAACTCAATCTGAAAATCCTCAGCCAGCATTCACCCAAGTCCGATCCGCTGGGCCAGGACTTCGACTACGCCAAAGCCTTCAAAAGCCTCGACTTCCAGGCGCTGAAACAAGACATCAAAGCACTGATGACTGATTCTCAGGACTGGTGGCCGGCCGACTTCGGCCATTACGGCCCGCTGTTCGTGCGCATGGCCTGGCACAGCGCCGGGACCTATCGCACCGCCGATGGCCGTGGTGGCGCCGGCTCCGGGCAGCAACGCTTCGCCCCGCTCAACAGCTGGCCGGACAACGTCAGCCTCGACAAGGCCCGCCGTCTGCTGTGGCCGATCAAGCAGAAGTACGGACGCAACATCTCCTGGGCCGACCTGATCGTGCTCACCGGCAATGTCGCGCTGGAATCCATGGGCTTCAAGACCTTCGGTTTTTCCGGGGGCCGCGCCGACGTCTGGGAACCGGATGAAGACGTGTACTGGGGTTCGGAAACCGAGTGGCTCGGTGGCGACAACCGTTACGGCAAGAGCAATGGCCCGGTGCAGGAGCCCGGCGACGGCACGCTGGTGGCTGAGCCCGATCTGCATGGCCGTGAAGAAAGCCGCACCGATCAGGGCGAACGCAATCTGGAAAATCCCCTCGCCGCCGTGCAGATGGGCCTGATCTACGTCAACCCGGAAGGCCCGGAAGGCAACCCGGACCCGGTGGCCTCGGCCAAGGACATTCGCGAAACCTTCGGCCGCATGGCCATGAACGACGAAGAAACCGTGGCGCTGATCGCCGGCGGCCACGCGTTCGGCAAGACCCACGGCGCCGGCCCGGCCGACAATGTCGGCCCAGAGCCGGAAGCGGCCGGTCTGGAGCAACAGGGTCTGGGCTGGAAAAACGCCTTCGGCACCGGTAAAGGCGCCGACACCATCACCAGTGGTCTGGAAGTGACCTGGACCACCACACCAACGCAGTGGAGCAACAACTATCTGGAAAACCTGTTCGGCTTCGAGTGGGAGCTGACCAAAAGCCCGGCGGGCGCCAATCAGTGGCAACCGAAAAACGGCGCGGGTGCAGGCACCGTTCCCCACGCTCACGATCCGAACAAGAAGCTCTCGCCGACCATGCTCACCTCCGACCTGGCGCTGCGCTTCGATCCTGCTTATGAACAGATCTCGCGGCGCTTTCTGGCCAATCCCGATCAGCTCGCCGACGCGTTCGCCCGCGCCTGGTACAAGCTGATCCATCGCGACATGGGTCCGCTCTCCCGCTACCTCGGCCCGGAAATGCCACAAGAGGAATTGCTATGGCAAGACCCGCTGCCCGACGTGACGCACCCGCTGATCGATGACAGCGACGCCACTGCGCTGAAAAACAAGGTGCTGGCTTCAGGGTTGTCAGTGTCGCAACTGGTTTCGACCGCGTGGGCTGCAGCATCGACCTTTCGCGGTTCGGACAAGCGCGGTGGCGCCAACGGCGGACGCTTGCGTCTGGCCCCGCAGAAGTTCTGGCAGGCCAACCAGCCCGAGCAATTGGACAAGGTGCTGAGCACCTTGGAAGGCATTCAGAACGAGTTCAACGGTTCTGCTGCCAATGGCAAGAAGATCTCGCTGGCGGACCTGATCGTCTTGGCCGGTAATGCCGGAGTGGAAAAAGCCGCGCAAAACGCCGGGCATTCGGTGTCGGTGCCGTTTTCACCGGGCCGCGTCGATGCTTCGCAGGAGCAGACCGATGTCGAATCGTTCGGCTTCCTCGAACCGATCGCCGATGGCTTCCGCAATTACAGCAAAGGCAAATACACGGTTGCGGCGGAAACCCTGCTGATCGACAAGGCACAGTTGCTGACGCTCACGGCACCGGAAATGACCGTGCTGCTGGGTGGTTTGCGGGTATTGAACACCAATGTCGGGCAGACAAAGCATGGCGTGTTCACCGACAAGCCCGAAGCGCTGAGCAATGACTTTTTCACCCACCTGCTGGACATGGGTGTGGAGTGGACGCCGACCTCGCGGGATGCCGATGAGTTTGAAGGCCGTGACCGCAAGACCGGGGCGGCGAAATGGACGGCGACTCGGGTGGATCTGGTGTTCGGCTCGAATGCACAATTGCGCGCGTTGGCCGAGGTCTATGCCAGTTCCGACGCGAAGGCGCAGTTCGTCAATGATTTCGTCAAGGCATGGACGAAGGTGATGAATCTGGATCGGTTTGACCTGCGTAAATAGTTGTTTCTTGTGCAAATGAAAATGCCGCTCGTTGAGCGGCATTTTTTTTACTTGGGATTATGTGGTGCTGGAGATAACCAGCCCCTCACCCCAGCCCTCTCCCAATGGGAGAGGGGGAAAGGGAGCCGATCTCTGTTGGTTTCAAGACCTTAGTTCGATGCCAGAATTTCAGGTCGGTGTAACTCGAATATTCACCTGGTCAGTCCCCTCTCCCTCTGGGAGAGGGTTAGGGTGAGGGGCGGTCTGAAGCTGGAATACCGACCTTTATGATCATCAAAATCAAAAGATCGCAGCCTCGTTTCCCTCGACAGCTCCTAAATGATCGGGTTACGCGAGGCTTTTGCTTACCACTTCATACACGTCGCTGGACAACGACCCCGAAGCGAGAATCCGCTCCAGCTCAGCCTTCATCAATGCCTGACGCGCGCTGTCGTATTTGCGCCAGCGGGTCAGCGGGGCCAGTTGGCGCGAGGCGATCTGTGGGTTGAAGCCGTTCAGTTCGATCACCAGATCGGCAAGGAAGCGATAACCGGATCCGTCCGCCGCGTGGAAGTTGATCAGGTTCTGCCCGGCGAACGCGCCGATCAGTGCCCGCACCTTGTTCGGGTTCTTGATGTTGAACGCCGGGTGCTGCATCAACGCCTTCACCCGCTCCAAACCGCCCGGCAAGGTGCTGCCGGCCTGCACGCTGAACCACTGGTCCATGACCAGCGGATTGTCCTTGAAGTGCTCGGCGAAGCTCGCCAAAGCCAAAGCCTTCTGCTCTTCGAACGGCGAGTTGACCAGCACCGCCAGCGCAGTCAGGCGCTCGGTCATGTTGTCGGCGGTCTCGAACTGCTCGAGCGCCGCCGCCAGCACTTCCGGCTTGCCGCTGAGCATCAGGTACGACAGGGCGATGTTCTGCAAGGCGCGACGGGCGAAGTGCTCGGCCTCGGCCACGTACGGAGTCTTTTTCGACAAGTCGCGGTTGGCCTGATAACGCAGCCACAGCGCTTCGAACAAGCCTTCGGCGAGTTGCTTGCGGGCAAATTCGCGAGCGACATGAATCGCCTCGACGTCAGCCACTTCGCTGATCTCGGTGAGATAGGCCTCACCCGGCAGCGAGAGCATTTCGGCAACCATCGCCTGATCCAGCGACTCGTCGGACAGCACCGTGCGCAGCGCCGACACCAAACGCGGATCGAGCTTCAGGCTCTCGCCTTTCTGATGTTGGCCGATCAACTCTTGAAGCACTTGCACCGACAATTGCTGACCGGCATCCCAGCGATTGAAACCGTCGCTGTCGTGCTGCATCAGGAACATCAGTTGATCGCGGTTGTACGGGAAGTTCAGCTTCACTGGCGCCGAGAAGCCGCGCAGCAGCGACGGCAACGGCTGTGCGTTGATGTCGACGAAAGTGAAGGTCTGCTCGGCTTCGGTCACCGAGATCACCCGAGTGGTGCCTTGTGCCGAGGCTTCGCCAGCCAGACGCAGAGCGATTTCATTGCCCTGGCTGTCGAGCAGGCCGAGCTCGACCGGGATCACGAACGGCAGTTTTTCCACCTTGTCCGGGGTCGGCGGGCAGCTCTGGCGGAAGGTCAGGCTGTAGGTTTTCGCCGCAGCGTCGTAGGACTCGCTGACGGCCAGACGCGGTGTGCCGGCCTGGCTGTACCAGCGTTTGAACTGACTGAGATCAACGCCATTGGCATCTTCCATGGCCTTGACGAAGTCGTCGCAGGTCACGGCCTGGCCGTCGTGGCGCTCGAAGTACAGATCGCTGCCCTTGCGGAAGCCGTCGGCGCCCAGCAGGGTGTGGATCATGCCGACCACTTCCGAGCCCTTTTCGTACACGGTCAGAGTGTAGAAGTTGGAAATCTCGATGAAGCTGTCCGGGCGCACGGCGTGGGCCATGGGACCTGCATCTTCGGCGAACTGGTGGGTACGCAGGTACGCCACGTCCTGAATGCGCTTGACCGTCGCCGAGTTCATGTCCGAGGAGAAACCGGCATCGCGGAACACCGTGAAACCTTCCTTGAGCGACAGCTGGAACCAGTCGCGGCAGGTCACGCGGTTGCCCGACCAGTTGTGGAAGTATTCGTGGGCGACGATCGCCTCGACCCGCTGGTGCGCAGCGTCGGTGGCAGTTTCGGCGCGGGCCAGCACGGCGCTGGAGTTGAAGATATTGAGGCCCTTGTTCTCCATCGCGCCCATGTTGAAATCGTTGACGGCGACGATCATGAAGATGTCCAGATCGTACTCGCGACCGTAGACCTCTTCGTCCCAGCGCATGGATTTCTTCAGGCTGTTCATCGCGTGCTGGCACTTGTCGATGTTTTCCGGCTCGACATAAATGCGCAGCGCGACGTTGCGCTGGCTCATCGTGGTGAAGGTGTCTTCGACGCACCACAGATCACCGGCGACCAGCGCGAACAGGTACGCCGGTTTCTTGAACGGATCTTCCCAGGTCGCCCAGTGCCGGCCGTCTTCGCCGGGGCCGGAAGCGATCGGGTTACCGTTGGAGAGCAGCACCGGGTAGCTGTGCTGTTCGGCCACGACGGTGGTGGTGAACTTGCTCATCACGTCCGGGCGATCGAGGTAATAGGTGATCTTGCGAAAGCCTTCGGCCTCGCACTGGGTGCAGAACATCGTGCCGGACTTGTACAGGCCTTCCAGCGCGGTATTGGTTTCCGGATGGATGCGCACGCTGGTGTCGAGGGTGAAGGTTTCACTGGTTGGCTGCAGAGTCAGGTGGCTGTCGGAGACTTGATAGTCAGCGGCGCTCAGCTCCTGGTCCGCCAGCGTCACCGACAGCAGCTCGAGTTGCTGGCCGTCGAGCACCAGCGGCGGCAGGCCGGCGCCACGTTCAGGATTACGGCGCATCACCAGTTGCGCGTGAACCAGGCTGTGGTCCTCGAACAACTCGAAGGTCAGGTGCGTTTCGTCAATCAGGTACTCGGGCGCCTGATAGTCCTTGAGATAGATCATCTTCGGTTGTTCGGTGCGCATGCTGGAATCCTTATTGATGCACGGCGAGCTGGTACGCCGTGTATTTACGAATGTTGATCACGCCGGTGTCGAAGATCAGGTACTGACCCTTGATCCCCAGCAGCGTGCCTTCGGCAATCGGGTTCTTGTCCAGGTTGAAGCTGACGATTTTCGCCGGGTATTGCTCGACGGGATAGCGGATTTCCAGCGGTTCGACATCGGCAATCGTCTGAATCGCCTGTAGGCCGAATCGCTCCTGCAACCCTTGCAGGCCTTCGGCGCAGCTTTCGAACAACTGATCGCGCACCTGCGCCAGATCCACCGCCGCCGCATCACCTTTGAGCAGCGCGCGCCAGTTGGTCTTGTCCGCCACCTGGCTGCGGAACAGGTCCTCGACAAACCCCGATTGCTGGCGTGTCGATACACGCATGATCGGCAACGCCTGACTCGCACCCTGATCCAGCCAGCGGGTCGGCAACTGCGTGGCACGGGTGATGCCAACCTTGATCCCCGACGAGTTGGCCAGGTAGACCACATGATCAGTCATGCAGAACTGCTGGCCCCACACCGGATCACGGCAGGTGCCGGCGTCGAAGTGGCAACGCTCCGGACTCATGATGCACAGGTCGCACTGCGCCAGTTTGGTCATGCACGGGTAGCAATAACCCTGACTGAAACTGGTCTTGGTCTTGCGCCCGCAATGGGTGCAGTGGATCGCCCCCAGGAATTCCAGACGCAACGTGCTGCCGATCAACGGATTGACCGGCACCTCGACGTCATCCAGACGAAACGCGTACTGCACGTTCGACCCGTCCAGACGGGCCGACATTTTGCTGATTGCACCGCGGCCAATCTCGATCAATGGATGGCATCCGACTTGAACAGGATGTTCGGCACTTCGATCGACTTCGACGCACATTCTTGCGGTCCCATGTAACCGGTGCGCTGGTCTTCCGGCAGGTTCTGGATTTCCCAGGCAATCATCGCCTGCAACGACAGCTCGCGCTGTTCGGCGGTGAGTTTGTTACCGTCGGACCACTTGCCGATTTCCACGGCCAGTTTCAGGCTTTCGTAGATGTCCGGGGTGATGTTGCTGATCATGTCGTTGAAAGAGGACATCAGGGTCTCCGTGCTCTTTGCTGAACCAAAAATTTTAGACGGCCAGTTTACGGCGGTTATACAAACCGCCCAACAAACCGGTGAAGCATCCGATGAGTAACCCGCTCAGGTGCGCGGCGTTGGCGATCTGGCCGAAACCGATCAGCGAGATCAGCCCGGACATGCACACCACCAGCCACACCAGCATCATCACCAGCACGCCGCGCGGCAAACGATAGGCCGGGTTCGGCGCCAGCAGCTGGAAGATCCAGCAATGCCCGAGCAAGCCGTAAAGCACGCCGGACAGCCCGCCAAACAGGCTCGGGCCGCTCCAGACAAACTGGGCGTAGTTGGACACCAGGCTGAACAGCAGCGTCAGACCGATCAGGTTGATGCTGCCCTGGCGCGACTCGATGCGCCGCCCCAGCTCCCAGTACCACATGCCGTTCATGGCCAGATGAAGGATGCCGAAGTGGATCAGCATCGGCGTGACCAGCCGCCACCACTGCCCTGCCGCCAGACTGTCGGCCAGTGGCGTGAAGTGGATGTACTCGCCGATCACGCGAAAATCGAGGAAGGTCAGCCAGCGCAGGGTCTCAAGGTTTTCGCCGAGGAAAGTCAGACCGCCAACGATCAGGCTCAACAGCAGAATCAATCCCGTGGCCCTGGCGTGTTTCAGCTGTTCGGCGAAACCTGGCCGTTTAAAGGTCTGGCCCACGGGAATGTCCAGTTGCTGATCCGGGTCGCCGGCCGGGAAGCGCTCGTACAGCGAACGCACGTCCTCGCTGATTTCCTCCGGCGCCCATAGCACCTGCTCGCCCGCCTCTTCACTGACACGATGGGGCACTTGCATGCGTTGCAGCAGTTTGACAAAACCGCTCAAATCCACCGCCAACGGCAGGCGCAATACCGCTACCGCACTCATTGCAGGACCTCCGGCCGCTCGACATCGACCCAGACGAATTTTTGCGGATCCAGGCGCGTTTCCTGGTCCAGACGATAGGCCACCAGTTTGCCGTAGAGCACGGCGCTGTAATCCAGGCACGCGAGGTTCGGGCGGATCGGCGCCGGTTTGCCGCTGCGCCAGTAGTGGCCGACGAACAGCAACGGCTCGTCGACGCCATAGCGCAGCAGGGAATTCTTTTCAGTGGACGTCAGCGGCGTCTGCGCGACAGGTTCCGGCAGTGCATCGGGCTGGAAGACGATATCGCCGTAGGTTTTGGGATCGTCTTCCCAGAACTTGGTGCGGAAGAACGAACGCACCAGACCGTCGCCGCTGGTCATGGTCAAGCCGCCCGGCAGGCGCATGTCGGTGCCGCGCAGCAGGCGATCGAACACGGTGCAGGCGAAGCTGCCGGGCACCGCCGAGGCCTGGAGGAAATGCTCATCGACGCAGCCATTGGGGAACAACGCCCGCAGCGGCTCGATCATACCGGCGTCCCAGCACGCATGGACGACGCGAAACCGCCCGGCATCGACGAACAGCGGCAGCTCGTAGAACCACTGCTGGAAGTCATGCCAGTCGCCGGGATGGTCTTCAAATTGAGTCAGGGTTTCCTGCAACAGCCGCGCATGGCGCTTGGTGTGTTCGCGCACGAACTGCTTGCCGCTGCCCGGTGGCGCCGGGGTGACCCAGCCGAGCGCGTTGAATTCGTGGTTGCCCATGATGCACAGCGCCTGCCCCGCCTCGACCATGTCGTGAACGATGTGCAGCGCCTCGCGAATGCGCGGGCCACGGTCGATGATGTCGCCGACGAACACCGCCATGCGTGACGGATGCCGCCAGACCCCGCCCTGCTTGTGATAACCGAGACGGTCCAGCAAGTGTTCGAGGGTCATGGCGCATCCGTGCACGTCACCGATCAGGTCGTAACTGCGCGCGGGATCGAGCATCAGTCGCCTCCGCCCCCCAGCTTGCTGCCCCAGCCAAGCTTGGTGCGGCACACCTCGTAGTAATTGTGATCGAGCGGATGAATCAGGCGCAGCTTCTGCGCTTTCTTGCTCACGGTAATGGTGTCGCCCGGTGCGCAGGTGAAATGGTTCTGGCCGTCGCAGGACACCTGCGGATAGATCTGCATATCTTTGGACACGACGATTTTCAGCTCACTGTTGCCATCGACCACGATCGGCCGTCCCGACAAGGTATGGGGGTACATCGGCACAATCACAATAGCGTCGAGCTTGGGATGCATGATCGGCCCGCCAGCAGACAACGCGTAGGCGGTGGAGCCGGTGGGCGTGGCGACGATCAGGCCGTCGGCCTTCTGGCTGCAGACGAACTGGCCGTCGATGTACAGCTCGAATTCGATCATCCGCGTCGATTTGCCCGGGTGCAGCACCACGTCGTTGAGCGCATCGCCCTGGCCGATGGCCTCGCCATGGCGACGCACTTCGGCTTGCAGCAGGAAGCGGTTTTCCACCAGATAGTGGCCGTCGAGCACTTCGGCGACCTTGATTTCCAACTCGTCCGGGCGAATATCGGTGAGGAAGCCGAGGCTGCCACGGTTGATGCCGAGCACCGGAATATTGTGTTTGGCCAGCGCCCGCGCAGCGCCGAGCAGGCTGCCGTCACCGCCGACGACGATGACCATGTCGCAGACTTCGCCGAGCATCTTGCGCGACGAGGTTTGCAGGCCGTGGCCGGGCAGGACTTCAGCGATGGTGTCTTCGAGGATCACATGCAGGTGACGGTCGAGCAGAAAGCGTTTCAGTCGGCGGACGGTATCCAGCACCTGGGAACTGCCCAGGCGACCGATGATGCCGATATTACGAAATTGCTCCATGGGACCTCTGCGGACAATCGAAAACGCGAAAACCCGATTATGGGCGAAAGCGCCAGATAGACAAAATCCTTTCAGCCTCAAGGGTGCGCTCAGGTTTAAGGCTATGCTCGCAAGATGATCCTGTTTCCCGATTTGTTGCAATTGCCCCATCAGTTACGCCATCCCGAAGTGCGGGACCTGGCGTGGGTGATCCTCGCGCCGCCGATGCTCGCCGCCACGCCGTGGCCGCAGCGCAATCCGCTGGCCGGCAGCGACTGGGTGCACGACCCGCAGCGCCTCGAGCATTGGCTGCGCCAGCTCGACCGCGACAGTTATGACCTGCTGCAATGGTTGTCCCAGGCACGCACGCGGCGTCTGGGCCTGTATTACGAGCGCCTGTGGCAGTTCGCCGTCTCGCATGCGCCGGGCATCGAACTGATCGCCGCCAACCTGCCAATCCGCCGCGCCGGGCACACCCTTGGCGAGCTGGACATGCTGCTGCGTGACCGCGACGGCGTGCATCATCTGGAACTGGCGATCAAGCTCTACCTTGGCCCGCAGGATGGCGATGGACGCGATCCGGCGCAATGGTTGGGGCCGGGTTGTCATGATCGGCTGGATCGTAAGCTGGCGCATCTGGCCGAGCATCAATTGCCGATCTCGGCGCGCCCGGAAAGCCGCGAAGTGCTCGCGGCGCTGGATATCGAAACCTTCAGCGCGCAGTTGTGGCTGGGCGGTTATCTGTTGTACCCGTGGCCCGGGCAGGCGGACTCACCGCACGGCGCGCATCCGCAACATTTGCGTGGCAGCTGGCTGCATCAGAAGGACTGGCCGGCGTTTGTCGCGCGACGCCCGCCGGGCCGCTGGCAACCCCTGCCCCGTCACGCATGGCTGGCGCCGGCGCACTACCCGGCGGATCAGGTCTGGACGAATGAGCATCTGCGTTTGTGGCTGCAGGACCTGCCAGCACTGGCCCCGGCGCAGTTGATGGTGCGCCTGACCGAGAATGCCCTGGGCGAATGGGAAGAGGCGGAGCGGTTGTTTCTGGTGGCGGATCTTTGGCCGAATGTGCCCGGCCAAACCTGAGATTTGTGGTGCCTGACCCAATTCGCGAGCAGGCTCGCTCCCACAGAGAATGCATTTCAAATGTGGAATGCGATCCCCTGTGGGAGCGAGCCTGCTCGCGAAAAGAGCAACTCGATCTATAGGGATAACCGCACGGCCAACGCCGCCAACGTCACCAGCAACACCGGCACCGTCAGCACAATCCCGACGCGGAAGTAATAGCCCCAGCCAATGTGAATGCCCTTGCGTTCCAGCACATGCAGCCATAACAACGTTGCCAGACTGCCGATCGGGGTGATTTTCGGCCCAAGGTCGCTGCCAATCACGTTGGCGTAGATCATCGCTTCTTTGATCACGCCGCTGGCCTGACTGGCGTCGATCGACAGCAAGCCGATCAACACCGTCGGCAAGTTGTTCATGATCGACGACAGCAGCGCCGTCAGCACCCCAGTGCCCATGGCCGCGCCCCATACACCGTGCTCGGCGAACACGTCCAGCCATCCGGCGAGGTAACCAGTGAGCCCGGCGTTGCGCAGGCCGTACACCACCAGGTACATGCCCAGCGAGAAAATGACGATCTGCCACGGCGCTTCTTTCATCACTTTGCGCGTGGAGATTTTGTGCCCATGCGCGGCGATGGCCAGCAGCAGCGCGGCGCACACCGCCGAAATTGCGCTGATTGGAATGCCCAGCGGTTCCAAAGCGAAGCAGCCGATCAACAGGATCACCAGCACCGCCCAACCGGCGTAGAACGTCGCCTTGTCGTGGATCGCGGTGTGCGGGTTTTCCAGTTGTTCAGGGTCGTAAGACGCAGGAATGTCGCGGCGAAAGAACCACAGCAACATGCCCAATGTCGCCGCTACGCTGACGAAGTTGACCGGCACCATCACCGCTGCATAGCGGTTGAAGCCGATGTGGAAGAAGTCCGCCGAAACGATGTTGACCAGGTTCGATACCACCAGTGGCAGGCTGGCCGTGTCGGCAATGAACCCGGCGCCCATGACGAATGCCAGCGTCGCCGCCGGTGAGAATCGCAGCGCCAGCAGCATTGAAATCACGATCGGCGTGAGAATCAGCGCCGCACCGTCATTGGCGAACAGCGCCGAGACCAGCGCGCCGAGCAGCACCATGAAGGCAAACAGTTTGCGCCCACTGCCCCGCCCCCAACGCGCCACGTGCAGCGCCGCCCAGTTGAAAAAGCCAGCCTCGTCGAGCAACAGGCTGATGATGATCAGCGCCACGAAGGTGCCGGTGGCGTTCCAGATGATCTGCCAGACCAGTGGGATATCCGTGAGGTGGACGACGCCGAAAATCAACGCCAGCACGGCGCCCAGCGTTGCACTCCAGCCGACGCCGAGACCTTTGGGTTGCCAGATGACGAGGGTGATGGTCAGCAGGAAAATCAGTGACGCAGCGAGCATTCGCAGGAGCCTTCAAATATCGAAACGGGTGGAAATCGAACAAATGTGGGAGCGAGCCTGCTCGCGAAGGCGGTGTGCCAGACATGAAATTATTATCTGACACACAGCCTTCGCGAGCAGGCTCGCTCCCACAGTGAGTTTCGGTAAGTTTATTTCTTGTGTTGCTCGACGAACTGGCCGTAGGCATCAATGAATTTTTGCAGGAACGGCTTCACCGAGTCGCTCAGTTTGCCCGCTTCGTCAAACGCGTTACCGGCGCCGCCCAGGTAGGCTTCCGGCTGTTGCAGGCAATGGATATCGAGGAAAACAAAGGTCTGGCGCAGGTGCTGGTTGGCGCCGAAGCCACCGATGGCGCCTGGCGATACGCTGATAACCGCGCCGGGTTTGCCACTCCACGCGCTCTGGCCATAAGGGCGTGAACCGACGTCGATCGCGTTCTTCAGCGGTGCCGGGATCGAGCGGTTGTACTCGGGGGTAACAAACAGCACCGCGTCGGATGACGCCACTTTCTGACGGAAAGTGCTGTAGGCTGCCGGCGGAGAATCGCCGTCGATGTCTTCGTTGTACAGCGGCAGTTCACCGATCTCGACAATCTCCAGCTTGAGATTGGCCGGTGCCAGTTCGGCGAGGGCCAGTGCGACTTTGCGATTGATCGATGCTTTGCGCAGGCTACCGACCATTACAGCGACGTTGTAGACATTGCTCATGGAAGACTCTCGATGGTCCGTGGGAAGAGTCGCTAGTTATAGATGATCCAGTGGCGCTTTCACCAGTGGTCATTGGTTTTTCCTGCGCGGCGAATATTTTTTTCCTGTAGGAAAACTTACCGAGCTTGGTGACGGTCTACAAAGCCGCAAATCAAGCGTTTTATCTCCAGAGGTTCTAAGCAGATGGCAGCAGTACTCGTCGGTCAGTTTCATGCAAGAGATGCGGAAGGCCGCGTTTATTCCGTGCATGAATTCCAGGAATCGAACCCGTCTGCAGACGGATCCACTGGCTCGGAGCCCATTTACAGACTGGCCATTGGCGATCGGGTCAACAAGGTCAGTGACAGCGAGTTTCTCCTGGTTCAATCAGGCATTACCCTGATTCGCGAACCTGAGCCAACCGTCGCTCAATAACCCAGCGTTATGAGCAGAAGTCATGCGAGCGGACTTGGGGTAGGATTCAGCGTCTGACCCCACCTGCTGAACATGGACTTCACGCATGCGTTTACGCCACATCGAAGTGATTCAGGCGCTCTTGCAGACCGGTCACATGGGCACCGCCGCCGAATGGCTGCAACTGCCGGTGACCGAAGTCGAAGAGCGTTTGCGCGAAGCCGAAAGTCAGCTGGGGTTCATGTTGTTCGCCAGCGTTCGCGGGCGCCTGCAATCGACCCCTGAAGCGCGCGCCCTGCAGGTGGAAATCGCGCACATCTATGAAGCGCTGGAGCCGGTGCAGCGTCTGGCCGGCAGCCTCAAGCAGTACCTCGCCCCGCCCTTGCGCATCATCGGCACCCCGCCGCTGGCCCAGCAATTACTGCCACAAAGCCTTGCGACCCTGCGTCGGCGCTTGCCGGACGCACCTTGCAGCCTGCTCAGCGCGCCGACTCGCGACATCGTTCGCAGCCTGTTACTGCGCGAAAGCGATCTGGGCCTGAGCCTGCACGATCCCGAACACCCCGATATCCACTGCCAGCCGCTGGCCCAGGGCAAGCTGCAATTGCTCGCTCCGCACGGCTGGCTGCAACCGAAACAGAAATACATTTCCCTCGCGGATCTGGCCGGTCAGGCCATGGTCGGTCTCGAAGGTCAGGATCCGCTGAGCCCGGCACTGGAAAACAAACTCCAGGCCTTGCGTCCGGCGCCAAGCATTCAGACCCGTGTGCAGACCCATCAGATGATGCGCAGCATGGTCGAGGCCGGCGAAGGTCTGGCGATCGTCGACCCCTTCACCGCGTTGGGCGCCCGCGCCGGTGGCCTGGACGTCTGTCCGTTGTCACCGGCGGTGCCGATCAGCCTCTATGCCCTGACCTTCAAGCATGCCACGCCGTCGGCGGCGATTCAGACACTGCTGACTATCGTCACGGAACAAGCCGAGGCGATGTTGTCGAGCTGAGTGGTTTTTCCAGCGGATTGTCGAACAGGCGATACCAGAACAAGGCGACTTCGGCGGTGTGCGCATCAATGCCGCGATAGCGCAACTGGTCGATGCCGCCGATCACATAACCGCAGCGCTCATACAGCCGACAGGCGCCGAGGTTGTTGTTCTGGGTTTCGAGCATGATGCCCGGCAGCTTCTTCTTGCGACTCCAGAACTGCGCGACATCGAGCAACGCCTTGGCCACGCCGTGGCGACGGGCCGGGGCATGCACCGCCAGTTCATCGATGTGGGCAAAGCCGTTCCAGTTGGTGCTGATCACCAGGTGACCGACCGGCTCGTCGTCCAGGTACGCCATGAAAATCGCACTGTCGGGCGCGTTGTGAAAGGCGCTGAACTCTTCCGGATCGATGCCGTAGCACTTGCGATACGGCACGATCGGCGTCACCGGCCACTGCTCGACCGGTTTGCCGATCACGGCGGCGCCATAGGCGGCGACCTCGAAACTGAAGTCGCTGCCCCAGATATACGGCGCAAAACCTTCGTCGGCGACCCGTACCGACAACCCTGGGTATTTCGGATTCATGACCGGTTGCATACTGGGAAAAGTCCTCATTCCTTGACGCAGCCGACGGTGTCGACCTTGCTGTCGCGATGGATGATTGCCAGCGCAAATTTCAACTCTTTGTACATGAGGCTCAGTGTCCTGAGGCGGCAGATTTGCACCTGACCAGTGCACTCAGGGTAGAGGGTTGCAGCGAATGTGGCGAGGGTGGCAACTTGGCTCCATGTCGCCAAACGCAAAAAATCGCTGCCTCCTCGTCTTCTACTATGGAATGCAATCCCTATAGGAGCTGCCGAAGGCTGCGATCTTTTGATCTTTTGATCTTTTGATCTTTTGATCTTTTGATCTTCAGATTTTTCAGGCCTGCGCATCAGCCTCGGCAATCTGCGTCCACAACGCCGGCGCTCCCGCCGATTTGGCGATGATTTCCAGCCGCACCAGATGCGCCGCCAGTTCTTCTTCAGTCGCGCGGATGATGCGTGCTGGCTGGCGATCAGCCGGCAGACGACGGATTTCCGTGGCCGAGTTATCCGCGCCCTCGCCCGTACCATTGCCGTCGGAGGCGTTGCCAGCCAGCGACAGGCTGGTCTGGCCGCCGGTCATGGTCAGATAGACGTCGGCGAGAATCTCCGAGTCGAGCAAAGCGCCGTGCAGTTCACGGCCGGAGTTGTCGACGCCGTAACGTTTGCACAATGCATCGAGGCTGTTGCGCTGCCCCGGGTGACGTTCCCGGGCCATCATCAGGGTGTCGAGGATGGTGCAATGCTGGGTGATATCGGCGCGATCGTGCTGGCCCATCAAGGCGAATTCGTTGTTGATGAAGCCAACGTCGAACGCCGCGTTGTGGATGATCAGCTGTGCGCCCTGGATGAACTCGAAGAACTCGTCGGCGACTTCGGCAAAGCGCGGCTTGCCGACGAGGAATTCGTTGGTAATACCGTGCACACCGATCGCACCTTCGTCGCTCTCGCGATCCGGTTGCAGATAAACGTGAAAATGCCGGCCCGTCAGGCGCCGACCGATCAGTTCGACGCAACCGATTTCAATGATCCGGTGACCATCGGTCACCGGCATGCCGGTGGTTTCGGTATCGAGTACAACGGATCTGGTGGCCATCAGTGCTCAGCTCTCAACGGGTCAATCGTGCAAAGGCGCGGATGTTAACACGCTCGGCGGGGTGTTTCAGTCACACCGTGGCGGGTCCTTCGCGAGCAGGCTCGCTCCCACATTGGAATGCATTCCAATTCAAGGCCCGGAATACATTCCCCTGTGGGAGCGAGCCTGCTCGCGAATGGCAGCGCCACGGCTCACAAGCGAAATCAGCTCTGCTTGTAACCGCGAACTTCATCCACCCCACGGTTAGCCAACTGGTCAGCCCGCTCGTTACCGTGATGCCCGATGTGCCCGCGCACCCATTTCCAGGTGACTTTGTGGCGATTGACCTGCTCGTCCAGCTCTTTCCACAGGTCGGCATTCTTCACCGGCTCTTTCGCGGCGGTTTTCCAGCCGCGCTTCTTCCAATTGGCCATCCACTCGTTGATGCCTTTCATCACGTATTGCGAGTCGGTGACCAGCAGCACGTCGCAGGGACGCTTGAGTGCTTCGAGGCCACGAATCGCGCCGAGCAGCTCCATGCGGTTGTTGGTGGTGTTGGCCTCGCCGCCCCACAGTTCCTTTTCGACGCCCTTGCACACCAGCAGCGCGCCCCAGCCGCCGGGGCCGGGGTTGCCCTTGCAGGCGCCGTCGGTGAACAGTTCTACGGTGTCGACGCTTTCCACGCTTTCGCTCATGCCAGTCTTTCCAGAAAAATGCCTGTCCTGCCAATCACGGATCGACAATGACCGCGGCCGGGACAAGCCCGGCCACAAATAAAAGAAGATTTACGGTTCGATGCGGCGGCGGTTGACCTTGGCCATCGGCAGCGGAATCAGCTTGCCCATCGGCTCGCGGCGTTCCTGGCGCAACGGCCTGAGCCCCACCACGATCTTGCGCGCCACCAGCAGATAGAAGCCACCGCCGGACAGCTGCCAGTCACCGGCCTTGCGTTCCCAGCCGGCCAGACGGTTCTGCCACTTGGGCGACGCGAGCGGCGGACGATAGCACCCGAAGCGGCGTTTCTCCAGCGCGAAGCCGAGCAGATTGAGCCAGTCGGCGACCCGCGACGGGGAGATGCAGCGCGCCTTGCGCAGGGCGTCATTGGCGAAGAAATGCCGCAGGCCCCAAGTGCTCCAGGGATTGATGCCGATGATCAGCAGATGCCCGCCGGGACGCACGCTGCTCGCCGCTTCACGCAGTAAACCGTGGGGCGACAGGCAGAAATCCAGGCCATGCTGCATCACCACCACGTCGGCGGCGTGCTCGCTCAACGGCCAGGCCTGCTCTTCGCAAACGATCTCGACCCCGGGCAACGGCGCGCCGAGACGCACATTGCGCTGCACTTGCGGCGCGGCCGGCGGGGTTTCGGCGGACGGGCCGTAATGCACCAGATAACCGCCGAAGAAGCGACCGAGCTCGTCGTCGAGCATGCGCCGCTCTTCATCCAGCAGAAATTGCCCGAGCGGCCCCGACAGCCATTCGCGGGCGGCGCTGATCAATGCCAGCCAGTCGGGATCGGCCTGAGCGAACGCTTTATCGGTCATGTCATTCTCCAACGCGCCAGGAACTACTAAGATGCGCCAATGTTTTCCGCTTGGCGAATTCCGACGATGATACAGATCAGTGCCCTGCCCGCGTTCACCGACAACTACATCTGGTTGTTACAGGATCACCGCACCCAGCGCTGCGCGGTGGTGGATCCGGGCGATGCCGCGCCAGTGCAGGCGTGGCTCGATGCGCATCCGGGCTGGGTGCTCAGCGATATTCTGATCACTCACCATCACCATGACCATGTCGGCGGCGTCGAGCGCCTGAAAGCCGCGACCGGTGCCAAGGTCTACGGTCCGGCCAGCGAAAGCATTCCGGCGCGTGACATAGCGCTCAAGGACAACGACAGCGTCAGCGTGCTCGGCTGGGACTTCGACGTTTATGCGGTGCCCGGTCATACCCTGGGGCACATCGCCTATTACCACCATGGCCTGCTGTTCTGCGGCGACACCCTGTTCGCCGCCGGTTGCGGCCGGGTGTTCGAAGGCACACCCGAGCAGATGTACCACTCGCTCAGCCGTCTCGCGGCCCTGCCGGAAGATACGCTGGTTTACTGCACCCATGAATACACCTTGAGCAATCTGAAATTTGCCGCCGCCGTCGAGCCGGGCAATCCGGAAGTCGCCGCCCGTCTGGAAAAGGTCACGCAGCAACGGCAGAACGGTGTGATGACATTGCCGTCGACTTTGGCCCTGGAAAAGCTTACCAATCCGTTTTTACGCACTTCTGAAACATTGGTTACACAAAAAGTGGACGAACGGGAAGGCGCTCAAAACCGGGAGCCGAGCGAGGTATTTGCGGCTCTGCGGGCATGGAAAGACAAGTTCTGACGACCGCGCCGGCCGGGGCAAAAATTCTCAATGGTTGACCGCAGGGGGTGCGCTTTCTAGAATCGCCCGACATTTTTGCCCGGAACTTACTTCCAGCCAATGTCGTCATCCATACGTAAGTCCGTCAATTCAGATGCTTTGACCCGCCTGGCGCAAGCCATCGCGGTGGCTGTGTCCGCCACGCTGGCGGGTTGCTCCAGCCACGCTCCGCAGACTGAAGCGACGCACACGCCGAACATTGCTGCGCGAGCCAAGCAGAAGCCAATCTGGCTGACCGAGAAGCCCACTCCCGTGGCGCCCCAGGACATCTGGGAACGCATGCGTCAGGGCTTCCAGTTGCAGGAAGGCCTTGGCGTCAATCCGCGCATCGAGCAACAGCGCCTGTGGTTCGCCAGTAATCCCTCTTTTCTCGAGAATGCCGGCGAACGCGGCAGCCTCTACATTCATTACATTGTCGAACGCCTCGAAGAACGCAACATGCCGTTGGAACTGGCCCTGCTGCCGGTGATCGAGAGCGCGTACAACCCGATGGCCTACTCCCGCGCCGATGCGGTGGGCCTGTGGCAATTCATTCCGTCCACCGGGCGCTACTTCAACCTGCGCCAGACGCGTTTCTACGATGGTCGCCGCGACATCACCGCTTCGACTACGGCGGCGATGGATTACCTGACTCGCCTGCACGACATGTTCAACGGCGACTGGCTGCTGGCTCTGGCGGCCTACAACGCCGGTGAAGGCACCGTCAGCCGCGCGATCGAACGCAACGAAAAGCTTGGCCTGCCCACCGACTACTGGAACCTGCCGCTGCCGGCGGAAACCCAGGCCTATGTGCCGAAGTTGCTGGCGCTGTCGCAAGTGGTGCTGGCGCCGGAAGCCTACGGCGTCAACCTCAACCCGATCGCCAACGAGCCGTACTTCCAGGTCGTCGAAATCAACCAGCGCATGGACCTGTCCAAGGTCGCTGCAGTGGCCAACATCGACGAAGACGAACTGTTCCAGCTCAACCCCGCGTTCAAACAGCGCACCACCATCGACGGCCCGCAGCATCTGCTGGTGCCGACGTCCAAGGCGCAACTGCTGACCGCCAGTCTGCAGACCATGCGCCCGGACGAACTGATCAGCCCGCGCTCGCTGAAACCGGTGTTCGAAGGCGCCGATCCGTCGGAAGTCGCGCAGCTCAAGCGCGCTTATCGGGTCAAGCGTGGCGACAACCTCGGCTCCATCGCCAAGGCCAACAAGGTCGAAGTCAAGGATCTGCAGCGCTGGAACAAGCTGACCGGCAAGAACCTCAAGGTCGGCCAGACCCTGGTCATGCAGGACAACACCAAGCGTGCACCGGCGCGCAAGTCCGGCCGAGTCAACACCGTGGTTGCGGCGAATACCAAAACCAAAGGCAAGGACGAGAGCAAGCAGCAGACCCAGTACAAGGTCAAGCGCGGCGACACCCTGTACGTGGTGGCCAAGCGCTTCAACGTTGAGATGCAACATCTAAAGCGCTGGAATCCGGGTGCTGGCAAGGCGTTGAAGCCGGGGCAAATGCTCACGGTTTATCAGCCGCACTGACAGAAGAGCCCCTGAATTCAGGGGCTTTTTTTGGATGACGTTTTTGGTGTGCTTTAGATCCATCCCCCTCACCCCAGCCCTCTCCCCCAGGGGGAGAGGGGGAAAGGGAGCCGATCGGGGGCTTTTCAGAAACCGAGTTCGACTCGGTATCGCACCTCGGTGCAATTCGCCCAGACACCACGATCAGTCCCCTCTCCCTCCGGGAGAGGGTTAGGGTGAGGGGCTCTTTAACCCGCATCTTTTTCCTGCCCAGACAAGCTGTTACTGTACGGCCCACAAAGCCCAAGCCGCTGGATCGGATCTGACTTGAAGCGTGCCCTCTCCCTGCTCCTGATCAGCCTGGCCTTGAGCTCACCCGCGAGCGCGACGATTACCGAAAGTCATGGTTATGCGCAGTTCGGCACGCTCAAGTACCCGGCCAGATTTACCCACTTCGACTGGGTCAACCCGCAAGCGCCCAAGGGCGGTACGTTGCGGGTGATGGCGTTCGGCACCTTCGATACGGTCAATCCGTACACTTTCAAGGGCACCAGCCCGGTCACCACCGCCAATTTTCTCCAGTACGGCATCAACGAGCTCAACGAGCCGCTGATGGTTGGCACCGGGCAGTATTCGCCGTCCGGCGACGAACCCGCGTCGAGTTACGGGTTGATCGCACAATCGGTGGAGTACAGCGAAGATCGCAGCTGGGTCGTCTTCAATTTGCGCCCCGAAGCGCGCTTTCACGACGGCGCGCCTGTCACCGCCTACGACGTGGCGTTCTCCTATCGAACGCTGCTCAAGGACGGTCATCCGCTGTATCGCACGGCCCTGCAGGAAGTGCTGCGGGTCGACATCCTCAACAAGCAGCGCATTCGTTTCGTGTTCAAGCGCTCGGGCAATCCGCTGTTGATCCTGCGCCTGGGCGAATTGCCGGTACTGCCGCAGCATTACTGGAAAGACCGCGACTTCAAAGCCACCACCTTCGAGCCGCCGCTGGGTAGCGGGCCGTACCGCATCACCTCGGTCACGCCGGGTCGGCAGCTGATTTTCGAGCGGGTCAAGGATTACTGGGGCAAGGACTTACCGGTCAATCGCGGCAAGTACAATTTCGATCGCATGGAAGTCGAGTTCTACCGCGACAGCGATGTCGCCTTCGAAGCGTTCAAGGCCGGCGAGTTCGACATCTACATCGAGCATCAGGCGAAGAACTGGGTCAACGGTTACAACTTCCCTGCTGTACGTCGTGGCGAAGTGATCAAGGTGCAGATCCCGCATCAGATCCCGACCCAGACTCAGGGCCTGTTCATGAACAGCCGCCGCGCGACCTTCGCCGATGTCAGGACGCGCGAAGCGTTGGGTCTGATGTTCGACTTCGAATGGACCAACCGCGCGCTGTTCAGCGATGCCTATAAACGCACCACCAGCTACTATCCCAACAGCGAATTCACCGCGTCTGGTTTGCCGGTCGGGCATGAATGGCTGATGCTCAAGCCTTACAAGGAGCAGTTGCCAGCCCGGCTGTTCACCGAGCCGTTCAGCCTGCCGAAAACCGACGGCCGTGGCATCCCGCGCGAGACCATGCGTAAAGCCCTCGCCCTGCTCGCCGAGGCCGGTTGGAAGCTCCATGGCCAGCGCCTGCAAAATAAGGACGGCCAACCGCTGCGTTTCGAACTGCTGCTGGTCAATCCGAGCCTGGAGCGGCTTTATCAGCCGTACATCGAGAATCTCAACAGCATCGGCATCGACGCGCGCCTGCGTACCGTCGATCGCGCCCAGTACAAACAGCGCCTCGACCAATTCGATTTCGACATGATCTCGATGACCCTCGGCCAGACCCTGAGCCCGGGCCTTGAGCAGTGGCAGTACTTCCACTCCAGCCAGGTAAACGTCAAGGGCAGCAAGAATTACGCGGGCATCGCCAACCCGGTGGTCGATCACCTGCTCGAACAATTGCTCGCCGCGCGCACCCGCGACGAGCAGGTCGCCGCCGGCAAGGCGCTCGACCGCGTGCTGCTCTGGCAGCACTACAGCATTCCCAACTGGTATCTCAATTATCACCGTCTGGCCTACCGCAACCGGTTGGCCTTTGTCACCACGCCGCCCTACACCCTGGGCCTGAGCGCATGGTGGCTGAAGTCTTCGGAGAAAGATCGATGAACGCTGTTCGCACCCTGCTCGTGCAGGCTGGCGGCTTGCTGTTCGCCGGGCTGGCCTGGGCCGCCCCGCAACATGCCGTGACCCTGTACAACGAGCCGCCGAAATACCCGGCCGATTTCAAGCACTTCGATTACGTGAACCCTGATGCGCCCAAGGGCGGCGTGTTTCGTCAGGCCGGGTTCGGTGGCTTCGACAGCCTCAACCCGTTCATCAACAAAGGCGTGCCGGCCGATGACATCGGCCAGATCTACGACACCCTGACCAAACACAGCCTCGACGAGCCGTTCACCGAGTACGGCCTGATTGCCAGCAAGATCGAAAAAGCCGACGACAACAGTTGGGTGCGTTTCTACCTGCGCCCGGAAGCACGCTTCCATGACGGCCACCCGGTGCGCGCCGAAGACGTGGTGTTCAGCTTCGAGACGTTGACCAAGGAAGGCTCGCCGATGTTTCGCGGCTACTACAACGACGTCGCCGAAGCCATCGCCGAAGACCCGCTGAAAGTGCTGTTCAAGTTCAAGCACAGCAACAACCGCGAGCTGCCGCTGATCCTCGGCCAGTTGCCGGTCCTCCCTAAACACTGGTGGGCCAGTCGCGACTTCAACAAGGGCAATCTGGAAATCCCGCTGGGCAGCGGCCCGTACAAGGTCACCCAAGTGAAGGCCGGCCGTTCGGTACGTTACGAGCGGGTCAAGGATTACTGGGGCAAGGACTTGCCGGTCAACCGTGGCTTCTACAACTTCGACACGATGACCACCGACTATTACCGCGACAACACCGTCGCCCTCGAAGCGCTGAAGGCCGGGCAGTTCGATTATTGGCTGGAGATGACCGCGAAGAACTGGGCCAGCGCCTATAACGTTCCGGCGGTCACCGAGGGCCGTTTGATCAAGGAACTGATCCCCAACAGCAACCCGACCGGCATGCAGGGCTTCGTCTTCAACCTGCGCCGCCCGGTGTTCCAGGATGTGCGCGTGCGTCAGGCGCTGGGGCTGCTGTTCGATTTCGAATGGACCAACAAGCAGTTGTTCAACGGCGCTTACGCGCGCACTCGCAGCTACTTCGAAAACTCTGAAATGGCCGCCACCGGCCTGCCCGACGCAGAGCAACGGACGATCCTCGAACCGTTCCGCAGCCAACTGCCGGCTCAAGTATTCAGCGAAGCCTTCGAAAATCCCAGGACCGACGCCAGCGGCATGATCCGCACCCAGCAGCGCGAGGCGTATCAACTGCTGCAAGAGGCCGGCTGGAAAATCGTCGATGACAAAATGGTCGACGCCACCGGCAAACCGGTGGTGATCGAATTCCTCCTCGCCCAGACCGAATTCGAACGCGTGCTGCTGCCGTTCAAGCGCAACCTCAGCGACCTCGGCATCGATCTGGTGATCCGCCGCGTCGACGTCTCGCAGTACATCAACCGCGTGCGCTCGCGGGATTTCGACATGATGGTCGGCAGCTTTCCGCAGTCCAACTCGCCGGGCAACGAGCAGCGCGAATACTGGATGAGCGCCGACGCCGACAAACCGAGCAGCCGCAACAGCATGGGCCTCAAAGACCCGACCGTTGACCAACTGGTGGAAAGTCTGATCAACGCCGACTCGCGCAAGAGCCTGGTGGCCCACGCCCGCGCGCTGGATCGCGTACTGCAATGGGGCTACTACGTGGTGCCCAACTGGCACATCAAGAGCTGGCGCGTGGCCTACTGGAACCACATCGGCCACCCGAAAACCTCGCCCAAGTACGACATCGGCATCAACACCTGGTGGGTCAAGCCTGACGCCAAGCCTGCCGTAGAAGTCGAAACCCAACTGCAAGCCGACCCTGCGGGCACGGAGTAATCAGATGCTGGCGTATATCTTTCGGCGACTGCTGCTGATCATCCCGACCCTGTTCGGCATTCTGCTGATCAACTTCGTGATCATCCAGGCCGCGCCCGGCGGGCCGGTCGAGCAGATGATCGCCAAGCTCGAAGGTTTCGAAGGCGCCACCAGCCGGATTGCCGGCGGCGGTGCCGAGGTCGCGGTGGCCGGTTCGTCCTACCGTGGCGCGCAGGGGCTGGACCCGGCGCTGATCAAGGAAATCGAGCACATGTACGGGTTCGACAAATCGGCCCCGGAACGCCTGTGGATCATGGTCAAGAACTACGCGCAGCTGGATTTCGGCGACAGTTTCTTCCGCGACGCCAAGGTCATCGACCTGATCAAGGAAAAGATGCCGGTGTCGATCTCGCTGGGGCTGTGGAGCACGCTGATCATGTACTTGGTGTCGATCCCGCTGGGCATCGCCAAGGCCACGCGGCACGGCAGCCACTTCGATGTCTGGACCAGTTCGGCGATCATCGTCGGCTATGCGATCCCGGCGTTTCTGTTTGCGATCCTGCTGATCGTGGTATTTGCCGGCGGCAGTTATCTGGACTGGTTCCCCCTGCGCGGGCTGACTTCGAACAACTTCGATGAGCTGAGCCTGGGCGGCAAGATCCTCGATTATTTCTGGCACCTGGCATTGCCAGTCACGGCGCTGGTGATCGGCAACTTCGCGACCATGACTCTGCTGACAAAAAACAGCTTTCTCGACGAGATCAACAAACAGTACGTGGTCACCGCCAAAGCCAAAGGCCTGACTCGCCATCGCGTGCTCTACGGCCATGTATTCCGCAATGCCATGCTGCTGGTGATTGCCGGTTTTCCGTCGGCGTTCATCGGCATTTTCTTCACCGGCTCGCTGCTGGTGGAAGTGATTTTCTCCCTCGATGGCCTCGGCCTGATGAGTTTCGAAGCGGCGATCAATCGCGATTACCCGGTGGTGTTCGGCACGCTGTTCATCTTCACCCTGCTCGGGCTGGTGGTGAAACTGATCGGCGACCTGACCTACACCTTTGTCGATCCGCGCATCGACTTTGCAAGCAGAGAGCATTGAGATGAACCTGTCCCCTCTCAACCGCCGGCGCTTCGAACTGTTCAAGGCCAACAAGCGTGGCTGGTGGTCGCTGTGGCTGTTTCTGATCCTGTTCGGCCTGAGTCTGGGCGCCGAGCTGATTGCCAACGACAAGCCGCTGGTCGTGCATTACGACAACAACTGGTATTTCCCGGCGATCAAGCGCTACCCGGAAACCGCGTTCGGCGGCGAATTCCCGCTGGAAGCCAACTACAAGAGTCCGTACATCCGCGAGCTGCTCAAGGCCAAGGACGCGTGGATTCTGTGGGCGCCGATCCCCTACAGCTACCAGAGCATCAACTACGACCTGAAAGTCCCGGCGCCGGCGCCGCCCTCGGCGGACAACCTGCTGGGCACCGACGATCAGGGCCGCGACGTGTTGGCGCGGGTGATCTACGGTTTCCGCATTTCCGTGCTGTTTGCGCTGACGCTGACCGTGCTGAGCTCGATCATCGGCGTGATTGCCGGGGCGCTACAGGGGTTCTACGGCGGCTGGGTCGATCTCGCCGGGCAACGTTTTCTCGAGATCTGGTCGGGGCTGCCGGTGCTGTATCTGCTGATCATCCTCGCCAGTTTCGTCCAGCCGAATTTCTGGTGGCTGCTGGGCATCATGCTGCTGTTCTCGTGGATGAGCCTGGTCGATGTGGTGCGCGCCGAGTTCCTGCGCGGGCGCAATCTGGAATACGTGCGCGCCGCGCGGGCGCTGGGCATGCAGAACGGCGCGATCATGTTCCGCCACATCCTGCCCAACGCCATGGTTTCGACCATGACCTTCATGCCGTTCATCCTCACCGGCGCCATCGGCACCCTGACTGCGCTGGACTTCCTCGGCTTCGGCCTGCCGGCCGGCAGTCCGTCGCTGGGCGAACTGGTCGCCCAAGGCAAATCCAATTTGCAGGCGCCGTGGCTGGGCATGAGTGCGTTTGCCGTGCTGGCGCTGATGTTGAGCCTGCTGGTGTTTATCGGCGAGTCCGCTCGCGATGCCTTCGACCCGAGGAAGTGAAATGAATCAGGACAATCTGATCGAAGTGCGCGACCTCGCCGTCGAGTTCGGTTTCGGCGAGCGCGTCCACCGCGTGGTCGAGGGCGTGAGCTTCGACATCAAGCGCGGCGAAACCCTGGCGCTGGTCGGTGAATCGGGCTCGGGCAAATCGGTCACGGCGCATTCAATCCTGCGCCTGCTGCCCTACCCCATGGCGCGGCATCCGGCCGGCAGCATCAATTACGCCGGGCAGAACCTGCTGGATTTGAGCGAGAAGACCATCCGCCATATTCGTGGCAACCGCATCGCGATGATCTTTCAGGAGCCGATGACCTCGCTCAATCCGCTGCACTCGATCGAGAAGCAGATCAATGAAGTGCTCGGCATCCACAAGGGCCTGAGCGGCAAAGTCGCGACCAAGCGCACTTTGGAGCTGCTGGAGATGGTCGGCATTCCCGAGCCGCACAAGCGTCTCAAGGCCCTGCCCCATGAATTGTCCGGCGGCCAGCGCCAGCGGGTGATGATTGCCATGGCCCTGGCCAACGAGCCGGAATTGCTGATTGCCGACGAACCGACCACCGCGCTGGACGTGACCGTTCAGCTGAAAATCCTCGATTTGCTCAAGGATCTTCAGGCTCGATTGGGCATGTCACTGTTACTGATCAGTCACGATTTGAACCTGGTGCGAAGAATTGCGCATCGCGTATGTGTCATGCAGCGCGGTTGCATCGTCGAACAGGCATCGTGCGCAGAGCTGTTCCGTTCGCCGCAGCATCCGTACACTCGGGAATTGCTCGGCGCGGAGCCCAGCGGCGGCCCGGCGAGCAATGAAGTCGGCGCGCCGCTGCTCGAAGTCGAGGACCTCAAAGTCTGGTTCCCGATCAAGAAAGGCCTGCTCAAGCGCACGGTGGATTACGTCAAGGCAGTGGACGGCATCAATTTCAGCCTGCCGCAGGGTCAGACCCTGGGGATCGTCGGCGAAAGCGGTTCCGGCAAATCCACCCTCGGTCTGGCGATTTTGCGGCTGATCGGCAGCAAAGGCGCGATCCGCTTTGAAGGCAAGCAGCTAGACTGCCTGACGCAGAGCGAGGTTCGTCCGCTGCGGCGGGAGATGCAGGTGGTGTTTCAGGACCCGTTTGGCAGCCTGAGCCCGCGCATGTGCGTCAATGACATCGTTGGCGAAGGCCTGCGGATACACAAGATGGGCACCGCGACCGAGCAGGAAGCGGCGATCATTGCGGCATTGAAGGAGGTAGGTCTGGATCCGGAAACCCGGCACCGCTACCCCCACGAATTTTCCGGTGGGCAACGGCAGCGAATCGCCATTGCCCGGGCCTTGGTGCTGAAACCGGCGCTGATCCTGCTGGACGAGCCGACTTCGGCGCTCGACCGGACGGTGCAGCGGCAAGTGGTGGAGCTGTTGCGTTCACTGCAAGCCAAGTACAACCTGACGTATTTGTTCATCAGCCATGACCTGGCTGTCGTCAAAGCGCTGAGCCACCAACTGATGGTGGTCAAGCATGGCCAAGTGGTCGAACAGGGAGACGCGCAAAGTATCTTTGCCGCCCCCCAACATCCGTATACACAGCAGTTGCTGGAAGCCGCTTTTCTGGCACCAGCCACTGCGCAATAACCTGAAAGAGGAGCAACACATGGGTTTTCTCGCCGGTAAGCGCGTACTGATCGTCGGTGTCGCCAGCAAGCTGTCCATCGCATCCGGCATCGCTGCCGCCATGCATCGCGAGGGCGCTGAGCTTGCCTTCACTTATCAGAACGACAAACTCAAGGGTCGCGTCGAAGAGTTCGCACAAGGCTGGGGTTCGAGCCCTGAGCTGTGCTTCCCGTGCGACGTGGCCAGCGATGAAGAAATCGCCAAGGTCTTCGAAGAACTGAGCAAGAAGTGGGACGGCCTGGACTGCATCGTGCACTCCGTCGGCTTCGCCCCGGGTGACCAACTGGACGGCGACTTCACCGAAGCCACCACCCGTGAAGGTTTCCGCATCGCTCACGACATCAGCGCCTACAGCTTCGTGGCGCTGGCCAAGGCCGGTCGCGAAATGATGAAAGGCCGCAACGGCAGCCTGCTGACCCTGTCGTACCTGGGCGCCGAGCGCACCATGCCGAACTACAACGTGATGGGCATGGCCAAGGCTTCGCTGGAAGCCGGCGTCCGTTACCTGGCCGGTTCCCTCGGTCCGGACGGCACCCGCGTCAACTGCGTTTCGGCCGGTCCGATCCGCACTCTCGCCGCTTCCGGCATCAAGAACTTCCGCAAGATGCTGGCCGCCAACGAAGCGCAGACTCCGCTGCGCCGCAACGTCACCATCGAAGAAGTCGGCAACGCCGGCGCCTTCCTGTGCTCCGACCTGGCGTCGGGCATCAGCGGTGAAATCATGTACGTTGACGGCGGTTTCAACACCACCGCCATGGGCAACATCGAAGAGTGATCTTCGTGTAGCCAATAAAAAACCTGCCGAATATGGCGGGTTTTTTTATGTCCCTGGAAAACGTCGCGCAGTAAATATCTACCGCCCGCCAGCCAGCCCTCCCCGCGATACTCGGCATTCAATGCTTATCAACCGCCAGGGAGGCACACATGAGCGACACACCGGTACCTGAACAGAAGCTGATCCAGAACCTCATTGCCGAATTGACTGCCAAACCGGTAATCACTGCCGCTGATCCGGCGCGTACGCTGGACGTTCCCCGGCCATGCCTGCTGCGCGAATGGATGGAGCTCTACTGGAACGCCCTCGAACGCCCCGAATTTCTCGACTGGGCCAGTCGCTTCCATATTGATCTGGATACGTTGCAGATCAAGGGTGACACCCTGCAAGCACAGATCCCCTCGAACGGCTCCGCCGGGCTGCGCCTCTTCACGCTGGAGGATGACTCAGGCTGGTGGCAGATGGCGCCGCTGCTGCTGTCGATTTCCCAGCGTATCGATCCTGCGGGGCTGGGCCTGCCTTACATCGGTGGTACATCCGCCAACCCGCTCTACCGGTTTCCGCGGCAAGTCGTGCTGGCGTTCTACGGTTATCCGGAACCGCAAAACCAGATTCAGGCCCGGGTCATCGTCGCCGAGTGGAAGGCCCGCGGTCTGGCTGCCATCGATGAAAACGGCCACACCACGTCGGCTGTGGTGAAGGAGCGCAACGCGCAACTGGAGGACTTCCGGGCCATCGCCGATCGAATCGATGAGGTACTGCTGACCAGCAACCCGTTCGAGCAGCGAGGCTTTGCCGACACTGCGGTCACGCTCACTTCGGCTTCTGTTACCGCACCAGTCAGAGGGCCGCGGCTGAAAATGGGCGAGCTTCTGAGTCGCTATGAATTTGCGTTGCCGCAAGATGCTGGCGAAGCCAAAGAACTTGTGCAACGCCTGCGCCAGCAGCGCTGGCCTGAGCTGCCCTACGTCAGCGATTACGTGCAAACCAGCGCCCCCATCCGCAGTTATCGCGAAGAGTTTGGCGATCTGGAAGATGTCCGGCACATCGTGCGACGCCTTGAAGCGCTGTGCTGGAACATGGAGCCGAAGGCCAAAATCGATTACAAGGAACTCAGCGAGACTCATCCGGATTCCACGCTTGCGCATTGGATGAAGTATGGTCAGCGTCATTTGCGCAAACTCAGCGCCGATGTGGATTTTCAAGCCATTTTGAAGCAGCAGGGACTGCCCGCCGACAGTCAGTTGCTGATTACCGAATCCGGCCATGTCGGTACCCCAAGCGCCAAAGGCTGGGTAACCCTGACGGCGCAGGTGGAAAGATATGCTGATCTGAAACTCTTCCGCGACCAGCTCAAAGCCAAGGCAAGCAAAGCCGGCGGAGCCATGCGCTCGAGCGGTAAAGTCACCCTTGGGCAGATGCTGCGCTTCTACAAGCTGCCCACCCCGACGTCTGTCGAGCAAGCTCTCGCGCTGGTCAAGTGGTACAGGATCAATCTGCACACCCACCCCGCCCACATGAACCACTGGTATCTGTTAGGTCAGCCCTGGACCCAAAGCGATCGGTTCACGGAGCAACAGCGCCAGCGCATCATCGACACCACACAGACGTTCTTGCCCGAAGGCACGACGTCATTGCTCGACTATCTCAGTGAAGGCGTCGATACCGATCTGCCACCCAAAACGCTCAAGGCAAAAGCCGACTTCCTTATCAGCCGTATCCTGATCACGCCACGGGCGCAAACACTGGGCAATCTGCTGGTGAAGAACCTGGGGGCTCCGGCGCAGAAGAAACGCCTTTTGGCGACCAACCGCGAGCGCCTGTTGCTCGCCGCATTGATTCTCAGTCTGGAGCCAAGCGCCGGCGAAGATCTGAACCGAATCGTCACCCATCGGCTGGAGGGCAGCGACCTGTGGGGCGAGAGTTACGACGAAGTACGTCGACTCATCGATACACAGCCGCATCTTGGACGAACCAGGAACAGGGCGTTGGCAACGCATTTGTTATTGTCCGGTATGGCACCGGAGTTTCTGACCCGGGATATTCCCGCATCACTCTCCTACATGAGTTCTCTGCGCTGGGTAAGGTTGAAGCAGGTCGTGCTGTATATCGAAAGCCAAATGCCGGGCGTTGCACGCATGATGAGCTACGAGCAGCTCAACCAACTGACAAAAGGCCCCGCCCCCCTGCATTTCTACAAGTTCCTGCGCGAAGATTCATGTGCCTCGCTGGTAGTCGACTGGGCGGTTGCAAGAGGACTGATCCAGCGCGACGCCGAATTCCCGGTGACGGTGTACGACGCCGCCACGCTGAAGAAGGCCGATGTCCTGTTTCGCAATCACAATCGCCTGGTAAACGACCTGTATCGCCGGGGCTTCCTCACTGCACCGCCCACCCCCACCACCGTTGCGCTGATGGATCTGCGCAAGGTTTTCGCCGATAACCTGTACCTGACGGAAAAGGCGCTGTTTGTTCCAGTCTCGGACACTGAGACGCCGCCCGCGCATTACTCTCTGAGCGAACTGCATATCGCCGGCAAACTGGCGGGCAACATGCAGGGATGGCAATCGAGCAATGCGCAGTTGCAACTGGCGCCGATGATTGCCTCGTTGCCCAGACTGCACAATGTGGCAACGTTCTTCCATGTGGCACTGGCCGCCCGTCTCAAGCAGATGAAGGAGGCGCATATCGCATTAATCAAGGAAGCGTTCTGTCGCTTGCCAATTACGCAACGGTTCGACGTCGAAACCCGCACGTTTGATTTGTTTGCCCTGCGACCGGTATCCGCTGCCACGGACAAGCTTGCCGCCGCCCACACTGCGCCTTTTGGCATCATTGCGCGGTTGCTCGGGACGCCAGCCACGGTGTTCGAGATTTTCCCCTGCAGATCGAAAGTGGTTCTGCGGCGCGATCTGGACCTCAGCCTGCTGCTGCCTTTTGCCGAGAACGAAGCAGCGCGAGTGCTGCCGGTCGACGCCCAGGCTTACCAACACGGAACCCCGCCCGCGGCAAACGCCACCTGCCATGCCTTCGTCACTCCTCTCGACACTGATGGAGCCCCTCTTTTGTATAAGGTGCCGCTCGCCGTACCCGACACTTTTGCATCGGAGAGAGTCAACGCCATTGCCAGCACTGCTGTCAGGCATCTGTTTGCAGCCCATGAAGCGCAAGCCTTGCGAGAAGCGCTGCTCGTGCCCGAGCTCGAGGATGCTGCAGCCTGCCATGAGAAATGGCTGGCGTTTTACCAGAAGCTGAGCCCGCCAAAAAGCTGAATCCTGGCGGGCATTGCGCAAACTGAGCACCACCCAACCCTGTAGGAGTGAGCCTGCTCGCGATAGCTGTCTGTGACTACGACACTGCCTGACACACCGCTATCGCGAGCAGGCTCGCTCCTACACAGGATTTACGCCAGGACTAGCAGCCTTTCAGAGCTTGCTTGTGCGCATACATCGCGCCGTCCGCATCCGCCAGAAGGCGATCCACGGTGTCATGGCGTTTGGGGTCGTATTCGATCTGGCCGACGCTGAAGCGAATGGCGTAACCGCGGTGCAGCGTGGCGTTGCGCTCTTCGAGGATTTCCTTGAGCCGCGCCATGATCCGCGTGGTTTCGACGTGGCTGGAACCGGTCAGCAATGCGACGAACTCATCGCCGCCCAAGCGCCCGACCACGTCGCTTTCACGAAAGGCAATGCGCAATACGTCGGCAAAGGTCTTCAGCGCGCTGTCACCTTCGGCATGACCGTACAGATCATTGATCTGCTTGAAGTCGTTGAGGTCGAAAAACAGCAACGTCGCCGGCCGGCTCAAGCGCGCGCACGCATCCAGCGCATGCTGGGCCAGTTGCTTGAACCCGCGGCGATTGGACAGCAGCGTCAGTTCGTCCATGCTTGCCATCTGCACCGCCATCAGCTCTTGCTCGGCCATCTGCGCAAGATCACGCAGCAGCGCGCGCTCTTCGTCGTCGAGATGGCGGGGTTTGGTATCGATCAGGCACAAGGTGCCCATTTTGTTGCCGTCCGGCACCGTCAGTGGATAGCCGGCATAAAAGCGAATATTCGGCGCGCCGGTGACCAACGGGTTGTCGTGGAAGCGCAGATCTTCCAGCGCATCGGGGACCAGCATCAGCTCGTTCTGCAAAATCGCATGGCCGCAGAAAGAGACGTCGCGCGATGTCTCGCTGACATCCAGACCCACACAGGATTTGAACCACTGGCGATCCTTGTCGACCAGCGTGACCAAGGCGATCGGCACGTTGAACAAGCGCTTGGCCAGACGCGTCAGGCGATCGAAACGCTCTTCGGGAGCCGAGTCGAGCTTCAAGCCATGCAGCGCGTCAATTCGGGCAGCTTCGTTGGCAGGTTTTCCGGGCACCAGCATGCGCACACTCCGTAGACAGTCATGCGTTGAGCGTAGCGCTAAATCGCCGAGGCTTCACATCTGCGCCAGCGGACACGGTCCGCCGGCGTCGGCCCAGAGTTTGAATTGCGCAACGAAAATGTCGTGCGGCACCGGCACTGGCGCGCGCCCTGCCCCGGGATTCCAGCCCCATAGCACCAGTTTGTCTTCGCTGACGTGTTTTAACAGCGCAGCGAAATCCCGATCGCCGTTGCTTGCGCGGTCCTTGATCATCGCGCAGAGCTTGTCCGAGGGCAGACCGATCCAGGCCATTTTGTGCGCCGCCGGTGGCAGGCTCCAGTGCGGCGCACCCGGCGGCGCGTGAGGGCCGTAACTGGCCGGCGGGTTGCTTTCGGCGTGGCACGTGGCGCAGGGCAAACCGGCGGCGCCCTTGCCGTCCATGCCGCGCACCACATTCATCGCGTGGGGGATGCCGGCGTCGAACTGCAACGGCGAATCGCCGGGAATGTGGCAGTTCTGGCAGCGCGGGCTCTGAAAGACTTTCTGCACCGTGCCAAAGGCTTTCAGAGCTTCCTGATCTTCGGCAAACAGGTCCGAAGCGTAGCCACCGAGACCAAGCAAAACGACGGTGCCCAACACAAGATGTCGTTTCATTTCACACCCCCGACAGTTGCAGTGGCAGTTCGCGCAGGCGTTGCCCGGTCAAGGCGAACACGGCGTTGGCCACGGCCGGCGCGGTCGGTGGCACGCCGGGCTCACCGATGCCGCCGGGTTTTTCGCTGCTGGGGACGATGTGCACTTCCACCACCGGCATTTCGTTGAGCCGCAACACCTGATAATCGTGATAGTTGGACTGCACGACGCCGCCGTCCTTGACGGTGAGCTTGCTGTGCAACGCCATGCCAAGACCGAAGGTGATGCACGATTCCATCTGCGCGGCGATGCTCTGCGGATTCACCGCAATGCCGCAGTCCACCGCGCAGACCACCCGATGCACACGGATCGCCAGGTTGTCCTGCGACACCTCGGCGACCTGCGCCACGTAGCTGCCGAACGACTCGTGTACCGCCACGCCCAGAGCATGCCCGTCCGGCAACGGTGCGCCCCAGTTGGCCTTCTCCACCGCCAGATTGAGCACGCCGAGGTGGCGCGGGTGCGCCTTGAGCAGCGTTCGCCGGTACTCCACCGGATCCTTGCCCGCCGCCGTCGCCAGTTCATCGATCAGCGATTCCATGACAAAACCCGTGTGGGTATGGCCGACCGAACGCAGCCACAACACATTGATGCCGGTCTGCGGCGAATGCAGGTCGACCTGATGGTGAGGCAGATCCTTGATATACGGACTGTCAGCCACGCCCTCGACCGAGGTGGCATCGATGCCGTTCTTGACCATCGCTGCCTCGAGCATCGTCCCGGCCATGATCGACTGACCGACCAGCACATGCTGCCAGCTCATCGGCAAGCCATCAGCGCCCAGCCCGACCTGCGCCTTGTGCAGATACATCGAGCGGTAGTAGCCGCCGCGAATGTCATCTTCGCGCGCCCACACGGTTTTCACCGGCAGGCCCGCCGCTTTCGCCACTTGCACGGCTTCGGCGACGAAATCCGAGGTCGGATTGGCGCGGCGACCAAAACCACCGCCGAGGAATTCGGTGTGAATTTCGACCTGCTCGGGCTTGAGCCCGGTGATCTTGCTGGCGACCATTTGGTCCAGCGTCTGAAATTGCGTGCCGGTCCAGATTTCACATTTGCCGGCGCTGATTTTCACCGTGCAGTTGAGCGGTTCCATCGGCGCGTGGGCCAGATACGGCACGCTGTACTCGACCTCGATTTTCTTCGCGGCTTTGCCGAAATTGGCCTTGGCGTCTCCAGCCTGAGTGGCAGAGGTGCCCGGCGTCGCCGCCAGTTTGCGGAAACTCTCCAGCAGTTTTTCACTGCTCATGTCGGCCAGCGGCCCGAGATCCCAATCGACCTTCAGAGCATCACGCCCGAGTTTCGCCGCCCAGAAATGCTCGGCCACCACCGCTACTCCGCTGGGCACCTGCACCACCTTGTGCACGCCGGGAATGGCCAGCGCTGCGGCGCCTTCGAAGGATTTCACCGTGGCTCCGAACACCGGGGCGCGGGCGACCATCGCGGTCATCAGGCCCTCGAACTGCACGTCCATGCCGAACTTGGCGCGGCCGGTAATTTTCTCCGGGGTGTCGAGGCGCTTGGTCGGTTTGCCGATGACTTTCCAGTCCTTGGCCTCCTTGAAGGTGATGGTTTTCGGATCCGGCACCGGCAGTTGCCCGGCGGCATCGGCCAGTTCGCCGTAGGTCGCGCGTTGGTCCCCGGCGATGACCACGCCGGACTCCGTGCGAATCGTCGACGGCGCGACATCGAAACGTTTCGCCGCCGCTTCCACGAGCATCTGCCGCGCCGTCGCCCCGGCCAGTCGGTAGCGGTCGAATTCCATCCAGGTCGACGTCGAGCCGCCGGTGATCTGCATGCCGCCAAACGCCGGCAAGCCGTAATCGGCCGCCGAGGCTGGCGAGTGCTCAACGCGGATTTTCGACCAGTCGGCGTCCAGTTCTTCGGCGATCAGCATGGTCAGGCCGGTCCAGATGCCCTGCCCCATCTCCGAATGGCCGAGCAGCATGGTGACGCTGTTGTCCGCCGCAATGCGCAGAAACGCATTGGGCGCGAATGTCTTGTTCTGATCCTCCGCCGCGTGAGCGAAGCGATTGGCCCCCGGCACTACAAACGCCACCATCAGGCCGCCGCCCAGCACGGCGCTGCCTTTGAGAAACCCGCGACGCGATAGCGGACTGTTCATCGTTCATCTCCCAGAGAATGACTCAGCCGATGTCGGCGGCGCGTTTGACCGCCGCGCGTATGCGCGGATAGGTGCCGCAGCGGCAGATATTGCCGGAGAGCGCCTGATCGATATCGCTGTCGGTGGGCTTGGGAATTTTCGCCAGCAACGCGGCAGCGGACATGATCTGCCCGGACTGGCAGTAACCGCACTGCACCACGTCCAGCTCGGCCCAGGCCTGCTGCACCGGGTGCGAGCCATCACTGGACAAGCCCTCGATGGTGAGGATTTTCTGCCCATGGGCAACGGCAGTCGCCGGGGTGATACAGGAGCGCAATGGCGCGCCGTCGACGTGCACGGTGCAGGCGCCGCACTGGGCCATGCCGCAACCGAACTTGGTCCCGGTCAGGTGCGCGACATCGCGCAGAACCCAGAGCAGCGGCATGTCGGCGGGGACATCGAGCTCCTGGTCCTTGCCATTGATATTCAGGGTCAACATCGGATGGTTTCCTCAGACTCACGTGTTGCGAAGGGGCGTCGCTGTGGTCGCAAAAATCTACGGATGCCCGCGCTTATCCCTTTCAGCAAAGCCTAATTTGCGCCTGAAGCCAGACGTTGTGACCAGCGGTCATGCAGACCCCGGCATTGCTCCTACAGTTGATAACGGCTCGAATGAGTCGTCGTACCTCTGCACAAGCGGTCCGCGATGCATCGCGGTTGACCATCCTTTGAGTCAGGAGCAGCACCTATGGGCTTTGTCACCACTCGAGACGGCGTCGATATCTTCTACAAGGACTGGGGCCCGCGCGACGCGCCGGTGATCCACTTCCACCACGGCTGGCCGCTCAGTTCGGATGACTGGGACGCGCAGATGCTGTTTTTCCTGGCACAGGGCTTTCGGGTGATTGCTCATGATCGACGCGGGCACGGGCGCTCAAGCCAGGTCTGGGACGGCCACGACATGGATCACTACGCCGACGATGTGCTGGCCGTGGTCAATCATCTGGGTACGAGCAACGTGGTGCACGTCGGCCATTCCACCGGCGGCGGCGAAGTAATCCATTACATCGCCCGGCATGGCCAGGACAAGGTCAGCAAAGCGGTATTGATCAGCGCCGTGCCGCCATTGATGGTGCAGACCGAAAGCAACCCCGGCGGCTTGCCGAAATCGGTGTTCGATGGCTTTCAAGCGCAGTTGGCGGCGAATCGCGCGCAGTTCTATCGCGATGTGCCGAGCGGACCTTTCTACGGCTACAACCGCCCGGGCGCCGAGCCGGCGGAAGGGATCATCGCCAACTGGTGGCGCCAGGGCATGATCGGCGGCGCAAAGGCGCATTACGACGGCATCGTCGCGTTCTCGCAAACTGACTTCACCGAAGACCTGACAAAAGTCACCGTGCCGGTGCTGGTCATGCACGGCGAGGATGACCAGATCGTGCCGTACGCCAACTCCGGACCGTTGTCAGCGAAACTGCTGCCCAACGGCACACTGAAGTCGTATCCGGGCTTCCCGCATGGCATGCCGACCACGCAAGCGGAAACCATCAATGCGGATTTGTTGGCGTTTATTCGCGGCTGACAGAGCTGAGGATGTACCCATAGCAGCGGACACCATAAAACAAATTGTGGGAGCGAGCCTGCTCGCGAAAGCGTTCGTTCAGCCACCTGCATGTTGACTGACCCAACGCCTTCGCGAGCAGGCTCGCTCCCACAGTTGGAATTGGGTATATCCGCCAGAGACTGGTCGGCTGGAAGGCCGCCATCGCTGGCAAGCCAGCTCCCACAGAGGTCAAGGTAGCTCCGCTATTCATTCGTATCTTTGAGATAGCTATCGCGAGCAGGCTCACTCCTACCAGATCAAGATCAAAAGATCGCAGCCTTCGGCAGCTCCTACAGTCCCACGTTCACCTCTAGGCCGAGTGTCAGCTCGCCTGCGGCTTTTGATCTTGATCCACCGGCGACGTCGGAAGGCTGAGCGCAGGGATCGATCCGGGCGTGGGAGCGCAGCGACCGTCTGGCGCAGCCAGACACAGCGGAAGGAGGTGCAGCGAAGCAAACCGTAGCCGCTGCGCCCGGATCGATCCCGCAGCGAAGGAACCCGAGCCTGCGAGGGCCGAACGTAGGAGCAAGCGTTTTGGGTTACCTTTTTGGCGTTTGAAAAAGGTGACCCGCCGTAAGGGCGGAACCCTAAGCAGCCGTTACCGCAGCAACGGATATGTACTCGGTCAACCGAACAAATCATCGCTCGACAACAAGCCTTCGCGAGCAGCCTCGCCCCCACAGAAATCGCAGGCGTGCTGAAGGCTGAATCAATCCCCTACCCCTCTGCCCGCCCTTTGCCTTCACGATCACCACGGTAATGCCTGGCCAGCGGAAAATCCGGCAACCACGATTCACGCCGCACAATCCAGCTCTCATAAGTCGGCTTCAACTGATCCGGCGCATCCAGCGCGCCGAGGTTCACCTCGACCTCATCACCACTGCGGTTGAACACCGACGAGCCACAACGCGGGCAGAAATGTCGTCCTTGATACTCATGGGTTTCACCACTGATGGTCACAGCGCCCTCAGGAAAAACCGCCGAGGCATGAAACAACGCGCCGTGCACCTTGCGACAGTCCAGGCAATGGCACAGCCCGACCCGGTAAGGCTCGCCAATGGCTTGAAAACGCACGTCGCCGCACAGGCATCCGCCGGTAAATGCAGTCATGGTTTAGCTCCTTTGCGCCCGTGGTGTCGCGCCCCCCAGAGCCTATAACAGTCGGCGCTGCAATGCTGGCGATAGTTCAGATGAAAGAACTCAATGTTGCCGCACTGCAACGGGCATTCGCTGGCCAGAGCTAATACACTCAGACGCTAACCTGCCGGGACGATCACGATGAAACACGCCGCTGCGAAAAACCCCGAGAAAGCCCCGCGCTTCTGGCGCGACGACGCCCTTCCCTTCATCGAGGCGCGGGCCATCGCGGATGGTCGCGAGGTCTGTTATGCGCGGCATTCCCACGCGCACTTTTCCATCGGTGCAATTACCGCCGGGCGCAGCACCTATGTGCATGAGCACGCGCAATATGAGGTGGCGGCGGGCACCGTGGTGCTGATGAATCCCGGCGATGTGCATGCCTGCAATCCGATCGATGATCAGCCTTGGTCGTACGTGATGTTGTATGTCGAAACGCCGTGGCTGACGGATTTGCAGCATCAATTGGGGTTTGCCGGGGAGCTGGAATTTCGCCGATTTTCCGACACGCATCTGACTGATGCCGAACTGTTTGGCAAGTTGATGGGGTTGTATGAGGTTTTGCTCGACGACCAAATGGAGGCGCTGGCGAAACACAGCGCGGCGGTTGAGTTTTTCAGTGATTTGCAGGGGCGCCTGAATCCGGCGGATGAGCCCGTTGCCGAGCCGAATTTCAAGCTGGAGCGCGCCGCTGATTTCATCCGTGGACATTGCACCGAAGTGCTGAGCCTCGAGGCAATTTGCGCGGCGGCGCAACTATCGCCGTCATACCTGATTCGCGCGTTCAAACAGCGCTACGGGATGACGCCGCATGCCTTCCTGGTCAACCAGCGCATCCAGTTCGCCCGCGAGCGCTTGCGCAGTGGGCGGTTGATTGCCGATGTGGCGCTAGAGGCCGGATTTGCCGATCAGGCGCATTTTCAGCGGGCGTTCAAACAGCATCTGGCGGCAACGCCGGGGCAGTATCGCGGCTGATCCCGATCTGCAGCAAACACAGCTCCTACAGAGGGAATGCGGTCAGGAAATCAAGTGAACAACAGATAAAGCGCACTCACCGCCAGTAACAACGCCATCAACCGGTTGAACCAGCGCATCCCGGCGGTATTGCTCAGATACCCGCGCAAGAACGTCCCGGCATACGCCCAGCAGCCTACCGACAAATAACAGATCACCAGATACACCGCTGCAAACTGCCAGACCAGCCGCGCCTCGCCATCAGCGACAAACGCGCCCATGCCGGCTACGCATGCCAACCAGGCCTTGGGGTTGAGCCATTGCATCACCGCGCCATAGAGCATCGAAGGCGCGCGGCCGGACTCGCTGGTGTGCAACTGGCCGTCATCGCTGGCCAGTTTCCAGGCCATGAACAACAGAAACGCCACCCCGGCCCATTGCACCACGCGGGTCATGAACGGCCAAAGTTGCAGCACCTCATGCAGGCCCAGGCCCATCAGCACCAGCAACAGCACAAACCCCAACGTCGCCCCGGCGACGTGTCGCTGACTGGCACGAAAGCCATACTGCGCGCCGGAACTCAAGGCGACGATATTGACCGGCCCGGGGGTGATGGATGCGGCCAGGGCAAACGCCGCCATGGAAAGAATCAGACTCATTGCACACCTGCTTCAAACGAAGAACGAGGTGGCTACGGTAGCTAGGGGCTTATTTCAGGTATTGAAGAAAATGACCCTGAGGATGCGAATCACCTGTGGGAGCGAGCCTGCTCGCGAAAGCGGTGGGTCAGTGAGTGCAGTTGTGGATGACACACCGCATTCGCGAGCAGGCTCGCTCCCACAGGGATCGGCGCTGCACCCGACGTTCTGATCGTTCCCACGCGCAGCAAAGGAATGCCTCAAGGGACGCTCTGCGTCCCAGCAGTGAAGGGACGCGGAGCGTCCCGGGCTGCATTCCCACGCAGAGCGTGGGAACGATCAATCCCCACAAGAACAGTCAGGCCAGGCGCGGCACGGTGAAGCGGAACTCGCTGCCCTGCCCCGGCTCGCTCTCGGCGACGATCTGCCCGCCGTGGGCTTCGACGATGCCCTGGGTGATGTACAAACCCAGGCCCGTACCGGTCGGGTTGCCTTCCTTCACCGTCCAGTAACGATCGAACACATGCGGCAGATGCTCCTTGGGAATGCCTTCACCACTGTCGCGCACGATAAAGACAATCTCATCGCCCACCGACTTGGCGTGGACGCCGACGGTGCCCATGCGCGGAGTGAACTTGATGGCGTTGCCGACCAGGTTCGACAGCACCTGGAACAGCCGCTCGGGGTCAGCGTGGATGCGCAAATCAGGATCGGCCTGGAAGGAAATGCTGATGTCCTTGACCTGAGCCAGCGGCGACAGTAATGCCTGCGCCTCCTCAAAGATAAGCCCGACCTCCAGCGCTTGCGGGGTGATGGAGTAGCGCCCGGCGTCGATTTTCGAGGTATCGAGCAAGTCTTCCAGCAGCGTGTTCATCCGCGCCGTGGCCTGTTGCATGGTGTCGATCGCCGTGGAGATGCGCCGCGAGGTGTGCGCGCCTTCCGAGCTGAAGGCTTTCTGCATCATGCCGCAGAGCATGGAGATCACCGTCATCGGGTTGCGCAGGTCGTGGGAAACCACCGCCACCAGATCGTCGCGCGCCTGCACGGCCGCCTGCTCGCGACGCACCTGGCGGGCCAGATCGTTTTCCAGTGCCGAGCGGCGCAGATCGTTGGCGGCGAACCGATCACCGTGGCTCCACTTGGTGGAGATCCCGGCCATCTCGATTTTCCAGATCTCGAACGAGGTACGCGGACGCAGGCGCATCCCGGCGTCGGAGTTTTCCAGATCCAGCGGCTTGCGCGGGTCGCCGCTCCAGTTGATGTTTTCCTTCACTTCCGGACGGAACCACAGCACGCCGTTGTCCACCGGTTTGGGCAGGCTCATGGCGAGCACACCACTGGCCACCGACTGAAACTGCGCCGCCGGCGGGTAAACGCTGGACAGGTGATGGCTGGCAAACACCGGCTCGCCGCGCGCCTGCAACCATTTGTGCAGCGCGCGAATTTCTTCCGGCGCCGGGCAGTTGCCGTAACGGTGCAACTGTTTGTCTTCGATGATCGCGATACCGCCGGCATTGACCAGCGCCATCAGCGTTGCAGGCTGCTGGGCGAGGCCGTCGAAGACGTTCTGCGGCGAATCGATCATCGCCTGATTGAGCCGCGCCAACGCCTCGACCTTCTCTTCACGCTGACGGGTCAGCTCAAGGGTTTCCATGGCACTGATCTGCAACGACAGGACTTGGCCGATGGTCTGGCAGGCCATGCGCAATTCATGCGGCACGTGCAGCGGCTGGCGGTTGCCGCAGCTGATCAGGCCCCAGAGCTTGTCGCCCTTGAGCAGGGAGATGCTCATCGATGACAGCACGCCCATGTTCTTCATGTACTGGCAGTGAATCGGCGAGACGCTGCGCAGCGTGGCGAAACTGAGGTCCAGCGGCGTCTGCGTGTCCGGGCGCAGCTTCGGCACCAGCGGCACTGGCTGATAATCGGCGTTGGGGATGATCCGCAGCCAATTGGTGCGATACAGCTCGCGCGCCTGCTCGGGAATGTCCGAAGCCGGGAAGAACAGGCCGTTGAACACTTCCATCGATGGATCGGACGCTTCGGCGATGACCTGACCGTGGCCCTCCTCCTCAAAGCGATAGATCAGCACCCGGTCGTAACCGGTCATCGCCTGGATTTCCTTGACGCTGATGTCGTACAGGGCCTGCAGCGTGGTCGCCGCTTGCAGGCGCTGGAGCATGCGGCCCAAATGGGTGTTGACCCCAGCGACGTTGCGCGGCTGGAAATTCTTCACATGAATTTCCAGTTCGAGAATCAGCACACCCTGATGGCGGTGCAGCAAACCTTCGAACTCAGTGCCATTGAGCTCGAAGCGCAGCGGCGCCGCCTCGGAGAACGTCGCCTGTTGCAACGCTTGCAGCACTTGCGCGGTGTGTTCGGCGCCGATCAGGCTGTGCAGCGGCTGGCCGATCAAGGATTCGGGCGCGCGGGCCAGCAGGGTTTCGACGTTGGCGCTGACCTGAATGATCTGCAGCGCAGGCTCGGTCAGGGTCAGCAGCAGACCATGGGGCTGGATCGCGCCAGGAAAGCGGATCGGCTCGTCGGCACAGTTGGCCAGCAGTTCTTCAAAGGCTTGTGGGTCTTGCGGGTTCATGCCAGTACCTCCTGGCGCTCGAGCCATTGCTCGAAACAGCTGAATGTGGTTTGTGCTGCGCTGACCACGGCCGCGCGTTCGCTGGCCGCCATGGGCCGGTTGCTCAGGTATTCGATGAACTCACGCCAGCGCCGCCCGGTGGCCGCGCCGTAGACATCGAGAAACGCGGCGCCGTTGTCGGCGTCCAGATTCAGCCGCGCGGCGATCTCCCGGCGCAGGATCTGCCCGCCGAGGGTCGCGCCTTCGAGCACGTACAGAACGCCAAGGCTGGCAGCGCTGGAGTCGATGACTGGCAGGTCCTCGCACAGCGGCAAATCATTGGCCGTCGCGCCCAGCGCGCGCAGGTCGGCGTGCAAGGTCTCGGCTTTCAGACGAGGCGTCAGATTGAAATCGTCCGGGACCGCGCCACTGGCGAGTAACGCCCGTTCCAGCGGCTGATAAAAACCGTAATAGGCCGCCATCAGGCGCTCGAAAGCGGCGGTATCGAGGGTGTCGGAGAAAAAGGGAAGGCGTTTTTCCAGTGCGATGTGCAGTTCGGCTGTGCCGGCCCGCAGATCCTGCAGCACCGGTGGCACATAAACCTCACGGGCCTTTGCTTGCATGTAGATCGCTCTTGGTGGGACCCGGCAGGGGCCATTCTGGGTGGGCTCGACGTGCGGGGAATTTATCACGCCACGCAGCTTTTTCTGACTGCCGGAGCGTTTTTTCTGTCGAACCGCGACCCTATGACACGTTCAGAGTGGCGCCGGATCAAAAAAGTTCGACCCGCGCCACATCTGCCAGTCTCAGGGCTTGAGATCGGGATCGCTGTCCAGATTCTTCTGCTGCACGGCGTCGATATTGCCCGGCGGGTTTTGCGCCGGGGCCTGATCGATGCCCGGAGGCGGCGTGAGTTGCAGCACTTCGCTGGTGTAGCGCCACTCCTCCATGACCTTGTCCGGGTGTTCGTTCAGGCGCGTGCCATAGCTGGGCACGATCTGCCGCAGCTTGTCCTGCCACGGCGCCGAGGCCAGTTTGTCCTTGAACACCTTGCCCATCAGATCGAGCATGATCGGCGCGGCAGTCGAGGCCCCAGGGGATGCGCCGAGCAGCCCGGCGATGCTGCCATCCTTCGAGGCGACAACTTCGGTGCCGAGTTTGAGCACCCCGCCCTGCTGCTCATCCTTCTTGATGATCTGCACGCGCTGGCCGGCCTGCCACAGCCGCCACTCTTCCTTCTTCGCGTGGGGGAAGTAGGTGCGCAGTGCCTCGAAACGGTCATCATCGGACTGCATCAACTGGCCGGCGAGGTATTGCACAAGATCGAACTCGCGCACGCCGACCCGAACCATCGGCCAGAGATTGTGCAGGGTCGTACTGGCCGGCAGATCAAAATACGAACCCTCTTTCAAGAACTTGGTGGAGAACGTCGCGAACGGGCCAAACAGAATCACCCGTTTGCCATCCAGCACTCGCGTGTCGAGGTGCGGCACCGACATCGGCGGCGCGCCGGTGGAGGCGATGCCGTAAGCCTTGGCCATGTGCCGATGCGCGACTTCGGGGTTGTCGGTCACCAGAAACGAGCCGCCCACCGGGAACCCGGCGTAGTCTTTCGCTTCCTCGATGCCGGACTTCTGCAACAGCGGCAACGCCGCCCCGCCAGCGCCGATAAAGAGGAATTTGGCGTCGGTGGCGGCCGTGGTGCCGTCCTTGAGGTTCTTGTATTCGACGTGCCACGAGCCATCGTCGTTGCGGCTGATGTCGCGCACTTCCGTGGACAGTTTGAGGTTGAAATTATCGCGGCTTTGCAGATGGCTGACGAACTGACGGGTGATCTCGCCGAAATTGACGTCGGTGCCGATCGGCGTCCAGGTGGCGGCGATCTTCTGTGTCGGGTCGCGCCCTTCCATCATCAACGGTACCCATTGTTTGATCTGCTCCGGGTCTTCGGAATACTGCATCGGGCGGAACAGCGGGCTGGCCTGCAACGCCTCGTAGCGTTTCTTCAGGAAACGAATGTTGTCGTCGCCCCAGACAAAACTCATGTGCGGCGTGGAGTTGATGAACGAGCGCGGATTCTTCAGCACGCCGGTTTTCACCTGCCAGGCGAGGAACTGCCGGGTGATCTGGAACGCCTCGTTGATCTCGACAGCCTTGGTGATGTCGATCTTGCCGTCCTTTTCCGGCGTGTAGTTCAGTTCAGCAAGCGCCGAGTGGCCGGTGCCGGCGTTGTTCCAGCCGTTGGAGCTTTCCTCGGCGACCTTGTCCAGACGCTCGACCATTTCCATCGACCAACCCGGCTCCAGCTCACTGAGCCAGACCGCCAGCGTCGAACTCATGATGCCGCCGCCGACCAGCATGACGTCGACTCGATTGGTTTGTTCGGCATACGCCTGGCCAATGCCGACCGAGAGGGTCAAGGCGACCAGTGCGCAGGTGCGCATCGGGTTGTTCATGGGGCCTCCTTGGGCTCTGTCGGCGATAGCGCCAGTTTAGTCGGCGCCGTCGTTCTGCACGGCTGGATCACCATTGGCGGGCACGCTGCTGTCGGGAACCGGTTTCGAAGGGTTGTTCTTTTCCGCGCCGGGATAACCGGGCAGACCGCGAGTATCCTCGGGCGTCATGACATCTTCGTTGTCGCGGCTGACGTCCCAGTCGGTGGTGGCGTTGGGGTCTTCATCACGCCCGGCCGTGCCAATGACGAAACCGTCGTCGTTGGGATTGATGGTTTCGTTGAGCGCCTTGTCGTTGCTGGATGGGTTGTTCATGTCTGCCTCCAGAACACGTTGATCGGACTGTTTGGAAAACCGCAGGCCCTCCAAGTGCAATGGAAAAGACCAACGGTGCATTCGCGGCGCTGGTCGCCTGGCGTGAACCACCGCTGCCACGCGCGGTTCCCATGAGAAACAGTTGCGTGAGCAGCGCCATGACCAGCCCGCGATTTGGCATCGAGGAAGAATATTTCATCACTGACCTGCAAACCCTGCGCATGGTCGGCAGCCCGCCGCCGCAGGCCATCGAGGCATGCCGGGCGGCCATGGGCGCGTGGTTTGCCACGGAGATGTTCCAGGGCCAGATCGAAGTGGCTTCGCCGGTGTTCGGAGATTTCGTGCATGCCGGCGATTTCTTGCGTGGCAGCCGTCAGGCCCTGCGCGCAGCCCTTGAGCCGTTTGGCCTGGGCGTGCTCAGCGCCGGCAGTCATCCGCTGGCCGACTGGCGCGAACAGATTCCGACCGACGAGGACCATTTCCGGTATCTGTTCGAACGCTACGGCCATGTCGCCCGCCGCAGCGTGCTGTCGGGCTTGCATGTGCACGTCGAGGTGGCAGAGCCGCTGGATCGCGTTGAGGTGATGAACGAAGTGCTGCCGTGGACGCCTCTGCTATTGGCGCTGAGCTGCTCCTCGCCGATCTGGGATGGCGCCGCCAGCGGCTTCATGAGCTACCGGCAGACCGCGTGTGACGAGTGGCCACGCATGGGCATTGCGCCGCTGTTTGCCGATCAGCGCCATTACGACGAACACTTGGCGTTTCTCACGCGCATCGGCGCCATCACTCAGCCAGGCGAATGCTGGTGGGGCGTGCGCCCGGCCGCGCGTTTCCCGACTCTCGAACTGCGCATGACCGACGCCTGCCCTCGGGTCGACGATGCGCTGACCCTGGCGGCGTTTTTCCGGGTATTGGTGGCTCATGCCAGTGCACAGCGGCGGCCCGGATTGCTGTACGACCAGACCGCGCGTTCGATGCTGGAAGAAAACCGCTGGCGCGCCAAGCGCCTGGGGCTTAATGCGCGCTTTCTGGTCGAAGGTATCGACGGCGACTGTTCGATCGGGCAATGGCTGGAGCTGGCCGAGCAGCGTTTCGCCGATACGGCGCAGGCATTGGGCGCGGCGCAGTTGTTCGAGCGTGCGCGGGCGATCATCGCCAGCGGCACCAGCGCCGACCGGCAACTGGCGCTGTTGAATCTGGCGTCTGAACAACCGCAAAACGGCCGCTCGGCTCTGGCGCAAGTGACCGAGTTGCTGCTTCAGGAAACCGCTGGCTGATCGCTCTCGGACGGGCCTTTGAGTTCGACCTGATTGCCATCCGGGTCGAAACAGTAAAGCGACAAGCCGTAACCCTCGGCGCCAAAACGCCTGGCGGCTTGTTCAACGGTCAGCCCGAACGATTGCAGGTGAGCGATGAGCGCGGCTTCGTCGAACGGTTCGATGCGCAGGCAGAAGTGGTCGACATTGCGTCGCTGCGCCTGCGCCGCGCCACCGCCCTTGCGCCCGAGTTCGCCGTGCAAGTCGACCAGATCGATCATCGACGTGCCAGCGCGCAAATGCACCAGCCCCAGCGGCTGGTTATGCCTGACCACTTCGGCGCCGAACACCCTGGCGTAGAAATCGATGCTGCGTTGCAGGTCGGCGACGCGCAGGACGATATGATCGATGTGCTGAATGGAAAATGGATGCATGGGCTGGCTTCCTCGAAAGCGGCGACCCGCCCATTGTGCTGCACAAGGGAAAAAATTCACTGTCGATTTTTCGGTGGAGCCATCGACAAAGCGGATTTACTCTCACGCCATGAACATACCAGCCGCTGTCCTGCCGCCCCACGCCGAAATGGTTCGCGCCATGCTCGAGCGCGACACTGCCTATGAAGGCGTGTTCTTCACCGCCGTGAAAACCACCGGGATTTTTTGCCGCCCCAGTTGCACGGCGCGCAAGCCGAAACCGGAAAACGTCGAATTCTTCGCCCACGCCGACGAGTGCCTGTGCGCCGGTTACCGCGCCTGCCTGCGCTGCAAACCGCTGGACGCAGCAGCCATCGCCCCGGACTGGGTGCAGCGCCTGCTGAATGCGGTGGACGCCGATCCCGAACGGCGCTGGAGCGATGCGCAGTTGCTCGCCGAAGGCATCGAACCGCTGAAATTGCGGCGCTGGTTCAAGCAGCACTTCGGCATGACCTTCCACGCCTGGCTGCGCACACGACGCCTCGGCATGGCCCTGGGCGGAATCAGGCAAGGCACTTCGATCGATCACGCCGCTTTCGACTCCGGCTATGAATCGCTCAGTGGTTTTCGCGACGCGTTTCAGAAGTCCTTCCATATCACCCCGGGCCGCGCGGCCAATAGTGAACCGTTGCTGTTCACTCGCCTGACCACGCCGCTGGGGCCGATGATCGCCATGGCCGAGCGCCGTGGGCTGGTGCTGCTGGAATTTCTCGACCGCCCGGCGCTGACCCGGGAAGTCGAAGCCCTGCAAAACCGTTACGGCTACGCGATTGCACCGGGGCATAACGCCCACTTGCAGCAGATCGAGGTGCAACTGGCGGATTATTTCGCCGGCAAACTCACTCGGTTCAACGTGCCGCTGCACCTGCCCGGCAGCGCGTTCGCCCGTGAGGTGTGGGCGGCGCTGTTGCAAATTCCCTATGGCCACACCAGCACGTACGGCGCCATCGCGGCAGGCCTGGGCAAACCCGGCGCCAGCCGTGCCGTCGGCCTGGCCAACGGGCACAATCGCCTGTCGATCGTGGTGCCGTGCCACCGAGTGATCGGCGCAGACGGCTCGCTGACCGGCTATGGTGGCGGACAACCGCGCAAGGCGTTCTTGCTCAGGCTGGAAAACGCCGCACTGCAATTGACTCAACAATTGGCTTTTTGAGCCATGCAATCCAACACGCAAGTAAGGATTTCGATGGGTATGTCCGAATCACCGCAACATGGCTGACATGTATGAGATGGCCAGCGCTTTTCTGGCCGCGATAGACACTGACTGGCAGCGCCATATCAACGCCGTCGGCCCGTGCCTGCATCAGCCACATCCGGCGCGCGATCCCTATGAATCGCTGGTCCGGGCGATTGCCTATCAGCAACTGCACGCCAAGGCCGGCGATGCGATCCTTGGGCGTTTGGTGGAGTTGTTTCCGGGGCAGGCGTTTCCGCGTCCGCAGCAGATTCTGGCTACCGAGGTCGAGCAACTGCGCGCTTGCGGATTTTCCGCCAGCAAGATCGCGACGATCCAAGGGATTGCCCAGGCGACGCTGGACGGCGTGGTGCCGGATTACCCGACTGCACGGGCGATGGGCGATGAAACCCTGATCGAACGCCTGACCAGCCTGCGCGGTGTCGGCCGCTGGACCGTGGAGATGCTGCTGATCTACAGCCTCGAACGCATGGACATTCTGCCGGCCGATGACTTCGGCGTGCGTGAGGGATATCGGCGCTTGAAGAGACTGGAGGTGCAGCCGACGCGCAAACAGATGATCGAGATTGGCCAGGCGTGGAGGCCTTATCGGACGGTGGCGGCCTGGTATCTGTGGCGCGTGGCCAAGGTTTAGACCGCGTTATCGTTCTTCGCGAGCAGGCTTGCTCCCACATTAATTGGAGGCGGCAGGTAGAACCCGGGAGTTGAAACTAAACGCGGTCGGCTCCCTTTCCCCCTCTCCCTGGGGAGAGGGCTGGGGTGAGGGGGAAATCGAACTGCCGCTGCAAATTTTCCGCCCTGAGAATCTCGAACAACGCCTGCGCCGCCGCCGACAGTTCATTGCCCGGCTCGGTCAACACGCCAATCGCCCGCTCCACCGAGTCATTCAAGGTCAAGCAATGCGCGCCCAATTCGCGCATCTGCCCCGCGCACAATGCCGGCACCGCGCTGACCCCAAGCCCGCTGGCAACCATTCGCCCGACGGTCGCCAATTGATGACTTTCGAACTCCACCGGCAACTTCATTCCGCGCGCCTGCAAATGCTCTTCCAGCATCACCCGCACGGTCGATGGCCGCTGCAGGGTGATGAATGGTTCCTTTAGCAAGGTCTGCCAATCGATGTCGGCGCGACCGGCCAGCGCTGAATCGGCCGGCACCACGGCGACAAAGCGATCGACATACAGCGGCGTGAATGTCATCGATGTGCTCTGCATCGGCGCGAACGCCACACCGAGTTCAACCTGACGATCGCGGACCATTTCCAGCACTTGCTCGTTGATCACGTCGTTGACCGTGACGTTGACGTTCGGATAACGCGCGCGGAAGCTCTTGAGAATCGGCGGCAGCAGATTGCCGGCAAATGACGGCATCGCCGCCAGCGTCACGCGTCCGCGTTGCAGGCTGAAACGCTGGCGCATCTCGTCTTCGGCATTGTCCCAGTCGGCGATCAAGCGGCGCGCCAGCGGCAGCAGGGACTCGCCTTCCGGGGTCAGCGCGACATTACGCGTGTTGCGGCTGAACAAGCGCCCTCCCAGCCCCTCTTCCAGGGCTTTGATGGTCAGGCTCAGCGCTGACTGCGACAGGTGCAGACGCTCGCAGGCCACGGCGAAGCTCAGGCTATGGGCCACGGCGAGAAAGGCACGGATCTGTTTGATGGTCATGGTCGCTTTGCTCCAGTTGCGAGCGGCAAGCTTCAAGCTGCAAGCCGTGATGCGACGACTCCATGTAGGAGCTGCCGAAGTCTGCGATCTTTTGATCTTGAAAATCAACGGCAAAAGATCGCAGCCTTCGGCAGCTCCCACATTAGGTTGCCGAAACATTGATTATTGATGTTTATCAATCAATCAACCGCAAAAATCAACTTAACAAATATATCCCGCAGAGAGACACTCCAGTCATTCGGCTAGCCAGCCGCCCGCAAATAATTAAAAGAGGTGCCTATGGCAGGTTTCGACAAGCGTGTGTATTCCTACGAGGAAGCGATGGCCGGGCTGGAACACGGCATGACCGTCATCGCCGGCGGCTTTGGCCTGTGCGGCATTCCAGAAAACCTGATCGCAGAGATCAAGCGCAAGGGCACCCGTGACCTCACCGTGGTTTCCAACAACTGCGGCGTTGATGGGTTCGGCCTTGGCGTGCTGCTCACCGACCGCCAGATCAGCAAAGTCATCGCCTCGTACGTTGGCGAAAACAAACTGTTCGAAGAGCAACTGCTCAAGGGCGAAATCGAAGTCATCCTTACCCCGCAAGGCACCCTCGCCGAAAAAATGCGCGCGGGCGGCGCCGGCATTCCGGCGTTCTTCACCGCCACTGGCGTTGGCACCCCGGTTGCTGAAGGCAAGGAAGTGCGTGAGTTCAAGGGCCGCAAATACCTGATGGAAGAGTCCATCACCGGCGATTTCGCCATCGTCAAAGGCTGGAAGGCCGACCATTTCGGTAACGTCGTTTACCGTCACACCGCGCAGAATTTCAACCCGCTGGCCGCGACCGCGGGCAAGATCACCGTGGTCGAAGTCGAGGAAATCGTCGAGCCCGGCGAACTCGACCCGACGCAGATCCACACCCCGGGTATCTACGTCGACCGGGTCATTTGCGGCACGTTCGAAAAACGCATCGAACAGCGCACCATCCGCAAATAATTCAGGCCTACGGAGAACAACAACATGGCACTTACCCGCGAACAAATGGCTCAGCGCGTCGCCCGCGAAATGCAGGACGGCTACTACGTCAACCTCGGCATCGGCATTCCGACCCTGGTCGCCAACTACATCCCCGAAGGCATGGAAGTCATGCTGCAATCGGAAAACGGCCTGCTCGGCATGGGCCCGTTCCCGACCGAAGAAACCATCGATGCCGACATGATCAACGCCGGTAAACAAACGGTGACGGCGCGGATCGGCGCGTCGATTTTCAACTCCGCCGAATCCTTCGCGATGATCCGTGGCGGGCATGTCGACCTGACCGTGCTCGGCGCCTTTGAAGTGGATGTGGAGGGCAACATCGCCTCGTGGATGATCCCCGGCAAACTGGTCAAGGGCATGGGCGGCGCGATGGATCTGGTGGCCGGCGCCGACAACATCATTGTCATCATGACCCACGCGTCCAAGGACGGTGAGTCCAAGCTGCTGGCCAAATGCAGCCTGCCGCTGACCGGTGCCGGCTGCATCAAGCGCGTGCTGACCGACCTCGCCTATCTGGAAATCGAAAATGGCGCTTTTGTCCTCAAGGAACGCGCACCTGGCGTCAGCGTTGAGGAAATCGTCGCCAAAACCGCTGGTAAACTGATCGTCCCGGATCATGTACCGGAAATGCAGTTCGCTGCCCAGTGAGGAATTCGCACATGCAAGACGTCGTCATTGTTGCCGCCACGCGTACCGCGATCGGCAGTTTTCAGGGCTCCCTGGCCAATGTGTCCGCAGTAGATCTGGGCGCGGCGGTGATCCGCCAGTTGCTCGAGCAGACCGGCCTCGACGGTGCGCAGGTCGATGAAGTGATCATGGGCCAGGTGCTGACCGCTGGCGCCGGGCAGAACCCGGCACGTCAGGCCGCGATCAAGGCTGGCCTGCCCCATGCCGTACCGGCCATGACCCTGAACAAGGTTTGCGGTTCGGGTCTCAAGGCCCTGCACCTGGGCGCGCAAGCGATCCGCTGCGGCGACGCCGAGGTGATCATCGCCGGCGGTCAGGAGAACATGAGCCTGTCCAACTACATCATGCCGGGCGCGCGCACCGGTCTGCGCATGGGCCACGCACAAATCGTCGACACCATGATCAGCGATGGCCTGTGGGATGCGTTCAACGATTACCACATGGGCATCACTGCCGAGAATCTGGTCGACAAGTACGAGATCAGCCGCGAACAGCAGGACGCCTTTGCTGCCGCGTCTCAGCAGAAAGCCGCCGCCGCGATCGAGGCCGGTCGCTTCGTTGATGAAATCACGCCGATCCTGATTCCCCAGCGCAAAGGCGATCCTGTCGCGTTCAAGGTCGACGAGCAGCCACGCGGCGATACCACCGCAGAATCTCTGGCGAAATTGCGTCCGGCGTTCAAAAAGGACGGCAGCGTCACCGCTGGCAACGCCTCGTCGCTGAACGACGGTGCCGCCGCTGTGATTCTGATGAGTGCCGAAAAAGCCAAAGCGCTGGGCCTGCCGGTTCTGGCCAGAATCGCTGCGTACGCCAACGCTGGCGTCGACCCGGCGATCATGGGCATCGGCCCGGTATCGGCGACCCGCCGCTGCCTGGACAAGGCTGGCTGGAGCATCGATCAGCTCGACCTGATCGAAGCCAACGAAGCGTTCGCCGCGCAATCGCTGGCCGTGGCCAAGGACCTGCAATGGGACTTGAACAAGGTCAACGTCAACGGCGGCGCCATCGCCCTCGGTCATCCGATCGGCGCATCGGGCTGCCGCGTGCTGGTGACGCTGCTGCATGAAATGCTCAAACGCGATGCGAAAAAAGGTCTGGCGACCTTATGCATCGGCGGCGGTCAGGGTGTCGCGCTGGCGCTGGAACGCGTTTAACCACGACATCCGCGTTAGCCTGCTCAAAAGCCCCTCACCCTAGCCCTCTCCCAGAGGGAGAGGGAACTGATCGGGGAATGCGCAGGAGTGATGTCGGCTTGAACGAGCAGAGTTGATTCCATAATCGACTCGGTCATCCAGGTCGATGTCTGACGCAAGACACCTCGGTCGGCTCCCTCTCCCCCCGGGAGAGGGCTGGGGTGAGGGGAACTGGTGACTGCGTTGCATCGAGTTTCTTTTTGCATGTTCAGAGTCTGTAGTGAATGTTCTGGCCCCTTCGCGAGCAGGCTCGCTCCGACATTCTGCAACGCAATTCCCTGTGGGAGCGAGCCTGCTCGCGAAAGCGCTTGTTCAGGCGCCAACCACTCAAGGCTTGCGCAATAGATAGGTATCCATAATCCACCCATGCTCCGCCCGCGCCGCTTTGCGCACCCGTTCGATCTCATCGGCGACATCCGCCAGCCGGCCGCTGAGCAGTATCTCGTCCGGCGTGCCCAGGTAAGCGCCCCAGAAAATCTCGGTCTGCCGATCCGCCACCCGCTGGTAGGAATCCTCGGCATCGAGCATCACCACCAGACTGTCCGATTCACTCACCTGCCCCGCCGCCAATCGCCGACCCGTGGTGATTTCCACCGAACGGCCAATCGTGTTCAACGGTATTTTGTGCTGCGCCGCCAGGGCCTGCACGCTGGTAATCCCCGGGATCACTTCGTATTCGAACTCACAGCGACCACCCGCCTGAATCGCCTGGAGGATGCGCAGTGTGCTGTCGTACAACGCCGGATCGCCCCAGACCAGAAAACCGCCGCACTCGCCGTCGGACAATTCTTCATTGATCAGGCGTTCGAAAGTCTGTTGCCTGACGCGGTTCAGCGCATCGACACTTGCCGCGTAATCCACGTTGCCGCGCTCGCGCTCCGGACTGCTGGCTTCGACAAAGCGATAAGCGTGGTCGGTGATGTAGCGCTCGCAGATCTCCCGGCGCAGGTCGATCAGTGTCTGCTTGCTCTGGCCTTTATCCAGCAGAAAGAACACATCGACCCGATTCAGCGCTTTCACCGCTTGCATGGTGATGTAGTCCGGATTGCCGGCGCCAATGCCGATGACCAGCAGCTGTTTCATCAGAATTCCTCTTCAAGGGCCATGCCCGGCAAGCGTAGCCGCCAGAGGCCATTGAAGCGCAAGTCGATCATCGCCAGCGGTTCGATGTCGATTGCGTGGAACGCCGCGCCTTGCAGCACCTGCATCAGCGCTGCGCGCATGACGAAAGGATGAGTCACCGCCACGACATGCCCAGGCGTTGCAGCGATTGTGTCCAGCCACTTTGCCACCCGCTGCGTCAGTTGCCTGACTGATTCGCCGCCATGGGGTGCCGCTTCAGGATCGGCCAGCCAGGCCTGCAACGCGTCGGGTTCCCTGGCTTGCAATTCTTTGATCGACTGGCCGTGCCAGCGTCCCCAGTCGCAATCGCGCAGGGCTTGATCAATCTCTGCATCGGCACCAAACCATGCCGCCGTTTGCTGAGTTCTCAATTCCGGGGCGCAAATCAGCCGCCGTGTTACCGCCAATCGGGCCCTGAACGCGTCGGACCGAACAGCCAGATTTTCAACAGGCTCGTCCGTAGGAAAACGCGCCAGTTTCTGTGCGACGGTTCGCGCATGGCAAATCAGTGTCAAACGGCTACTTGGCACAAGCAGGTACTCGCTCGAATTATATGAAAGCAACGGCCACTAGCCGGGCTGCGGCGCATTGTGCCGTAAAACCGTGGTCCTTAGCGTAGCCCGGCCGCTGGCTGAACGCGCTCATTGGGCAATGTCTGACACCAGCGAGGGCAAAGGACTACAGAGCGTTGCAACTTCCACGTAAGCCTTGCTACACGGGCATCCTGCACACTTTTGGTGCTCGAAAAACCTGTACAAAAATTCGCTAGACATGTAACACCCATTACATAAATACTCGTTTAACGGATTGTGAAACGAATTCGACACCCCATCCAGCAGGAGCCCGGATGCCCCCTCTCAGAGACCTGATCACCGAGCCCGGCCTGGACTTGACGCCGTCAGAGCGCAAAGTCGTTCGCGCCCTGCTCGACCAGTACCCGCGCAATGGTCTCGGGCCTATGGCGCGGCTGGCCGAACATGCCGGTGTCAGCGATCCGACTATCGTGCGCTTGGTGAAAAAGCTCGGTTTCGGCGGTTATGCCGAATTCCAGGAAGCCCTGCTCAGCGACATGGATCATCGCCTGCGTTCACCGCGCACCTTGTTGCAGCCGCGCTCGCAGCAGAACAAGGACGATGCCTGGGCGCATTACCTGGCGGACAGCCAGCGTTTGCTGGTCGACACCCAAGCCCTGACCCAGCCTGAGGACGTGCGCATCCTCGTGGAATGGCTGCTCGACAGCCGCCATCAGGTCTACTGTTTCGGTGGCCGCTTCAGCATTCTGCTGGCCAATTACCTGCTCAACCACCTGCGTCTGCTGCGCCCCGGCTGCTTCGCCCTGGAAGACAACGCCCTGTTGCCCGACCGTTTATACGATCTGCAACGTCAGGACGTGGTGCTGGTGTTCGACTACCGGCGCTATCAGACCCAAGCTTTGCGCGTTGCGCAGGCGGCGAAAAACAACAACGCGCGAGTGGTGTTGTTCACCGATGTCTACGCCTCGCCGCTGCGCGAACTGGCCGACCTGATCATCAGCGCGCCGGTCGAATCGGCATCGCCGTTCGACACCATGGTACCGGCGCTGGCGCAGGTCGAGGCGTTGATCGCCTGCCTGACCTTGCGCGTGCCAGACCCGGCCGATCGCCTGGAAGGCATCGATGCCCTGCGCAACGACTTTGCGACTCACCTGCTGGAGGACAAATAAGGATGTTCAGCCTTCCCCACCGCTCGCCTCGGGACCTGCCGTTTGCGACCGATCACACCGCTTTGCTGCTGGTGGACATGCAGCGCGCCTGGCTCGAACCGCAATTCGACCCGCACCTGAGCGAGCCGGATGCCGAGTATTTTCTCCAGCGCACGCGCAAGCAGGTGGTGCCCAATCAACAACGTCTGCTTGGCGCCTTTCGCCAGGCGCAGCAGAACGTGCTGCACACGATTATCGAAAGCCTGACCGCCGACGGTCGCGACCGCTCGCTGGATCACAAGCTGTCGGACATGCATCTGCCCAAGGGCAGCGCTCAGGCTCAGGTCATCGCTGAGCTGACCCCGGCCGAGAACGAAATCGTGCTGCCGAAGACCTCCTCCGGGGTGTTCAATTCAACCAACATTGATTACGTGCTGCGCAATCTGCAAACCCGCCATCTGATCATCGCCGGCATTGTCACCGACCAATGCGTGGACATGGCTGTGTGCGATGCAGCCGACCGTGGCTATCTGGTCACGCTGGTGGAGGACGCCTGCGCCACTTACACAGCTGAACGCCACCACGCCTGTCTCAACGCGATCAAGGGTTATTGCTGGATCACCGACACGGACACTGTGCTCGGCCGTTTGCAGGAGATGCAGCCATGAGCCCGCGCCTGACGCCGTTGCCGATGACCACACTGGTCACCACCGACCTGATCGGCATCACCCGTGGCCGCTCGTTTCCCAGCGATGAGCTGGAGCATTACCAGGCGGCGGGTTGCGGCTGGGTCCCGGCCAACAGCGCGTTGACGCCGCAGGACATCATCGCGTCGAGCAATCCGTGGGGCGCGTACGGCGACCTGCGGCTGATTCCCGATCTGAGCAGCCGCGTCACTGTCGGCAGCGGCCCGGACGCCAATGCGCCGGTGCTGGATTTCATCCACGCCGACATTCGTGAGACCGACGGCCAGGCATGGGGCGCCTGCCCACGCACATTGCTGCGCGATGAAATCGAGCGCTATCACGATGAGCTGGGGTTGCAGGTCAACGCCGCCTTCGAACATGAATTCAACCTGCACGCTGGCGTGGCTGAACACGCGGCGTTCTCTCTCGAAGCGCAGCGCCAGGGCGCCGAATTCGGCGGCTGGCTGCTCAGCGCCCTGCGCGATGGCGGGGTCGAGCCGGAAATGTTCCTGCCGGAATACGGCAAGCACCAATACGAAATCACCTGCCGCCCGACCCTTGGCGTGGCGGCGGCGGATCGCGCGGTCAACGTGCGGGAAATCACTCGGGAAATCGCCCGGCAGATGGGCCTGGATCTGAGTTTTGCGCCGAAGACTGCCGCCGAAGCGGTGTGCAACGGTGTCCATCTGCACGTCAGCCTGCTCGATGTGGCCGGTCAGCCGATGCTCTACGACGCCGGCACCAGCAACGGCCTATCGAGCATCGGTCAGCACTGGGCTGCCGGAGTCCTGCATTTTCTACCGGCGCTGTGCGCGTTCACCGCGCCGACGCCGCTGTCGTACCAGCGTTTGCAGCCGCACCACTGGAGCGCGTCGTATGCGTGTCTGGGGCAGCAGAACCGTGAAGCGGCGCTGCGCATCTGCCCGACCGTGACCTTGGGCGGCAAGTCCGCCGCGCAGCAGTTCAACCTGGAATTCCGCGCCATGGACGCTACCGCCTCGCCGCATCTTGCCATGGCTGCGCTACTGATTGCCGGGCGGCTGGGCATCGAACAGCGTCTGGCGCTGAACGCGGTTACCGATGAAATTCCCGATTCACTCAACGACGAGCAACGCAAGGCCCGGGGCATCGTCGCCCTGCCCGCCTCGCTGGCGCAGGCGCTGGATTGCCTGCGCGACAGTGCAGCCTTCAACGAATGGCTGCCCAAGCCGTTGCTCGACACTTATTACGCCCTGAAAACCGAGGAACTGGCGCTGACGGAACAGCTCTCGCCCGCTGACCTGTGTGAGCACTATGCACGCCTGTACTGAATCCGCCGAGCTTGGGTTGTACACCCGCCCGGTCTACAACCTGAGCCGCGAGGACTCGACGAACCCGTTGATCCTCGTGTGCGAACACGCCAGTCGCTACATTCCCGAAGCCCTGAACAATCTGGGCCTGGACGAGGCGGCCGCACGCGAACATATCGCTTGGGACATCGGCGCGCTGCAACTGGCCGAACAGTTATCGGAACAGCTCGGCGCCACGTTGCTCAGCGCCAATTACTCACGGCTGCTGATCGACCTCAACCGCCCGCGACATGCCCCGGACAGCATTCCACTGCAAAGCGAGATCTACCAGATCCCCGGCAATCGCGAGCTCGACGAAGCGGCCCGCGAGTATCGCCGGCAGACCCTGTTCAAACCGTTTCATGCGCGCTTGCAGACTTTGATCGACGAGCGCATCGCCCGAGGCCAAGCGGTGCGTGTGGTCGGCATTCACAGTTTTACCCCGGTGTATTACGGCCAGCCGCGACCGCTTGAAGTCGGCGTGCTGTTCGGCCAGGCCAGAGACTATGCCGAGCGCCTGCTTGACGGCCTCCAAGCGCATCCACTGAAAGTCGCGGGCAACCAGCCGTACAAAATTGATCCCTTGGGCGACATGACCGTGCCCGTGCACGGTGATGCCAGGGGCCTTGAGGCGGTGCTGATCGAGGTGCGCAATGATCTGCTGCGCAGCCCCGAAGCGGTTTCGCGCTGGGCAGGTTACCTCGCACCTTTGCTGTAAACGATGGACCGATAAAACATAAAACGACCGATGGCTGACAAGGAGTTGCGCTTCATGGAAATTGAAGAATTCGGCTACAAGCAAGAGTTGAAACGTAGCCTGACGCTGACCGATCTGGTGGTGTACGGGATGATCTTCATGATCCCCATCGCGCCGTTCGGTGTGTATGGCTACGTCAACGCCGAAGCGCCGGGGATGGTGCCGCTGGCGTACATCATCGGCATGGTGGCAATGCTGTTCACTGCGCTGAGTTACGGCAGCATGGCCAAGGCCTTTCCGGTTGCCGGTTCCGTATATTCCTACGCCCAGCGCGGCCTCAATCAACATGTCGGTTTCATCGCTGGCTGGCTGATGCTGCTCGATTACCTGCTGATTCCACCGCTGCTGTACCTGTATTCGGCGATGGCGCTCAACCATTTGTACCCGGACATTCCCAAGGTCGGCTTCATCCTGGCGTTTCTGGTCAGCGCGACGTTCGTCAACCTGCGCGGCATCACCTTCACCGCGCGGATGAACATGCTGTTCCTGCTGGCACAACTGGTGGTGCTGGGCATCTTCCTGTTCTATGCCTGGAACGCGTTGCACAACGGTGGCGGTAACGGTGAGCTGACGCTGGCGCCGCTGTATCACCCGGAAACGTTCAACTTCGCCCTGCTAATGCAAGCCGTGTCGATCGCCGTGCTGTCGTTCCTCGGCTTCGACGCGATCTCCACCCTCGCCGAAGAAATCAAGGAAGATCCGGGCCGCAGTGTCGGCAAGGCAGCGCTGATCACTCTGGCGGTGATGGGCACGATTTTCGTCGTACAAACGTGGATTGCCACCGATCTGGCAGCGGGCATGGGCTTCAAATCCGCCGACACCGCGTTTTATGAAATTGCCGAAATCGCCGCCGGCAGCTGGCTGGCGACCCTGACCGCCGTCGCCACGGCGCTGGCCTGGGGCGTCGCGGTGGCGATCACCTCGCAGGCCGCCGTCTCGCGTCTGCTGTTCGGCATGGCCCGCGACGGCAAACTGCCCAAAGTGTTGGCCAAGGTCCACCCGAAACACAACACGCCGTACCTGAGCATTTATCTGGTGGCGGTGTTGTCGCTGCTGATCTGCTACCTGTTCATCGACGCGGTCGACATCCTCACCTCGCTGATCAACTTCGGCGCCCTCAGCGGTTTCATGCTGCTGCACCTGACGGTGATCAACCACTACTGGCGTCGGCAGAAGTCGGGGCAGTTTGTGCGCCATCTGCTCTGCCCGGTGATCGGCTTCATCATCGTCGCCGCCATCATGTACAACATGGGCGTCGATGCGCAGAAACTCGGCCTGATCTGGATTGCCCTGGGCCTGGTGTATCTGTTCTTCCTCAACAAGCTCGGCGCCAGCACTGCGCTGCCAGACCCGAGCAAAGGCTGACAAGAAAAAGAGCGGCGTCTGACAACAAATCAGGCGACCGCCGATTCAACGCGTGGAAACCGACAGTGATAGTCAGGTTCGGCGAACGGGCCGAACCTTTTGATACAGGAGTACATCCATGCTGGTCTTACGCCCAGTCGAGCAGAATGATCTGCCCCAGCTACAGCGCCTGGCTCGCGAGAGCCTGATCGGCGTGACCTCGCTGCCGGATGACAGCGAGCACCTGCGCGAAAAAATCGCCGCCTCGTGCGCGTCATTCGACAGCGCCGCCGCAGCGCAGGGGCCGGAGAACTATTTCTTCGTGCTCGAAGATCTCGAACGCCGGCAATTGGTCGGTTGCTCGGAAATCCTTGCCACCGCCGGCTTCAAGGAGCCGTTCTACAGCCTGCGCAACCGCCATTTCACCAGCGCTTCGCGGGAATTGAACATCGAGCACGGCGTGCCGGCGTTGTCGCTGTGCCATGACCTCAGCGGGCATACCCTGTTGCGCGGTTTCCACATTGACGCCGCGCTGGTGCGCACGCCGTTTTCCGAACTACTGTCGCGAGCGCGCCTGCTGTTTATTGCTGCGCATGCACAGCGGTTCTCCGAGGCGGTGATTACCGAGATCGTCGGCTACAGCGACGAGCAGGGTCACTCGCCGTTCTGGGATGCGCTGGGCAAGCATTTCTTCGACCTCCCCTACGCGGAAGCCGAGCGTCTGTGCGGGTTACAGAGCCGCACGTTCCTTGCCGAACTGATGCCGCAATACCCGATCTACGTGCCGATGCTGCCGCAAGCGGCGCAGGATTGTATCGGGCGCGTGCACCCGGACGGCCAGGAAGCGTTCGACATCCTTGAGCGGGAAGGCTTCGAAACCAACAGCTACATCGACCTGTTCGACGCCGGACCGACGCTGTATGCGCGTACCGCGAACATTCGCTCGATCGCTGACAACCAGACTGCCATCGTCCGCCAACAAGTATCGACCGACGCCCGTGGCCGTTACCTGCTGAGCAACGACGCCCTGCATGACTACCGCGCGATGGTCACCGAACTCGACTATCACCCCGGTCAGCCGCTACCCCTGACACCCGCCATCTGTGCGGCGCTGAAGGTCAGCGATGGCAGCTCGATACGGTTGGTCGCTCTGTGAGCCGCGTTAGCCATCCGCGCCTGAATCGGTACGCCAAAGGAGTTGGAGCATGATTGTCCGTCCGGTAAAAGTCAGTGATCTGCCTGCATTGATGACCCTCGTCGAACAGGCAGGGCCAGGTTTCACCACCCTTCCTGCCAACGAGGACCGCCTCGCACATCGAGTGCGTTGGGCACAGCGCGCATTCGCCGAACAGGTGGAACGCGCCGATGCCGATTACCTGTTCGTACTCGAGGATGATGAGCAGCGCGTGGTCGGTGTCAGCGCGATGGCCGGCGCCGTTGGCTTGCGCGAGCCCTGGTACAACTACCGGCTCGGGGTGACTGTCAGTTCGGCACCGGACCTGGGCATTCAACGACAGATTCCGACGTTGTTCCTCAACAACGAACTGACCGGCCAATCGGAGCTGTGCTCGCTGTTCCTGCGCCATGACCAGCGCAGCGGCAGCAATGGCCGCCTGTTGTCGCTGGGTCGTCTGTTGTTCGTCGCCGAATTCCCGCATCTGTTTGGCGAGAAGATGATCGCCGAACTGCGCGGCAGTGCCGATGAAAACGGTTGCTCGCCGTTCTGGGACAGCCTCGGCCGGCACTTTTTCCAGATGGATTTCACCCACGCCGATCACTTGTCCGGCCTGGGCAACAAAGCCTTTATCGCCGAACTGATGCCACGTCAGCCGCTGTACACCTGCCTGCTCACCGAACAGGCGCAGGCGGCGATCGGCCAGACGCATCCAAACACCCAACCGGCGTTGAAAATCCTTCAGGCTGAAGGTTTTGCGCACAGAGGCTACATCGACATTTTCGACGGTGGCCCGGTCATCGAAGCGCCGATCCGCAGCATCCGCACGGTACGCGACAGCCTCGAACTGACCCTGAGCCTCGGCACCCCGGATGAGCAGGCACCGCTGTGGCTGATTCACAACCGCCGCCTGGAAAACTGCCGTATCACCGCAGCCCACGGTCGACTTGTCGGCAACAGCCTGGTGGTCGACCGACTCACCGCCAAACGCCTGCAATTGCAGCCGGGCAATTCGGTGCGCGCGGTGCTCCTGCCCCATCAACAGCAACATGCCGTGGCGGCCTGATATTTCCGGCACGGGAGATTAAACCTTTCAGCCGCCAGTCCTGCCGCGCAAATTCGTCATGATTCTTGACCCATTCGCGTGATAGCCTTTTCATTCTTCGGCGTTGACACCTTTGCTCAAGCCTTTCCATTCCTTATGTATTGGTGGAACTCGTATGACCAGGCTTTCCCATCAAGATTTGCGCCGCAATTTCCGTCAGCTGCTGGCCTCCAACACCTGCTACCACACGGCTTCGGTATTCGACCCGATGTCCGCCCGCATCGCCGCTGACCTGGGTTTTGAAGTCGGTATCCTCGGCGGTTCCGTGGCCTCGTTGCAGGTGCTCGGCGCGCCGGACTTCGCCCTCATCACCCTCAGCGAATTCGCCGAACAGGCCACGCGCATTGGCCGCGTCGCCCAATTGCCAGTGATCGCAGACGCCGACCACGGCTACGGCAATGCCCTCAACGTGATGCGCACCATCGTCGAACTGGAACGCGCCGGCGTCGCTGCACTGACCATCGAAGATACCCTGCTGCCCGCGCAATTCGGGCGCAAATCCACCGACCTGATCACCGTAGCCGAAGGCGTCGGCAAGATCCGCGCGGCGCTGGAAGCCCGGGTCGACACGGAAATGGCCATCATCGCCCGCACCAATGCCGGCATTCTGCCGAACCAGGAAATCATCAGCCGCACCCGCCAATATCAAGCGGCGGGCGCTGACGGTATCTGCATGGTCGGCGTGCAGGACTTCGATCAACTGGAACAGATCGCCGAGCACCTGACCGTGCCGCTGATGCTGGTCACCTACGGCAACCCGGCCCTGCGCGACGACAAACGCCTGGCCGAACTGGGCGTGCGCGTGACCATCGACGGCCACGGCGCCTACTTCGCCGCGATCAAGGCCACCTACGACAGCCTGCGCGAACAGCGGCAGATCTTCACCCAGGCCGCCGATTTGAGCGCGACCGAGTTGACCCACACCTACACCCAGCCGGAGGAATACATCCTCTGGGCCAAGGAATACATGAGCGTCAAGGAGTGATGCATACGCTGTACCGGCCCCTTCGCGAGCAGGCTCGCTCCCACAGTTGAAATGCGCTCCCCTGTGGGAGCGAGCCTGCTCGCGAAAGCGTCTATTGCAACACCGCTAAACCGGCGTCTTGTACCCCGCCTCCCGCTGCGCCGCCCGCGCCTGAATCACATTCAGAATCGCGCAGCCCTCGCGCATCAGCAGATGAACCGCGCTGGTCACCCGCGTCAGATCACAATCGGAAATGCCCTTGAGGTTAAGGCTGGCAAAGGTGTCGGCCAGATCACGCACGACCACAAACCGGTTCATCGCACAGGCGGCCATGTCGCTGAGTTCAGTATGGGTATTGATGAAGAGCACCGGCGATTCGGCGTCGTAGGTGTCGATGGGGAGGTAGTGCGACATTACTTGGTCGGTCATAGAGTTCACTCCAGAAAGGTCAGGTTCTGTATTCGACCGGCCAAGATCGTCGCAGAGTTATCTGCGAACCGAGACTATAAGAGCCGCGCCCAACGGCCGCAACCAAAGCTTCTGTCGGACTTTTCGGTATTTTTTGTACGCCGCCCTCGACTTCCACTTTTCCCACAAAAGCCCCTCACCCTAGCCCTCTCCCAGAGGGAGAGGGGACTGATTGGGGGATGCTCTGGATCTACGCCGACGTGAGAGATCGCGTTGAATGCGAATTTGAATTCAACTTGATCTGGCGGTTGCCACATGGACCACAAACAACGCGGTCAGTCCCCTCTCCCTCCGGGAGAGGGTTAGGGTGAGGGGCCGATTTCTCTGGCACCCCGCCCGGCCTTGTCACACCGCAAACCCCATCACCGCGGCTTGGCCAACTCCATGATCATCCGCGACAACAGATAAATCCGCGGCGCCACGCTCGCCACTTCGGCGTATTCCTCAGGCGTGTGAATATTGCCGCCGACGATCCCGAAGCCATCCAGCGTCGGCGTGCCAACGCCTGCGGACAGACTGGCATCCGCCGCGCCACCACTGCCCTCCTCGGTCAGTTTGCGGCCAATTTCGCCGTAAATTCCCTGGGCCATGGCCATCAGCCGATCCGACTCGGCCGTTTGTGGCATCGGCGGTAAACCGCGCTGCAGGGACGTTTTCACTTCGGTATCGGCAATCAACTTGTCCTGCGAGACCCGCGCCAGATCCTTCTCGATGCGATCAAATTCCTCCGGCACTGCCGCACGCACATCCGCCTTGGCCGTGGCCTGATCCGGAATCACGTTGGTGCGATCGCCGGCCTTGAGCACGGTGAAGTTGATGGTGGTTTTCTTCGCCTCATCGCCGAGTTTGCCCAGCTGGAGAATCTGGTGCGCCGCTTCCATCGCCGCGTTCCGTCCAAGCTCTGGCGCGACGCCGGCGTGGGCGGCCTTGCCTTTGACTTCGACCAGCGCCGTCGCACTGCCCTTGCGCCACACCACCAGGCCATCGGCCGGGCGGCCCGGTTCGAGGTTGAGGGTGACGTCGTGCTGTTTGGCGGTTTTCTTGATCAGGTCGGTGGCGACATCCGAGCCGGTTTCTTCGCTGGCGTCCAGCAGGAAAGTGATCTGCGCGTAGTCTTTGAAGTCGAGGTTCTTCAGCACTTTCAGCGCATAGATGCCGGCGACGATGCCGCCCTTGTCGTCCATCACCCCCGGCCCATAGGCGCGGCCGTCCTTGATGTGGAATGGCCGCTCGGCTGCGGAGCCTTCCTTGAACACCGTATCCATGTGCGCCATCAGCAGGATTTTCGCCTTGCCGGTGCCTTTGAGCGTGGCCAGCACGTGGTTGGATTTTTCCGGGGTGTTCGGCACCAGTTCGATAGTTGCGCCGAGTTTTTTCAGCTCATCGATGGCGATCTCGCTGACCTGTTTCAGGCCCGGTTCATAACCGGAACCGGAGTCGATATTGACCAGCCGTTCCAGTAACTTCAGGGCTTCGGGCTGATACTGCTCGGCATCGGCGAGCACTTGTTTATGTGGTTCGGCGGCGTTTGCGGCCGAGAATGCGAGGGACAGACCGAGGCTGGCAGCCAGCAGTGAGCGGGGAAATGAGAACGTCATGAAGCAGTCCTTGTTTCGTGTCGGGGGACTTCAACCGTAACCGACATCGGCGCGAGGCTCTATAGCGGATGCGACACTTGCCCGACTGACACCGAACAAACTGTAGGAGCTGCCGAAGGCTGCGATCTTTTGATTTTGATCGTTCCCACGCGCAGCAAAGGAATGCAGGCCGGGACGCAGAGCGTCCCAAAAGATCGCAGCCTTCGGCAGCTCCTACATGGGATCTCCGATCACTCGTCAAACCGAATCCAGCAGCGCCTGCCTCGGTTTGTTGTCGCTGTTGCAGATCACCCGGTTGCGCCCACTCGCCTTGGCTTCGTACAACGCCTGATCGGCCTCATCCAGCCAACGCGTGGCGTCTGCATGGCTCGGGTCGTAGGCGGCCAGGCCAATGCTCAGACTGACCTTCAGCGCAGGGTTCTGCTCATAGCCCATCACGGCGAAACGCTCGCGCAAGGCCTCCATCGCCTGAGCTGCGTTGAACAGCGGCAGTTCCGGCAGGATCACGCAGAACTCATCCCCGCCATAGCGCCCGGCCACGTCCGTAGCGCGCAGATTGTGTTTGAGCAGTTTGCTCAACTGGCGCAGGACGATATCGCCAGCGACGTGGCCATAGGTGTCATTGATCGCTTTGAAATGGTCGATATCGATCAAGGCAATCGCCGCGCCCTGCTGCTGGCGTTTGCAGCGCTGGAACGCGAGGTTCAGTTGATCCTTCCATGCGCCGTGATTGAGCAGGCCGGTCAGGCTGTCGGTGCGACTCAGCGCCAACAGCTCGCGCTTGTGCCGACCGAGGGTCGAGGCCTGACGAAAGCAGATCCAGCCCAGCGCCAGCGGATACAGCAACAGCAACGGCAAACAGGCGTACAGCTGCAGCGGCGTTGTTGGCGGAATGAACGCCGGCGCAAACACCACCAGCCCCACGCCGATGCCCAATAGCTGCGCCGCCGACCCGGCGAGCAAAAAACGCCCACCGCCAATGGCGACGTTGTTCATTGCCATCATCGAAATCGTGGTTGCGCTGGGCAGCGGATTGAACTGCATGGCAGCGACCCAGAAGCCGCCCATGAACGCATCGATCAGCAAGTTGCGGTGTTCGGCGCGAAACGGCACGCTCGCACGGCGCGCCCATTGAAAGGCCAGATGCGGCCAGACTAGGCCGTTGAACAGCATCAAACCCCACACCCACAGCGGCGGATCGAGCGCATGCATCGCCACGCTGACACACATCAGCCCGAGCAGCAGCCCGAACACCCGCGACCTGTACAGCCTCCTGGCCAGTGAAAGTCCCTTTCCCCGCGTATTTCCCATAAGGGCCTCGACCGCGCGATGCATGGTTACACCCCGACACGGATGTGTTCGGAGTCTATCAGGGCACGGTTAAATAGCCATCACCGGCCAGCGGCCTGAATAGAGCGCCATCAGCGCCGCACACATGGCCAGGAGTTGGCTATAAATGAAAGAGGGGAAATGGAAAAACAACTATAAAAAAGGGGGCACATGCATACCTACGCTGTGTTGATCATCGGCAGCGGTTTCGGCGGCCAGTGCGCGGCGGTCAACCTGCTCAAGGCCGGAATCGACGACTTTCGCATTCTCGAGCGACGCGACTTCTTCGGCGGTACCTGGTGCCAGAACACCTACCCCGGCGCAGCGGTAGACGTGCCGTCGCCGCTGTATTCGCTGTCATTCGCGCCCTACCGCTGGTCGCAGATGTTCGCCGAACAGGCGGAACTGCGGCGCTACACCGAACAAGTAATCGAGCAGTTCGGTTTACGCGAGCGCGTGGAACTGGGGGCCGATGTCGAGCGCGTCGAATGGGACGAAGCGGAAAAGCATTGGTTGGTGCACACCCGCGCCAGAGGTACTTTCCGAACCCAATTCCTGATCAATGCTTCCGGGCCGTTGAGTCAGCCGGTCATTCCCAACTTTCCCGGGATGGATCGCTTTCAAGGCAAGACTTTTCACACAAATAATTGGGATCACAGCTACGACTATCGCGGTAAACGCGTGGCGATCGTCGGCAGCGGTGCCAGCGCAGCCCAAGTGATCCCGGCGATTGCACCCCAGGTCGAACATCTGCATGTGTTCCAACGCACGCCGCATTGGGTGCTGCCGCGAGCCGATCGCAAATTCGGCCGTTTCCAGCGCTGGCTGCTTGGCCTGAAGCCGGCGTACAAGCTGCTGCGCTGGCTGATCTACTGGCAATTCGAAACCCGGGTGATCGCCTTCAAATACTCAAGACCGGCAATTCACCTGGTCCAACAACATGCGCTGCGCTTTCTCAAGCGCCAGGTTCCAGACCCGCTGCTGAGAGAGAAGCTCACCCCGGACTTCACCATCGGCTGCAAACGGGTGTTGGTGTCCAGCACGTACTACCCGGCGCTGAGCCGCGCCAACGTCACGCTGCACAGTCGCGAGCACGGCATCGCTTCGATCGACGAAAGCGGGATCAACACCGTGGACGGCGAGCATCTCGAAGTTGATCTGATCGTCTGGTCCACCGGTTACGACGCCACCGACGGGGTAATTTCCTACCCGGTCAGCGGCAAGAACGCGGTGCAACTCAGAGATGTCTGGGCCGAATACCCGCGCGCCTACCTAGGCACCAGCCTGCCGGATTTCCCCAACCTGTTTATCGTCACCGGGCCGAACACCGGCATTGGCCACACTTCGGCGCTGTTCATCATCGAATCGCAGATGAACTACATCCTCGACTGCATCCGCACCGTACGGGCCAAAGGCCTGCGCAGCATCGAAGTGCGCCGTGACGCAGAACGTACCTACACTGCAATGATCCACCGGGAAATGCAGCGCACGGTGTGGAAGTCCGGTGGTTGCCACAGTTGGTACCAGAGCAAGAGCGGTCATGTGATCGCCATGTTTCCCGGCTTCAGTTTCAGCTATCACCTGCTGACCCGGGCGCTGAAACCGGCCGACCATATTTTGTCCTGAATACGTAAAAGGAAGACGTCGATGCTTTTGCTGTTTGTCGCACTCGCGGTTTTCGTGGCCTGGAGCTGGCTGAGTTATCCGGCGGTTGGCCATTGGCTGTACGACCTGGCCATGGCCAGCGAGGCCAGGTTGTACAAATTGCACAAGATCGAAGTGCCGATCGCCGAAATGACCGTGTCGACTTGGCAAGGCGGGCCGTACGAGGCGTCCAGCGCGATCCTGATGCTGCACGGCTTCAGCGCCGACAAAAACCTCTGGCTGCGCTGCGCCCGGCATTTCGTGCGCCAGTATCGGGTGATCATTCCGGATCTGGCCGGCCACGGCGAAACCGGCTTCAAGGCTGGCGGCGGTTACGACATTGCGGTTCAGGCCAAACGCATGATTCAACTGCTCGATGTCTGCGGCGTGGAGAAAGTCCACGTCATCGGCAACTCCATGGGCGGCTACATTGCCGCGTGGCTGGCGGCGACCTATCCGGAGCGAATCGCCTCGCTGGCCTTGATCGACCCGGCCGGCGTCACCGCACCGGAGCCGAGCGACATGGAGCGCCATCTGGCGCGCGGGCACAATCCGTTCCTGATCAACTCCCGCGAAGAATTCCAGCGCTTCTACGCAATGACCATGGAATCGCCGCCGTGGGTACCGAAGCTGGTGCTCGACGCCGTCGCCCAGCGTTACGAGCGGCAGCGCGATGAACTCGAAGAAATCTTCCGCGACTTCCACGCCAGCCCGCCGATGGAGCCAAAACTGGCCGAGATCAAATGCCCGGCGCTGCTGCTGTGGGGGCGCAAGGACCGCTTGATCGACGTCAGCAGCGTACCGGTCTGGAGCAAGGGCATCGCCAATCTCGAAGTGGATGTGTGGGATCACGTCGGGCATATGCCGATGGTCGAACAGCCGGGAAATACCGCGCGGCTGTACGGGGAATTTCTGGAACGACAGCGATGAACATCCTTTACGACGAACGCCTCGACGGTCCGTTGCCCGAGGTGAACAAGGGCGAATTGCTCAAGGCTCTGCAACAAACCCTGCCGGACCTGGACATCCTCTGGCGCGAAGATGAACTCAAACCCTACGAATGCGACGGCCTCTCCGCCTACCGCACCACGCCGATGCTGGTCGTCCTGCCCCGGCGTCTGGAGCAAGTGCAAACCCTGCTGAAACTCTGCCATCAGAACAACGTGCCCGTGGTCGCGCGGGGTGCCGGCACTGGATTGTCCGGCGGCGCGCTGCCACTGGAAAAGGGCCTGTTGCTGGTGATGGCGCGCTTCAACAACATCCTGCACATCGACCCCGCTGCACGTATCGCGCGGGTTCAGCCGGGGGTGCGCAATCTCGCCATCTCCCAAGCGGCGGCCCCGTTCGGCTTGTATTACGCACCGGATCCGTCGTCGCAGATTGCCTGTTCGATCGGCGGCAACGTCGCGGAAAACGCTGGTGGCGTGCATTGCCTCAAGTACGGCCTGACCGTGCACAACGTGCTGAAAATCGAAGTGCTGACCATCGAGGGCGAACGCCTGACGCTGGGCTCCGAGGCACTCGATTCCGCCGGTTTCGACCTGCTCGCCTTGTTCACCGGCTCCGAAGGTCTGCTGGGGATTATCACCGAAGTCACGGTGAAGCTATTGCCCAAACCGCAAGTCGCCAAGGTCCTGCTCGGCAGTTTCGATTCAGTGGAAAAGGCCGGCCGCGCGGTTGCCGAAATCATCGCTGCCGGGATCATTCCGGGTGGTCTGGAAATGATGGACAACCTCGCGATTCGCGCCGCCGAAGATTTTATCCACGCCGGTTACCCGGTCGACGCCGAGGCGATTCTGCTGTGCGAACTCGACGGTGTCGAAGCCGACGTGCACGACGATTGCCAGCGCGTACGGGAAGTCATGACAGCGGCCGGCGCCACCGAGGTGCGCCAGGCCCAGGACGAAGCCGAGCGCGTACGTTTCTGGGCCGGTCGTAAAAACGCGTTCCCGGCGATTGGCCGGTTGTCGCCGGATTATTACTGCATGGACGGCACTATCCCGCGCCGCGAATTGCCCGCTGTGCTGCAAGGTATCGCCAGCCTCGGCGAGGAATATGGCTTGCGCGTAGCCAACGTGTTCCATGCCGGCGACGGCAACATGCATCCGCTGATTCTGTTCGACGCCAACCAGCCAGGCGAACTGCATCGCGCCGAGGCGTTGGGCGGCAAGATCCTCGAACTGTGCGTGAAAGTCGGCGGCAGCATCACCGGCGAGCACGGCGTCGGTCGCGAGAAAATCAATCAGATGTGCGCGCAGTTCAACAACGACGAGTTACTGCTGTTTCATGCGGTGAAAGCCGCGTTCGATCCGCAGGGCCTGCTCAATCCCGGCAAGAACATTCCGACCCTGCACCGCTGCGCCGAATTTGGCGCGATGCACATCCACGCCGGGCAACTGCCCTTCCCCGAGCTGGAGCGATTCTGATGGCTGATTTCGACGGCGCCGAGGCCCTGCTCAATCAGGTCAACGCCGCGCGGGCCAATGCCACGCCGCTGAAGATTCAGGGCGGCAACAGCAAGGCCTTTCTCGGCCGCGAGGTGGCCGGCGAAGTGCTCGACACCCGTGCTCATCGCGGCATCGTTCAGTACGACCCGACCGAACTGGTGGTCACGGTGCGCGCCGGCACGCCGTTGTCCGAGCTGCTCGCGGCGCTGGATGACGCCGGGCAAATGTTGCCCTGCGAACCGCCATCCTTTGCCGACAGCGCCACGGTCGGCGGCATGGTCGCCACGGGACTGTCCGGACCTCGCCGGCCGTGGTCCGGCTCGGTACGCGACTTCGTTCTCGGCACGCGGGTGATCACCGGCCTCGGTCAACATCTGCGCTTCGGTGGCGAAGTGATGAAAAACGTCGCCGGCTATGACCTGTCGCGGCTGATGGCCGGCAGTTTCGGTTGCCTCGGCGTGCTCACCGAAGTGTCGCTGAAAGTCCTGCCGAAACCGCGCCAGTGCCTGAGCATTCGCCTTGATATCGACTGCGCTCGCGCCTTGAGCAAACTTGCCGAATGGGGCCAGCAACCGCTGCCGATCAGCGCCGCGTGCCACGATGGCCGGAGCCTGTACCTGCGCCTGGAAGGTGGCGAAGGTTCGGTGACGGCGGCGCATCAACGCCTCGGCGGCGAGCCGCTGGATTCGGTTTTCTGGCGCGACCTCAACGAACAGCGCCTGAGTTTTTTTGACGAAGGTTTGCCGCAGTGGCGCCTGTCATTGCCGAACAACCTCGGCCCGCTCGAGCTGCCCGGCGAGCAACTGATCGACTGGGCCGGTGCGCAACGCTGGGTGAAATCCGAAAGCCCTGAGATTCACGCACTCGCCCATTCCTTGGGCGGCCATGCAACGTGCTTTACCCACGGTGCCACCGACTCGCCGTTTCAACCCTTGGCGCCAACCCTGCTGCGCTACCACCGGCAACTCAAGGCGCAACTCGACCCGCAAGGGCTGTTCAACCCCGGGCGAATGTACGCGGAGGTCTAGCCATGCAAACCACCCTCAGCGAGCAATCGCGGCAACTGCCCCGCGCCGCCGAAGCGGAAAAGATCCTGCGCACCTGCGTGCATTGCGGTTTCTGCAACGCGACGTGCCCGACGTATCAACTGCTCGGCGATGAACTCGATGGGCCGCGCGGACGCATTTACCTGATCAAGCAAGTGCTGGAAGGCGCACCGGCCACCGAGCAGACGCAACTGCATCTGGATCGGTGCCTGTCGTGCCGCAACTGCGAAACCACCTGCCCATCCGGCGTCGATTATCACAACCTGCTCGACATCGGCCGCGCGGTGGTCGACAGCGCGGTGCCGCGCCCCGCCGCCCAGCGCTTGCTGCGCGAAGGCTTGCGCGCGTTGGCGCCGAATCCGGCTGTGTTCAAAGGCTTGCTGCGCATGGGCGCGACCTTTCGGCCGCTGCTACCGCGCCTGCTGGAAAGCAAACTGCCGCAGCGCTTGGGTGTTATGGGGTCGCGCCCTGCTCCTCGGCATGCGCGCCGGGTGTTGTTGCTCGAAGGTTGCGTGCAACCGGGTCTGTCGCCGAATACCAATGACGCAACGGCGCGGGTGCTTGATCGTTTGGGCATCAGCGTCACTCCGGTGAGCGAGGCCGGTTGCTGCGGCGCTCTCGACTATCACCTCGACGCTCAGGGCAAAGGTCTCGACCGCGCTCGGCAGAACATCGACGCCTGGTGGCCGCATCTGCAGAACGGCGCTGAAGCCATCGTGCAGACGGCCAGTGGTTGCGGCGCGTTCATCAAGGATTACGGGCATTTGCTTGCGGACGATCCGATCTACGCGTTGAAAGCCCGGCGGATCAGCGAAATGACTCGGGATCTGGTGCAAATAATCGCTGAGGAACCACTGGAGCAAGTATGCGCCGCCAGCGAACGGCGCATCGCCGTGCATTGCCCGTGCACCTTGCAGCACGCGTTGAAACTTGGCGGCGCGGTGGAAGCCGTGCTGACCCGACTTGGCTTCAACCTCACATCAGTGCCGGATGGCCATTTGTGCTGCGGCTCGGCGGGCACCTACTCGCTGACCCAACCCGTGCTGGCGCGGCAACTGCGTGACCAACGGCTCAACGCGCTGGAAAGTGGCCGGCCTGAATTGATCGTCACCTCGAATGTTGGCTGTCAGAGTCATCTGGCCAGCGCGGGCCGTACGCCAGTCAAGCATTGGATCGAACTGGTGGATCAGTCGTTGGCAGAATGAAGTTCGTAGGATTCTTCGTTTGCCCGCGTGGGCGAAGGCTGCGATCTTTTCCGGCATCCATTTCGTCACCGTGGCAGGAATTTTTTTCATGACCGTGCAGCCGTTCGTCAGCCCCGACCTGATCCGCCAACGCTTCTCCCGAGCGATGTCCGACATGTACCGCGAAGAGGTGCCGCTGTACGGCGCGCTGATGGAACTGGTGGAAAAAACCAATCGCGAAGTGCTGGCACGTCAGCCTGAGATTGCCGGACAGCTCAAGCGCACCGGCGAAATCGAGCGGCTGGACATGGAACGCCACGGCGCCATTCGCGTCGGCACCGCGAGCGAACTGGCCACCCTCGCCCGCCTGTTCGCGGTGATGGGTATGCAACCGGTGGGTTATTACGACCTGACCCCGGCCGGTGTGCCGGTGCATTCAACGGCGTTTCGTGCGGTGCATGAAGAAGCGTTGCAGGTCAGCCCGTTTCGCGTGTTCACCTCGTTGCTGCGCCTGGAGCTGATTGAAGATCCTGAATTGCGTTCGTTTGCCGAGTCGGTACTGGCCCGTCGTTCGATTTTTACTGAAGAGGCGTTGCGCCTGATTGAACAGGCGGAAACGGCAGGCGGACTGAATGACGACGAAGCCGCAGAATTCGTCCGACAGGCACTGGAGACTTTTCGCTGGCACCACAGCGCCACGGTCAGCGCCGCGCAATACCAGAAACTCAGCGCCCAGCACCGCTTGGTCGCCGATGTCGTTGCGTTCAAAGGTCCGCATATCAATCACCTTACGCCGCGCACGCTGGACATCGACACCGTGCAGGAGCAGATGCCTGCCCATGGCATCACACCCAAAGCGGTGATCGAAGGCCCACCGCGCCGCGACTGCCCGATCCTGCTGCGCCAGACCAGCTTCAAAGCGCTGGACGAGCCGATCGCCTTCACCGATCAGCCCGAAACCCGTGGCAGCCACAGCGCGCGTTTCGGCGAAATCGAACAACGCGGCGCCGCCCTCACGCCCAAGGGTCGCGCGCTGTATGACCGCTTGTTGAATGCCGCTCGCGATGAATTGGGCGACTTCCCTAACGAAGCCAATGCCGCACGCTACAACGCGCTGATGACGCAGCACTTTGCCGAATTTCCTGACAGCATCGAGGGCATGCGCGAACAGGGGCTGGCGTACTTTCGTTATTTCGCTACGGAAAAGGGCTTGGCCGCTGAAGGACTTGGTGAGTCGTCCCTGGAGGACTTGCTGCGCGATGGCTATGTGAAAGCGGAGCCGCTGGTGTACGAAGATTTCCTGCCGGTTAGCGCAGCGGGGATTTTTCAGTCGAACCTGGGGGATGCCGCACAGGCGCATTACGGCGAACACTCCAATCGACAGGCTTTCGAACAGGCGCTGGGGCGTTCGGCCATCGATGAGTTGGGGTTGTATGCCGAGACGCAACGGCGGTCGATTGAGGAGTGTTTGACCCGACTCGCGCGTTAAACATTAAAAGATCGCAGCCTACGGCTGCTCCTACAGGGGAAACGCATTCCAAATGTAGGAGCTGCCGTAGGCTGCGATCCTTTGATCTGAAGCTATGAGGCAATCTTTGCCTCTGGACGACTTGCAAAAATGGATGGAGTCCAGCGTCTGGGGGAACAAAACTAAGAATCGCAGCATGCAGGACGAATGGAACGAACTGGCAAAGGTCGTGCAAAAACCTACTTGTGAAATGATTCGTGATGCCAAGCAGACCTATCTGAAGCTTATAATTCCAGGCGTTAGCACGCAGGAAATGGATACTCGAAAATTGCAATTGAAAGCGTACCAGCAATATCGCGATGTTCCAAAGAAAGGGGGTTACGCGCCCGGCCCTTTTCCCTTGAGATGGCGGGAGTGCACGACAACCTGGATTAGTCGATTAGTCGTAGCCAGTAAAGGCAACGAAGCGTTGACAATTCATTTGCCGATCAGTGACTCATTGCAGACCACAGATTTTTCCTTGGCATTGACCATCGCTTATCAATTGGAAGCTGAACGTGACGTAATGCACGAAACCTGCTTTGTGCTCCGTGACCTGCATATTATTAGCTCACCTTATAGGCGCGATCCAGCGCGCGGTGTCTTTAAGCTTGATTCTGCTGACTCGTTGCCGATTGGCACAAGTAAATCCCAATTCATATTGTTCAAAAAAGAAGATTTGGGGACCATCGATGCTTAAAAGCCTTTTCAAGCGCGGCGCTAAATTCACTACTTCTGAAGCCGCAGCGGACATCCGTAGCGAGAGGCCAAGGGCTGGAGAAGTCCGCGTCCGTGGAATGAATGAAACTTTGTTTCTATCGCCATTACCGGTCTATACAGGACAAACTCAATCCTCTCGCCGGAATTTTTCAGGGATGAACGAAGTATTCCTGGAACTCGGTGGAAGTAATTGGGGAATGGTTGAACAAGGAAAAATACTTGCCGCTGGAATTTGGATGGCATTGACGACAGCATTCATTGCTCCGGTGCTTATCTGTGCTTGGCTCGCACTTTTCAGCCCTCACGGAATAGATCGAAGGTTCGTCGACCTAATTGGTGACTCGTTACTGGTTTTTGCTAGTGGCTCTCTACTGTTTATTCTCCCTCTTGGTGCGTACTTATACGGAATGCTCTCCGGCGTCTTTGAAGCAGCAAAAACCTACCCCGTCCGCTTCAACCGCCAACGCCGCGAAGTCTGCTACGTCGACAGCAAAACCCGCCGCGTCCTCATCGTACCTTGGGAAAGCGTCGTCGCCTGGGTCTCCAACACTCAGGGCGTCACCAGTTATGGCGCTACTCGCCAGTACGCGTTCGGCATGGGTCTGGAGGATGAGGAGCAGGACAAAGTGCAATTCCTACTGCTACCACAACCCAGCGATGCACATGCTTTAGGGATGTGGACGTCAATTCGTAATTACATGGAAGACGGTCAGTTGGTAGATGCTTCAAACCCGATGCTCAAGGCACTGGGTTTGACTCCATCCGGTGATCGGCTCAAACCGTACGAAGGCCTACACACTTTTGAAATCGAACGCGAAGACGCACGCGCGATGGGGTCGCTGGACGAGGGTGGCGACGAACTGACGCCCGAGCAGCGCGAGCATTACGGTTACTCGAAAAAATCCTACTGGCCATTGCGCCGCTGGTACATGTGGCGCGTGCTGAGCTTCTGGAAGATGCCTTACATGCTAGCCGAATGGGCGCATCGCAAAGGGCGGCCTACCCTTCCGGAGCAAGTGCAAACGTGGTCTGAGGCGTTGCCACCAGAACAATGGGCCAAGCCCAGCGCTGCATTGGTGAAAGCCAATCAAATGGTCAAGACTGCCATGGACAAAAAAGGCGCCACGTTCGTCGAAGCGTGCAAAGCGGCGGGGTTACATGGATGAAATGGGAGCAACCACGTTCGTCTATTTATTTGAATTCTTAACATCTGTTAAAACGTAAAGCCGATTTGTTTCGGTTTATGCGACGCCATAAGTCGGAAATTTCGAGTCTGAACCCCCCATGAATACCCGTCAGATAACGCTTGCCAATCGATGGACCGCAACCTTTCAAAACATCGGCGAGTTTCGCATGGGCGTCGAGGGCTGGAGCTTGCTTCTACAGGGTCCGGATAACCAGACGATCAAATACTTCGCAGACCAGATTGTTCTAGCGAACGATGAGGACGGCCACCAAGCCAACACCTGCATCCTGCTGTCGGTCGATGGTGTTTACGGCTATTTGCGTACGGCCATAGACGGCGACTGGGTGATCGATTTTGCGCGAGGGATGATTGCCCCTCATCGAGTAACGATTCGCCACCATCACGACGCTTACGACGAGACCCTTGCGCTGTACGAGCAGCCCGCTTTCAAACGTGCGCGCCAGTACATCAGTGTTGTCGGAAAACACATCTATCTGACCTTTCCGCTAACCAGAGATGAGGACTTTCCCAATTTGTGGGAAGAATACTTGGCAATCCGCAAGCGCCAACTGGATGAGCTTTACTTCGCAACCTGATGAACGCATGGCTACATCCGGTACACATCCCAACCGTTTTACGTCCTCACATTTCTCCAGTGTCCGACCCTGCCAAATTAAGCTTCACCTAAGCTTCCCCCGCTAGCATCCCGTCTCATCAACCTGTCGTCTTGAGCCGTGATGAGTCCCTCCGACATGAAAGCCTTCGATTTACCCACCCAGCCGCAAGCCAACTTCAGCCTCGTGCTGGTCAATTACAAAACCCCGGACATCACCCGCATGTGTCTGGAGCTGTTGCGCGAGCATGTTCAGGCGCAGGGCATTGCAGTGTGGGTGGTGGATAACGATTCGGCGGATGCCAGCCTTGATTACCTGCGTTCGCTGGACTGGATCAATCTGATCGAGCGGCCGTCGCCGGGCAAGGAAATGGGGCATATTGCCCATGGCAAGGCGTTGGATCTGGCCTTGGCGAAAGTTGAGACCGATTACTTGTTTCTGCTGCACACCGACACCTTTGTCTACGACATGGAAGTGTTTGCGATGATGATGCGCGAATGCACGAAAAATGCGGACATGGCGGCGGTGGGTTGTGTTGAGCAACTTGATCGTGGGTTACTGCGTGATAGCTGGCGTTTAACTTCGCGGTTCTGCAAACATCATGTTCGTCGGCTCAAAGTTCATCTTGGCCTGCGTTCAAAACCGCCACGCCCGTATAAGGAAACGCATCTGAAAAGTTTCTGCACGCTGTGGAATGCGCGGCTGATGAAGTCGCTGGGTTTGCACTTCTGCATGGATGAGGAGGTACCTGGTTACACCCTGCAGGATCGAATGGTCGGGTTGGGCTATGGCGTCAGGTTTCTCTCGCCGCGGAAAATCTTCCGCTATCTGGATCACATCCAGGCCGGCACCGTAGCGGCGGCAGGCACGTACGGCAAGGATCACCGCCGTACGAAGATGTATCAGCAGACTCTGAAGCGCTTGCAAGGGCAGCAGGCCAAAGCCGGGATGCCAGCTGCGACATGATCGAAAACAATAAAAAAGGGCGACTTCAAAGTCGCCCTTTTTTGTATTTTGATTTTGCATACATCTGTCACGGTGGTGGAGTTCGCCCAGTGTTACGGCCTGGCAATCCTTGCACCGGTAAAGAGCCCTGACACTGGGCGAACGCGGAGGATTTTAATTCAATCCAATGCATATGTCGTCAGGTAGAAAGATGAAATTTTTGAACTGAAAAGTTAAAAACTGTGTTTATCGATTTTCCCCGAGAATTGTCCGACAAAAAACATTTATATGATTGTTCTCATACCTAAAGTTGTACAAGAACAATCAACTTGTAGAGCGATTACTCAACTATCGTGCTGACTAGTCACTTTCAGGATATCGGTGTAAGTGACAATAACGCTCTGCCCTACTTTCAAATCTTTCAATTTGGCTTGAATCTCCGGCTTCTTCACATCGAGCGTCTTCGATTGTCCGGACGGGTTTTCGAGGGTTACCTGATTGGTCTTCAAATCAATTTTGGTGATTTTCAGTTGCACCTGAACCTGCCGATAGGCCTCACCGCCCGGGTTGTCGCTGCCCGGCGCCTTGCGCAGTTCGCCGGTGCGTTCGGTGGTGCCTGGCAGACCTTTATCCACATCGGTGTCGAGATAAGCGGCGACAGACCGCTGTACCTCAATCTTTACCAAATCGCCCACCTTGAGATTGGCGAGGTTTTTCGCTTTGTCGCTGAGCTGAACGTGGACCTGACGACCCTCGGGGCCTTCCAGCACGACCTGGTGATTGGCCGGATCGACGGCAAGCACTTTGGCGGTTACTAAATCGGCCTCAACGGCGGCGGATAACGGAATATCGGCAGCCAAAGCGCCGAAACTGGCGGCAGAAAGCAGCGTTGCGAGAGTGATGGCCTTGGCCAGAGCGTCGAGCTTCATATGCATTACTTTCCCTGTGATGAAATGGCGACGCCCGCCGCCGAAGCAACTTCAGCAGCGGGCGTGCCAGTGAGCATAGACGCTGTTCAGGGCTTGACTTGGGTTTGTGGGCCGCGGGTATGTGACTTGGCGGTTTCCTGGGCGGTGGATTCGCCGCTTGCGGTGCCTTTGCCGCTGTCCTGCCGCTGCTTGGGATCGGTCGGGCGCAGGGCGTCGTTGTCGCGCTCGGTTTCGCCGGCCGGGCGCGGTTCGTCGGGGTTGTCGTTCTGATTGACGGTTGTATTCACGGCGGTAGTCCTCAGGCTTCGGGATCGTCAAGTTCGCGGGCGACGTTGACCTCAGGCGTTTGCTTGTGCAAATCGTCGGCCTTGGCGCGTAGCAACTGCCATTGCTCAAGATCGATCGCGCCTTGGCCGAGCAGGTCGTCGGCGATGCGCTGCAGATCGAAATAGTGAGCGTCGGGCGATTGCTGCCAAAGGGTCTGATCGTCGAACAGGCGTTGCCAGGTGTTGAGGTCTGGGAGTTGCACGTCGTCGCTCATGGGTGAGTCCGAAAATGGCGGGTTTCTGGGTAGAGCGTATTGGCGAAGGGAGAGTTCCGAGCGGTTTGATTAGTGGTGGCCTTGCTGACGCCATCGCTGGCAAGCCAGCTCCCACAGGGATCGGGTAAACCTGCTATTCATCGTTTTTTTTGAGATAGCCATCGCGAGCAGGCTCACTCCTACACGATCAAGATCAAGATCAAGATCAAGATCAAGATCAAGATCAAGATCAGAAGATCGCAGCCTTCGGCGGCTCCTACAGTTTCTGCGTTCGCCCTTGGGTCGAGTGTCAGCTCGCCTGCTTTTGATCTTGATCCACTAGCGACGTCGGAAGGCTGAGTGGAGGGATTGAGCCGGGCGTGGGAGCGCAGCGACCGTCTGGCGCAGCCAGACACAGCGGAAGGAGGTGCAGCGAAGCAAACCGGAGCCGCTGCGCCAGGATCGATCCCGCAGCGAAGGAACCCGAGCTTGCGAGGGCCGAACGCAGGAGCAAGCCTTTTGGGTTACCTTTTTGGCGTTTGAAAAAGGTGACCCGCCGTAAGGGCGGAACCCTAAGCAGCCGTTACCGCAGCAACGGATATGTACTCGGTCAAACATCCTCACAGCCTGACAAAAAGCCTTCGCGAGCAGGCTCGCTCCCACAGGGAAGAAAGCGGTGCCGCAGTTAATACCCGGTCATTTCCAGATAGCCCTGGCCAGGATGGCTGCCATCAATCTTCACCGGACCTTCCCAGTAAGGAATACGCAAATCCATCCACGCATTGCGATTGAGCGCATCAACGCTGATATCGAGTTTCTTGTCGGGAATGCGGATCGACCATTTCACCGGCATCGGTCGATCAGCCACCTTGGCCGTATCCTGAGGAACGAGGCTGATCTGCTCGCTGCGCAACGTCTGAATTTGCCCATCGGCGGCGATCCAGGTGCCGGTCAGATAAGGCGCGCCGTCCTTCTGCCGCATGCGGTAAAGCATCACATGTTCGCCACTGTCCAGATGCAGCGAAAACCAGTCCCAGCCAGTCTGATTGGCGGTCAGCGGTTGACTGCTCCACTCGCGATCGAGCCACGCCGGGCCGCTGACGGTATAGGTCTGACCGTCGATCTGCAGCGTGCCGCTGGCCTGGAAGAACGGCTGGCTGTAGTAATACGAAGCCTGGCCTTCTTCGGATTTCTGGCTGAAGCCCTTGTCACCCTGCAACACCAGCGGGCGGCTGGAGGTGAGGCGCAGTTGATAAGCGAAATTCTTGTCACGAGCACTGAGTTGCATATCGCGCAACGGATCCTGCGCCTGGCTGGCAAACATCCAGTCATCGATCCACGCTTCGAACGGCGCCAGGCGCACGCCGGCCTGGCCTACACCGCCCCGGGCGTAGCGCTCGGCGGCGTGGTGCACCGAGGGCGAAGTGACCGCCGCGTGGCCAAGCCAGATTGTCTGATTGCCCCAACCGGCCTGCTCAGCGACGGGTTTCAGGGCGCTGCGAAACAGCGTCCATTGCACGCCGAAATCATTGCCCTGCTGATCCTTGAGGTTGGCGGTGACGTACCACCACTCGATGCGAAAACCATCATGCGCGCCATGATCGGCCGGGAAGCTGAATACCCGACCGGGCACCACCGGGGTGAAGGATTGCGCCTGATCGCCCATGCCGGCAAAACCCTTCTCCTCGGGTGCAGGCTGATCGCAGCCACCGAGCAGCAGCGCAATCATCAGCACGAGCCATTTAGTCCTCATGGGCAAACGTCCTCAGCAAGTCCGCCGGTTGCGTGCGGTACAGCGAATACAGCGGCCATGCCGAAGCCAACAGAGTCGCCAGCAACGCCAGGCCCATCAGTTGCAACAACTGCAACGGAAACACCCGCAACGGCAAGCGCCAGCCGAATGCCTGCACATTGATCACCGCATCCAGGCACCATGCCAAAGCAATGCCCAGCGGCAGCGCCAACAGCAACGTCAATACGGCGAGCAGCCAGGTCTGGCCGAGGTTGAGCAGCATCAATTGTTTGCGCGTCACGCCCAGCGCCCACAGCGGTGCGAGTTGACTGAGGCGGCTCTGGCTCTGGGTCAGCAGGCTGATGAACAGCGCCACGCCAGCCACGGCCAAGGTCAGGCTGTTCAACGCCGCCGTCGCGGCAAAGGTGCGTTCGAACACTTGCACCGACCAGCCCTTGAGCCGCGCCTGATCGACGATGCGGCTGTCGTCCAGCTCAAAGCGCGCCTGCAACGCGTTGAGCAGCGCCGGAATCTGTGGCGGATCGATGCGCAGATTGAATCGGTTCGGCGTCAGTTGCGGCCAGCCGCGCAACAGGTGCTCACTGCTGATCAGCACATGCCCTTTCGGATTGCCGTAGTCGGCGTAGATGCCGACGATGCGCGGCGACCACGTGCCGTTCGGCGTGGGAATGTTCAGATGCTCGCCCGGCTTCACTTTCAGGCGACGCGCCAGTTGTTCGCTGAGCATCACCGCATCATCCGTGGCCAGTTTGGCCCACGGATCGCTGCCACTGCTGTCGAGCAACGGCCAGTGCTGGCGATAGTACGAGTGATCGATGATGCCGTAGACGTCGGCAGGCCAGCCTTGCAGCGTCACCGAGACTTGCCAGTTGGGCAGCACAGCGGTCACGTTGGGCTGCTGCTTGAGCCAACTGTGCATCTCGCGGGCCTGCGCCGGATTGGCCGGGTTGATGTACAGCTCGGCGCTCAAGCGTTGTTCGAGCCAGTCGTTGAAGGTCTGGCGAAAACCGGCGGTCATGCTGCCGGCGCCGATATTGGCGGCGAGCGCCAACAACAGCGCCATCAGCGCCAGACTCAGGGCCGGCAGTTGCTGGCGGCAATCAGCGAGAAACCATTGGCCAAGCACCGAACGACTGCGCCCGAGCAACGGGTTCAACAACGCGCTGAGCAGCACCGGCAAGGCCAGCGCGGCACCGAGCAACAACCCGGCCATGAGCACGAAGCCGCTGCTCAAGCTGTCGCCCCAGATCAGCGCCGCCAGCGCAATCGCAAGCAGTGCCGTCGCCAGCCAACCCTGTCGGCGCAACCACCGCGAATACTGTTGATGCCACGCCTGCGGATCAGCCACCGCCAGCAACGGCAGGCGCGCCGCCCGCAGCAGACTGTTGGCCCCGGCCAGCAAGGCGCCAAGCAGGCTCAGACCGATGCCGCTGAACCACCACCAGGGGCTCAGGCGCAACTGCCCCGCCACTTCCGCGCCATACAGACCGCGCAGACTCGCGGCGACGTCCGGCAGCAGCACGCTGGCCAGCCAATAGCCGCTGATCACACCGAACATTCCACCGATCAGCGCCAGCACACCCAGTTCAACCACCAGACACGCGATCAGCATTCGTGCACTGACGCCACAGGCACGCAACGTGCGCAGCAAACCTCGGCGCTGTTCCAGAGCAAGACCGATGGCGGCGTGGACGATGAACAGGCCGACCAGAAATGACAAAAATCCAAGGGCATCAAGATTGAGGTGAAAGCTCTCGGTCAGCCGCGCGAGATTGTTTTCTTCGCCGCTGCTTTTGAGCTGCAAGCGATCGGTGAAACTCGCTGGTAATTCTTGATGAAAGTCCTTGGGCAGCAGCAGTCGCGACAGTTGCTCAGGTTGTTCGAGCAGGCGTTGCGCTACGCCGATGTCGACCAGCAACAACCCCGGTGCCATGTCCTTCTGCGCGAGCAGCGGCGGCAGGGTTTGGCCGTTTACGGTTTGCGGTGTATCACCTTCGCGCAAGCCGAGCAGTTGCATCGTGTCCGGGGAAATCCAGGTGCTGCCCGGCGGGCTGAAAAATTCGACGATGCGCTCGATCGGCATCGCCTGCCCGGCTACCGCGGAATCCGACGGCAGCGACACCGGCTCGATGCCCATCACTTGAATGCGTTGATCTTCCTGGCCCTTGAGCGTCAGCCGGCCCTGCAACACCGGCGACACCGGCCAGCCCTGACGGCGCAATTCGATAAACCAGCGCTGGGGAAACAGTGCCCCATTTGGCGTGCTCAGGCTGGCCTGTGGTTCACCGCCGATCATCTGGCTGGCCCGCGCGTAGCTGTCGCGCGCCTGACTGTTCAGCGCCTCGACGCCGGTGAGCAGACTGGTGGCCAGCCACAGCCCGGTCAGCACACTGAAAAACTGCACGGGATGGCGCCGCCAGTGGCTGAGCAGCGCGCGCAGGGTTTGCCGCCAGATCATCAGGCGACCCGTCCGTTCGACAACACCACACGCTGAGCCAAACGCGCCGCAACGCGCTGACTGTGAGTGACCATCAACAAAGTCGTCGGCGTGTCATCGAGCAATTCCAGCAACAGCCGCAGCACCTCATCGCTGGTCGCTTCATCGAGGCTGCCGGTGGGTTCATCGGCCAACAGCAGTTTCGGCTGCGAGGCCAATGCTCGGCCCAATGCGACCCGCTGCTGCTGGCCGCCAGAGAGTTGCTCGGGATACCGCGAGAGCAGATCGCCCAGACCCAGGCGCTGCACCAGATGCGCTTGCCAGCGCGGCTCATGGCGCCCGGCGAGGCGCGCCTGAAAGGCCAGATTGTCTTCCACGCGCAGGCTGCCGATCAGGTTGAACTGCTGAAACACCAGACCGATTTCCGTACGCCGCCAGTTGGCCAGTTGCGCTTCGCTCATGGCTTCCAGGCGATGTTCGCCGCTGCGGATGCTGCCGCTGTCGACCTTGTCCAGCCCCGCCACCAGGTGCAGCAGCGTGCTTTTGCCACTGCCCGATTCGCCCATCAGCGCCAGGCTGCCACCGGCCTCCAGCGTCAGGTCAACGCCTTGCAGCACCGGCAACAATCCCTGTGGCGTGGCATAGCTTTTGAAAACGTCGCGAACCTCAAGCATGGGCAAACCCGATCAGTGAACCTGGGCCTAGGATAGCGGCCCTGAATGGTTTTTGTCCGCTGATGATCATCGCCAACGCCGGGACGCGCCCTACGCTGCTGGCTGTTCGGCCATAACGATAAAAAACCGGAGACACCCATGCCCCGTTTCATCCTGAGCCCGCGCGGCCTGCTGACCTGCCTGATCACCGCTTGCCTGAGCCAACCGTTGCTCGCTGCTGACGGTGCGGTGGCGCCGAGCATGCAAACCACCGCAAGCAACGCAGCCGTCCTGCAAACCCTGCCGTTCAGCGACCGCACCGATTTCGAATCCGTCAGCAAAGGCCTGATCGCACCGTTCAAGGGTCAGATCAAGGACGCTGCCGGCAAAGTCATCTGGAACGTCAATGCCTATGATTTCCTCGCCAAAGACAAGGCGCCAGAATCGGTCAATCCAAGCCTGTGGCGACTGGCACAGCTCAATGCCCACGCCGGTCTGTTCGAGGTCAGCCCCAAGCTCTATCAGGTACGCGGTCTCGACCTCGCCAACATGACCATCATCGAAGGTGACGACGGGCTGATCATCATCGATCCGCTGACCATGGCCGAAACCGCCAGGACGGCGCTGGACCTGTACTACGCCAATCGGCCGCGCAAACCGGTCGTCGCGGTGATCTACAGCCACACTCATGTCGATCATTTCGGCGGCGTGCGCGGGGTAATCGACGAGGCCGATGTCAAGTCCGGCAAGGTCAAGGTCTACGCGCCGGTCGGCTTCATGGAACACGTGATGAGCGAGAACGTCATGGCCGGCAACGCCATGAGCCGCCGCGCGCAGTACCAATTCGGCAGCCTGTTGCCGCGCAGTGAAAAAGGTCAGGTCGACGCTGGCCTCGGCAAGAGTGCGCCCAGCGGTGGCACGGTCACGCTGATCGCGCCTACCGACCTGATCGCCGAGCCGTTGGAAACTCGCACCATTGCTGGCCTGCAAGTCGAATTCCAGCTGACCCCGGGCACCGAAGCGCCAGCGGAGATGAACCTCTATCTGCCCGAATTGAAAGCCTTGTGCATGGCCGAAAACGCCACGCAGATGATGCACAACATCCTAACCCCGCGCGGTGCGCAGGTACGCGATGCCAAGGCCTGGTCGCAATACCTCGATGACAGCCTGGCGCGCTATGGCGACAAGGCCGACGTGCTGTTCGCCCAACACAACTGGCCGACCTGGGGCGGCGAGCGGATTCGTACTTTGCTCGCCGATCAGCGCGACATGTACGCCTTCATCAACGACCGCACCTTGCATTTGCTCAACCAGGGCCTGACGCCGCTGGAAATTGCCGAAGCAATCAAGAAACTGCCCGGCTCGCTCGATCAGAAGTGGTACACCCGCGGCTATTACGGCTCGCTGAGTTTCAATACGCGCGCGGTGTATCAGCGCTACATGGGTTTCTACGACGGCAACCCGGCCAACCTCAATCCGCTGCCGCCGGTGGATGCGGCGAAACGCTCGGTCGAGGCCATGGGCGGTGCCGCGTCGGTGCTGGAGAAAATGCGCAGCGCGATGGCCAGTGCGGACTACCGCTGGGCCGCGCAGTTGGGCAATCAGTTGCTGTTCGCCGATCCGGACAACGCCGACGCACGCAAGGCGCAGGCCGAGACGCTGGAACAACTGGGTTATCAAAGCGAGAACGCCACCTGGCGCAACATGTACCTGACCGGTGCGATGGAACTGCGCAACGGCGTGCCGCCGCAGTCAGCCAATACCGTGTCGGTGGATATGGTCCGGGCGATGAGTCCGGAAATGTTCTTCGACTACCTCGCGGTACGCCTGGACAGCGACAAAGCCGTGGCCCATGACCTGACGCTGAACTGGACGTTCGACGATGTGCAAAGGGATTTCACCCTGACCTTGCGCAACGGCGTGCTGACTCACCGCGCCGGTCTGAATCCGGCGGCGGATGCGAGGGTAAGCCTGAGCCGCGATACGCTGGAGAAGATCAGCCTGAAACAATTGGACTTCCCGACGGCGATGCAAAAAGGACTGGTGAAGTTGCAGGGCAATGGTCAGAAATTCGGATTATTGATGGGCAGCCTGGATACGTTCGGGCCGCAGTTCAATATCGTCACGCCGTAAGTCAAAAGCCCCTCACCCTAGCCTCTCCCAAGGGAGAGGGGACTGACCGCATTGGATGTACGAGATACGCCGACGTGGGATACCGAGTTGAATGCAATTTTGAATAACACGCACATCAGCTCCCATGAGTCATAAGCCCCCTTCCCGGAGGGAGAGGGGACTGACTGTGTTGGATGTACGAGATATGCCGACGTGGGATACCGAGTTGAACTCAGATTCCGAACGCCATGAAGATCGGCTCCCTTTCCCCCTCGCCCCCTTGGGGGAGAGGGCTGGGGTGAGGGGGTAAATCTTGCTGGCACCCTCAATAACGATCAATCACCTCAATCCTTCTTTCAACAAACCTGCCCCGGATTCAACCGAAACTGCTTCGGCGTAATCCCGAACTGTTTACGAAACGCGCGGATAAAGTTGCTCGGCTGGCGATACCCCAGCCGCTCGGCGATCCGCTCGATCGGTTGGTCGCCCGCCGTCAGCCAGTGCCGCGCCATTGTCAGATTATCCTGGCGTGCTGGTATGCAGGTTTCAGCGTGCCAGTGACGCAGCATGCTCTGGTGCAGAAACGGGTTGGCGCCCAGCAAGGCCTGATCGAGGCTATATCGCGGCAAGGTCAGGCACAGCTGCTCGCCCCGCTCCACCGCAATGCCCACTTCACGCAGCCAGCCACCGGCCATTTGCGCCGGGCGCAGACTCACACTCACGAAGAGGTCTCCGGGCGCCCTGCCCAATCGACGGGCAATATTGCGCACCAGCGTTATCGCCGCCGCGTCCAGAGCGAAATGATGCAGCTGCCCCTGCGGCGAACGCAGGTGTATATGAGCCAATTCGCCCGCCTCGACCAACTCCACCGCGACGTAGTTGATCACCTGCGGCAAGCAGTCGATGAAGCACTGCAGGCTGGCGCGCAAGGTCGCCGCCGAGTCGAGCAGGATATTCAGCCCTTGCAGGCAATCGGTCGCCATCCCGTCGGCCAGTTCACAGCCAAACGTCGGCGCTACCCCTGACCATTCACACTCACGCCACAACTGTTCAACCGCTTGTGCGGCGATCAATTGATGCTGCCCGGCGAGCACTGACGGGCAGATCCCCACCCGCGCCATCAAGCGTTGCGGGCACAGCCCGGACTGGCGAGCATGCGCGAGAATCGTGCGGGTAAACGCGCTGGAGGCGAACAGAGACTGAGACATGAAGGCGCGCCATCGAAGAACAGGCGTGTACTTATGCCAGCGGACGTGCTATCGATCCAATGCATTAAAAGTATCCGCAAAATGCAGGAGACGCATGATGGATCTTCGCCAGCTTCGCCACTTGGTCGCCCTCGCTGATTACCGCAACTTCGGTCGCGCCGCCGAGGCGATCAACCTTAGCCAACCGGCGTTCAGCCGCAGCATCCAGACGCTTGAGCGCGACCTTGACTGTGAGCTGGTCGAGCGCAGCAGCCGTGAATTTCGCCTGACCGGGCAAGGCGAACTGGTGCTGCAACATGCGCGGCGCCTGCTCGCCGGCAGTCAGGCACTGCACAACGAATTGACGCAATACAACGGCCTCACCGGCGGTGAACTGCAATTTGGTTGCGGCCCGTATCCGGCACAGGTGCTGGTGCCGGAAGCGCTGGCCGATTTCATTCAGGCGCACCCGGCAATTCGCACGCGCTTTCATCAGGGCGACTGGCAGCAATTGACGCTGTGGTTGCGCGAGCAGCAGATCGAGTTTTTCGTCGCGGACGCGCGGCACTTTGTCAGCGATCCACAGTATCAGGTGCACCTGCTGCGCACGCGGCCGGGACGGTTTTTCTGCCGCGCCGGCCATCCGCTCGTCACGCAAGCAAAGCTGCGCTTGCGCGCCCTGCTCGACTACCCGATCGTCGGCACACGCATTCCACCGATGATTCGCAAGGTGCTCGCCGATATCCTCGGGGAATCCGACTTCACCCCGAGCGTCGAGTGCGCGCAATTCGACGCCATCCAGCGCGTGGTCCTGCGCTCCGATGCCGTGGGGCTGGCCACGCTGGAGGCCTTGCGTGAGCAGCTCGACGCAGGCCTGATCGAGTTGCTCGATTTTGTCGACGTGCCGCATGACGAAGCGGCGCTGCAATTGGGTTACGGGGTCGTCAGCCGCGCCGGCTATACCCTGACGCCGGCCGCGCGGGCGATGATCGAAGCGATCCTCAGCGTCGATCAGCGGTTGCTGGCGGCTAACGGAGCGACGGGAGACGCGCACACAACATGAGCAAAACCCATCCGCAATCCGTCAACGCTTTTTACGCGCCGACCTTGCTGCCGGCCATTGAAGAATTGCTCGCGCGCGGCATTAGCCAAGGCGCCATCGAAGCACAACTGCGCCGCAGCCTGTTCGATCTGCGCACGCCGTTCACGCGCATGCCGCTGCTGATGTCGCGGCGCTTCTGGGCGTTTGCCGTGGAACAGAGCGGGGATCCACTGATCGGTCTGGCGGCGGGTGAACGCTTCGTTTCGACGGCCACCAATGGACTGACCTATCTGTTCGATGTCGCCGTGTCGCTGGAACGTGCCTGTGAGTTTTTCGCCGAGTACTTTGCGTTTTTCAACGGACATTTCCATGTGCAAATCCTGCGTGAAGATGACGGCGTAACACTGCGTCTGGTCGAAGCCGGGAGTCTTGATGCTCCGGCGGCGCTGACCGATTACATCCTCGTCAGCCTGTGCAGCCTGGTGCGACGCAAGTTGCTCGCCAGCGGCGTGCCCGGTGATCCGGTGCTGGGTGTGGCACTGGCATCGGCAAGCCGCGAGCAGCATCAATCGGCATTGCGCACCCCGGTGAGCGCAGAGCGGTCATGGGCGGCGATTCATCTGGATCCGCAGCTGTTCGTGATGCCGTTGACACCGGGCAATCCGGCATTGGAAACAACGCTTGTCGATCTGCTGGAACAGACTCGCCGTCACAGCGAGTCGACTCTGCTCGGACAGCTCAGCGATTATCTGATCGAAGATCTGGCGACGGCGGACTGGCCACAATTCTGCGCCGCGCAGCATGTGCTCGAGCGCACGGCGGCAAGGCGTTTGAAGGCGTTGGGCTGGACTTTCAGCGAACTGCTCGATGAGCATCGGCGCAATCGGGCCGAGGACCTGTTGCAGTCCGGGGCGCTGGAGCTGGTCGAAGTGGCGGATCGGTTGGGTTACAGCGATGTGCAGGGATTCAATCGGGCTTTCGCGCGCTGGCTGGGCTGCGCGCCTGGGGAGTATCGGGCGCGGTTCAACAAGGGTTGAGACTGTCGCAGCCTGACCCGACTTGTTCGCGAGCAGGCTCGCTCCCACCCTGGAATGCAATCCCCTGTTGGAGCGAGCCTGCTCGCGAAGAGGCCCGCCCGAGCAACCCAAAACTCACTGCCCCGCAGCCACACTCGCCGGCGCCCGCTCAGGCGTAACGATGCTGCCCAGATCGATATGCTTCCACTCAGGCTTGGCCCCCAACCGTGCATTGAAGCGGTAGTTGAAGGTGAACTCATCCGCCGTCGGCACGCTCAGCGGTTTGCCATATACCGCTTCAATCCCCGCCAGGTCATAACCCATCACCTGCAACAGCGTCGGGAAGATGTTGTAGTGGCTGGAGCGGTCCTTGTTTACCGGCAGATTCGCCGCCCAGTCCGGCGTCTGCAATCCACGGCCCTGGATCACCACCAACGGCACCAGCCCCTCCTCTTCCACCGGGTCGCCACCGCAATGGGTATTCAAGCCCGGGTTGCCGCGCTCGTGCAGATCCTGGCCATGATCGGAGGTGTAGATCAGCAGCGCGTTGTTCAGGTTGGCCTGGGCAAACACCCTGGCGAAGAACTCGCCGACGTTCCACAACAGCGTGTTCTTGTAGGCGTTGCGATACAGCACCCAGTCATCCGGCTGGCCATTGAAACCGGCGCGTTCGCCAGTGTCGGCGACTTCCGTGAATTGCCCGCGTGGCAGCGTTGGCCGGTAAGCCATGAACGCATCGGGGTATTTGTCATGCACTGGAAAATGCGCGCCAACCTTGTTGATCACGATCAGCTCGGCGTGATGGTCGTTGAGCAGTTCGATCAGCTTCGCCGCTGCCGCCATGTCGCGGTCGCGCACGCTGGTCTGGTCGAATTGCACGAAACTGTCGATGTCGTTTTTCTCGGCGGCGGTCATCAGGTTCTGCAGGTTGCCGGCGGTGCGCTGGGCGTCGATGTACACCGTGCCGAGCCCGGCCTTTTTTGCGTACTGCCAGATCGACGGCTGCGTGCTGTTGATGCGCCGGTAATCGGCGCGGGTGCCGCCGTAGCGCAAGGTGACATTGGTGTCGGCGCTGCAATTGGCAATCGACGCCGCATAACCGAAGTTGAAGACATCGACCCCGGCCGGCGCTTGCTTGAGGTTGCTGTGCACGCCGAACGGCGCATTGATGTCGAGGTAATTGCCGGAAATGCTTTCGTCGATGATCAGCACGATGTCGTGGCCGACGGCAGGCGCGGCACGTGCGAGCGTCACTGGTTCACGCGGGCCTACGGTGTCTTGCAGCGCTTCATAGGCAAACAGGTTCAGGTAGGCCAAAGGCGTGTACATGATCGGCAGGCCCCGGGCGCCCTCTCCCGCGCGTAAAAACAGTAGAGCGCTGAGCATCAACACGCCGGCGATGGGTGCCGCGACCCGCAACGCGTTCGGTATGACCAGCGCATGACGCGGCTTGAGCCCGATGCCAAACAACAGCAGCAAGCCATTGAGCACCGCGCGCAAAATCGCGTCGCGGTATTGATACGCCGCTTCCTGAATGAACCCACCCGAATACACCAGCGAGACAAAATCGCTATACCTCAAGTAATCCGCGGTGACCCGGGTGTAGACATCAAAAAAAACCGCAGCAGCAAACAGCGTTAATGCGAATGCATGTCGAACAAGAGCCTGCCTTATATAGGCAGTCAGATATAGCGCTAAAGTAAGCGCCAAAAACATCGCGCCAAAAACAAGTGCATTGAAACCCCACCCGATAGCATTTAACCGCTCCAGGTAATAGTCGGAATACAACAGCAAAAAGACAACTAAGAGTAGTTCTTTGGCATATCGGAACATGGCGATACCGGGCGTGCGAAAGGGCGGGATGTCAAAGCTTTGTCGGTCAGAACCTGACACTAGCACTCGGCCTCAAAAGCGCAAGAATTGACTGATAGCCGGATTAAGCGTCAAAAAAACGGTGCCTCAAATCTGACACACCAAATCGCTAAAAGCCTTTAAAACCAATACTTTCGACCGCTTGTCGCTTACTTTAAATCTGAACAAATCTGTAAAAAAACAACAATTTCAATCGCAGCAATGACTTGATGGCCAATCGCCAAAAACGTCTCAAGTGTTATACCCGCGCAACATGTCATTTTGCTGACACGCTTTTCCAACCCTGCGCTATACCCCTTTAACAATCTCATTCCGTAGTTAACTTTTCTGGTTTTATTGAGGTGCGTAGATGGACGTGAGCGTATTTGGCACTGGCTATGTCGGACTTATACAAGCCGCTGCACTTGCCGATGTCGGCCATCGGGTTTTATGCATTGATATTGACCCGAACAAGATCAAACAACTGCAACAAGCGGTGCCGCCAATCAGTGAGCCAGGCCTGTCCGCGACACTTGAAGAAAACATCAAGGCCGGGCGTCTATCGTTCAGTACCCAGGCCAGCGATGCGGTAACCCACGCCGAGCTGATTTTCATCGCCGTCGGCACCCCGGCGGACGAGGATGGCTCCGCCGACCTCAGTCATGTGCTCAACGTCGCCCGGCAGATTGCCGGCCTGATGGAGGCTGATCGCACGTTGATCATCAAATCCACGGTGCCGGTCGGGACCGCCGACCAGGTTCTGGCCACGGCCACCAGCGAATTGCTGTTGCGCGGCAAAACCGAGCTGCAGGTGCGCGTGGTATCCAACCCGGAATTTCTCAAGGAAGGCAGCGCCCTCGCCGACTGCATGCGCCCGGACCGGATCATCATCGGCACCCGCGACGACGCTGCCCGCGAGCAGATGAGCGAGCTGTACGCGCCGTTCTGCCGCAACCACGAAAAACTGATGTTCATGGACAACCGCAGCGCCGAGCTGACCAAGTACGCGGCCAACGCGATGCTCGCCACCCGCATCAGTTTCATGAACGAACTGGCCAACCTCACCGAACTGCTCGGCGCCGACATCGAAGCGGTGCGCAAAGGCATCGGCTCCGACCCGCGCATCGGCTACCACTTCATTTATCCGGGCTGCGGCTTCGGTGGCTCGTGCTTTCCCAAGGATCTGCGGGCCTTGCTGCACACCGCCGAACACAACGGCATGCCGTTGAAACTGCTGCGCAGCGTCACCGACGTCAACGATAGCCAGCGGCACATCCTGTTCAGCAAATTGCGCGCGCAGTTTCCGCAAGGCCTGGCCGGCAAATCCATTGCGGTCTGGGGCTTGGCGTTCAAACCGAACACCGACGACATGCGCGAAGCCCCCAGCCGCTATCTGATGGACGCGTTGTGGGCCGAAGGCGCCAGCGTGCAGGCCTACGATCCGGAAGCCATGTCCGAGTGCCGGCGCATTTACGGTTACCGCAACGACCTGCACCTGTGCGCCACCCGCGACGACACCCTCGAAGACGCCGATGCGCTGGTGATCTGCACCGAGTGGAAAAACTTCCGCGTGGTCGATTTCGAACTGCTCGCCGAGAAGCTGCGGTCGAAGGTGATCATCGATGGCCGCAACCTGTACAACCCGGAACAGGTTGCCGCCGCCGGCCTGCACTACAGCGGTATCGGTCTGCGCCACATCGCCCCTGAAGGGCTGCGGCCATGAAGATTCTGGTGACCGGTGCCGCCGGTTTCATTGGTGCCCATTGCGTCCTGCGCTTGCTGCGCGACGGGCATTCGGTGGTCGGCCTGGACAATTTCAACCACTACTACGACCCGCAGCTCAAGCACGATCGCGTGCAGTGGGTGCGCGAGCAGGTCGGCGATTTTCCGCTGGCCACGGTGGATCTGGCCCACGCTTCGGCCATCGACGCGCTGTTTGCCCGCGAACAACCACAGGTCGTTATCCACTTGGCCGCGCAGGCCGGGGTGCGTTATTCGCTGGACAATCCACGGGCGTATCTGGACAGCAATCTCAACGGTTTCCTGAACATTCTCGAGAGCTGCCGGCATCACCCGGTCGAGCATTTGATCTACGCCTCGTCGAGTTCGGTTTACGGCGCCAATCAGCACACGCCTTACTCAGTCAAGAATGGCGTCAACCATCCGCTATCGCTGTACGCCGCGACCAAAAAAGCCAATGAACTGATGGCGCACAGCTACAGCCATCTGTTCGGCATTCCCTGCACCGGCCTGCGTTTTTTCACCGTGTACGGACCTTGGGGCCGGCCGGACATGTCGCCGATCCAGTTCGCCCGGGCGATCAGCGAAGGCGAGCCGCTGAAGCTGTTCAATTACGGCGAGCACCAGCGCGACTTCACCTACATCGACGACATCATCGAAAGCATCGCGCGCCTGATCAATCAGCCACCGCAAGCCAATCCGCAGTGGGATCGCGAACAGCCCGATCCGGCCAGCAGCATGGCGCCGTGGCGCCTGTTCAACATCGGCGGACAGCAACCGGTGGCGCTGAAAACCTATCTCGCACTGATGGAAAAACACCTCGATCGCAAAGCCATTGTCGAGCTGCTGCCGCTGCAACCGGGCGACGTGCTCAACACCTGCGCCGAAGCCAGCGATCTGGCCGAGGCCACCGGATTCCAGCCCCGGATAGAACTGGATGAAGGACTGGGCCGCTTCATCGCCTGGTTCCGCGACTACTACCCCACTGCCCGTGCGCCGCTTGCGGCTGATTGAATGCGGAGGACGCCATGACTGGACATGAAAGAAGTGTGTCGATTGCACAGATGCGCCCTGACAAGCGCGTCGACCCGGAACATCGCATGCGCCTCGACGCAGCGATCCACCGTCAGGGTCGCGGCTGGCTCAGCGGCCGCGATGGCGGCCGCCCATGGCAGCTTTCGCGGACCAACCGGGTGGTCGCCTGCCTCGGTGCGCTGACGATTCTCGTGCTGATTTCGCCAGTGCTGCTGGGTCTGGCCCTGGCCATCAAGTTCACCAGCCCGGGGCCGGTGCTGTTCGTGCAGAAACGCACCGGTTATCGCGGGCGCAAGTTCGGCATGTTCAAGTTCCGCACCATGGTCAGCAACGCCGAAGAACTCAAAGAGTCGCTGCGCCACCTGAACAAGCACGGCGCGGACGCCATCGACTTCAAGATCGACAAGGACCCGCGCGTCACCGGCATCGGCAGTTTTCTGCGGCGCACCAGCCTCGATGAGCTGCCGAATCTGATCAACGTAGTGACCGGCGACATGCGCCTGGTCGGCCCTCGTCCGACCTCGTTCAACGCTTACCGCTACAAGGACAATCACCTCGCGCGTCTGGCGATCTACCCCGGCATGACCGGTCTGTGGCAGATCTCCGGACGCAGCAACATCGACTTCGACCAGCGCGTTGAGTTGGACCTCAGCTACATCGCCGAGCAGAGCCTTCTGCTTGATCTGAAGATTCTGTTGAAAACCCCCTTCAAAGTATTCAGCGGCCACGGAGCAAGCTAATGGACGGTTCAACCAATAAAAGCCTGAGCATCGCCAGCCCCAGCGAATCGAATCTGACTTCGACCGTGCTGGATCTCGATCTGCGCATTCTGTTCCTGACCGCCGCCAACCCCGGCGCCGGCACCACCACCAGCGCGCTGGCACTGGCCAGTCAACTGGCGCAGATGAGCAGCGGCCAGGTGCTGCTGGTCGATGCCAGCCAGTCGGCGAACAACCTCACCCAGCAGATGAACCTCGGCAAGGAGCGCGGCCTGCGCGACCTGCTGTTCAACCCGGGCAACCCGCCGCTGTTGCAGGACTGCGTGGTGCAGGTCTCGAGCCTGCCCTTCCATGTGCTGCCCAACGGCCGGCCGATCCGCACGCTGGAACACCTGACCGCCGAGCGCCTGAGCCCGTTGCTCGACCAGTTGGGCAGCCAGTACCGCTTTGTGGTGATCGACGGCGACGCAGTGTATTCCGCCGCCGACACGCTGGTCATCAGCACTCAGGTCGACGGCGTGGTGTTTGTCGTGCGCGCCGAAGACACCCGCTGGGAAGTCGCCCAAGCCGCTGTGCAACGCCTGACTCAGGCCGGGGCGAAAGTGGTCGGCAGCGTGTTCAACCGGCGCAAGTACTACATGCCCAAATGGCTTTACAAAAACCTGTAAGCGAACGCAAAGGATGACGCCATGAACGCCAGAATGCTTGTCCTGCTGTTGCTGCCGCTTGCGGGCTGCACCAGCACTTCCGAGACCCGCAACATGCCGGTGAATATCCTCACCGCCACGCCGGCCAACGCCCAGGCCACCGATATGCCGCGGGTCGAACAGACCCTGCGCCCGAAAGACGTGCTGGATGTGATCTTTCACATCAGCACCAGCGGTTCGGACGCTTACCGCGTGCAATCAGGTGACCAGATCGGCCTGAATTTCACCGCCGCCAGCCAGCTCAACGGCACGCAACTGGTGCTGCCCGACGGCACCATCGAACTGCCGGGCGCCAACACCTCAGTGAAAATCGCCGGACTGACCAGCGAAGAAGCCCGTCAGGAAATCCAGCGTGCGTATGAGCGCAAGCAACTGTTCCAGCCCAACCGCAATCAGCTCTCGGTACAGATTCTCAGCCCGCTGAGCAACGAGCAGAACCTCAAAAGCGCGTTGAATCATCCGGCCACCGGCATGAGCCGCGAGATCACCGTCGGCACCGATGGCTACGCGAGTTTTCCGGAAATCGGCGCCGTGCCGCTGCAAGGCATGACCGTCAATCAGCTGGAAACCTTCCTCAATCAGAGATACGCGCAACTGCCGGGGCGAATGACCGTGGACGTGCTGCTCAAGTCCACCGCCGGCAACGAGATCTACGTGCTCGGCGAAGTCGCTCAGCCAGGCTCCTACCCTATCCGCCGGCCAGTGTCGGTACTTGAGGCGCTGACCCTGGCGCGCGGCACCAACGTCAAGGCGCGGCTGGATTCGGTGGTGATCATGCGGCGCAACGGCAATCAGGTGCAGGCGATGAACTACGACGTCGAGAAAGCACTGTCCGGGGACGCGCCACAAATCGCCTATCTGCAGCCGGATGACATGCTCTACGTGCCAAAAACCAAACTGGCCAGCGCCGGCGAACTCGCCCGCCAACTGGCTGATGTGGTGCTGTTCCAGGGCGTCGGTTTCAGCTTCGGCTACCGCGTCGACAACAAAGGCAGTGACAACTGACTCTCAGGTGACCGACATGAACCCAAAAGAAAATTACCTGCACGAGTTCTTCAGGATTTTCTTCGCCAACAAGCAAACGGTGAAGCGCATTTTCCTGACCTTTGCAGTGATCGCCCTGCTCCTGCCGTTGCTGCTCAAACAGAGCTTCGATATCACCGCGCAGGTCATCGTGCAGTCGAAAAAACTCTCTCAGGGCGACGCGACCACCTCGCTGACCCAGGACAACGCCACCTTCATTCCGCCATCGCTGGCGGACATGGAAACCGAGAGCAACATCCTCCGTTCGCCGGCGCTGATCCGTCAGACCATCAGCGAACTGCGCGACAAGGGTCAGTACAACCCGCCGCCGGGGGTGCTCAGCAAACTGGCTGGCGAGCCGTTCAAGCGTTACGTCAGCACGCCACTGCGCGAATACGTGGTCAATCCGCTGCGTGATGCGCTGGGCATGCAAACCGATCCGGTGCGCGACACGGTACTGGACGGCTTGACCCAGGAGGCCATCGACAATCTGAAGATCGAAACCTTGCCGGGTTCCAACGTGATCTCGATCGTCTACAGCTTCCCCGATCCGGCCCAGGGCACAACGTTTGTTGCCGCGTTGCTGCAGAACTACCTGGTCGATCGTCAGGCGCTGCAGTCAATCGAGCTGCCGCATTCGTTCTACGAGACCAAGAAGCATCAATATCAGGTGCGGCTCGATGGCCTGGAAGGCGCGCGACTGGGGCTGCTGGAAAGCGTCGGTTCTTCCGACCCGAAAGAGGAAATCACCTTTCGCCTCAACGCGATCAACACCGAAGAGCAGGCACTCAACCTGTATCGCGATCGCTTGCTGCAGAGCCAACGCTGGCTCGATTACCTGAAAACCAGCCTGGCGGCGGCCAACTCCAACAAACTCAACGACTACACCTTCCCGTTCACCTTCACCACGACGGTGGACAACATTGCGTTCGAAGACCGCGAGATCAGGCAGATGGGCGAGGCGCTGACCACTCAGGTCAGCCGCTATATGAATGACCTGGCGGTATTTCAGCCCGGTAGCGAACCGATGTTGCTGGCCCGCGAGCAAATTGCCCGCACCCGCCAGCAGTTCCTCAAAGTGGTCAACAACCGCATCCAGGAACGCACGATCGACCTGTCGGTGGTGAGCCAGGTAATCGAACAGAAAACCGCGCGCATTGCCGAGTTCAAGAATCGCATCCATCAGTTGCAGCAGACCCAAAGCAAGCTGCGTCAGATGGACACCGAGATCGGCGCGTTGCACGCAGCGTTTTCCACCTATGCGCAACGCTTTGCCGAAAGCAGCACGACACGCGCTTTGGACAATGACTTGTCCAATGCCCGGGTGTTGAGTCCACCGTATGAACCGACCGAGGCGGCCTTTCCCAAGCCGATGCTGATCATTCCATTCGGGCTGTTCACCGGGCTTCTGCTGGCAATAGCGTTCGTCTACGTGCGTGAGTTCTTCGACCATCGCTTCAAGCATCCGGCGCAAATCAGCCATGAACTGGGCGTGCCAGTGTTGTTGGTGCTCAACGAAGAAACGTCGCAGCCGGGCAATCCGCACAAGAACTGGACCATGCCAAGCCTGGTTCACTGGGTGCGCAATTGAACGCGGTGTCCACCCCAATCGTCGCCCTGCCGATCATTCACTTGCTCAGCAGCGGCGGCTTCTACGGCGCCGAGCGGATGTTGCTGGATCATTGCCTGGCCACGCCGGGGCAGCACCAGGTGCTGTTCCTCGACGCGCCGCCAGAATTGATCTCGCGCTTTCGCGAGGCCGGGGTGGACGCTCGCGCTTGTGCCGGGCTCGGCGAATTGCTGCGGCACTTGCGTCAGCGCCGTGGCGACAAGCCGTTGCTCAACACCCACAACTTCAAAGGGCTGCTGTTCGGCTGGGTTGGCGCCACGCTGTTGCGCCTGCCGCTGGTGATTACTCAGCACGGCTTCACGCCGCGCAGTCGCAAGCAGAAGTTCTACACCTGGCTGAGCCTGCAACTGTGCCGCACGGCGTCGGTGAAACGGGTGGTCTGCGTGGCGCACAGCATCGCCACGCTGCACCTTGAGGCCAGCGTGCGTGCGGAGAAGTTGCAGGTGATTCCCAACGGTCTGCCAGCGGCGCCAGCGATGCCGCCGTTGGCAGAGCGGCAACGCTGGCTGGCCGGTTACGTCGGTCGCTTGAGCAGCGAAAAAGGCCCGGATCTGTTTCTTGATGCGCTGATCGGCCTGTGTCACCAGCATCCGCAACTGGACGCGGTGATGCTCGGCGACGGCCCGGAACGCGAAGCCTTGCTGGCGCGCATCGACGCTGCCGGTTTGCAGCAGCGGATTCGCCTGCCGGGCTACCAGACGGCGATGCAAGGCTGGTGGCAGCAACTCGATGCGCTGGTGATCAGCTCGCGCACCGAGGGCACGCCGATGATTCTGCTCGAAGCGATGCAGGCCGGCGTGCCGGTGGTGGCGTTCGCGGTCGGCGGTATTCCCGATGTGTTGCAGGACCGCCACAACGGCCTGCTCGCAGCGCCGACGGATACCGTCGCCCTCGCCCGCCAGCTCGACACACTGCTGGCCGAACCGAAGCTGGCCGCGCAGCTGCGCGACAACGCCAGACGCACCCAACAGGAACACTACGACCTCAAGGCTCTGGCCGAACGCTGGTCGCAGCTGTACATCCAAACGGCACGGGAGACACGCGCATGATTTTCCCGCTCTCGATCGTCAGTCTGTTCGCCCTGGTCAGCCTCGGTCTGCTGGCCAGTCCCTGGCCGTATCTGGCACCGGGGGCGGTGATTGGCCTGGTCGGTTTCACCGTCCTCTACCGCAAGCCGACCTGGGGCCTGCTCGGCATTGCCGCGCTGGTACCGTTCGAAGGGTTCTTCAAGGACAGCTCGGTGTCGGGCAGCAAGTTGCTCGGCGCCTCGCTGGCAGTGATCGTGATGCTGCAACTGGCGCTGCACCAGATTCCGTCGCAACGCCTGCGCAGCAATCTGTGGCGCTACCTGATCGGTTTCATGGCGCTGTACCTGCTGAGCCTGTTCGCCAGCGACAATCTGGGCATGTCGCAAACTCATCTGCGTGAACTGAGCGTGGGTCTGGTCCTGTTCGTGATCACCCTGTTGATTGGCCGTGAGTTGAATCTGGATCTGTTCGCCCGACTGGTCACGCTCAGTGTCAGCGCGACCTGCGCGATGGCGATGTTTTCCAGCCGATTCCAGGACAAGGGCCGCGCCGCCGGCCTGCTCGAAGACCCGAATGCCTTTGCCCTGCTGATCGCTTTCGCCGTGCCGCTGGGCCTGCTGCTGGTGATTCGCAGCCCGAACCTGCTGCACCGTTTGTTCTGGGCTGGTTGCTGCCTGTTGTTGCTCGGCGGCATGACCAAAACCGAGTCGCGCTCGGGGCTGGTGGTACTGGCGTTGAGTCTGGCAATCGGAGTCTGGCACTACCGCCAGCAGTTGACCCGCATTCGTCCGCGGCATTTCGGCTTCGCCATGCTCGGTGCTGCGATCATCCTTCCGCTGGCGATTTACGCGATGCCGGCCGGTTATCTGGCACGCATCCAGTCACTGAGCATCCTCAGCGCCGGGGCCAAGGCCCAGGACGAATCCCTCGGCCGTCGCGCCTCCTACATTGTCGTTGGCAGCCAGATCATTCGCGAGCATCCGCTGCTCGGCTCCGGCCCTGGCACCTTCCCGCTGCACTACGCGACCACCGGTTATGCCAAGGCGTTCTCGGCCAACCGCAAGATCGGCGACCTGTATCGCCGGGCGCATAACACTTATCTGGAGATCTTCAGCGAACTGGGGATTCCCGCCGGCCTGCTGTTTGTCGGCATGCTGGTACAGGGTTTCTACAACCTGATCCGCGCACGACGCACGTGGCTGCAACGGCGCGAGTGGCAGCACGCAGGCATGGTTACCCATCTGGGCATGAGCTTTCTGTCGTTGACGTTGTTCCTGATGTTCCTTAGTGCGCCGAACCTGAAATACCTGTGGATCATGCTGGCGCTGACCTGGGTGCTGCGCCTGAAAGCCGAGCAGCCAGCGCTGCCGGAGGCCAAAGCATGAGCCGGATCAGCATTGTCATTCCGATGTACAACGAAGCGCGGCACATCGGCCGTACCCTGCTGGCGGCCAGCAAGGCCGCGCACGCAGCCGACATCGACTGTGAATTGATAGTCGTCGACAACGGCTCCACCGACGAGGGGCCGCAGATCGCCCGCGCATTCGGCGCGCAGGTCCTGCTGCTGCCCGGCCTGCTGATCGGCGCCTTGCGCAATCGTGGCGCAACGGTTGCCCGCGGTGAATGGCTGGCGTTCATCGATGCCGATATCGAGATGCCCGAAGACTGGCTGAAGCAGATGTTTGCTTTGGCTACGGACGACCAGGGCGACGTCTTCGGCCTCGACCTGCACACCCCTGCCGCCGCGCCATGGTTCGCCGCCGCGTGGCAGCGCCGCTCGTTGCGGCCGTCGAGCCGTGCCACGCGCACTGTGCAATGGCTGCCCAGTGCCAACCTGCTGATGCGCAAGCAGTGGTTCGACAAGGTCGGCGGATTCAACGAAACCCTGCGCACCGGCGAGGACAAGGAATACACCCTGCGTCTGCACAGGCACGGTGCTCGCCTGCTGTCGGTCAATACCAGCGTCGCTCTGCATTGGGGCTACGAAATGACCTGGCGCGAATGGGTCGGCAAGGAACTGTGGCGTCAGGGCAGTCATCTGCAACTGCTCCGAGCCCACGGCATGAGCTTGCGTCTGCTGCGGTTTCCGCTGCTCTCGTTACTGGTGTGGCTGCTTGATGCTCTGGCGATTCTTGCGTTGCTGGGCGGCCACGCGCAGCAGGCGTTGCTGCTGCTGATGGCGGGCCTGCTGCCCAGTCTGCTGCTCAGCCTGCGGCAAAGCATTCGCCAGCATCACCTCAGCCTGACCTTGCAACTCTGGGGCCTGCACTGGGTGCGTCTGCACCTGGCGAGCGCGGCATTGATTCTCGGTCTGTGTCATTGGAATGCCAGGAGGCCTGCCCGTGGCTGAACTCATTTTTTGCCTGTGCCTGTTGTTGCCAGCGTACGCCTACATCGGCTATCCGCTGCTGCTGACCTTGCTCGCGCCACTGTTCCCGGCCTGGCGACATGCTCCCGCACCGCCGCTGAACGTCAGCATCGTGATTGCCGCGCACAACGAGGCACGCCATATCGAGCACAAGCTGCGCACGCTGCTGGCTCAGGACTATCAGCCGGCCGCGTTGCAGATCATTCTGGCCAGCGATGGTTCGACCGATGACACCGTGGCTTGCGCGCACAAAGTGATTGATCCGCGCATCACCGTGCTCGACCTGCCGCGTCAGGGCAAAGCCGCCACGCTGAATGCCGGCGCGGCCCTGAGCAGCGGCGACATTCTGGTGTTCACCGATGCCGACAACCAGTGGTCGCGCGACACCCTCGGCCACTTGCTCGCGCCCTTGAGCGATCCGCAGGTCGGCGCCTGCGCCGGGCACATGGTGATCCCGGTTACCGGTGGCGGCCTGAGCGTCGGCGACAGCCTGTATCGGCATTACGAAGGCTGGTTGCGCCGGGTCGAGAATCGCACCGGCTGCATGGTCTCCGCCGACGGCGCCCTGCTCGCCTTGCGCCGCGAGCTATTCCAGAACGTGCCGACGGAGGTCAACGACGATTTCTTCATCAGTACCTGCGCTCCGGTGGCGCATAAACGCATCGTCTACGTGCCCGAGGCGCAGGTGATCGATCAGGGCGTCGACGAAGCGGACAAGCAATGGCGTCGCCGCCAGCGGGTCACCGTCGGTGGCCTGCAGAGCCTGGCGCAACGCCGTGAACTGCTCAATCCCTTCAAGCACGGCCTGTATTCGATCGCGTTAATCAGCCACAAACTGATTCGTCGCCTGGCGCCGGTGCTGTTGCTGCCGCTGCTGCTGAGCAATTTCTGGCTGTGGAACCAGCACGGCTTCTACCGCCTCAGCCTGGTCGCGCAATTGCTCGGTTACGCGATTGCCATCGCCGGCCTGCTGGATTCGCAACACCGTTTACCGAAACCGTTCCGCCTTGCGGCATTCCTGCTGGTGACGCTGGCAGGCATGAGCGTCGGCCTGTGGCAGTTCCTGCGCGGGCAACGTTACGCACAGTGGAATCCTGATCAGAATCGTTGAGAGGACGCATGCCATGGCGATCAAACAGTTGATAAAACGCACCAGCGGCTGGCTCTATCTCAACTCGTCAGTGGGGCGCAACCAGTTGCACGGGGCCGGGGTCATCCTGATGCTCCACCGGGTGCTGGCCAACGACCGTGCCGCCAATCTGCCGCACCGCAACGAACTGTGCGTCGGCCCGCAGGCGTTCGAACGCTTGCTGATGTGGCTGCGCAAGCATTTCGATTGCGTGCCGCTGATGGAGTTGTTGCAGCCCAACGCCCTGCGCACCGAGCGCCCGCGCGTGGCGCTGACCTTCGATGACGGTTGGCGTGACAACGCGGTCAATGCCTATCCGCTGCTGCAAAAATATCAGGTGCCGGCGAGCATTTTTCTTTCCACCGATTTCATTGGCAGCCGGCAACGGTTCTGGTGGGAAAGCGTCGGTGAAACGCTATGGGGCAGCCATGGCGAAAAGGCCCGCATGCACCTTATCGAGCACCTGCGCATCACCGGTCATCCGCTGCCGGTGTTGCTCGACGATATCGATGTCGACCGGCGCAGCCTGGCGCTGCTGCATTACCTGCAGAGTTTGAAGAGCCTCGATCCGCAGGAACTCGAACGTCTGACCAATGAGTGTCCGCCGGATTCTCTGCCGCAAGCGCTGGACTGGCATCAGGTGCGCGCCATGGAAGCGTCCGGTCTGGTGCGCTTCGGCCCCCACGGCGCCAGTCATGCGATCCTCACCGGCCTGGATGACGTGCGCCTGCAAGAAGAAATCAGCCGCAGCCGCGACGCCCTGCACAACGGCTGCAATCGGCCCCTGCCGGTATATTGCTACCCCAACGGCGACAACGATGAGCGCGTGCGCGAGCAGGTCGCCAATCACGATTATGCGTTTGCGCTGGGCACGGCCACCGGACTCTATCGCGGCGCCGGCGACCCGCTGAACCTGCCGCGTTTCGGCGTCAGCCAACGCACCGCGCGCAATCCGGAGCTGCTGTCGCTACGGATCTTTCGCGGGGCACGGCCATGAGTCGCGGCAGCTATATCCGGCATCTGGCCCTGAGCATGGGCACCAAACTGGCGATGATCGCCCTGCGCCTGCTGCGCAATGTGTTGCTGGCGCGGATTCTCGGGCCGAGCGAACGCGGTCTGTTCGCCCTGCTCAGCACCCTGCCGGATCTGATCAGTGCGGCCACCAGCGGCGGCTTGAATTCAGCGGTCGGTTATCAAGCGGCCAACCAGCGGCCGATGGGTCTGTTGCTCGCTCAGGTGCTGGTGTTCGGTTGTCTGCTGGCCGGGCTGCTGACCTTGCTGGTGGTGGCGCTGGCGCGAGAATTCGGCAGCGAACTCGACGTCACGATTCAGCTCGGTCTGCTGGCCTGGCTGTTGCTGCTGGCGGTGCCGCTGACCGTGCTCAAAAGCGGCCTGCTGACCTTGCACAACGCGTCGGGTGGCGTAGTCGCCTTCAATGTCCTGCGCCTGATCGAATCACTGGCACCCCTGCTGCTGTTTGTTGCCCTGTTCTGGATGTGGAAAGAGGCGGCACTCGAAGCGGCGCTCATCAGTTGGCTGGCCGGTATCAGCTTGGTGGTACTGGTGGGCTGGATGTGGCTAAAACGTGCACAGCCGCTGCAATTGCAATGGGATCGTGCGAGCCAGAAGGAGCTGCTGAAATTCAGTGCGCGCAGCCATCCGGACCTGCTGTTCCAACAGGTCATTCTGCGCTCCGATTATTTGTTCATCGGCGCCCTGCTCGGCAGCAGCGCGCTCGGCCATTACGCCATGGCCAGCGCCGCTGCTGAACTGTTGCTGATCGTTCCGGAAGCGGTCACCACACCGCTGATGAAGCGTCTGCTGCAACAGGACAAGGGCATGGACAAGGTCACGCCGCTGGCGCTGCGTCTGACCGCGACGGTAATGCTCTGCGCCTGCATCACCATGGCGCTGATCGGCGAATGGCTGATCATCACCCTGTTCGGCGTCGCCTACCAACCGGCCTACCCGGCGCTGCTGGCTTTGCTGCCGGGGCTGTTGGGCCTGTGCTACGCAAGCATTCTGCGCCTGGACTTGATCGGCAAGAACCGCCCTGCCACCGTCTCGCTGATGATGGGGGTGGGTGCGTTGCTCAATCTGGGCCTGAACCTGCTGCTGATCCCGAGCTACGGCATCGTCGGCGCAGCGGCGGCGTCCTCGATCGCCTATCTGGCAGTGACCCTGGCGATGCTCGTGCTTTATTGCAGACTGAGCGGCGTGCCGTTCTGGCACACGCTGTTCATTCTGCCCGGTGACCTCAGCCCGATGTGGCTGATGCTGCACCGCAGGAAAGCCGCATGAAGCGCCTCGCCCTGCTGCTCGGACTCGGCATGACGCTGAACGCCTTCGCTGCGCCCATGCAGTGGGGCGACATCCGCGACGGCAGCCTGTATCTGCAAGCCGACCAACCGGACACAGTCACTGTGCGCTGGGTCCCGGCGTGGCAGGCCGAGGCCAATGAAGAGCATATCTATCTGCTCGACGGCCATGGCCGCTTGCAGGGTGACCGCTTCATCAAGGCCAGTGAAGTTCGCGGTGCGCAAAGCTGGCCGCTGGTGCCGGGAGCTGCCGCTTATCGTCTGGAGATTCCCGGCTACAGCTTCCGCAGTTACCGCGTCGAGCATGACGCCACGACCGTGGCGCTGTTCAGTCCGGCCAAAGTGCATTTCAGCGTCGAAACCCGCAATGGTGCTGAGCTGTTTTTCCAGGTCGCACCGGGAGAGCATGCGGTGCTGAACGGCAAGTACCATGGCGGCATCAACGCGCTGCAAGCACAGCGTGTGGACGATGGACAACAACTGTCGCTGGCCCTCAAGCCCTACCGCGCATATTGGCAATTCGATCAAGTGGCCTTGCCGGTCAGCGACCGGACCCAGGTCTGGCGCTTGCGCCTGCAGGGCAGCGGCAAAGCGGCGTTCTGGCTCGACGGCACGGCCAACCTGTTTGCGCAGAATCCGCAGCAGCTGCGGCCAGTGCGTGAAGAGTCGGGTGAGGTACGCCTGACCCTGCACGGCAAGGTGCTCGGGCGCACTCCGGATCTGGGCATTGCGCTGCCCAATCTGATGCCGCCCACGAGCAGTCATGCCGCACTGGATGCGTTGAAGCCGGGTGCGGCGAGTTATTACAGCTACGTTGACGTCAGCGCGAAAAATGCCCGCTTCGAAGACCCGGTTCGTCAGCTCTATCAGACGCGCTTCGGCATCCGCCAGGACATCACCCTGCTCGCCGGCACCGGGCGTCAGGCCAATCTGCGCGCCGACGTGCAAAGCAGCAACGGCCTCGATGCCTGGCTCGCCAGCACGCGCACACTGGGTGGGCAAGGCACGCATTACATCGGCTTCGCCGACGAGCCGAACCTCAACTATTCGAGCTACGACGACTACCAGGCGATTTTTGTCAGCATGGCCCGCCAGGTGCGCAGCGATCCGGCCAACGCCAGGGCCGGCGTGCGCATCGCCATGCCGGCCAGTTCGCGCCTGGTCAACGGCCCGTTCGCCAATAACGCCGCAGACAAACGCGGGATCGATTGGGCACGGCGTCTGCTCAGTGAAGCGCCCGACCAGATCGACGCGTTGGCCTGGCACGAATGGATGATCCGCGACCTGCTCGCCACCCGCGTCTACCGCGAGAGCGTACGCCGCGCCGCGCAACTGGTCGGCCTCGACGCCGAGGGTCAGCCGCGCAAGGCCTTGTTGCTCGACCAGACCAATCTGTCCAGCGGCTCGAGCCTGAGCTCGTACGAGCAGGAAACTCACTACGCCGCGCTGTGGTGGACATCGGTCGTCATCAATGCTTCTCAGGACGGCTTGCTGAGCATGCTCAACTGGTTTCAGGCGGCCGACGAACCGCCCTACGCCAAAGGCATGGTGCGCGTGCTGGGTGGCGATCGCTTCGAGCTGAAACCGGTGGGCCTGGCCCAGCAATTCATCGCTCGGCATTGGCTGCCACACGTGCTGCAACTGGAGAACGACGCTTTCGAAGTGGATGTGCTGGCGATGGCCGGCGAAGAGCAGCGCACTTTGCTGGGGGTGAACAAAGGCACACGCCAGCAACGCGTTGATCTGAGCGGCGCCAAGTGCCCGCTTGACCACGGCGCCCTGCGTTTGTTCGGCGCTGACAATCGCGCCCGCGACGCACCGTTCGCCTGCGAAAACGGGCGCGTGCGTTTCGAATTACCCGGACAGACCCTGTTTGCCCTGAACTGGAACGCTTCATGAACCGCCCTTCTGCCCTGCGAGCGTCATGCTGCGCGCGGCACCTTCATCAGGAGAAGAGACCATGGATATCTTGAAAAAACTCAGCGGACATATCCGTCGTAAAGGTCTGCGAGCGACCTTGGCGAAGATCCGCAGAATGTACATTTTTTCCCATCGGCAACTGCTGTGGATGGAACGGGATCTGGTCAGCCCCGTGCCGCCGCACAACCTCAAACCATACCCGCCACTGCGATTAATGCGGATCACCGCAGACAACGCCAGCGCCTTCACCCGTTACTTCGGCGACCGTGTCGGCGTCATGGCCGAACTCGCCAATGAAGGTCACACCGGGCATATGCATGTCGACGAGCATGGCGATGCCGTGGCGTTTATCTGGGGCACGCCGCGTGATTATTTTGATCGGCATTACTACGGTTGCCGGTTCCCGGTGAAACCTGGCGAGTTTTTCGAGTTCGGTGGCGAACTGACTCGCGCCTACTGGGGCACCGAATTGTCGGTAGATCTGCAACTACGCTTATGGAAAGCCATGGCCGTGAAAGGCTGCAGCAAGGTGGTCGATGTCTGTGAGTCGAGCAACATTCCGGCGCTCAAGCTGCACCTGCGCATGGGCTATACCGAACAACAGCGAATCACCCATATCTACACGCTGTTTGGTCGCTGGCGCTTTTATCGCGAAACCCGCTACAGCGGTTCGCGCCTGACGGCGTTGCGCAAAACTTCCCGTCCACCTGTCCCAGCAACGGCGGCCTGAACCTATGGCGATGCGATTCGAATGGCGCACATCGCTGTGCGCTGCCGACTTCCCGGCGACGGCCTACGAGGCATTGCGCCTGCGCGTGACCGACCACACGCCGTTCAACAATCTCGCCTGGTTGTGCGCGGCAGAACAGGCGTTGGAAGAGAATCAGTGCCTGCACGTTCTGCTCGGCTGGGAAGCAGAGGCTTTGCGCCTGTGCCTGCCGCTGGTGGCCAGCCGCGAACGCTTCGCGGGCGTGCCATTTCGCGTCTTGCGCCACTTGGGTTATCCGCTGGCCGATCGGTTGGCCCTGCTGTCGTTGCTCGGCGCAGAGGATATGCGCGATGCGCTGATGCTGATCCGTCAGCGCCTGCCCCATGCGCTGCTGCAACTCAACGAACTGTCGGAACCTGCCGGGGAAGAAAGTGCCCTCACCGATTGGATGGCGCGTAGCTCCACGGCTGAACGGCGCCTGAGTTGCCGGGTGCCGGTGCATCTGATCAGCGACGCCGACCAGCAGGAAGTTTCCGGCGACCCGCGCTACAAACTGCGCCGGGCGCGCAAACGGATTACCGCGTGCGGCGCTCAAGTGCGGCGCATCATCCCCGATGCGCTGTCGATGCCTACGGTTTTACAGGCGTTGGAAGAAGTCGAGTCGGTCAGTTGGAAAGGTGACGAGGGCGTCGGCATTTTCGCAACTGACCACAGTCGTCAATGGATACAGAACGCCTTCACCGCCCTCGCCGCTCAAGGGCTGGTGCGAGTGGTGACGCTGGAGCTGGAAGGCCGCTGCATCAGTTATCGGCTGGGCCTGCTCGAGCAGGGCCGACTCTACGACTACAACCTGGCGTTCCTGCCGCAACATGCCGATCTGGGCAGCGGTCGGGTGCTGCTGGAGGAATGGATTCGCTGGGGCCTGGACGAGCAATGGCACTGGATTGATGCCTCGCGGGTCAGCCTGGAAAACTCCAGTCATCAACTGCACGAGCGCATGACCGGGCAACTGGAACACTGGCGCTGGAGCTTCTACTCATGGCGCCCCAGTGGCTTGCTGCTGGGCCTGGGGCTGCGTCTTTGGTACTGCGTCAAACCGGCCCTGCAAAAATGGCGCGCACAGCGTGCCGGCAAACCGAAAGCGGCAAATACATCCGCAACACAACCTGCAACTTCATCCACCACACCTGGGCTAGCGCCTCGGAGAGCATCATGAACGTCATCGACAAACTGCTTCTGCGCATCAAACAAAAAGGCCTGCGCCGCACCCTTGGCGCGTTCGGCAAACGTTATGTCTTCGCTCACCGTGAATTGCTGTGGATGGAGCGCGATCTGGTCACGCCGATCGCGCCAAACAAACTGCGCCCCTGTGAAGGTTTACATAGAGTCGACATTACCGAGGACAACGCCAAGGCTTTCGGCAAGTACTTTGGTGATCGTGTGCAGACCATGGCCGAATTGGCCGCTGAAGGGCACACGGGGCACATGTACCTGGACCAGGAAGGCCACACCGTCGGGTTCGTCTGGGCCAGCACCCGCGACTATTACGATCGCCACTTCTACCGCTACACGTTCACGATCCAGCCCGGTGAGTACTTCCAGTTCGGTGCCGAAATTGCCCGGCCCTATTTCGGCAGCACCTTGACCGTCGACGCACAGACCGCACTTTGGCAAGTCATGGACGCCGGGGGATATAAAAAGGTGGTGGATATCTGTGACAACGCCAATATCCAGGCCCTGAAGATGCATGTGCGCCTGGGCTACAAGGAACAAGGCCGGATCACGCATGTTTACGACCTGTTCGGCCACTGGCGCTTCTTCCGCGAAACGCGCTACAGCGAGTCGAGGCTGGAGGCGCTGCGCAAGCCGGAAAGACCAGTAGTAAGTACGCCCGCGCAGGCTTGATTCAGGCTGAATATTTGCGGCGGTTTTGATACCGCCATCGCGAGCAGGCTCGCTCCCACACTGGAATGCGTTTCCCTGTGGGAGCGAGCCTGCTCGCGAAGGGGCCAGTAGCTGCACCCGCAGCTCTCACAAGCGATTGGCTGGTTGCCTACAAACTGTGACGACACTTCCAACATCCAGTAAAGATTTGGCCGACTGTTTATCCGTATCCACTTGGATACAGTCGAGCACGACATCGGAGGCGACAAATCCTCACAAAGCGCAGACATCCGACGCGCACAACAAATGGCAAAGGAGGTTTAACCATGAGCCAGACTTTGACGAATTTCGACATGGTCGCGCTGCTGGACAGTGACGAAGCCATCAGTGAATACCTGTCGCAGGTGCTTGCAGACGGAGACAGCGAAGAATTCCTTCGCGCAATCGGTTACGTGTTAAGGGCGCGAGGAATGACGCAGATCGCCAAGAATTCAGGCATGGGTCGTGAAAGTTTGTACAAAGCTTTTGCTCCCGGAGCGAAGCCGCGATTTGACACAGTGTTGAAGGTAATTCATGCACTAGGCATTGATCTCTACGCGCAGCCGGGGCACGTAGTCAATCACGCCGTTCCGTGAATTTTGTAGCGGTCGCAATGCCGCCCATCGCGAGCAGGCTCGCTCCCACAATGGAATGCGTTTCCCTGTGGGAGCGAGCCTGCTCGCGAAGAGGCCAGCCGTCGCAATAAAGGATCTCAGGCCTTGCTCGCCACCAGGCTAAAGCACATCGGCAACTGCGCCTGCTGGTTCAGGTAGCAGTCATACACCTCTTCCCGGTTCGAATGCGCATATTCCTGAAAATCCACAATGCGCAGCCCCGCTCCAATGGCGCCGCTGAAGATCGCGCCCAGCGTATGCACGAACCAGTACGACTTTGCCGCCGGCTGCCCGACTTTACCTACGTAAACGATCGGCTCTTGCTGCACAAACGGCTCGGCACGGAAATACGAGCTGGCGAGGCGGTAGGGATTTTCAGCCTGCGGATCAACCATTTCCAGAAACGGATGGGTTTCGTAGATCACCAGCTTGCCACCCGGCTTCAGCACCTGCGCGACATGATGGAAGAATTCGCCGATGTCAGGCATCCAGTTAAGTACACCAATGGTAATCAGGGCTACGTCGAAGCGGTTATGCAGCGATGCGGGCAGATGGTGGATGTCGCTCTCGACGAATTCGGCAGTATGCGGCGAGCGGCTGTTGAGCTCGCGGGCCTGCTCAAGAAACGCTGCGGATTGATCGACGCCGACGACACTGCGCGCACCCAGCGCGAACAGCGACAGGCTTTCCCGACCGTTATTGCAGCCCAGTTGAATCACGTCTTTGCCGTCGACGTCCAGCAAGCCGCGCGAGGTGTAATCAAGGCAGCAAAACTCCGCCTGCGCGACATCGTTGAGCAATGCCTGCCAGTCCGGCGAATCCTGATGATGGCGGGCGGAATCGTTCCACGCCTGTCGATTGCTTTCGATGGCGGTTTTGGGGTTGGGCACTTCCATGGCGCTACTCCGGGTGAGGCTCGTGATTGAGCGGCGTGAGTCTAGAACAGACCCGGGGTGGCGGTTGTTCCAATGTTGTAATCACACTGCGCAGTCCTCTTCAGCGAGTCCTACAGAAAAAGGAAGGAACTCGGGATACCCCAACCGTTTTCCTACATCTTCCGTCGGTTGGCCGTCGGAAGCGCTCAGTCTAGGATTTGTCGAACTACAAGTACTCATGGAGCTCGACCCAGATGCAGTTCATCCAGACAACGACGACAGCAATCCCTGTACCGAATAGACTGCCAGGCATTGATCCCGGAGGCACAATGGACGGCAAAATCTTTCCCGACGATTCAGGGTTTGAAAACGACGAGCAGGCTGCCAGTCATGATCGCTGGTTGCGAGCCAAGGTGCAGGCGTCCAGAGATGATCCCCATCCGAGTCTCCCCCATGAGGACGTGATGGCGGACATGCATGCCTTGATCGAATCCATGCGAAAAAAGGCTGATGCAGATTGAGTGGCGGCCCGAAGCCAAGGCCGATCTTTCGAACATCCTCAGATACATTGGCGAGAGAAACTTTGCAGCCGCAGTGAGTCTCTCGAAATCCATCGAAGAATCCACAACCTCACTCTCCGTTCATCCCCATCTCTACCGTAAAGGTCGATCTCCCGGCACCCGGGAAATCGTTGTACATCCTAACTACGTAGTGATTTATGAGGTGACGGATCGAATCGAGATACTTAGCGTTTTGCATACCCGACAGGAATATCCATAAAGACATCGCAGGAAAAAACGGTGTGATGTTCGCCCGATCGATAACACGCCGTTTGCCCAGTAGGCACCACTATCAAAGATTCACATGACTCTGGTTAAGCCGCTCACGCAGAAACTCCACCAGTGCCTGCACCGGCCGCGAAGCCTGGCGATGTTGCGGATATACCGCCGACAAGGTCAGTGGCTCCGGGCGTAAATCATCCAGCACCGGCACCAGCCGCCCGTCCTTCAGCGCCGCGCCGACGATGAAGGTCGGCAGATAGGTGATCCCCATCCCCTGCACCGCCGCGTCTCGCAGCAGTTCGCCGTTGTTGACGCGCATGCGCCCGGTGACGTTGATCAGCAGCGGTTTGCCCGGCGCTTCGTTGAAGCGCCATTGCACCGACCGACCGTGGCCGTAAGGCAGGCAATCGTGGCTGTGCAGGTCTTCGGGTTTGAGTGGTGTGCCGTGCTCGGCAAGGTAGGCCGGGCTGGCGCAGTAGACCCGTTCGATGCTAGCGATGCGCCGGGCGATCAGTGTCGAGTCCTCCAGCACGCCGATGCGCAGGGCCAGGTCGTAGCCCTCGCCGAGCAGGTCGACCGGGCGATCGCTCAGATCGACCTCGACGGTGACTTCGCGATAACGCTGCAGGAACAACGGCAGCAGACAACCCAGATGCGCCACCGCGAACGACAGCGGCGCGCTCAGGCGAATCGTGCCGCGCGGCTCGGCGGTTTCGCCGGCGATGCCCTGCTCGACCTGCTCTACCTCGCCGAGCAAACGCAACGCCGATTCGTAATAGCTCTGCCCCAGCGGCGTGACGTCGAGGCGGCGGGTCGAGCGATTCAACAAGCGCACACCAAGTCGCTCTTCCAGTTGCATCAAACGGCGGCTGACGAACTGCTTGGACAGCCCCAACTGATCGGCCGCGGCGGTGAAGCTGCCGGAGTCCATGACCTGGCAAAAAATACGCATGTCTTCGAACGGGTTCATTGTCACTCTCTGGTGGACAGTTAAACGCTTTATAGCCGCTTTTTCGCTTTTCAGCAGCCCATTAATCTGTGCTCACGGTTTGAAAACAACCCTGAACAGGTAGGAGCTGCCGCAGGCTGCGATCTTTTGATCTTGATCTGCAGTGACGCTGGAAATGGCAAAACAGGATCAAAAGATCGCAGCCTTCGGCAGCTCCTACACGAACGTATAAATACTCAAAAATGGAATTGAACATGAGCATCAAGAAAACCCTCGCCGCGTCCCTCCTCGCCCTGTCCGTCAGCAGCGCTTTTGCCGCTGGCAGCCCTGGCGTCGAACACAACACCCAAGCGTTCCTCGATGCCCTCGCCGCTGGCGGTGGTCGTCCGCTGGAGCAACTGAGCCCGAAGGACGCCCGTGCGGTGCTGACCGGTGCCCAAGCTTCTGTGAAGGTTGATCTGTCCGGTGTGGAAGTCAGCGACAAGGCGATCAAGGTCGATGGCCGGACCTTCAACGTGAAAGTGGTGCGCCCGGCCAAGGTCAAGGGCGAGTTGCCGGTGTTCATGTTCTTCCACGGTGGCGGCTGGGTGCTGGGTGACTTCCCGACGCACCAGCGCCTGATCCGTGATCTGGTGGTCGGCTCGGGCGCCGTTGCAGTGTATGTCGATTACACGCCGTCGCCGGAAGCGCAGTACCCGACGGCGATCAATCAGGCTTACGCTGCGACGAAATGGGTGGCCGAGCACGGCAAGGACATCGGTGTCGATGGCAAGCGTCTGGCGGTGGCCGGCAACAGCGTCGGCGGCAACATGGCGGCGGTCGTGGCGTTGATGGCCAAGGAGCAGAAAACCCCTGCCCTGCGCTTCCAGCTGTTGATGTGGCCGGTAACCAATGCGCAGTTCGAGGACGGTTCGTACCAGCAATTTGCCGAGGGCCACTTCCTCACCAAAGGCATGATGCAGTGGTTCTGGGACAACTACACCACCAACCCGGCCGAGCGTGCGCAGATCCATGCCTCGCCGCTCAACGCCAGCAGCGAACAGCTCAAGGGCCTGCCCGCTGCCCTGGTGCAGACCGCCGAGTTCGACGTGCTGCGTGATGAAGGTGAAGGTTATGCGCGGCACTTGGATGCGGCTGGCGTGCCGGTGACCTCGGTGCGCTACAACGGGATGATTCATGACTTTGGTCTGCTCAATCCGCTGAGCCAGATTCCGGAGGTGAAAGCTGCGATGCGTCAAGCGGCTGCAGAACTGAAAACTCATTTGCAGCCTTAACCGCAAAAGATCGCAGCCTTCGGCGGCTCCTACAGGAAAACGCATTCCAAAGTAGGAGCTGCCGCAGGCTGCGATCTTTTTTCTCACCAGCGTCGCGGAGTACCGGTCATGACTCTTTTCTACGCCCACCTGCTGTCCTGGAGCACTGTGCTGTTGCTGCTCGACGCCGCACTCTGGCATTTCTCGCCCTTCAGCCATCGCGCGCCGCGAGTCGGCGTGCGTCTGGCGCTGTTTCTGGCGTTCAGCGCGCTGGTGATCAATGCCGGTGTCAGCCCGTTGCAGGCTCCGCTGTTCGCTGATGATCGCGTGGCACAACTGGGGGCGACGGCGCTGGGGATTCTCTGGTGGCTGTATGCAGCACGGGTGCTGACCGAAGTGATCGGCCTGGCGTTGATGCGCCGCATCGGCCACAGCGGTCGCTTGTTGCAGGATGTCATCGGCGCGCTGGTGTTTCTGGTCGCCATTGTCGCGGCGGCCGGCTACGTGCTGGAGCTGCCGGTCAAAGGTCTGCTGGCCACTTCCGGGGTGGTCGCCATCGTGGTCGGTCTGGCGCTGCAAAGCACCCTCGCCGACGTGTTTTCCGGCATCGTCCTCAACACTACCAAGCCGTATCAGGTGGACGATCTGGTGATGATCGACGGCGTCGAAGGCAAGGTCTTCGATATCGACTGGCGCGCCACGCACCTGCTGACCAGCGCCGGCACCATGGCTGTGGTGCCGAACTCGGTGGCGGCCAAGGCGAAGATCGTCAACCTCAGCCGGCCGAGCAACATGCACGGCGTATCGATCAGCATCCAGGTGCCCAATCACATTCGTCCGCGCCGGGTACTCGATGCCCTTGATCGCACCTTGCAGGGCAGCAGCTCGCTGTTGCTCAGCCCGGCGCCGAAAGCCGTGCTCAAAGAGGCCGGCGAAACCATGTCGGAATACGTTGCCAGCGGTTTCATCGCTGAGCTGGGCAAGAAGAGCGAAGTGCGCAATCAACTTTTCGACCTCGCCCACCGCCATCTCGAAGCGGCGGGTATTTCCCGGCATCCCGACGGCGTGATCGAACCGTCGAGCCGTGCCCGTGCGTTGCTGGATGAAGTGAAGATTTTCCGCTCGCTGAGCAGTGAAGAACGCGATCGCCTCGCTGAGTCGATGGTCGCGCAGCAGTACACGGCCGGTCAGGTGGTGCTGGATCTGGAGGAAGTGCCGGACAGCCTGTTCGTGATTGCCACGGGCGTGGTCAGCGCGACGGTGCCGGACGGCAATGGCCAGACCGAGGCCGGGCGCATGGGGCCGAGCGAAGTCATGGGTGAGCAGAGCATTCTTGCCGATACACCGTCGCAAGCGACGTTTACGGCGCTGACGTCGAGCATCATCTATCGCCTCGACAAACAGTTGACCCGTGAGTGCATGGACAAGCGCAGCGAAGTCGGCCAGGCCTTGAACAAGTTGCAGGCGGTGCGTCAACAGAACAGTCGCCTCGCGTTGATGGCCAAACCGGTGGCGGTGAAAAAAGGTGGATTTCTGGGGTGGTTGCAGAAGCGTTGAAGCGCCAAATTCAAGATCAAAAGCCTCCCCCTCACCCCAACCCTCTCCCTCAAGGGGGGCGAGGGGGAAAGGGAGCCGATCTCCGGGCCTTTCAAGACCGAAGCTCGGCTCGGTATTGCAGGTCGGCGTATCCCGAACAAGCCCCTCGGTCAGTCCCCTCTCCCTCCGGGAGAGGGTTAGGGTGAGGGGCTTTTGACTTTCGACCAGATTACTTGGCAGTGAACTTGGTGTAGCTGTTGATCAGGTTGCGATAGTTAGGTAGACGCTCGGACAGCAGATGCGCCAGGCCTTCCATGTCGTTGCGCCAGTCGCCTTGCAGCTCGCAGGCCACTGCGAACCAGTTCATCAGGTGTGCACCGGCGGCCGACATCCGCGCCCAGGCCGCTTGTTGCACGGTGGTGTTGAAGGTGCCCGACGAGTCGGTGACGACGAACACTTCAAAGCCTTCAGCAATCGCCGACAGGGTCGGGAATGCCACGCAAACGTCGGTCACTACACCGGCGATGATCAGTTGTTTACGGCCGGTGGCCTTGATCGCTTTGACGAAGTCTTCGTTGTCCCAGGCGTTGATCTGGCCTGGACGCTGGATGAACGGCGCGTCGGGGAATTGCTCGAGCAGCTCAGGCACGATCGGGCCGTTGGGACCTGCGTCGAAGCTGGTGGTCAGAATGGTCGGCAGCTTGAAGAACTTGGCGATGTCGCCCAGCGCCAGCACGTTGTTCTTGAACTCGTTCGGCGAGAAATCCTGCACCAGCGAGATCAGACCGGTCTGGTGGTCGACCAGCAGGACGACGGCATCATCTTTGTTCAGACGCTTGTAAGGAACGCTCATGGCAAAACTCCTGGATGGATGGTTGTTGCGGGAAGCGCCGGCCCTGATGACCGGCGCTTTTTTCAAACTCAGAACGCGAAGCAGGAACAGCCGAACGCGCCCCAGAAACCGGCGAAATCGCTGACCGGCGCATTCGACATCCGCGCTTTTTCATGGCTGTGGGTGTGCACGGCGCATGGCCCGCTGCACTGGTGAACCTGCGCTTGCAACGGCGAGTTCGGGCGCCAGTGGCCCGGCACCTTGACCACGGGCGACCAGTCCGGCAGCACCGGAATCGAACGCGGGCCGAGGTCCTCGAAATCGCCGGCGGCGTAGACAATCTTGCCGCCGACCACGGTCATCACCGACTCGATCCACTTGATCGCTTCTTCTTCAACGCTGAAGAAGTCCGCGCTCAGTGCAGCGAGGTCTGCCAGTTGGCCGACGCGGATCTGGCCCTTCTTGCCCTGCTCCGAAGAGAACCAGGCGCTGCCGTGGGTGAACAGTTCCAGCGCAGTGCTGCGTGGCAAACCTTCTTCGTACAACGCCAGACCGCCAACGGTGCGGCCGCTGACCATCCAGTACAACGAAGTCCACGGGTTGTAGCTGGACACGCGAGTGGCATCGGTGCCGGCGCCGACCGGCACGCCTTCAGCGAGCATGCGCTTGATCGGTGGCGTGGCTTCGGCGGCTTGTTTGCCGTAGCGATCGACGAAGTATTCACCCTGGAACGCCATGCGATCCTGAATCGCGATACCGCCGCCCAGCGCTTTCACGCGCTCGATGTTTTGCGGAGTGATGGTTTCGGCGTGGTCGAAGAACCACGGCAGACCGTTGAACGGAACGTCGCGGTTGACCTTCTCGAACACGTCGAGCATGCGGCTGATCGATTCGTTGTACGTGGCGTGCAGACGGAACGGCCAGCGCTGCTCAACGAGGTGGCGCACCACCGGCTCCAGTTCCTGTTCCATGGTCTGCGGCAGGTCCGGACGCGGTTCGAGGAAGTCTTCGAAGTCGGCGGCGGAGAACACCAGCATTTCGCCGGCGCCGTTGTGGCGCAGGTAGTCGTCGCCCTGATGCAACTTGACGCTGCCGGTCCAGTTCTGGAAATCGGTCAGCTCTTCTTTCGGCTTCTGGGTGAACAGGTTGTAGGCGATGCGTACGGTCAACTGGTCGTCTTTGGCCAGTTGTTCGATTACTTGGTAGTCGTCCGGATAGTTCTGGAAACCACCACCGGCGTCGATCGCACTGGTCAGGCCGAGACGATTGAGTTCGCGCATGAACTGGCGGGTCGAGTTGACCTGATATTCCAGCGGCAGCTTCGGCCCTTTGGCCAGGGTCGAGTAGAGAATCATCGCGTTCGGCCGCGCGACCAGCATGCCGGTCGGGTTGCCGTTGCTGTCGCGCACGATCTCGCCGCCCGGCGGGTTCGGCGTGTCGCGGGTGTAACCGGCCACACGCAGGGCGGCGCGGTTGAGCAGCGCACGGTCGTAGAGGTGCAGGATGAACACCGGAGTATCCGGCGCGGCCTGGTTGATTTCTTCCAGGGTCGGCATGCGTTTTTCGGCGAACTGGAATTCGTTCCAGCCACCGACCACGCGCACCCATTGCGGGGTTGGCGTGCGGTCGGCCTGGTCTTTGAGCATACGCAGCGCGTCGGCGAGCGATGGCACACCTTCCCAGCGCAGTTCGAGGTTGTAGTTCAGACCGCCGCGAATCAGGTGCAGGTGCGAATCGTTGAGGCCAGGGATGACGCAGCGGCCCTTCATGTCGACCACTTGTGTGGCGCTGCCCTTGAGGGCCATGGCCTCGGCATCGTTACCGACGACGACGAAGCGGCCGTCCTTGATCGCCACCGCACTGGCCAGTGGTTTTTCCCGGTCTACGGTATGAAACTGGCCATTGAATAAAATCAGATCGGCGCTCATCGCAGTTCCTCAAGCAAAAGTGAAAAGAAGCAAACCCCGCTCAACGCGGCGAGGTCTCTTGGGAATCGAGGTGTTCATGGGCCTGACTGGCTTCCAGCCACGGGGTGAACAAACGGGTGACCGGCGGCATCACCACGTAGACCACCGAGAGGACGATGGTCAGGGTGATCAGGAACGTGGCGACCACGTAGTTGGACAGAAGCGGATGCAGCGCCAGCAACGGCCCCCAGATCAGCGGCACCAGCAGGGTGTGCGGCAGAATCACTAACAGGGTGACGACAGCCTGCTTCCAGCGCGGCGGTGGCGAGCCGGCTTCGGCCAGCGGTGTGAACCAGAATTCATTGACCGGCGCGACTTCGGTCTGATCGCCGTCGGCCAGCATCGGTGCGGCTTCAGCCACCAGCGCCTGACGCTCGGAGGATTCCAGCCAGCCTTGCATGGCCTCGGTGGAGCTGAAGCGCAGCACGCAAGTGTAAAAATCCAGACGCCCGCGCTTGCCGCGCACCACGTCCACACCCAGATGCCCCTCGCGCTGCCCGGCAACCCGCACGATATTGCGCAGCCATGCTTCATACGCCGACTCGAAACCGGCCTTGACCGAGTGCTTGATGATCAACGTGACGGTCTCATCGGCCCCCGGTGCTTGTGAATTGAGGACTTCAGGCATAACGCAGCACTCCGGGCAAACGAACAGGAATCGCCAGCCGTCCGGGCCCGGCGATCAATACGGTGGTGAAAAGAATCAACAGCAACCAGCCGAACTGCCCTTCGGCCACACTCCATTGCGGATGCACGACCAGCAGCGCCACGAGCAGTACAAAGAGAATAGGCAGGCAGGCCAAACGCGCCAGCACACCGGCGACGATCAGCAACGGGCAGAGGACTTCGGCGAAGATCGCCAGGATCAGCGTCAGGCGGGCGCCGAGGTGGAACGGGTCTTCGATCAGCTGCAGTTGCGCGGTGAAGTCCAACAGCTTGGGCAAGCCGTGCACGCACAACAGAAACAACCCGCCGCTGACCCGCAGGAACAGCAACCCGATGTCGCGCGCCTGTTCATCCCTCGTAGCAATCATGACCCGACCCTTTGAATGTCATTGACGAGAATCATGCCAAGGCCGGGGCGGAAGAAATTGGATGGGTGTGCTTAGTTGCTTTTCAGGTCACTGACGTTCTGCTGCCAGCCACAAACAATGTGAGAGTGAGCCTGCTCGCGAAGGCGTCAGGCCAGTCACATCCACACTCACATCCACACTCACTGACACACCGTATTCGCGAGCAGGCTCGCTCCCACAGGGATTGACGGCGTGCGCTCAATATGCAGACCGCCACAAAAACAACGTGGGAGCGAGCCTGCTCGCGAAGGCGTCAGGCCAGTCACATCCACACTAACTGACACACCGCATTCGCGAGCAGGCTCGCTCCCACAGGGTTTGGCGGCGTGCATTCAATTTGCAGACCACCACAAAAACAAAGTGGGAGCGAGCCTGCTCGCGAAGGCGTCAGCTCAGTCACATCCACGTTGACTGGCACACCGCATTCGCGAGCAGGCTCGTTCCCACAGGGATTGGCGGCGTGCGCTCAATATGCAGACGGCCACAAAGACAATGTGGGAGCGAGCCTGCTCGCGAATGCGGTGTGTCAGTCACATCCACGTTGACTGACACACCGCATTCGCGAGCAGGCTCGCTCCCACAGGGATTGGCGGCGTGCGCTCAATATGCAGACCGCCACAAAAACAGTGTGGGAGCGAGCTTGCTCGCGAAGGCGTCGGGTCAGTCAGATCCACACTAACTGACACACCGTATTCGCGAGCAAGCTCGCTCCCACCGGGATTGGCGGCGTGCGCTCAATATGCAGACCGCCACAAAAACAGTGTGGAAGCGAGCTTGCTCGCGAAGGCGTCGGGTCAGTCACATCCACACTCACTGACACACCGCATTCGCGAGCAAGCTCGCTCCCACAGGGGTTAGCGGCGTGCGCTCCATTTGCAGACCGCCACAAAAACAATGTGGGAGCGAGCCTGCTCGCGAAGGCGTCAGCTCAGTCACATCCACGTTGACTGGCACACCGCTTTCGCGAGCAAGCTCGCTCCCACAGGGGTTAGCGGCGTGCGCTCCATTTGCAGACCGCCACAAAAACAGTGTGGGAGCGAGCCTGCTCGCGAAGGCGTCAGGTCAGTCACATCCACACTCACTGACACACCGCATTCGCGAGCAGGCTCGCTCCCACACGAAAACTGCTTGCGTAATCGAGGGCGGTTAAAGCGCTGGAATATCCAGCGGCGCCGCCATGAACTGGCTAATGCGCGAGCGCAGCCATTTCTCTGCCGGGTCGTTGTCGTGCACCCCGCTCCACGCCATCGACAACTGCGCCGCATCGATCGGGAAAGGGGGATCTTCGGCGCGCAGCGCACAGCCTTCGACCAAGGCACAGGCAGCGTAATCCGGCACGGTGGCGATCATGTCGGTTCCGGCGAGCAAGGCGCGCAAGCCGCTGAACTGCGGTACACCGAGGACGACTCGGCGGCAGCGACCGATCTTGGCCAGATCCAGGTCGATATTGCCGCTCAGATCACCGGAGAACGACACCATCGCATGCGGACGCGCGCAATATTCGTCCAGCGTCAGCGGCCCCGGACGATCGTCGCCGCGCAGCACTTTGCAGGGAATGTCGCGCAGCTTCTTGCGCTTGGCATTGGCCGGCAGATCGGTGGTGTAGCTGACGCCCACGGAGATTTCCCCCGAAGCCAACAACGCCGGCATCAACAAGTAATTAGCCCGGCGCACCACCACGACTATCCCCGGTGCCTCCTGCTGAAGCTGGCGCAACAGCGGCGGAAACAGACCGAACTCGGCGTCGTCCGACAGTCCGATGCGAAACACATCGCAACTGCTCGCCGGTTCGAATTCCTTGGCGCGGCTGACTGCGCCGGAAATCACGTCCATTGCCGGTTGCAATTCCTTGAGGATCGCCAGCGCCCGCGCCGTCGGTTCCATACCGCGACCGTTGCGCAGCAGCAACGGATCGTCGAACAGATCACGCAAGCGCCCCAGCGCAGCACTGACCGCTGGCTGGCCCATGAACAGTTTTTCGGCAACGCGGGTCAGGTTCTTTTCGAACATCAACGCTTCGAAAATCACCAGCAGGTTCATGTCGACGCGGCGCAGATCGTTACGGTTCATGGGCGTGGTTTCCTTATCGGTGTCAGACGCTTTATGCCACTGGCGCTGGGCACTTTACTCGATCAACGGCACTTTCGCCGCGCGTTTGTAAGGGCCGTACTCCACAGGCACCCACTGGAAATGTTTGCCCTCGGCGGCGATGTGGCCGATGCCCGGGAACGGCAGATGCGCGGCCGTCACCCAGGTCTTGCTCGCTGCTGCAGCACTGAACACTGCCTGCCGACTGGCGATCGCTTGCTGACTGTTGACGTCGAAACCGATCGAGACTTCCGGGTGCAAGAACTGCACCGCGAGGTTGTGCACCAGATCGCCCATGAACACGATGCTCTGCTGCTGCGAGGTGAAGCGGTACGTGGTGCTGCCCGGGGTGTGCCCGGCTTCGAGGGTTGCTTCGACCAGTCCCGGCAATGGCGACTGCCCGGCGGCAAACGTCTTGAAGCGGCCAGCGGCAACGTAGGGCGCCGTCGAATCCTGGGCAATTTTGAAAAACTCTTTGGCTCCCGCCGGAGCTTTGGCCAGTGCTGCCGGATCGAGCCAGTAGTCGGCCTCGGCTTTGGCTGCAAACACGGTGGCGTTGGCGAACACCGGTTTCTTTTCGGCATCGACCAGACCGCAGACGTGATCGAGGTGCAGGTGGGTCAGCAAAATTGTGTCGACCTGCTCAGGCTTGTAACCGGCGGCCTGCATGTTGGCCGAGAGTTGGCCTGCGGTGGCGCCGATGCACTGTCCTGCGCCCGTGTCGACCAAAATCAGTTGTGTGCCGGTGTTGACCAGAAAGGCATTGAACGCCGTCTGCACGCCCGGGGTTTCAATCGAACGCCGTGCGAGCAGCGCGCGAATCTGACTCTGGCTCATGCCCTGCAACAACTTCGGCGACAGATCGTTGTAACCGTCGAACAACGCGGTGACTTCGTAATCGCCCACGGCCAGCCGGAAGTAACCCGGTGCCTGAGTGCCCACCTGCGGCGCCTGCGCCATCGCGCCGGACATTGCCAGCATGACTGCCAGAGTCGTTGCTGCTTTAACCATGCCTTTCATTGCATTCCCCTTGAACCTGGCCGACGGCGGCTGCGCTTTATCGACATCGTCGCGCAAAGCGCCGGGCGCTGACTTGCAAGGATGTGCTGAGTTCCAGCCTTTGCGATGAAATTAACAACGATTAACTCGTCAGCCTCACGCCCTCACCCAACAATGAAGCCCTCTGCGCAGCGTTGCTTTTTTGACCTGAGGGAATGCGCCGACCGTGCCTTCCCCACCGACACGGACCTTGGCCATGGCTTATCTACAGCAAACCGTCGCCCTCGCCCCTGCTTGCGAACCGCGGAAAAACGCGACTGGCGGACTCAGTCCACAGCGCGAACGCCAGATCAAACAGTTGATCCTCGAGCGCTTGGGCGAAAGTCTCGAAGTGGCTGAGCTGGCCCGTGCCTGCTCACTGTCACGCAGTCACTTCTCACGTGCATTCAAATGCAGCACCGGCCTGTCGCCACAGGACTGGATTCGCGCCCAGCGTCTGGCCCGGGCCAAGTTGCTGATCCAGCACACCGACCTCAGCCTGACGCAGATCAGCCTGGAATGCGGCTTCTGCGATCAGGCGCACTTCTGCCACATGTTCACCCGCAGCGAGGGCATCAACCCTTTCGCCTGGCGCTGTCGAGTCATGGGCAAACTGAAAAACAACGCAGTGCAGCCTGCGCTGTTGTGACTGCTGCCGTTACGCCACCCGTTGCACTGATGCCAAAACCTGAGGATTATGCCCGGACACCCCGGATCAGACGGCCTGCGCATGCGCCAGGCACTGGTTCCCCCTGTCCGCCGCACTACCGCAGGAGCGCGCTGTTGAGTTTTTCCCCGAATCAGGCCGTTGCGTTTGGCCCCTATCGGATTCATCCCGGGCAACGACTGCTACTTGAAGGCCAACAGCCTTTGCGCCTGGGACGGCGGGCGATGGACATCCTCCTGATTTTGCTGGCCCACGCCGGCGAGGTGGTGAGCAAGCAGCAATTGATGGCCGGGGTCTGGCCAGACAGCGTTGTCGAAGACATCAACCTGCGCGTGCACATGGCGGCCCTGCGCAAAGCGCTTGGCGACGGGCAGAACGGCCAGCGCTACATCGTCACCGTGGCGCAGCGCGGCTACAGTTTTGTCGCACCGATCGTGCTCGACAGCATTGAACAAAAACCGGCAATGCCCGTCGCCAGGCACAACCTCCCGCTGCGCCGTACGCGAATGATTGGGCGCCAGCCCGTGATCGATCACCTGATCGCGCAACTGCCGCGCCGACGCTGCATCACCCTGATCGGTCCCGGCGGCATCGGCAAGACCACCGTCGCCCTGCGCGTCGCCGAACAATTGCTCGGCCAGTATCGCGATGGCATCCGCCTGGTGGATCTGGCGCCGATCGCCGATCCCGCGCTGATTGGCTCGCACCTGGCGACATTGCTCGATCTGTCCGCACCGGAAGGTGATGCGCAGGCGTGTCTGGTCGATGGCCTGCGTGACCGGCAAATGTTGCTGGTGATCGACAACTGCGAGCACCTGATCGATGCGGTCGCGGCGCTCAGCGAGCAGATTCTGCGCGGCGCGCCCAAGGTGCATATCCTCGCGACCAGCCGGGAGAGCCTGCGCGCCGAGGGCGAATTCGTGCAGCGTCTGCAATCCCTCGAATGCCCGTCCATGTCGACCCCGATGGAGCCGGCCCAGGCGCTGGGCTTTGCTGCTCTGCAACTGTTTGTCGAGCGCGCCACGGCGGCCCGGGAAAGCTTTCAACTGAGTCGCGCCGAGCTACCGCAGGCGATCGAAATCTGCCAGCGTCTGGACGGCATCCCGCTGGCGCTGGAACTGGCCGCCGCGCAGGTCAGCGAATTGGGCATGGACGGATTGCTCAAGCAATTGCGCGAAGGATTGCCGCCATTATCGGCCGGACACCACAGCAGCGCCGAACGCCACCTGACCCTGCGCGCGACGATGGACTGGAGCTTCAACCTGCTCAACACCTGCGAACAAACCTGTTTGCGGCGACTGGGAATTTTCCGCGGCAGCTTCACCCTCGCCTCCGCGGCAGCAGTGGTCATTGGCCAACAGATTGATCCCGGCGCGGTGTTCACCGCTGTGACGCAACTGGTGGCCAAATCCCTGCTGAGCGTCGAAGTGGGTGACGAAGATGTTTTCTACCGGTTGCTCGACACCACGCGCCACTACGCACTGGAGAAACTCGAGCGGGCCGACGAGCTCAGCGCAACCCGCCAACGCCACGCCGAGCGCTGCCTGACACTGATGCAGCAGGCACAAGCGGATTGGGACAATACCCCGACTGTATTGTGGATGGAGCGCTATGCCAGGGGTCTGGAGGATTTGCGCGCGGCACTGGACTGGAGCCTCAAAGGGCCGCGACCAGATGAGCTGGGCGTGCAACTGGCAGCCGCGTCGGCACCGTTGTGGCAGGAGCTGTCGTTGCTGCGCGATTACAGCCGCTACGTGCGCCGGGCATTGAGTCTGCTGGAGGCTTCGCCAGCAGGCTCGCTCCTGCCGCCCTGCCCTCGCCTGCAAATCGCCTTGAAACTGGCGCTCGGCAGCGCCAGCTATCACACCTGGGGCGGCACGCCACAAACCATCCAGGCCTTCATCGACGCCTGCCGCTTAGCCGAAGAACACGGTGACGTGGCCGGGCAACTGCGTGCGATATCGGGGCATATGGCGGTCAATCTGAGTTGCGGGCATTACCGCATGGCGCTGGCGCAGAGTGAGCAATTTGATCGCATCGGCGTGCACGACGAGCCATTGCTGTCGCTGAGCACGCATCGCTTGCGCGTGCTGGCGTTGCATTATGCCGGCGACCAACCGCAGGCCCGCGTACATGCCGAGCAGGTGCTGCAACGCATGGCTCACAGCGGCCATCTCAATCGCTTCACCCATGGTTTCGGCGTGCAATACGACCAGAGTGTCGCCTCGCTGACGGTGTTGGCCCGAGTGCTGTGGCTGCAGGGTCTGCCCGAGCAAGCCTGGCGCGCGGCACGGCAGGCGCTGGACATCGCCGTGCAGATCAATCATGGCACTTCGATCTGCTACACCTTGGCGCTGGCCAGTTGTCTGATCGCCCATTACAACGGCGACGCCGCCAACGCCCGCGCGCTCCTGCAATTGTTGCTGGAGCAGTCGCAGAAGCATTCGGTGCTGCTGTTCAATAATTGGGGGCGGCAGTATGCGCAGGTGATCGATCCGGATAATGCCGCGCCCGTGTCAACGCAGAGCAGCGGTTTGATCAGGGAAGTGATGGTTACGCTGGATGAGCGCTTTGTCGATGATGCACTGGTGGAGCGCGCGCGCACCGGGGACGCGGGTTGGAGTGCAGCGGAGATATTGCGGGCACGGGCGGCGGCATTAGTGAAGGGTTCAGAGTGGCCCCTTCGCGAGCAGGCTCGCTCCCACAAGGGGGCGGTGTCGGGCGCAAATTCCGAGTTGTGCGCTGTTTCCTGTGGGAGCGAGCCTGCTCGCGAATCGGCCTGCTCAGACACCGCTGAAACCCGAGAAGCCGAACAAACCCTGCAACAAGCTCTGGTCATTGCCAGAAGCCAAGGCGCGTTGGCCTGGGAACTGCGCAGCGCCACGGACCTTGCTCAGTTATGGCAACGCCAGTCCCGCCATCGCGAAGCTTTGGATTTGCTCAGCCCCGTCTACCAGCGCTTCACCGAAGGCTACGCCACCCCGGACTTGCGCAAGGTCCGCCTGCTACTCGACAGCCTGCGCGAGCAGTGCCTGGCCTGATGCCTTGCGCGTGCGGCTGAGATAGCGCGCATGACGCTGTTGCAGTTCGAGCCTGTCGTCGCTGCGCTCAAAGCGATCCCGCGCATAGCGGCGCACGGTGTTGAGCATCCAATAGCGCGCCGTTGCCCGGTTGGGTTCTTGAATGAGCAACGACTTGCGCGCCAACCCTTCGATGATTGCGCTCAACCTGGATCCCGCCAGATCCACGCTGCTGATCACGCTCAGTGCCGCCTCCAGGGTAAACCCCGTGCTGAACACCGACAGCCGCAGCAGCACACGCTGTTCCATTTCCGTCAGGTACTGGAAGCTCCAATCGATCGCAGCGGCCATCGACTGATGGCGCGGCTCCGCGGTGCGCCGTCCTTGGCCAAGCAACTGCAAACCGTTTTCAACCTGTGCCTGTAAGCCGATCAAGCCCAGCGCGTCGATCTGCGCAGCGGCGAGCTCGATCGCCAGCGGCAAACCGTCCAGTTGGCGGCAGATTTCGCGCACACCTGGCAAATCCTGTTGACGCAAACTGAAGCCCTGTTGCCGCGCTCGCGCGCGATTGACGAACAACTGCACCGCCGGATAGCCCATGGCTTCCTCGACGGAGTTCAATGCCGAGCGCTTGGGAATCGCCAACAGCGGCACGTAATGGACGGTCTCCTGCGCGATGTTTAAGGCTTCACGGCCGGTGACCAGAATCGACAGGCGAGGCGCGGCATGCAACAGGGTCTCTACCAGAGCCGCGCAACTGTCGCGCTGGTGATCGCAGTTATCCAGGATCAACAGGGCGTGCCGGCCGGTCAGTGTGAAAAAGTCTGTGTTCAGGGTGTGCAACAGGCGCTCGATCAATGGAATGTCATCTTCGAGGCTGGCAAGGTCGACCCACCAGGCGCCATCACGAAAGTATTGCAGCAGCAATTCCGCCACGCGCAGTGCCACAGTGGTTTTGCCAACGCCCGGGGCACCGGTAATCGTCATCAAGCGGCATACCGGCATTTGTCGAACCAGACCACCGATCAAGGCGTCGCGCCCACTGACTGGCGTCAATCGTGCCGGAAGATTGTGCAGGGGCGTGAGCGCGGCAGCGGGCATGGTCAGCGCATCACTGGTGCCCTGCTCCACCGGGGCGACAAAGCTGTAGCCGCACTGCGCCACGTGAATGATGAAACGCTGCCCGTTTATGCCGTCACCCAGTGCGCGGCGCAACGCTGCGATGTGCACCCGCAGGTTGATCTCTTCGACGACCGAGGTCGGCCATACCCGAGCAATCAACTGCTCTTTGCTGACCACCTCACCCGCGTGTTCGAGCAGCACCTGCAGAATGTCCATGGCGCGCCCGCCCATGCGCAGCGGCTGTTCTCCTTCGAGAACCAAGCGTTGGCGCACATGGAAAGCGTACGGGCCAAAACGCAGCACCGAACCTTGGCTTGTGTCGTTGTGATTATTCATGCCAAACATCTTGGCACTGTTGCGTGACGATACAACCGCCACAACCGACGCAATACGGACATCCGGCTGCGGCAGACGGACAGAACCGCTCTAGCTGAACTGTTCGCGGTATTGCAAAGGCGTGAGACCGAGCTTTTCGGCGAACAACGAGCGCATGCGCCGAACACTGCCAAAGCCACTTTTATAAGCGATGGTCTTCAGCGGCAGATCGCTGGTTTCCAGGAGGTTTCGTGCGCAGTCGATACGGGCGTTCTGCAGAAACTCCATTGGAGTCATGTTGACGTCACGGGCGAACAGCCGAGCAAAGTGCCGTGCGCTCATATTCGCCAGTCCGGCCATGCGCTCGACGGTAAAGGCTTCGTCCAAGTGTTCAAGCACGTAATTCTGCGCGCGGGTGACAGGCGTTTCTTGCGGTGAGACGGCCGCCATCAACGGGCTGAACTGCGCTTGCCCACCCTGACGCTTCATGACCACCAACAACACCTTGGCGACGTCCTGGGCGATTTTCTTGCCGTGATCCCTGGCCACCACCGCCAGCGCCAGATCGATGCCAGCGGTTACGCCACCGGAAGTGATGAGATTGCGATCCTCAACGTAGATCTGGTCGGTGGTCACCGTGGTTTTCGGGAAAGCCTTGATCAGGCGCTCGGTGTAGTTCCAGTGCGTGGTGACGCGATAACCATCAAGGAGGCAGGCATGGCCGAGGATGAATGCGCCGGTACAAATCGAACCGTAACGCTCCGCCCGCGGCACGGCTTTCTTCAGCCAGCCAAACAGCTCGGGAAATCTCTGGTTATAGGCGCCGGGGCCGCCGGGCACCAATAACAGGTCATAGCGCTCGGCCGCCTCGTCGATGTGCAGGTCAGCCTGGACCTGTACACCATTGGAAGCCCTCAGCAAGCCGCGCTCCGTGCCTAGAGTCGTCAGTTGGTAGTGCAAATCGGGTTTCAGATAACGGTTGGCGACTGAAAACACTTCCAGCGGCCCGGCCATGTCGAGCATCAGAAAGTCAGGGAACAGCACCATTGCCACGGTTTTCATGGGAGGCATCACACATGTTCAAGGATCAATACGCACGCTACAGCCGGGGCATTATGGCCAACTGAATCGAGATGGGCGTAACCGAATGCGTTAACCATAACGCAAAACTGTCAACCTGAGCCGGACAGTCTTTCAATTTCCACCTACTTATTGGCTTGTCGGGTAACCAGTAACCTTCTCCTCACTCGGACGAATTCACGTCCCGCCAGGAGATTTCATCATGCTGACTCTTCGCAATGCCTCCGATCGCGGCCTCGCCAATCACGGCTGGTTGAAGTCGTTTCACACCTTCTCTTTCGCCAGCTACCGCAACCCGCGTGAACAGGGTTTTTCCGACCTGCTGGTGATCAACGATGACCGCGTCGCCGCCGGCAAAGGTTTTGGCCAGCACCCGCACCGCGACATGGAGATCTTTTCCTATGTGCTCGAAGGCGCGCTGGAACACAAGGACACCCTCGGCACTGGCTCGGTGATCCGTCCCGGCGACGTGCAATTGATGAGTGCCGGCAGCGGCGTGGCGCACAGTGAGTTCAACCACTCGGCCACCAAGCCCGTGCACTTTCTGCAAATCTGGATCGTGCCGGACGTCAGCGGCGCCAAACCGCGCTATCAACAGGAGCATTTCAGCGCGCAGAAAAAACGCGGTCGCCTGCAACTGATCATCTCGCCGGATGGCAGTAAAGGTTCTCTGAAAGTCCGCCAGGACGCGCGGGTCTATGCAGGATTATTCGACGGCAAGGAAAGTGCCACGCTGCAATTGCCGGCCAATCGTTACGCCTACGTGCACGTCGCGCGTGGCAGTGTCGAACTCAATGGCCAAGCCTTGCAGGAAGGCGACGGCGTGCGGGTTCGTGAAGAACAGCTGCTCACTTTGAGCAACGGTATCGATGCCGAAGTGTTGGTGTTCGATTTGCGCCCTCAGGAGTTGCCGGAAATGCCATGATCTGGCGCGATGCAGAACGGCCTTCCGATGAAGGCCGTTTTTTATTGTGGCGGCACTGTTGAGGGTTGTACGACCGGTTTGGGTGACGATACCTCTTTGCCAATCTGAATCGCTGCCAGCGTAGTTTGTATGGTGGTCAACACCGCCGCCTGATTGGCGAAATGTGCGCCAACCAGCAAGGAAGCCACGCCGAGAAAATGCACAGTGGTGGCCGCCCAGTAATTGGCCTTTACCGTTGATGCCTGCCTGATCGCTTCCCGCGATTCGTCGGCAATTTTCTGCACGCCCATCCACATCACGTCATAACGCTTGTCCCGCTCCTGCAGGGCCTTGTCCCGCTCTGCCTGAGCAGCCAGGAACCCGCGAATGTCGGCGCGCATTTCTGCCACGCGGCCGTCCATCCTCGTCTCGATGGTCTCTATCCTGGCATCGAATTCTTCGCGACTTATGCTGCTCATGGTTTGCCTGTCCCGCCCTGCATTCGATCTGTCCGTGACCGCATATTGATTCACTTCCCTGATTTTCAATTCGGCACCTTTCCATGGCTACGCGGCCTTCCCTGGCTCTTCCTTTCGATGCGTAACTGAGGTTCGCATCGAGCTGCAGTGACAATAGAACTCATCATTGCTTACGACAAGCCGGCCCATTCTGCCTCGGACGTAGGCTGTTTCGTCAGACCTTGTAGCCTCTGCAAAACCCTGCACCCATTATTGGTTTTCCAGCGCAAAAGCCTCAACGATCTGCTCGATGACCGCCCGTACCCGCGCGGTGTGACGCAGGTCGGCGTGGGTGACCAGCCAGACTTCATACGGCAGCGGCCGGGTGCGCTCCGGCCAGAGCCTGACCAGGCCGTCGCGTTCGCCCATGTACACCGGAATTTCCCCTACACCCAGGCCGGCGGCAAGTGAGCGACGCACCAACAGGCTTGAACTGAGCGTCGCCACGATGCGCCCTCTGTTCAACGGTTCGGAGACCAGGGTCAAATCCTTTTTGCTCTGCAAATACGGCTGATAGACCACCAGATCATGGCCCTCGAATGCACTGCCGGGCTGCGGTTCGCCGTTGCGGTCAACATAGGCCTGCGCTGCGAAAAGTCCTACAGGCCAGCGGGCGATTCGCCGGGCGATGAGATCCGGGTTATCCGGCCGAGTATTGCGCACCGCGATATCGGCTTCGCGCTTGGCCAGACTGAGGATTTGCGTCGACGCATCCAGCTGGATCTGCACATCCGGATGCTGATCATGCAGGCGCGCCATCGCCGGGATGATGAAGTCGATGGCCAGCGAGTCGGTGGTGCTGACGCGTACGTTACCGGTCAGACGATCATCCAGCCCATGGATGTGCCGCTCCAGTTCCAGCGCCGAATGCTCCATCTTTTCCACGCTTCTGAGCGCCGCTTCACCGACTGCAGTCAGCGCGTAGCCATCAGATGTGCGCAGGAACAGCGTCGCGCTCAAAGACTTCTCCAGCGCGGCGACACGCCGTCCGACCGTGGCCTGGTCCACGCCCAGAACCCGCGCAGCCCCACGCAATGTCGACTCGCGACAGACCGCCAGAAACACTCGGGCATCATCCCAATTCATGCTGATCCTCTTCGAAGCATTTTTGCATCAGTGTGCCGCTTAATCGCTGCGTATGCGCAGCAACGATAGCCGATAAGCTGAGCGCCATACACCTCTTGTGAGATCGCCATCATGCGTACTGCACACTCTACCGGCATCTGGCTGCCGATCTTCGCCGGACTTTGCGCCAGCCTGGTCAGCATCGGCCTGGCGCGTTTCGCTTATACGCCCTTGATTCCTTCGCTGATTCAGGCGCAGTGGTTTTCGGCCAATGATGTCGTTTATCTCGGCGCGGCCAATCTGGTCGGCTATTTGATCGGCGCCCTGCTCGGTCGGCCCATGGCTCACCAAACAGGCAACCGCAACGCCTTGCGCCTGATGATGCTGGCGGTCACGGCGGCATTTTTTGCCTGTGCTTATCCGCTGTCGGTGAGCTGGTTTTTCGGCTGGCGTTTGCTGTCAGGTGTTGCTGGCGGCGCGATCATGGTGCTGGTCGCGGCAACCGTGCTGCCTCACGTTCCTGCGTCACGAAGAGGCTTGGCCAGTGGCGCAATCTTCCTTGGCATCGGCCTCGGAATCGCCGGCTCCGGGACTATCGTGCCGCCGCTGCTGAGCCTCGGCTTGCAGGCAACGTGGCTGGGACTGGGCGCGCTGGCGTTGCTGCTGACCGCGGTGAGCTGGTTCGGCTGGCCTGCGGATACCACGCATGCCGTGGCTGCGCACGCAACGTCGGCTGATGAGCCAACACCGTCGGGCGTTTACCTGTTGTTCGCTCAATACGCGTTCATGGCTGCCGGGCTGGTACCTGCCATGGTGTTTCTGGTGGATTATGTGGCTCGCGGCTTGGGGGCCGGCGCGCATATCGGCGCAATGGTCTGGGTCATGTATGGCCTGGGGGCGATTGTCGGGCCGGTGACTTACGGCTTCCTGGCCGACCAGCTTGGCGCCCGCACCGGTATTCGACTGGTGTTGGTAGTGCAAGCCGTTGCCCTCGGTTTGCTGGCCGTCCTTCATTCGTTTCTGGCGCTGGCGTTACTGGCGGTGATTCTCGGCTCGTTCCCGCCAGGCATCGTGCCGCTGGCCCTGGCCCGCGTGCATGAACTGGTGCCGTCGCATCACCGCCAACAGATCGCCTGGAGCCGTGCCACTGTGTCATTCGCAACCTTTCAGGCGCTGGCCGGGTTTGCTTATTCGGCATTGTTCAATGCCTCGGGCGGCCAGTACACGCTGCTGTTTGTGATCGCCGCTGGCGCGATCGTGGTTGCCCTGCTGCTGGAGCAAGCCATGCGCTGGCTGCCCTCGGCGCCTGAAAGCCGTTGCGCGGCGAACTGAAGGGAATCATTGCACGTTGCCAGCGCTCCCATCTACACGACCTTTTTCACAGGAATCGACAATGTCACTGCCCAACGAAATGACCCGTATTGAAATCACCGAACCCGGCGGCCCTGAAGTATTGCAAGCCAGGCGCGTGCCTCTGCCGACCGTTGCCGAAGGCCAAGTGCTTATCCGCGTTCACGCTGCCGGCATCAATCGTCCGGATGCCTTGCAGCGCGCCGGCAAATATCCGATGAAACCCGGGATGGACCCGATTCCCGGCCTGGAAGTGGCTGGCGAAGTGGTTGCACTGGGTCCCGGAGTTACGCGGTTCGCTGTGGGCGATCGTGTTTGCGCACTGACCAATGGCGGCGGATACGCCGAGTATTGCGCGGTACCAGCCGGCCAGACTTTGCCTGTGCCGGATGGAGTCGATTGGGTCCAGGCCGCCGCGATTCCGGAAACGTTTTTCACCGTCTGGGCCAACCTGTTTGGCCTCGGCGGTGCCAAGGCCGGCCAGCGCGTGCTGATTCACGGCGGCACCAGCGGTATCGGCACCACCGCGCTGATGCTCTGCCGTGAATTCGGTATCGAAGCGTTCGCCACCGCCGGCAGTCCTGAAAAATGCGCCGCAATCAGTAAACTTGGCGGGCAACCGATCAACTATCGGGAAGAAGATTTTGCCAAGGTCATTGCCGAGAAGACCGCAAATCAAGGCGTGAACGTGATTCTCGACATCATGGGCGGCTCGTACCTCAACGGAAATATCAGCGCACTGGCAATGGATGGGCGACTGGTGATGCTCGGCTTCCTCGGCGGCGCCCGCGCTAACGATGTGGATTTGTTGGCGATCCTCGGCAAACGCGCGGTGGTCACCGGTTCGCTGCTACGCGCGCGCACCGCTGCGGAGAAAGCCGCCATCGCCGATCAACTGCATGAACACGTTTGGCCTGCTCTCAGCGCCGGGCGCTGCCTGCCGATCATCGACAAGGTTTACCCGCTGGCTGACGCGGCTCAGGCCCATGCCCGCATGGAGGGCGGCGATCATATCGGCAAGATCGTCCTGCAAGTGGCGTGAGTGATTGCAGCATCTTGTAATCGTTGCACATGCACGGTGGTCGAAAATAATCACGCGCAGACCGAGGCATCTGGTAAAAAGCGTTCTTTGTCTGCGCCGTGGTGAAACGATTAATGTTCCTGTCCTTGCTGACTCGTCTGCGACGCCGCCGCTTGGCATTCGCCATGATGGCCGCGCTGATCATTGGCGTGCCGACGAGTTGTGCGGTGCTGGAACACACCGAGCGCAAACTGCTTTTTCGCATTGAGCCGGGCACTGCCGGCTGGTATCGCGGACTGCCCGGCAGCGTTCAGGAACTCGATCTGCAACCGAAGAGTTTCAAGGCAGGGCAGAACATTCATGCCTGGTGGTGGCCGGCGGAACATGCCAATGCGCCAGCAATACTTTATTTGCATGGCGTGCGCTGGAACCTCACCGGACAGTTGTTTCGCATAGAGCAGCTACGCGCGGCGGGCTATTCGGTGCTGGCCATCGATTATCGAGGGTTCGGGCAAAGCAAGGGTGATTTACCATCCGAAAGCAGCGTTTATGAAGATGCCCGCGTGGCGTGGGAGCGCTTCCAGTTGCTGCAACCGGACCCGAACAAGCGCCTGATCTACGGCCACTCTCTCGGTGGCGCGGTGGCGATTGATCTGGCGGCCGAACTGGGACAGAACGCGGCGCGCAACCACACACCGCTGCCGGTACGCGGTCTGGTCATTGAATCAACCTTCACTTCCTTGGCCGATGTCGCCGCCGCCGTGGCGAACACCTCGCTCCCGGTGCGCTGGTTGCTGTCGCAGAAATTCGATTCCATCGACAAGATCGCCGATATTCATATGCCGCTTTTGGTGGTGCATGGCCTGGCTGATGCCTTCGTGCCGCCGCGCTTCAGCGAGCAGCTGTTCAATGCCGCTGAGCAGCCCAAGCGTCTGCTGCTGGTGCCCGGAGCAACGCACAACAACAGCATGGCGCTGGGCGGTCAGGGTTATCGCAAGGCCCTGGATGCGCTGATGCAGACCAGACCGTTGCCAAGGGTTGCCGGGCCGACGGTGGCCAAAGGCTCGCGCGACTCTTGATCAGCGCACTGGCATACTGGCGCCCCTTGCGACACCACAAAAAGGACTGAGTGTGTTAACCCGCCCCAATGCCCAATGGATTTACTACCCGATTTGCTGGCTTGCTGTTCTCTCACTGCTGCTGCACATCGCTTTCTATGACTGGAATCTCCTCACCCCAATCGACGTCGGTGGTACCTTCATGGGGGGAATGGGCGGCCAGCTGTTCGCCAGTGGCTGGGTCGCCGCCACTGTAGCTTTGTTATTGGCCATGCTGGTGCGCATACCAGGCGCGATTCATGCCTGCATACTCGCCGGCCTTATGCCGTTGGCCATCGGCGTCTGGTGGCAAATCAACTATCCCGACGACGCGGAACAGCGCATCTACAGCATCAGCCCTCACGAGATCGGCAGTGCGATGCTGATCGGTGCGGTGTTATTCGGGCTCGGCCTGTTTTTGCGTTCCAGGCTTAACAAGCAAAACAAAGGCGCGCCTACACTTTGGGCAATGATCGGCAGATCAGCCACGGCGATTCTCATATCGACAGTATTTATTGGCGTGCCCATTTATGTCGCCAGGCAGATGTCACTGCCGCATTGTGCGTTCACCAAAGACGGCCAGCAGTTGACCATATGTTTGAGTGACGACGACAACGAACGCGTGATCGTCGACTGAATATTTCGCCACCGTTCAAAAAACACAAAAAAGACCAACCAGTCAGGTTGGGCTTCTTGGCTTATCGCCGTGCCAACTCGTGGCGTACGCACTGTTCGTAATAGGTCTGCTTGACCGCTGCCGGTTTGAGTTTCGAACTGCTGTTATAGGTCTGCTCGGTAATTCCCATCGCGGTCATACGCATCCAGGGTTGCTGGAACCGGCGAACCTGCAATTGCTTGCGCGCGCCATACAGCGAGACTCCGGACAGCTTGGATTGCTGCGCACCGGCAGCAATATCCGAGCCCCAAGCGCAGGCAAAGCGATGGCCCTTGCTTAACTCTTTTGCCTGCACTCCCGAAGCGATCAAAGCCAGGGAAAGCATCGCAACGGTGATGACAATCGTCCGCATATAGCCAACCTAACCTTTTGAAAAAAGGCGATTTTGCCGGGGCGAAATGTCTCTGGGGGCCAGCAATTTGCCTGCTGTCAGGATTTTTTCATCAGGGTGAAATTCGCCGTTCGTCCAGTACCGCGCACCTTCGCCAGACAGGCCTATCCAACGCTGTACATTCCACCTCGCAGAAGGCCCACGTGATGAACAAGAAAATTTTCGCCTTGTCGTTTTTCAGCCTGTGCCTGATCGGCCCAATTCACGTTTCGGCAGCCGAATCCACGGCGGGCGCCGCCACCCCCGCCACCGCCCTGCCCGGCGTCAATCATGCAGAAAGCTCTCGCGATCATGATGAGAAGGCGAACAAGAAAGGCGAAGAGTCGTCAGGCGCCAACGCAGGCTCCCAGCCGCATGAGACAGAAAAGGATGCCGCGACGTCGAGCGATTCCAACGACCTGGATAAAAAACCCGCTCAGTAAGAGTGGATTCGCTTTTGGTAACGAAAATCCGACACCGAAACTAGCGCAACACCGGGTGATATCAATATGATGCGCGCACTGGCCGCCATAGAGGGCGGCCAGAGGAAAATACATCCAAGGAATGCAAATGAAAGATTTCGTCATCGGCGTCAACAACATCGTTCTCTACATCGCACTGGCGGTCATCCTGATCGTTTCCCTCTTCATGATGAGCCAGAGCTTTCTCTCGGGTCTCGGTATGTTCGTAGGCGGCACCCTGGGCTGGTGCATCGTCTCCGGCTTCTGGTTCGTGCAATCGGCGACCTATGAAGAACTGCGCAAGTTGAACTCGAAAACCAACTGATCTGCGCCGAGTATTCGTTAAAGAGGAAAGGCCAATGTCATCGACATTGGCCTTTTTTTAGCGGCGAAGAGACTGGCTGGTCATTGTTTGGTGCACTGAGCGCCCAGTCCCATGCCCATGGAACCCAGGGCTACCATCGGACCGCTCGGCAATTCGCAGGTATATTCGCCACTTTCGGTTTGAGCGGTGTAGAACGTTGTATTGAAGTCGCTGCGGATGTTGGAAACCTTGATCACGGGTTTGCCGATGGAGGTCTGTGCGCGATTCTTGAGATCACTCTCCCCCGGCTTCACGGTCTGGCATCCCGTGACCGCGAGGACCAGTGTTGCGATTAAAGCGAGAACCGGAATAGTCCTTGATGAATTCATTGCAGATCGACCTTTTTGATTTTGTACCGGAAAATTTGACAGTCAGCTGCCAAGCGACAGGACTTTAAGGTCGAGCCGGAACAGGGGCAATTAGGTCGGATGTGCTAATGGCTCAAGGCTAGCGGCGCTCTCAGTGAAGTTTTGCGACTGCCTTCGGGATCGCAGGTCGCTGCTAATGAGTTTGTAAAACTGCTATACGCAAGCGATCACTGCCCTCCTCCTGGCAATCGATACGGACGGGCAAAAACATCTGGATGACTTCAATGTTGCTGCGCAAATGATCAGTCATGCGCGGCGTGGTGAACGATCCACCGCCGGCCAGCGCCATCGGCAACAGCAACTGATCGGCCAAGTGCTCAGCGACCGCAGCACCACTACGCAGCCAGTCAGCAGCCTGATTGATCGCGGCATCCGCTACTTTCTCAGCGCGTAACGACACTTGGCCAAATGCGCTGAACACTTCAGTGACGTGTTCGAAAACGTACTCCAGCAATAACACATTGCCCGGGCCGCGTGCCGGATCAAGCGTCACCGCTTGCAGCGTCTCCGCAAGCCAGTTCAACCGCTTGGCCACTTGGCTCAGTTCTCGCTGAGCGACGGTAGGCGCAAGTCCGGCAGTCAGCGCCAGAGCCTGCCGTGAAATCGCCTCGCCGCGCTCACACACATCCAGTCGCGTCAGGCGCGACGGCTGCACCGTCACGGCAATCTCGCCACCGCCAGCCGGTACGAAACCATGACGCAGCAACTCCAGCTCGACATTGCCGCCCATGCGCCGCAGCAGCGGTAGCCAACTGCGCGAGAGGAAATCCGTCGGCGGTGCCAGCGGATTGTGCGTGCCACCGGAGATCGTCACCCGACTGGTTTGAGGCGCCTGCAACAGGGCTGGCAACAAAGTCTGTAACACCAGCGTGCAACTGCCGGCCGTGCCGATGGCGAACCTGAAATCGCCGGCACGAATTTCGCGCGGTTCGAAGCTCAAAGCCTGTGAACCCAAGTGCGCACCCGATATCTGTGCGCCGCAAACCTCGGCCGCCGCCATCACGGCTGTCAGATGTTGACGCAGCAATCCCGGACGGCTGCGTCTGGCGCGGATCTGTTTAATACGAAACGCCCGGCCTGTCACCATCGACAGGCTCAGCGCACTGCGCAACACCTGACCGCCACCAATGGCGCCGTCCAGTTCAATTATTTCTTTCATTGCCAATCCTTATGCATACAGCCCGACGATATCCCTGAGGTACCGATACTGCCGTCACGAATCTTGCTGAGCTCTGAGTAATGTCAGGACTTTGCGGTCCAGCTCAGCCGCGATGAAACGGTGCAGTGCCGGACGACGGAGGTTCCAAATGCCCTATCCAGCACGGCAGTCGTTATCCTTTAACGCACACCACCTGACGCAGGGTATGCAGCACTTCCACCAGCTCGCGCTGGGCGTGCATGACTTTGTCGATGTCCTTGTAGGCCATCGGAATTTCGTCAATCACCGCTTCGTCCTTGCGGCATTCCACGTGGGCGGTGGCGCGAATCTGATCGGCGACGGTGAAGGTATTCTTGGCCTTCGTGCGGCTCATGGTGCGCCCGGCGCCATGACTGCAGGAACTGAACGATTCTTCGTTGCCCAGACCGCGCACAATGAAACTCTTCGCCCCCATCGAGCCCGGAATAATGCCCAGCTCGCCCTTCTTCGCTGACACCGCGCCTTTGCGGGTAATCAGCACGTCTTGGCCAAAATGCCGCTCCTTCTGCACGTAGTTGTGATGGCAGTTGACCGCTTCCAGCGCGACCTCGAAAGGTTTGCGGATGATCTGCCGCGTAGCCTGAATCACTGCGCGCATCATCAGTTCACGGTTCTGTCTGGCAAAATCCTGCGCCCAGCCCACCGCCTCCACGTAGTCATCAAAATGTCGGCTGCCTTCTTCGAAGTAGGCCAGGTCACGGTCTGGCAGGTTGGCGATGTGCTGACGCATATCGGCTTGGGCCATCTGGATGAACAGGTTGCCGATGGCGTTGCCGACACCCCGCGAGCCACTGTGCAACATGAACCAGACCCGATTGGCTTCATCGAGGCACACTTCAATGAAGTGGTTGCCGCTGCCAAGCGTACCCAAATGCCCACGGTTGTTGGTGTTGGCCAGTTTCGGATACTTGTCGGTGATCAGTTTGAAACGCGGCTGCAACCCCGCCCAGGCCTGATCGGCTTGCTGAGGAATCTCATCCCACGCGCCTTTGTCTCGCCGCGAACGAGTCGAACTGCGGCCGTGCGGCACCGCTTGCTCGATGGCGCTGCGCAGTCCATGCAGGTTGTCCGGCAGATCCGCGGCTGTCAGCGACGTACGCGCAGCGATCATGCCGCAACCGATGTCGACGCCCACCGCTGCGGGAATGATCGCGCCGACCGTTGGAATCACGCTGCCAATTGTCGAGCCCTTGCCCAAGTGCACATCGGGCATCACCGCCAGATGCTTGAAGATGAACGGCATTTTTGCCGTGTTCATCAACTGTGCGCGGGCTTCGTTTTCAACCGGAACGCCTTCGGTCCAGAGTTTGATGGGTTTGCCATTGGCGACTTCGAGAAGCTGATAGGTTTGGTCTTTCATATCTTGGTGTCCATGTTCGTTTCCATCAGCACTGCAGCCGCTGTGCCAGCTTTGGATGCGGCTATGGTTGTTTCTGCTATCTTTTTGATTTTAATAGCTTTTATATCTGATGCGACGAGTCTCGATAATCCATGGAAGACAAATCCAACCAGCAAAATTATCATTGCATATCGTCATTTATCTTATGAGATAAGCATGCCCAACAAACGCACGGTCGCCATCGGATTTATCGGAGCCACCCTGGATCGTGTCGGCAAAGGTGCCAGCCGTTGGAATTATTGGCGACCAAGCGTAGGCCTGTGCCAACAAACAGACCTCCCTATCCATCGGCTTGAATTGATTCACGGCCTCGACGCGCGCGACGTCAGCCTCGCCGAGCGTGTCCGAGCGGACATCCAGCAGATTTCTCCGAGCACCGAAGTGCGCCTGCATCCAATGTCGCTGCGCAACCCTTGGGATTTCGAGGAGGTGTACGGCGCCCTGCACGACTTCACCACTGCGTACAATTTTGACACCGAGCACGAGGATTACCTCGTCCACATCACCACCGGCACCCATGTCGCACAGATCTGCTGGTTCCTGCTCACCGAGGCGCGCTATCTGCCGGCCCGACTGATCCAGACCTCCCCTGCCAAGCGCAAGAGCGAGAACGAGCCCGCCTGCGGCACTCATGCGCTGATCGATCTCGATCTGTCGCGCTATGATCGGATTGCTTCACGCTTCGCCAGCAAACGTCTCGAAGGCCTGGAATTTCTCAAGTCCGGCATTGCCACGCGCAACCCGGCCTTCAACCGCTCCATTGAACAGATCGAGCGCGTTGCGCTGCGCTCCAAAGCCCCCATGCTGCTGATCGGCCCGACCGGCGCCGGCAAATCCTTCCTGGCTCGACGCATCTACGAACTCAAACGTAACCGTCATCAAATGCAGGGACGCTTTGTCGAAGTCAACTGCGCCACTTTGCGTGGCGACGGCGCGATGTCGGCCTTGTTCGGCCACGTCAAAGGCGCTTTCACCGGCGCGCAGAACTCACGCGATGGCCTGCTGCGCGCCGCCGATGGCGGGATGTTGTTTCTCGATGAAATCGGCGAGCTCGGCGCAGACGAACAAGCGATGCTGTTAAAGGCAATCGAAGAGAAACGCTTCTTCCCGCTGGGCTCGGACAGGGAGATCGAGAGCGATTTTTTGATCATCGCCGGCACCCACCGCGACCTGCGCAGCCGGGTCGCCGAAGGCCTTTTTCGCGAGGACCTGTACGCACGGATCAACCTCTGGACATTCGACCTGCCCGGCCTCGCCGGCCGCCGCGAGGATATCGAGCCAAACATCGACTTCGAACTGGAACGCCATGCTCGCGAACAGGGTGAGCGGGTGCGTTTCAATCTCGAGGCACGCCGACGCTACCTGGCTTTTGCCAGCTCACGCGAAGCAGCCTGGCTGGGCAACTTTCGCGAACTGTCCGCATCGATTACGCGGATGGCGACTTTGGCGACAGCGGCCGCATCGATGAAGCGCAGGTAGATGATGAGATCGATCGATTGCGGTATGCGTGGAGCTTGGCGCAACCCTCTGCAGCTGATTTGCCGGGAGATGGAGAGAGCATGGACTTGTTCGACCGCTTGCAGTTGAAGGCTGTCATTGAGGTGTGCCAGCAGGCGGACAGCCTGTCCGACGCCGGCCGACAGCTGTTCGGTGTTTCCCGGCAGGCCAAGGCGCAACCCAATGATGCAGATCGTTTGAGAAAGTACTTGGGGCGGTTCGGACTTGAATGGGGCGAGGTAGCGAGCACAAAGTAAGGCGACATTCATGCTCACACCCCGTCAATGAATACCGTAGAAAAAATGAATTAGCCGCCTGATCCCTCGGTCAAGAATTATGAACGCAGTAAATCTGACGAGGTGACAGCAATGACTATCCAGGCAGAGACACTCGTACAACTGACCGAAGCGCTTCAAGAGCGCGGAATGAAGATGGTTTCAGATGTTCATTTCACTCGCGCGCCGTACCGATACAACCACCGCTGGATCTGCATCGTCGAGTAAACATGCTTGTTGCCGGCGCCTGGATCAATCATTCAGGCGCCGGCGCCGCTCGGCTTCGCCCTTGGAACCCAGATGACCGTCTCCATATACATCCCGGCTACGTTGATAGCGGATTCGGTGGCAATAAATAACCCGGCGCGATGGCCGGGTCTCGTACACGATATGAATTCAATGCGTCTATTTCGCGCCGCCGTTGTCGCGACCCGTTTGCGCATCTTGATCAGAGCCAGGGTTCCCGGGTGGCGGATTCCAGTCCTCTGGTCGTTCGTCGGTACCTTGCTTTGGCTCAGAGTCAGCTTGCTCCAGGCCGGAATCATGGCCCTCGCCAGTGTCAGGGTTTTGCTCACTTGGTCCCGGATATGGCGCTTCAGGGCCATTGTTGTCGTCGATCATCACTTTCTCCCGTCAGTGGCGCAGGGGCTGCGCTTAATAAGTGAGAGGAGATCGGCGCACAGAGAGTGCTATTGGCTCGACGAGCGGACATTCTGACTAACCCAAACACTTGGTGATGCGAGTCGCAGGCGTGATCGAGTAGCCCCGCAAATCTCACACACATGAAAAAGGCCAATGCTGTGAACTTTGGCCTAAGTCATTGAAAATATGGTCGGGACGGAGTGATTCGAACACTCGACCCCTAGCACCCCATGCTAGTGCGCTACCGGACTGCGCTACGCCCCGACTGATGTTGCATCCCGTTCTTCACCTCGAAGAACGCTCAAGAATATATCGCAAGCTTTTGAAAACTGGAAGTATTCAAACGCCGCTTTTTATTTCTTGAGCACCACCAGGACATCTTCCAATTCGGCAATCATCTGCCGAATCATCTGTTTGTACTGGGTGGTATCGTCTTTGGCTTCATCGCCAGACAGGCGCAGACGTGCGCCGCCGATGGTGAAACCCTGATCGTAAAGGAGCGCGCGGATCTGCCGGATCATCAGCACGTCCTGGCGCTGATAATACCGGCGGTTCCCGCGGCGTTTGACGGGGTTGAGCTGAGGAAACTCCTGCTCCCAGTAGCGCAGCACGTGTGGCTTTACGGCACACAGCTCGCTGACTTCACCAATGGTGAAGTAGCGTTTGCCCGGGATGACGGGTAGTTCGTCGTTATGACTTGGTTCCAGCATAAGCCTCAACTCGGGCCTTCAACTTCTGCCCTGGACGAAAGGTGACCACACGGCGAGCCGTGATCGGGATTTCTTCCCCCGTTTTCGGGTTGCGGCCAGGCCGCTGGCGTTTGTCCCGAAGGTCGAAATTGCCGAAACCGGACAATTTGACCTGCTCGTTGTCTTCAAGAGCGTGCCTGATTTCCTCGAAAAACAGTTCTACCAATTCCTTGGCTTCCCGCTTGTTCAGGCCCAGCTCTTCATACAGACGTTCCGCCATCTCAGCTTTCGTCAAAGCCCCCATACGTCACTTCCTTAACGTGGCGTTCAACCTTTGTTCGAGCGAGGTGAGGATATTTTGCGTCGTCGAATTCACCTCATCGTCATTAAGAGTGCGCGATGGATGCTGCCAGGTCAAGCCAACTGCAAGGCTTTTTCTATCAGGATCAATACCTTTACCCTGATACACGTCAAACAGCCTGAGCTCTGTGAGCCATTCGCCTGCATTTTCACGGATTACGTCCAGTACAGCCGAGGCCGCGACATCTTTGTGCGCGATCAGTGCAAGGTCACGACGCACTTCAGGAAAGCGCGACAACTCGTGGAATTTCGGCATTTTACCGAGCGCCACTTCCGCCAGAACCAGCTCGAAGACGAACACCGGACGATCCAGCCCCAAAGCCTTCGACAATTCTGGGTGGATCGCACCAATGAAGCCTACTTCGCGACCTTCACGCTCGATGCGCGCGGTCTGACCCGGATGCAGCGCCGGGTGTTTGCTCGGAGCAAAGGTGAACGAATCCAAGGCACCAGCAAAACCCAATACCGCTTCCACGTCAGCCTTGACGTCGAAGAAGTCGACGGTGTCGCGACCCTGCGCCCAGCCTTCCGGCAAGCGGCTACCGCAGACAACCCCGGACAGCATCGGCTCTTGCTTCAAGCCTTCAAGCTGACCAACGAAGCGCAGGCCGCTCTCGAACAGACGCACGCGATCCTGCTGACGATTGAGGTTGTGCTGCAGCGCTTTGACCAGACCTGGCCACAGCGACGAGCGCATGGCTGCCATATCATTGGAGATCGGGTTGGCCAGCAACAGCGGCTCGACGCCTGGATTGAACAGTTCGAACTGACGCGGATCGATGAAGCTGTAAGTGATCGCTTCCTGATAACCACGAGCAACCAGCAAACGGCGCAACTCAGGCAGATCGCTACGCGCTTCGGCCTTGGCTTGTGGCGCCAGACGCGCTTGCGGGTAGCGAACCGGCAGACGGTTGTAACCGTACAGACGAGCCAGCTCTTCGATCAGGTCGACTTCCAGACTGATATCGAAGCGATGGCTTGGCACTTCAACGCGCCATTGACCTTCGCCGTCAGCGGTAATGCTCAGGCCCAAGGCACTGAGCAGACGCTCGACCTGTGCCGAATCCATCTCCATGCCGAGCATCTGCGCGATGCGCTGAGCACGCAAAGTGATCGGTGCAATCGATGGCAGGTGTTGCTCGCTGACGGTCTCGATGATCGGGCCAGCTTCGCCACCAGTGATTTCCAGCAGCAGGCCAGTGGCGCGCTCCATGGCTTCACGGGCCAGCTGGAAGTCAACGCCACGCTCGTAGCGATGCGAAGCGTCGGTGTGCAAGCCGTAGGAACGTGCCTTGCCGGCAACAGCAATCTGATCAAAGAACGCAGATTCCAGGAACACATCGCGCGTGGTCGCGGAAACACCGCTGTGCTCGCCACCCATGACGCCGGCGATCGCCAGTGCACGAGTGTGGTCAGCGATGACCAGCGTATCGCTACGCAGGCTGACTTCCTGACCGTCGAGCAGAACCAGCTTCTCGCCCTCTTCAGCCATACGCACGCGAATACCGCCATTGATTTCGGCGAGATCGAAAGCGTGCAGCGGTTGGCCGAGCTCCAGCATCACATAGTTGGTAATGTCGACCGCAGCGTCGATGCTGCGCACATCGGCGCGACGCAGACGTTCAACCATCCATAGCGGCGTCGGCTTGGACAGGTCGACGTTACGGATGACCCGGCCCAGATAACGTGGGCAGGCGGCTGGCGCCAGCACTTCAACCGAACGCACTTCGTCGTGCACCGCTGCAACCGCAGCCACCACAGGACGAGTTACCGGCACGGCGTACAGCGCGCCGACTTCACGGGCCAGACCGGCCAGGGACAGGCAGTCGCCACGGTTCGGGGTCAGGTCGACCTCGATGCTGGCGTCTTCCAGATCCAGATACACGCGGAAATCTTCGCCCACCGGCGCATCAGCGGGCAGCTCCATCAGACCGTCATTGCCTTCACCGACCTGCAGCTCGGCCTGCGAGCACAGCATGCCGTTGGACTCGATGCCACGCAGCTTGGCCTTCTTGATCTTGAAGTCGCCCGGCAGTTCGGCACCGATCATGGCGAACGGAATCTTCAGGCCCGGGCGCACATTTGGCGCACCGCACACGACCTGGAAGGTTTCCGCGCCATTGCTGACCTGGCACACGCGCAACTTGTCGGCGTCCGGATGTTGCTCGGTGCTCAGCACCTCACCCACCACCACACCACTGAATACGCCGGCGGCCGGAGTAACGCTATCGACCTCAAGACCGGCCATCGACAGACGGGCAACCAGCTCGTCGCGATCTACCTGCGGGCTAACCCAGCCACGCAGCCATTGTTCACTGAATTTCATCCTGCTCTCCTAAGAATTCGTTACGACTAGCGAAATTGCGCGAGGAACCGCAAGTCGTTGTCGAAGAACAGACGCAAGTCGTTCACGCCGTAACGGAGCATGGCCAGACGCTCGACGCCCATGCCGAAGGCAAAGCCGGAGAACTCTTCCGGGTCGATGCCAGACATGCGCAGCACGTTCGGGTGAACCATGCCGCAGCCCATCACTTCCAGCCAGCCAGTCTGCTTGCAGACGCGGCAGCCTTTGCCGCTGCACATCACGCATTCCATATCGACTTCAGCGGATGGCTCGGTGAACGGGAAGTACGAAGGACGGAAACGCACGGCCAGTTCTTTCTCGAAGAACACCCGCAGGAATTCTTCGATGGTGCCTTTGAGATCGGCAAAATTGATATCGCGATCGACCAGCAGGCCTTCGACCTGGTGGAACATCGGCGAATGGGTGATATCGGAGTCGCTGCGATAGACGCGGCCCGGGCAGACGATGCGGATCGGCGGCTGCTTGGATTCCATGGTGCGGACCTGGACGGGCGAGGTATGGGTGCGCAGCAACATGTTGGCATTGAAATAGAAGGTGTCATGCATCGACCGGGCCGGGTGATGGCCTGGGATGTTGAGCGCTTCAAAGTTGTGGTAGTCGTCTTCGACCTCAGGGCCTTCGGCGATGCCGTAGCCAATGCGGGTGAAGAACTGCTCGACGCGCTCCAGAGTCCGGGTGACCGGATGCAGACCGCCAGAGGTCTGGCCACGGCCCGGCAACGTCACGTCGATGGATTCGGCAGACAGTTTGGCAGCCAGTTCGGCTTCTTCAAACAATGCCATGCGCGCATTGAGAACGCCTGTAACACGTTCCTTGGCAACGTTGATCAGCGCGCCGACTTGCGGACGCTCTTCTGCCGGCAGATTCCCCAGGGTCTTCATCACCTGAGTCAATTCGCCCTTCTTGCCAAGGTATTGAACCCGGATTTGCTCCAGGGCATTGATATCTTCAGCGCTTTGCACAGCCTCTAGTGCTTGAGAGACCAGCGCATCCAGGTTTTCCATGTACAGACTCCAGATACAAAATAGGGGAAGAGCTTGAAGGCTCTTCCCCTATTTATGACGTTTAACACCTGGCCCCACAGAGGTGAGGCCGGGTGACTGTCGGGGGTACTTAAGCCAAGGTGGCTTTAGCTTTCTCGACAATCGCAGCAAACGCCGCTTTTTCGTTCACTGCCAGATCAGCCAGAACCTTACGGTCGATCTCGATGGACGCTTTTTTCAGGCCAGCGATGAAACGGCTGTAGGACAGACCGTTAACACGAGCACCAGCGTTGATACGAGCGATCCACAGAGCGCGGAACTGACGTTTTTTCTGACGACGGTCACGGTAGGCGTACTGGCCTGCCTTGATTACCGCTTGCTTGGCAACACGGAATACGCGGGAGCGTGCGCCGTAGTAGCCTTTAGCAAGTTTCAGAATTTTTTTGTGACGCTTACGGGCAATGACGCCACGCTTTACACGAGCCATGAGTTACTTCCTCTATTCTTGACTAAATTAACGAAGGCGCAGCATGCGCTCGACTTTTGCCACGTCAGACGGATGCAGCAAGCTGCTACCGCGCAGTTGACGCTTACGCTTGGTCGACATTTTAGTCAGGATGTGGCTCTTGAAAGCGTGCTTGTGCTTGATGCCGTTAGCAGTTTTCAGAAACCGCTTGGCAGCACCACTTTTGGTTTTCATTTTTGGCATGTTCGGATACTCCGCATTCAGTTGATAAACATAATCAGAAGGCCTGCCGTGCCCTGTTGATTACTTCTTCTTTTTCGGGGCGATGACCATGATCAGCTGGCGTCCTTCCATCTTAGGATGCTGTTCGACCGAACCGTACTCGAGCAGGTCTTGTTCAACCCGCTTGAGGAGTTCCATCCCCAGCTCCTGGTGGGCCATCTCACGGCCGCGGAATCGCAAGGATACCTTGGCCCTGTCCCCGTCACTCAGGAAACGTACCAGGTTGCGCAGTTTTACCTGGTAATCCCCTTCCTCCGTCCCTGGACGAAACTTGATTTCTTTAACCTGAATCTGCTTCTGGTTTTTCTTTGCCGCGGCAATCTGCTTCTTCTTCTCGAAGATCGACTTGCCGTAGTCCATCACCCGGCAAACAGGCGGGACTGCGTCTGCGGAAATTTCCACCAGATCAAGCTTTGCTTCTTCAGCGATACGAAGCGCTTCATCAATCGAGACGATGCCAATCTGCTCGCCATCAGCGCCAATTAACCGAACCTCGCGTGCCGAGATATTCTCGTTGATCGGGGCTTTCGGTGCAGCTCGTTTATCTTGTCTCATTTCACGCTTAATAATAATTACTCCGAATCTGGGCGACCACGCCGGGAAACCGCTTGCGCGAGAAACTCAGCGAACTGGGCGACGGGCATCGAGCCCAGGTCAGCACCTTCACGAGTACGCACAGCGACAGTCTGCATCTCGACTTCCTTATCTCCGATAACCAAAAGATAGGGAACCTTGAGCAAAGTATGCTCGCGGATTTTAAAGCCGATCTTTTCATTTCTCAAGTCGGACTTGGCACGAAATCCGCTTTCGTTGAGAGTTTTTTCAACCTCTGCAACAAAATCTGCCTGTTTATCAGTGATATTCATGATCACCGCCTGGGTCGGCGCGAGCCACGCAGGGAAAGCACCTTCGTAGTGCTCGATCAGAATCCCGACGAAACGCTCGAAAGAACCGAGGATCGCGCGGTGCAACATCACAGGGTGTTTGCGGCTGTTGTCTTCAGAGACGTATTCAGCGCCCAAACGGACAGGCAGGTTAAAATCGAGCTGCAAGGTACCACACTGCCAGACGCGACCGAGACAATCTTTCAGCGAGAACTCGATCTTCGGCCCGTAGAAAGCACCCTCGCCCGGCTGCAGATCGTACGGCAGGCCAGCAGAATCAAGGGCTGCAGCCAATGCTGCTTCAGCGCGATCCCACAGCTCATCGGAGCCGACGCGTTTTTCCGGACGAGTGGACAGTTTCATCTCGACTTCGGTAAAGCCGAAATCGCGATAGACGTCCATGGTCAGCTTGATGAACGCAGCGGACTCGGCCTGCATCTGCTCTTCGGTGCAGAAAATGTGCGCGTCGTCCTGGGTGAACGCTCGCACACGCATGATGCCGTGCAACGCACCCGACGGTTCGTTACGGTGGCAGGCACCGAACTCGGCCAGACGCATCGGCAACTCGCGGTAGCTTTTCAGGCCCTGATTGAACACCTGCACGTGGCACGGGCAGTTCATCGGCTTGATGGCGTAGTCGCGGTTTTCCGACTGAGTGGTGAACATGTTGTCGGCATAGTTGGCCCAGTGCCCGGATTTCTCCCACAGGCTGCGGTCGACGACTTGAGGAGTCTTGATCTCAAGGTAGCCGTTGTCGCGCTGGATCTTGCGCATGTACTGCTCGAGCACCTGGTACAGAGTCCAGCCATTCGGGTGCCAGAACACCATGCCCGGGGATTCTTCCTGGGTATGGAACAGGCCCAGGCGCTTGCCGATCTTGCGGTGATCGCGCTTCTCGGCTTCTTCGATGCGCTGGATGTACGCCGCCAGCTGTTTCTTGTCAGCCCAGGCGGTGCCGTAGACGCGCTGCAACTGCTCGTTCTTGGCGTCGCCACGCCAGTAGGCGCCCGACAGCTTGGTCAGCTTGAAGGATTTCAGGAAACGCGTGTTCGGCACGTGCGGACCGCGGCACATGTCGACGTATTCTTCGTGATAGTACAGACCCATGGCCTGCTCGTTCGGCATGTCTTCGACCAGGCGCAGCTTGTAGTCCTCGCCACGGGCCTTGAACACTTCGATCACTTCGGCGCGCGGAGTGACTTTCTTGATGACGTCGTAATCCTTCTCGATCAGCTGTTGCATGCGCTGTTCGATGGCCGCCATGTCTTCCGGCGTAAAAGGACGCTCGTAGGCGATGTCGTAATAGAAGCCTTCGTCGATGACCGGGCCGATGACCATCTTCGCGGTCGGGTACAGCTGCTTGACCGCATGGCCAACCAGATGCGCGCAAGAGTGGCGAATGATCTCCAGCCCCTCTTCATCCTTTGGCGTAATGATTTGCAGGGTCGCGTCGCTGCTGATGATGTCGCTGGCGTCGACCAGTTGGCCATTGACCTTGCCCGCGAGCGTCGCCTTGGCCAGACCTGCACCAATGGATGCGGCGACCTCGGCTACGGAAACCGGGTGATCGAATGAACGTTGACTGCCGTCGGGAAGAGTAATAGTTGGCATGGCGCCTCCTCTCCTAGTGGTGACCCCTACCAAAGGTCACGTGGGTTGGGATGAGCCAGTACAAGATCCGATCCAGGCCATTCAATGACGAACGCCTGCCTTACAGCGGCAGGAGCCTTGCGGCCAACCGGAAAACCGAACCAGAGTGACTGGGATTCAAATCGAAAAAATTCGCACGCCGACCGCCTCGGGACTGAAGGTCATCCGAAGCCTGAGAACGCTTGAGCCCGGCATGCTAGCACAGATGAGCGGTCGCTCACGCCCTGATTTGGCAGAAGGCGAAATGTCCGATTTTATGCCAGAGTGCTGAACTTGATCGGCCCTTGCGCCCTCAGATAACAAGACATTGACCCACAAGGAGCATCCTCGCATGCGTCTGAAAAGCTTATTCGCCATCGTCGCCCCCGTCGTTCTGCTGCTGCCACTGAGCGCCCATGCCGACTGGCCGAAAGGCGAGCGCGAAAAGTACATGGCCCAGTGCACTCAGGCTGCGACCCAGCAAATCGGTGCTGCAGCGGCGAAATCCCACTGCGCTTGCGGAGCTGACGCCATCAAGTCCTATCCGGCCAGCGACATTCAGGCGCTGATGGACAACAAGGCGACTCCTGAATTGCAACAGAAAGCCCTTGGCCAGATCGCCAAATGCAAGGCAAATACCGCCCCGAAAAAATAATAAAACCGGGTATTAACATCGGCTGAAAGGCGGAAAAAAGTGCTGGAAATGAGCCTTTTCAGACGATTTATGCAGGTTTTACAGGTTTTTTTATCGTCTTTACGTTTCGCTGAAAGCCTTTCAAACCGGGGCTTTCAGCAGAAACGGGTGGTAAAGAAAACACGACTGATTGGCAAACAGCACGTCCGGGGGGCTACCAAAGCGAACATTTCGACTATGATACCCGGGTGTGCCCAGTTGGCCTGAGCAGCACAGTACTACTGAAAATATATGTTTCTTGGAGATACACCATGTCTAATCGCCAAACCGGCACCGTTAAATGGTTCAACGATGAAAAAGGCTTCGGCTTCATCACTCCTCAAGGTGGCGGTGACGACCTGTTCGTACACTTCAAAGCTATCGAATCCGACGGTTTCAAAAGCCTGAAAGAAGGCCAGACCGTCTCTTTCGTGGCTGAGAAAGGCCAAAAGGGTATGCAAGCTGCACAGGTTCGCCCAGAGTAATTTCTCGGCGCACTAAAAAAACCCCGTCCAAGTGACGGGGTTTTTTATGTCTTGGACAAAGTGTTCAGCCGCAATTGACGCGGGTAACCACCAGGTTGTTGTCGGTGTTCAGATTCAGGCGATCGGAGCGGTATTCCAGGGTGATCATGTCGTTTGGCTTGAGGAAGCGCGCATTTTGCGCCCCAGCCTTGGCACGTGCCTGATCCAGCAATTCAGGGGATGCCTTCTTGCCGATGGCGAATTGCGCTGCCGATGCTTCGCAGCGGCTGCTTCCCGATTCAGCCGCCACGGGCTCCTTTGCCGACTCGCTGGAGGTTGTGCTGCAACCAGCCAATAGCGCAGCGGCCATAAGTGCACCCAGTGTCGCGAACTTCAAAGGCATGAAGCCTCCTTGTTTTCAAATGTTTAAGCAGAGATCGTGCGACCGCCAATGCGGCGTTTGGTTTCAAGGCTCAAGCCATGCCCTGGCCCACGAGCGGAAAAATGCCGAGTGTGCCTGAGCTGCGCGCAGCGACTCAGCAAACAATCGTGACTGAATATTAACGACATCAATAAACGTCGATGTAGTCATAAGGCGGATTCGGCCAGTTGTCCCTGAGCGCGTTGTAAATCTGCATCACCCAGACTTCATCGCTGGCTGCGACGTTACCCACATAGCCGGAGCCTTTTGCCCAGGTTTCCAGGCGAAAAAGAAGACCGTCGATATCCTGCCCACCGGTCACGGTGGACAGATAGGCGATGCCGTCTTTGGTCACGCGCAATTGGTTGTGTACGTCGTCACTGGCCGAGGCGAGCAATTGGCGCACTGCTTCGAGTGTGAGGCCGTCAGGGCTATTCAGATCGATGTGCACAACAGGGTCCTTGGCAAGCCGGAAAAGACCAAGTGTCGCATAGCACTCCGCTCATGCCTAAGTCGCAGTGCCAAACGCCGCGCAAAATGGTTAACTCGAAAAACAGACATCCTGACCTTTCGAGCCTCCTCATGACCAGTGTAAGCATCGACGCCGCCATCAACGCCAGATGGGCCGAAGGACACAGCTCTTACAGCCCCGGCACGACGGAAGAACTGGCGTTGATCGGCATCGATTTACTGGTCAAGGAGTTGGGAATAGAAGCGGCGCAACATTTCATCAATCAGGTATTCGAACGCTATCCGATCGGTCAGGCTGAACAGGCACAGTGAAAACCCGCAGACAACAGCCTGCGGGTTGACGACTTATTTCAGACGCTTCAAGCGCTCGGTCAGCAGGTCAAAGAATCCCTGGGCATCGCCATTTTCGACCCAGAACGCGTTCTTCGGTGCTTTCAAACCGTCGTACCAGTCAACGATGGTCTGGCCGAATGTCGGTCCTTCACGGCTATCCACCACGACGTTGACCGCACGGCCGGTGAACAGCTCAGGCTTGAGCAGGTATGCCACAACGGTCGCGTCATGCACCGGGCCGCCGGGAATGCCGTAGTGCTCCATATCGCCCTTGATGTATTCGTTGAGAATGTCGCCGACGATTTTGCTCGCATTGTTGTTCAGCGCGGCGATCTGCTTCAGGCGTGCATCGCTGGTCAGGATCTTGTGGGTCACGTCCAGCGGCAGATAGGTGAGTTTCACCCCGCTCTTGAGCACCACCTCGGCAGCCTGCGGATCAGCGAACAGGTTGAATTCAGCGACGGGGGTAATGTTGCCACCGTTGAAATGCGCCCCGCCCATGATCACCACTTCCTTGATGCCCTGAACGATTTCCGGTTCCTGGATCAACGCCAGAGCCAGGTTGGTCTGCGGGCCGAGCATGGCGATAGTGATGCTGTGCGGTTTGGCGGATTTAAGGGTGTCGATCAGATAATTGACCGCATTGCCTTTCGCCAGGCCTTTCTTCGGTTCGTGAACCGTCACGCCCGACAGGCCTTCCTTGCCATGAATATTCTCGGCGTAGATCGGCGTGCGCATCAGCGGCCTCGGTGCGCCAGCGTAAACCGGCACGTCTTCGCGCCCTGCCCATTCGCGAGCCAGCCGCGCGTTGCGCGAGGTCTTGTCCAGGCGCACATTGCCCGCGACGGTGGTCAAGGCACGGATATTCAATTCATCCGGCGAAGCCAGGGCAAAGAGCAAGGCGACCACGTCGTCAGCGCCTGGATCGGTGTCGATGATCAGGTCGATCTTTTCCGCCGCCTGTGCGCTGGTCGCAGTAATCACGGACAAAATCAGCAGCCCCCGAAGCAGTTGATGGAGTTTTTCAGCATAGCGTTGCATAGCGCATTCCTTGTGCAGGTGAGATCGGAAATCAGAATGTAACCCCGGCGACCAGAACGATGTTGCAGTACGGCTGACATTCTCCTGTACGAATGATCGCCCTGGCTTGTCGGCTCAGTACCTTGAACTGCTCGTGGGTGAGCAGATCCCTACGGCCCAGCGCGCCCTCTTCGTTCAAAGCATTCAGATCGCCCAGTGCCGTCGGTTGCTTGTCGAAAATCTCCTTGGCCAGCACATGGCTTTCCACCTGCATCTCGCTGAGCACGACTTTCAGCGTGCTGACGAAATCAGGGACGCCATGGGTCAGTGCCAGATCAATCAATTCGACACCCGGCGGCACAGGCAAACCGGCATCGCCAATCACGACCATGTCACCGTGGCCAAGAGAAGCGATCAGTCGCGACAGCGCGACGTTGAGTAATGGAGTCTTTTTCATGCGGGTCTGAACGCCTGTACTTCGGACATGGTTGGAATCGACGGTTGTGCACCGGCACGGGTAACCGACAGTGCCGCAGCGATCTGACCGTAGCGGATCGCCTCGGCTTCGGATTTGCCATTGGCCAGCGCTGCGGCGAAGCCGCCGACAAAGGTGTCACCCGCCGCCGTGGTATCCAGCGCCTTCACGGTCGGCGCGGGGAAGTGTTCGAATCCCTTGCCATTGGCGAACAAAGAACCCTGCGCGCCCAAGGTGACGATGACTTTACCGGCGCCCATGGCGATCAATTGGGTGGCAGCCGTTTCTGCCGACTGCAGCGAGTCGACAGCGAGCCCGCTCAATGCAGCGGCTTCGCTCTCGTTGGGGATCAGGTAGTCGATCGCGGCAAACCAGTCTGCCGGCAAAGGGCGACTGACTGGCGCCGGGTTAAGAATCACTGTTTTGCCCAGTTCACGTGCACGCTTGAGCGCATGCCCGACCGTCGCATCGGGAATCTCGAGCTGACAGATCACTACATCGGCGGCCCGCAAAATTGCGTCAAAGCGCTCGATTACCGCCGGCGTCATCGCGCCGTTGGCACCGGCGACAATCACGATGGCGTTCTGGCTGTTGTCATCCACCACAATCAGCGCGACGCCACTGGAATCCTCAACGACACTGACAGCCTGGCAGTCGATGTGCTCGGCGAGCAAGGCATCGCGCAATCGCACACCGTAGTCGTCATTTCCCACACAACCGATCATCGCCACCTGCGCGCCCAGACGAGCAGCGGCAACTGACTGATTGGCGCCCTTGCCGCCCGACACCGTGGCAAAGGAATGACCAATCAGCGTTTCACCGCCGCGCGGCAGTCGTGGCGCCCGGGTGACCAGGTCCATGTTCAGGCTGCCTATTACCACTACATTTGCTGGCATACATCACTACTCATCAATTCGGTTTCAGCGATATTCGGTGAACACGCCGGACAGCGGCGCGGTCGATTCGCGCAGGACAATGCTCGGGGTCACGATGCGTTGATCGGTGCCCGAGTCCGGCGCAGCAATTCTGCGCAACAGCACTTCGGCGGCCATCTCGCCCAGTTGCAGGATCGACTGGCCGACCGTGGTCAGCGCCGGATAGACATAACGGCTCATCTGGATGTCATCGAAGCCGATCACGGACAATTCAGCCGGCACCCTGACATTCCGTTCCGCCGCCGCACGCAGCACACCGATACCAATCATGTCGTTGCCGGCAAAAATCGCGCTGGGCGGATTGCTTTCAAGCAGCCGGGCAGCGGCGTTGTAACCGCCGGTGCTGGTGAAGTCGCTTTCCAGCATGCGCTCTTCGCGTACCTCGATTCCCGCCTCTTGCAGCGCTCGGCAATAACCGGCCTGACGCATTTGCGCCACGCTGGTACTGGCCGGACCGCCGATGGTGGCGATGTCGCGATGCCCCAACTCGAGCAGGTGACGGGTTGCCAGATAAGCGCCGTATTCGTGGTCGATGCGCACCAGATCGGCATTTACACCTTCCAGGCCCCGGTCAACGATAACCATCGGCGTCTTCACGCCTGCCAGCCCTTGCGCCAGACCAGTGTCACCGCCGGCGGAGGCGACGATCAAACCGTCGATGCGTTTTTCCAGCAACACGCGCAGATAACTGCGCTGCTTGTCCGGATTGTCGTCGGAGTTACAGAGAATCACGCAGTAACCGTTGCGCTCGCAGTAATCCTCGATTCCCCGCGCCAATTCAGCGAAGTACGGGTTGAGACTATTAGGTACCAGCAAACCGATGGTCGCAGTGGTCTTGGCTTTCAGCGAGCGCGCCACGGCACTGGGAACGTAGTCGAGGCTCTTGATCGCCGCCTCGACTTTGCGCCGCACTTCTTGACTCACCGGGCGGGTGTTATTCACCACGTGCGACACGGTCGTGTAGGAAATACCCGCAAGCGCCGCTACATCCTTGATCGTTGCCATGGTTCAGCCCCGGCGACTGGCGCGTTGACTGCGATAGGTGTCGAGCACCACAGCGATAACGATTACCGCACCGGTGATGATGCGCTTGGTCGGCTCCGTCGCACCAATCTGCGCGAGACCGGCCGCGAGTACGGAAATGATCAACACACCAAAGAAAGTGCTGATCACCGAACCGCGCCCGCCCATCAGGCTGGTACCGCCGATAACCACCGCTGCGATCACTTGCAGTTCCAGGCCCGAACCTGCGTTCGGGTCAGCCGCCTCCAGACGCGAAATCTGAAACAGAGCGGCAATGCCCGCCAGCAGGCCCATAAGGCTGAACACCAGAATCTTGTAGGGCTTGGGATTAATCCCGGCCAGACGAACCGCCTCTTCGTTGGTGCCGATGCCGATCAGGTAGCGGCCGAAAACCGTGCGGGTCAAAACTGCCTGCGCGATGAAGATCACCAGTAAAGCGATGATGAACGACGGGGAAATGCCGAACGCGATCGGATTCGACAGCCAGGCGAACGCATCGCCAATGTAGGCAGTGCGCGACCCGGTCATCTGATACGCCACACCGCGGGCCATTTCCAGCACGCCGAGGGAGACGATGAACGACGGAATCCGCCAGGCCACGGTGATCGAGCCAGTGACGGTCCCGGCCAGAGCCGCCACCGCCATGCCGAGCAGCGCCGCTGGCAAAACGCTCCAGCCCCAGCCGAGAATCGCAACGCTGACCGTCGATGCGGCCAACGCCAGCACCGAGCCGACGGACAAATCAATGCCGCCGATGATCAGCACAAAGGTCATGCCTACCGCCAGCACCATCAGGTCGGGAATCTGGTTGGCCAGGGTGCTGAAAGTGTTGTACGAGAGAAAATGGCTGCTCAAGACCGAGAACAGCGCAATCATCGCCAGCAAGGCACCGGCCAGGCCCAGATAAGTACCCAGGCCGAAGAAATTGCCACTACGTTTACTGGCAGAAGATGCAGTTTTCATGGGAGATCCCTAGGCGCTGCTTCATTGAGCAACGCATCACGTTTCTGGTAGCCGGCGAAAGCGGCGGCAAGCAAATCATCCTGGGTCCAGCTGTCGCGCTCGAAGGTGTCGATCAGACGTCCCGCCGAGAGCACGCCGATCCGGTCGCAGATCAGCATCAACTCACGCAAGTCACTGGAAACCACGACCAACGCCTTGCCCTGGCGGGTCAACTCTCCGAGCAAACCGTAAATATCGAACTTGGCACCGACATCGATCCCGCGAGTCGGCTCGTCGAACAGCAGCACGCAACAGTCGCGCTCCAGCCAACGGCCGATCACGACCTTCTGCTGATTGCCGCCGGACAGTTCCGAAACCAACTGCGTAGGGCTCGAGCTGCGGATGCGCATGGCCTCGATCTGACGTTGCGCCAGGGAAATTTCGTCGCCGTTGTTGACGAAACCGCCACTGGAGATTTCCGGCATGTTGCCCAAGGCGATGTTGGCGCTGATCGACTGACTGAGCAGCAGCCCTTCGCCTTTGCGATCCTCGGTGATCAGCGCAATGCCGTTGCGTACCGCATCGACAGGCGAGCGAACACTCACAACCTTGGCCGGCGAGCCGAGCGCGATGGTGCCGCTGTCGGCAACATCGGCACCGAAGATCAGCCGCAGCAACTCCGTGCGCCCTGCCCCGATCAATCCGGAAATGCCGTAAATCTCGCCGGCGCGCACCTCGAAGGAAACGTCGCGAACTTTATCCGAACGCGTCAGGCCGTTGACCGTCAACGCCGGAGCGCCGATCTTGCGCGGCCCCATGTCGATGTGTTCGCCCAGTTCGCGACCGACCATCAAGGTGACCAGTTGCTCGCTGTTGTAGTTGGCCATCGGCTCGACGCAGACCAGATTGCCGTCACGCAGCACAGCAATGCGTTGCGCCACACGCGCCAGTTCTTCGAGGCGGTGAGAGATATAAATGATGGAAACGCCGCGAGCCTGCAGTCGCGTGATCTGCTCGAAGAGCATTTCGACTTCGCGCGCCGTGAGCATCGCGGTCGGCTCATCGAGGATCAACACGTGGCAATCGCCGATCAGGTTGCGCGCGATTTCGACCATTTGCTGATGACCGATGCCCAACTCGCCGACCAGCGTGTCCGGGTCGATCGCATCGAGGCCGACCTGCGCCATGGCTTCGATCGCCGCCTTGCGCAATTGCTTGCGGCTGATCCAGCCCGCGCTGCTCGGCAGATTATCCAGAAACAGGTTTTCCGCGACCGACAGCGTCGGCAACAGATTGAGTTCTTGCATGACCATGCGCACGCCAAGCTCTTCAGCCTGGGTACGGCTGCCCGGACGGTAGTCCTTGCCGTGGAATTGCATCTGGCCGGTAGTGGGTGTGACCAGACCACCAATGATCTTCGACAGGGTACTTTTGCCGGCACCATTTTCGCCGGTCAGCGCCAGTACTTCACCGCGCATCAGCGTCAGATCGATGCCGGTGAGCACCGGTTGCGCATAGGTCTTGCCGATACCGCTGACCGAGAGGACAGCGTTCGGGGCGGAAACTGACATAGAAATCTCCATGCGCTCGCCCGGACGGACGAGCGCCGTTGTGTCGCCAGATGACTTACTGGGTGACCAGCTCGACCGGTGTTTCGATCACGCCGTTGGCACCGCTGTCGACTTTCTCGCCCTTGATGATTTTCAGCGCGGTTTCGATGCCGAACACGGCCTGCTTTGCAGCAAACTGGTCAGCAGTGGCCAGCACACGACCGTCCTTGAGCATTGGCTTGATGGCATTGATGTTGTCGTAACCGACGACTTTCACCTGCCCTGCCTTGCCAGCGGCACGGACTGCGGAAACGGCGCCGACCGCCATGCTGTCGTTACCAGCCAGCAGTGCTTTGACATCGGGGTATTCACTGAGGATCGAAGCGGCAACCTTGTTGCCCTTGTCGATTTCCCAATCACCGGATTGCAGCGAGACCACTTTGATCTGCGCAGCTTCCATCGCGTCCTTGAAACCGGCCGTACGCGCCTGCGCGTTGGTGGTGGTGGACACGCCTTCGATGATGCCGACCTCGTCGCCCGCCTTCAGTTGCTTGGCCAGATATTCGCCAACCAGACGTGCACCCTTGCGGTTGTCCGGACCTACGAACGGCACGTTGATGTTTTTGCTTTTGACCACGGCGGGATCGAGCTGGTTGTCGATGTTGATCACCGTGATACCGGCGTCTACGGCCTTCTTGATCACCGGCACCATGGCCTTGGAGTCAGAAGGCGCGATCACCAGTGCATTCACCTTGGCCAGGATCATCTGTTCGACGATGCGGGTCTGGCCGGCGGTGTCGGTTTCGTCTTTGATACCGTTGGAGATCAGATCGAAATCGGCGGAGTGTTCTTTCTGGTAGGCCTTGGCGCCGTCTTCCATGGTCAGGAAGAATTCGTTTGCCAAGGATTTCATGACCAGCGCGACTTTGGGTTTTTCTGCGGATTCGGCGAACGCCGAGGAGACAGGTAGTGCGGCGGCTGTGGCAGCCAGCATAGCGACAGCAAGAAGACGTGCGGCGAATGGCAGCTTCATGGGTTCACTCCGATCTTATGATTATTGTGAGCAACGTTTGCGCTGACGTAAGCTACGTCACGGCTCCGACAGCAGATGCCCTTCCAAGCCGCGCAAACGTTTGCGTAGACCGAACTATGAGAATACCGCCGACATTTGTCAACAATCAGAAATCGTCTTTTGTTGTAGGCCGAATCGCTGAGCTGGCCATCTGACGCTTCAGGCGGTCGTGTTGACCAAGCCCCCGCTGGTAGCGCTTTTCGACATTTCCTTGACCAATGCACCCGCTACTTCCGCCAGTGCCGCGCTGGTTTGCGCAATCTGGCCCTGGATCGACATTACTGCCTGGGTTTTCGCTTCAGGCGTCGGATAGCTGGCAGCCTGAGCGGCAGCCAGTTGCTGTTGCTGCTCCTGGAGTTGCTTTTGTAATTCCTTCATCCGCTTGAGCAACGTCTTGACGGTGATGCTGAGATTGCTGTCAGCCTCGGTTTCACTGTTTTCCTGCACAGGACCACCACCGGTTCTGACCTGATTCTTCTCAGTCTTCTCGGTACCCAGCGCCTGCGCCGATGCCTCATTGGTCGCGTCGTTCAGGCTGTTGATAGTCGCTGCAGTTTTACCGCCGATGGTGACTGCAGCGGGATTGGCAAAACCGACCGTCAGTGACATGTGAACTCCTAAGATTTGGTTTCCTTGAGGACGCATCGGCCTTAGAGCACATTTCTTTAGCGGGGATTTGTCACCCGCCTGGCTTTTCAGAGATTGCCTATCGGCGAGCCGAACACGAATCCGCCTATCGTTCGGAATCCCGGATGGATGGATCCTCAACGATGCTCCAGCCCTCGACAATTATTGATTTAAATCATTGGGTTAAACATTTTCCGCCAGCACATTACGCATGGTATGAATCCTGCTCCCCTCCTTGCACCTCGAGCATTCAGATCGGCTTGGGGCGCATCTAGATGAACCTGCATCAGCACCGTCTCACGACTAGAGAGAAAAATAATGAAATCTGCTTTCAATACTTTGATTCCGGGCGCATTGGCCCTCCTCCTGCTCCTGCCTACTGCCCTTCAGGCAAAAGAAGTCGAAACCCAGACCAAACTGGCGAACGTCGTTATTCTCGCCACGGGCGGTACCATCGCCGGCGCTGGCGCCAGTGCCGCAAACAGTGCCACTTACCAGGCAGCGAAAGTCGGTATCGAACAACTTATCGCCGGCATCCCCGAGTTGAGCAAGCTGGCTAACGTGCGTGGCGAACAAGTCATGCAGATCGCTTCGGAAAGCATTACCAACGACAACCTGCTGCAATTGGGTCGTCGCGTTTCCGAACTGGCTGACAGCAAGGACGTTGACGGCATCGTTATCACCCACGGCACCGACACCCTCGAAGAAACCGCTTACTTCCTGAACCTGGTCGAGAAGACCGACAAGCCAATCATCGTCGTTGGCTCGATGCGTCCGGGCACTGCCATGTCGGCAGACGGCATGCTCAACCTGTACAACGCCGTAGCCGTGGCAGGCAGCAAAGAAGCGCGCGGCAAAGGCGTGCTGGTCACCATGAACGACGAGATCCAGTCCGGTCGCGACGTCAGCAAAATGATCAACATCAAGACCGAAGCTTTCAAAAGCGCCTGGGGTCCACTGGGCATGGTTGTCGAAGGCAAATCCTACTGGTTCCGCCTGCCAGCCAAGCGTCACACCATGGATTCGGAATTCGACATCAAGGACATCAAGAGCCTGCCTGATGTAGAAATCGCCTATTCCTACGGCAACGTCGGCGATACCGCCTACAAGGCACTGGCGCAAGCCGGCGCCAAAGCGATCATCCACGCCGGCACCGGCAACGGTTCGGTATCGTCCCGCGTGGTTCCATCGCTGCAAGCGTTGCGCAAGGATGGCGTGCAGATCATTCGCTCGTCCCACGTCAACGCCGGAGGTTTTGTCCTGCGTAACGCCGAACAGCCTGACGACAAATACGACTGGGTTGTCGCTCACGATCTGAACCCGCAAAAAGCCCGCATCCTGGCGATGGTCGCGCTGACCAAGACCAACGACAGCAAAGAACTGCAACGGATGTTCTGGGAATACTGATTGATCTTCGCCTGATCACTTCTCGATCGGGCAATTGCGCACCACTTGCCAACTTGGCAGGTGGTGCCTCGCTTACAACCCTCAAGCATTTTTCCCACACAAATCTCGACAAGCCTTACACCAAAATCAGAAACCCGCTGTCAGAGGATTTTCTTGAATTTTAAGCAGTTGCGAAATCGCTTACAGTTAAATACTGTATGCACGTACAGCTTAATAAGGATAACCTCGTGGCCACCTCTCCTGCTGCTCCTGACGCCTACGAACGCATGGGTATGCGCGTTCAGAAAATCATCAATTCCCCCACCGCACAAAAAGCCAAAGCCGCACTTATTTTCCGTTTGCCGGATGAGCCGATGGATGACTGGGAGCGCCTGCTTGAGGAAATCGACGAGAACGACAACGTTACCCTCGCTTATCGCGATGACGGTGGCGTGCAGATTTTTTGGGTTGTGCCGAAGGAAGATTGATTCAATGAGTGTCCGGTGTATTGCTTTGCTGTTGCTGATTTTCGCTGTGGGCGCCCAGGCTGGCGCGCCACGAACCTTTTCCGAAGCCAAGAAAGCCGCGTGGAAACTCTACGCGCCGCAGTCCACCGAGTTTTACTGCGGCTGCAAGTACACCGGCAACAAAGTCGATCTGAAGGCTTGTGGTTATGTGCCGCGCAAAAACGCCAAGCGTGCGTCGAGAATCGAGTGGGAGCACATCGTGCCGGCGTGGCAGATCGGACATCAGCGACAGTGCTGGCAGCAAGGCGGACGCAAGAATTGCACACGCTACGATCCGGTGTATCAAAAGGCCGAAGCTGACTTGCATAACCTGGTACCGAGCATCGGTGAAGTCAACGGTGACCGCAGCAACTTCAGCTACGGCTGGTTGCCAGTGCAGTCCGGTCAGTACGGTTCCTGCCTGACGCAGGTCGACTTCAAGGCGAAGAAGGTCATGCCCCGCCCTTCGATTCGCGGCATGATCGCCCGCACATATTTTTATATGAGCAAACAATACGGACTGCGCCTGTCCAAACAGGATCGACAGTTGTACGAGGCGTGGGACAAGACCTATCCAGTGCAGGACTGGGAGCGTCAGCGCAACCAAAGCGTGGCATGTGTGATGGGGCGCGGCAACGAATTTGTCGGCTCGGTGAATCTGAAAGCCTGCGGCTGATTGCAGCATAAATAAAAAGGCCTCGAGCGTTATGCTCGAGGCCTTTTTCATGTCTCTTCAACCTGTTTTGAAGGCGCTTCGCTTATGGCGTGAGCGGATGCTCGATCACCACCGATTCGATATTTTGTTTCTTGGCTTTTACCAGCGCTGCATCGACCTGCACCTTTCGCGCCTCGGCGTCAGCCTGGGAATTGAACGGACCGATCAGAATTCGTGTTTTACCGCTGCCGTCCTTGACGACCGTCGGAACGAAAGCATGCTCGATCAACCAGCCGCTCAGGTCACTGACTGCCTGCGGAGTTTCGCCACGCACTTCCAGATCCCACTGTGGCGCGGCGGCCGCCGGCGCTGCCGCGACCTTCGTCTCAGGCTTCGGCGCATCTACATTCCTGCCTTCACCGCAGCCTGCCAATGCCAGTGCCGCTACCAGCCAAACCAATTTGCGCACAACGCTTTCCTCGGAATTCACAAAGCAGGGATCTTAGCATTCAAAAATACTTCGCGAGCCCCGCAAAATGGGCACAAAACAACGAGAATGATGATTGCAGCCTCTGTATAGTTACGCCCTGGGAATTAATGCCGCTTCTGCGCGTCAGAAAGAGGCACCCAAACCGTGAGACTTCGCACTAATCTATAGATACCACCGACCTCTGCACTGTCTGAATCAGGTGCCCTACAAAGCAATCAAGGAGAAGACCATGCTGATACTCACCCGCAAAGTCGGTGAAAGCATAAACATTGGTGATGACATCACGATCACCATCCTCGGAGTCAGCGGCCAACAGGTCCGCATCGGCATCAACGCTCCGAAAAACGTGGCAGTGCACCGTGAAGAAATTTACCAACGCATCCAGGCCGGCCTGACCGCTCCGGACAAGCCGCAAACGCCCTGAGCCACTTAGCATTACGTAGCCAGTCCTATTGCCGTCGCGCAAGACTGGCTAAAGATTCACGCGCCGTTTAGCCATCCGCATTTCACCCCGCTGGGCACGGCGCCTGAAGCATGCTGACTCCTTTCACTTGCCTCTCCCTCTTTTCTTGCGCCGATATTACCTTTCACTTCTGGAGCTGGCTGTCGGACGTTTCCGATAGAGCGCGGAGAATTTCGCCTTTTCTCGTACCCGCCAAACGCACGCATCGCTCCGGTGACCAGCAGCGTCAACGCCGAAAGCCCCCACAGGTTATCGGCGAGCAGAACGCGCTTGGCCGCTCCCGTACCCGACGCCAATAAGCTGGACGCTCTGCCACGCGCCAGCACTGCCCAAAAGGCCAAGGCAAACGCAAACAGGTGAATCGCCGCAAGAATCCACTGACTCAGCATCGACGCGCTCCTCTATAAAGAGTCGAAAATCGGCCAGTCATTAGTAGTCGAAAAAACGGCGCCTCGCTCGGAGGTGGTGGAGCGACGGATTGCCAAATGCCAAATCGCAGGCAAAAAAAATCCCAAGCAGCTGATGGAAGCTTGGGATTTAAAAATGCATAAACCGTGGTGGTGAACGCGAGGCAGATGTTACTTAAGTTCACAACCACCAACAAGGCTTTTTCGATAACCGGTTGGAGAAAAAAATCTGTAAGTCTTTCATTAGTCACATTTTTTTAACGAAAAATCAGAAAAACAACCGTCTGCCAGCCGATGAAAGCCGGAGTCGAATGCAATCCCCCCCCCGGGGACAACAGAAAATTGTTTCAGTTTTATGCTTCAGAAAATATTTTTCCCGTAGAATATCCACCTGAACAGAAACAGATCGAAAATCAGGTCAAGGAAGAATTCGTGGGACGCATTACCGCTGCTGTATGGCCTCTACTTTCCATCTTCGCTTTCTCCGCCAGTGCAATTGCTGCACAGGACGATTACTACGCGGGCTACTCTATCGTGAGTGTTGATGGCGACATGCCGATCCGCACCGTGATAGTGAAGCGGGTCAGTCAGGATTTCGTTTCCTATCGCGGCTTTCAATTCGATTGCACCAATCAGGCGCTGAGTCAGAGCGGATTCTATAACGCCCCTGATCTGGCTCTTGGCGAATTGGCCAAGGTTACCCCTTCGTCAGGCAACTACACATTCATGACTGACCGCGCCCGCGCTAAAGCTTGTGACATCGAGAGCTCGCAAACTCTAGGTGGACTGAATCAGCCGCAGCCTCAAGGACCTTCCTGAATCTGCTCGCAAATCCACCCCGGCGTGACATGAATCAGCACAGTTTGCTCGAGTGACTGCCCGGAATGGCTGATCAGGCCCAATCTGATCAGCCATTCGCCAAAATCAACAGCCAGACGAAACCGGAGCCATCGCCATTTTCCGCGCCATGGGCTTCGCCAAGTACGCCGCCGCTATCTAAGCCCCACCCCACCGAACCGATCAAATTATCATCTCAGCCAGTCGACCTTCTGACGACGCATGAAGGGCTGTTCCATGCCGTTTGCTGCAAATGAAAAAGGAACGCACTGAGCGGAAGATGTGTTCGTTGGTCGCCTGCTTGAAGTTTGCCCAAACATCAGACAACAAAAAAGGGCTCACCTTTCGGTGAGCCCTTCCAGACCGCCCAGCAGAGCGGATTTTGTTTGGTAGGCGCGATTGGACTCGAACCAACGACCCCCACCATGTCAAGGTGGTGCTCTAACCAACTGAGCTACGTGCCTGCTGTGAGGCGGCATTCTACGGAATTCCGGAGGGGTGTCAACACCTTTTTTTCACCTAACCCTATGAATATGCAAAATATTTAATTTCGCCTCAGCGACGAAGATTTTCCGGTGGCTGGCGGAGGTTTTTCAACTCGGGTAGGATCGACGCACTCGTAAAATATATTAAACAGAGGCGGCAGGATGGCGAACACCCAATACCCAGAGTCTTATTACGCTGCGTCGGCCAATGCCGTACCACCACGCCCTGTGCTGCAGGATGATGTGGAGACGGACGTCTGTGTGATCGGCGCCGGGTATACCGGGCTGTCGTCCGCCCTGTTCCTGTTGGAGAACGGTTTTCGCGTAACCGTGCTGGAAGCGGCGAAAGTCGGTTTTGGCGCCTCGGGCCGAAACGGCGGGCAGATCGTAAACAGCTATAGCCGCGACATTGATGTCATCGAACGCACGGTCGGCTCCAAGCAGGCGCAACTGCTCGGCGAAATGGCCTTTGAAGGCGGCCGGATCATTCGCGAGCGCGTGGCCAGATACAACATCCGGTGCGACCTGAAGGACGGCGGTGTATTCGCCGCCCTTTCCTCCAGACAAATGGGTCACCTGGAATCGCAAAAGCGCCTGTGGGAACGCTTCGGCCACACCCAGCTGGAATTGATGGATCAACGCCGCATCCGTGAAGTGGTGGGTTGCGATCAATACGTCGGTGGCATGCTCGATATGAGCGGCGGCCACATCCATCCGCTGAACCTGGCGCTCGGTGAAGCGGCGGCAGTCGAGTCTCTCGGCGGCACCATCTATGAGCAATCACCTGCCGTGCGCATCGAGCGCGGCGCCAATCCGATTGTGCATACGCCGCAGGGCAAGGTCAGGGCCAAGTTCATCATCGTCGCCGGCAACGCCTACCTCGGCAATCTGGTGCCGGAACTGGCGGCCAAATCGATGCCGTGCGGTACTCAGGTGATCACCACCGAGCCGCTGGGCGATGAGCTGGCAAAGGCGCTGTTGCCGCAGGATTATTGCGTGGAGGACTGCAACTATCTCCTCGACTACTATCGCCTGACCGCCGACAAGAGTTTGATCTTTGGTGGCGGCGTGGTTTACGGCGCTCGCGATCCGGCGAACATCGAAGCGATCATCCGCCCGAAGATGCTCAAGGCCTTCCCGCAACTCAAGGACGTGAAGATCGACTACGCCTGGACCGGCAACTTCCTGCTGACCCTGTCGCGCTTGCCGCAAGTCGGTCGCCTGGGCGACAACATCTATTACTCGCAGGGTTGTAGCGGTCACGGCGTCACCTACACGCACCTGGCGGGCAAGGTCCTCGCCGAAGCGTTGCGCGGTCAGGCCGAGCGTTTTGATGCCTTTGCCGACCTGCCGCACTACCCGTTCCCCGGCGGGCAGTTGCTGCGCACACCGTTTGCCGCGCTGGGGGCTTGGTATTACGGGTTGCGGGATAAGTACGGCCTATAAACACCATTGTGGCGAGGGGATTTATCCCCGTCGGGGGTGCGCAGCGCCCCTCTCTTGAGCAGGAGGGGACTGCTGCGCAGTCCAACGGGGATAAATCCCCTCGCCACAGTAGATTCAGCAAGGCTTTGGATCAGAGCTGATCCCGAGCGATCCCGCTGCGTATCCGCAGGATATCTGCCAGCACCGCCAGCGCAATTTCCGCCGGTGTCTTGCTGCCGAGGTTGAGGCCGATCGGCGCATGAATCCGCGCCAGCTCCGCCTCACTCAAGCCACCAATGCGGCGCAAACGCTCGAAGCGTTTTTGCGACGTTTGCAGCGATCCCATCACACCGATGTAAAACGCCTCGGTGCGCACCGCTTCCATCATTGCCAGATCGTCGATACGCGGATCGTGAGTCAGCGCCACCACCGCCGTGTCGCGATGGCAGCCACCATCGGCAATGAACACCGAAGGCAACTGCCGACGGATCTCCACGCCATTGAGCACCACACCTTCAAGCACTTCATCGCGCGGATCGCAGAGAATCACTTCAAAGCCAAGCCCCACCCCGAACTTGGCACAGGCCTGCGCCACACTGGAGTAGCCGGCGAGCAACAAACGCTGTGCTGCACCGACACGAATGCGCACCCGATCGATCTCACGCTCGATCCGCGCGCCCTGCTCGCGATCAGCAAACAGAGCGCGAGCACCGCTGGCCAGATCGACTTCGCGAAGCAGACGACGCTGACCCAGAAGCGCCGATTCCAGTTCACGCAGGTGCGCCTGCACCGCGCAGTCGGCGTCAAGTTTCTCAACCAGCACATCAAGAATGCCGCCACAAGGCAGGCTGACCCGCGAACGCGGATCATCCCCTTCGCCGTAACGCACGACGCTGACCGCTTCGTGAAATGCACCTTCGGCGACGCGCTGAAGAAAATCCTCCTCGACGCAACCGCCCGACAGCGAACCGATCCACTGTCCGCCTTCGTTCACCGCCAGCAGCGAACCCGGCGCGCGCGGCGCCGAGCCGTAGGTGCTCAGCACGGTGCACAGCCAGATTCGCTGTCCGGCCACCGACCATTCCAGCGCCCGACGCACCACTTGCAGATCGAGATGCTGCATATCAGTGGGCCCTGTGCTCGACGCTCGGTGCGTCGGCTTGAAGCTTCTGCACTTCGCTCACCGCCAGTTCAGCGCCCTGCCCGCCCCAACCCTGACGCAGGTAGTTGAGCAGATCGGTCAATTGCTCAGGACTGAGCTTTCCAGCAAAACCCGGCATCGGCTGCATGTGCTCGAACCCGGAGAACTTCTGTTCGCCGATGCCGTCCTCGATCACTCGCAACAGATTGCGCGGATCTTCCAGACGCAACGTCGTGTTGCCACGCATGGCCACGGCGATGTGCGGTTTGCCTTCACCGCCAGCCGCGTGACAACCGGCGCAGACGTTCAGGTATTCCTGACGGCCGCGCTGAGCACTCGGACTGAGCTTGTCCAGCGGCACTTCGACGAGCTCTTTGGCTGGCGGCGGTTGCTCGCCAAGGAGGAACGTCGCCATTGCCGCCAGATCCGTATCGCTCAGCCCCTGAGTGCTGTTGTGAAACACCGGGAACATCTCGTTGAACATCGTCCCTTGCGCGCTCATGCCGTGCTTGAGAAACGTGCTCAGATCCTGCTGATTCCAGCCGCGCGCGGCCAGGTCGGTGGCCAGCAGGCTTGGCGCCAGATAACCGTTGAGGATGCCGCCGGTCATGCGCTTGTCCAATTGCATCGCGCCGGGCAGGCCGCGTGGCGTATGGCATTCGCCGCAGTGACCGAGAACGTCGACCATGTACTGGCCGCGCTTCCACGCCGCACTTTTGCCTTCCGCCGATTCCAGCTTGACGTCTTTGCCGTAGAGCATGTTCCAGCCCGTCAGGCCCAGACGCACATTGAACGGAAAGCTCAGGCTGGTCACCGGCGCGGCGCGTTCGATCGGCTCGATGGTTTTCAGATACGCGTGAATCGCATCGGAATCGGCGCGCGGCATCAGGTGATAAGAGGTGTACGGCATCGCTGGATACAAATTCGCACCGTCGCGCCGCTTGCCTTCGGTCAGCGCAGCGAAGAACTCGTCATCGCTGTACAGACCGATGCCGTGCTCTTTGCTCGGGGTGATGTTGGTGCCGTAGATCGTGCCGAATGGCGAGACGATCGGCAGGCCGCCGGCATAGGGCGCGCCACCCGGTGCGGTGTGGCAGGCCATGCAGTCAGCGGCGCGGGCGAGGTATTCGCCGCGCTTGATCTGATCGTCGGCGTGGGCCGCCATAAGCGGCGCAGCCAGTCCGACCGCGAGGGCCAGGCGGGTCAGTAAACGCTTCATGCTCAACCCTCCTTGACCAGACCGAGATCGGTCAGCACGTTGCGCGTGGCGTTGTAATAACGCACGTAGCCGGTGCAGCGGCAGACGTGATGGCCGAGGCTGTCCTCGATCACCTGTTCCAGCTGACTTTTGACGATCGGCTGGCGCTGCAGCTTCTCGACCAACACCGTCGCGGCGTTGACGAAGCCTGGCGCGCAATAGCTGCACTGGAAGGCGAACTCGTCGACAAAGCGCTGCTGGATCGGATTGAGCTCGGTGACCTGACCCTGCTCGTCGCGAGTGGCGTGGCCTTCGATGGTGCGGACTTTCTTGCCCTCGAAGTAGTGCGCGCCGGTGATGCAGGTGCGCACTTCTTCGCTGGTACCGTCTGGGTTATCGACGATCACCACGCAGGCGTGGCAGATCCCCTGACCGCAGCCCAGCCGCGAGCCGGTGAGGTTTTTGTATTCGTGCAGGTAGTCGATCATCGGCAGGTCATCAGGGATGTCCACCGGGCCGACGGATTGACCATTGAGGGTCAGTTGAAGCGGACGGTTAGCCATTGAGGGCCTCCTTGATGCGCGCAGCAGTGATGGGCAGGTCGCGAACACGTTTACCGATGGCATGCGCCACGGCGTTACCGATGGCACCGACAATCGGGATCATCACCACTTCGGCGATGCCCTTGGACGGATCGCTCGGCGACAGGGGCGGCAGGATCTCCGCAGTCTGCTTCCACACCGCTACGTGACGCGCCATCGGCAGACGGTAACGGTTGAAGTTCCAGTCACCCTCCCCCGGCCCGCCTTCGTACAACGGCATTTCTTCCATCAGCGCATGGCCAATGCCCATGGCGATACCGCCTTCAAGCTGACCCTTGACCAACTCTTCAACCAGCACGCGACCGCACTCGATCCACGAATGGTGATTGAGCACCTGGACTTCCGCCGAGCCTTTATTGACCTTCAACTCGACCAGCGTCGCGACCGGGCTGTAATAGGTCACGGCAGCGTTGTTCAACTGCACTACCGGGTAGTTGACGTTCTGCCGATCGAGCAGGTGGAAACCGGCGCTGTTCATCTGCGCTTTCTTCGCTTGCGGCGCGCCATCGCCGTATTTCACCGCCAGACCGTCGAGCGGCAGGCGCTCGCGCACGCCGTCGATGCTGTATTCAGCCTCGGCCCAGCTCCAGCGGTTGAAACCGTGCACCGTGGCGCCTGTAACCAGACCGCGCTCGTGGGCGCGCTTGGCCAGCTCTTCGAAACTCAGCGGCTGCATGCCGTTGGCGGTCAGCTTGCCGTCGATCCAATGCGCATCTTCGCGGCGCACCACGTAAGGGTTGGCCTGACCGCCATACGGACCCTGACGCCAGATCTCCAGTGCCGCCGGCCACAAGCCGTGGTTGAACAGCACACGTGCCGCTTCCCGGGTTGCATGGCTGAAGTAATAGGCGGAGTTGGTCGCCGAGGACGCCGACGCCAGCTTGCCGACCCAGCGCGGATTGCGCAGCAGATTGTCCTGCTCGGCCTGGCTCATGATGTAAGGGTTGCCGCTGGTGATCAGCTGCATTTCCTGCCATTCGGTTTCGCCGGTCTTCACCTCATGCGCGGGGCTGCCGAGGAAATCGGCGACGACCAGGGCTTGCGAGGTGGACATGCCGGTACCGATTTCGATGCCGATGTGGCGCAGGGTGATGCGCCCGTCAGCGGTGAATTCGATGCTGGCCATCGGCGCTTCGGAGCCGGTGCCGAAGTCTTTCTGGCAGATGGCGAAACCGACGCCGTACCAGTTATCCGGGTCTGCCGCTTCACGTTGTTGCTTGATCGCGTCGCGGTTTTTCCAGACTTCGTGCACCGAGGCCTTGTCGAGAATTTCGTGCAGGCGCAGTGCACCGGCCGGGACTGCGCCCTGGGTGTTTTTCATGCCGGAACGCAGGGCATTCCTGCGGCGCAAGTCGATAGCGTCGACACCCAGGCGATTGGCGATCTCATCGACCATCATTTCGGTGGCCGCCATGCTTTGCAGGGTGCCATAACCGCGCATCGAACCCGCCTCGACCGCGCGCGAGTGATACGCGGTGACTTGCAGGTCGTTCTGCGGCATGTAGTAGATCGACTGCGCAGCCGTGGCGCCAACCGCCGCCACCGATGGGCTGTAGTTGACCCGACCGCCGCCGTCGACGCTCATTTCTGCACGGAAAATCTTGAAGGTGTAGTCGTTCTTGTCCACGGCCAACTGGTAGCGGATGTCGAACGGGTGACGCTTGATGCCGCTCTGGAATTGCTCATAGCGGTCGTTGGCCAGACGCACCGGCACACCGGCGCCGTACAGCGCGGCCAGGGCTGCGTAGTAGACGAAAATGTTGTGGTCTTTGGAGCCATACCCGACGGTGTAGCCAGGGTGCATGTTCAGGTTGGCCAGGCCGAAACGCGACGGCCCGATCATCTTCGCGGTCTCGGTCGCGACTTCCAGCGGGCATTGCGTCGCCACGACGAAATGCAGGGTTTTGGTTTTCGGGTCGTACCAGCCGTTGCCGTTGTCCGGCTCGAGGGCGGCCGGTTCGATCGACGGCGTCTTGTAGCGCTCATCGAACACCAGCCAGTTGTCTGGCGGCGTGTCGATTTCCTGCTTCATGCGGTCGGCGTAGAACAGGCCGCGCTCGGTGAGGTTGCCATGAAGGTTCGGCGATGCATTCCACACTGGACGGCGGTTCTTCAGCATCGGAAACAGGATCGAATCCTTGAGGCTGGCGAATTCGTCTTCGTCCGCCGAAGTCGCGCCGCCGACGCGCACGTAGCGGAAGCTGCCGTAGGGGTCGCCTTCGTAGAACGGCACTTTGGCGCCGTAACGAATCGCTTTGTCATTGAATTTGAGTTGATTCTTGGCCTGACGGAAACGCTCGAAGTCGTTCCAGATCAGAATCGCTACCGGGTGCCCGATGAACATCGGCACTTTGCCTTCTGGCAGCAATGGATCAGGCGCGTGCTCTTCGGGGAAGACGATACCGTCCTTGTCCAGATCGGCAGCGGTAACGATGTGGTCCGGCTGCAGATCAGCGCCGAGCCACGACAGGTCGTAACCTGCGTAGATACGGTCGGCCTTGATGGTTTTCAGCAGCATGGCGTGGCCTTGTTGTTCAGGCCAGCCGGGCATGTCCTTGGCGCGGATGTCGCGGGCAAACACTTTGCTGCCGCAGACCTTGGACAGAGCATCGTTGCGTTGCCGCGCCTTGCCGTTATTGCCGAGCCATTTCTCGGACGGCACGGTGACGCTGTTTTCCATCAAGGCAGCCAGCGCCTGACTGCTGAGCGGCGTAAGCGTAACGCTCACACCCGCCACCAGCCCGCCCTGGAGGAACGAGCGCCGGGATATTTCACGGTTGGACATGGATCATCCTCTGGGCGGTTATAGGTCCGCCCTTGTGGTTATCTACTGGGGATCTCGAGTCGTGCAGAAGCTCTTTCTGGCGAAGCAAAGAGCTGTATTGACAGTGCAAAGCTGACCGAAAGGTTAACTTTAAAGGTTTCTGCGCCCACAGCAAACAACCAGTTACAAAAACCTGACTAAATAATCAAAAAATCAATGCGACGTGGCACCGCACGCGTCTTGAAGGCTTTCTTGTAGGAGCTGTCGAGTAAAACGAGGCTGCGATCTTTTGATCTGGATTTTTTAAGAGCAAGATCAAAAGATCGCAGCGTGCCGCAGCTCCTACAGGAGGATTTGTGCAGGAGTTCGAGAGGGGAATAGCCAAATTTCAGACACAAAAAACCCCGGTCTTTCGACCAGGGTCTTTGCTATCGATCCGACTCAGCCGATGGCTGGTTTCGGCGCTTCAAGGCGTTCAGTGGTCCTTGAAACAGATATGGCGCAGCGGACGGGACTCGAACCCGCGACCCCCGGCGTGACAGGCCGGTATTCTAACCGACTGAACTACCGCTGCGTATCGCTTTGAGCTTGCGCTCAAGTAACTCGTTTTGATTGCCGGCTTCGGTGCCTGGCAATCGCGAATCAGATGAATCTGATTCGTAAAATATGGCGCAGCGGACGGGACTCGAACCCGCGACCCCCGGCGTGACAGGCCGGTATTCTAACCGACTGAACTACCGCTGCGCGTCGGTGCAGGCACTTTCAGCCTACTCTCTTGCTTGCGCAAGCTTCTCGGGAGTGGTGGGTGATGACGGGATCGAACCGCCGACATTCTGCTTGTAAGGCAGACGCTCTCCCAGCTGAGCTAATCACCCGTTTGCATCTCCGAGGCCGCGAAATTTACGCAGGTGGCGAAGCTAAGTCAATAGCAGGGTTGGAGTTTTTCTGAAAAAGACGAAATTGCTTCATTCCTGAAGAAGCCATCGACCGATGGACCGCATTCGCGAGCAGGCTCGCTCCCACAGCACGCGGCTTCGCTTGTTATTCCGTGTAGATCATTTTCTTGGTCATGCCGCCGTCGACGACAAATTCCTGCCCGGTGACAAACCCGGCATTCCTCGACAGCAACCACGCCACCATCGCCGCCACGTCTTCGACCGTCCCCACCCTGCCCGCCGGATGCTGAGCGTGATCGGCATCGGCCAAAGGCTCGGCGCGACGCACCGAGGGATCACGCGCATCAATCCAGCCAGGACTGACTGCGTTCACGCGGATTTCCGGTCCAAGGCTGATTGCCAGCGCATGGGTCAGCGCCAACAGCCCGCCCTTGCTCGCCGCATACGCCTCGGAGTCCGCCTCCGACTGTCGCGCACGGGTCGAGGCCAGATTGACGATCGAACCGTTGTGCGCACGCAGATACGGCGCACAGTGCTTGGCCAGCAACATCGGTCCGCTGAGGTTTACCGCCAGCACACGATTCCAGTACGCCAGATCGAGGCTTTCCAGGGTGATGTTGTGCGGATCGGCCACCGCCGCGTTGCAGACCAGCGCATCAAGGCGACCAAACTGCCCCAATACCTCGGCCACGCCCAGCGCGACCTGGTTTTCGTCGGCGACGTCCATGGCGATGAACCAGGCGTTCTCGCCGAGCACCTTCGCCACTTTCGAACCACGCACCCGATCAAGATCGGTCAGCACCACCTGCCAGCCTTCGCTGATCAGCCAGGCGGCAATTCCAAGGCCGATACCGCGCGCAGCCCCGGTGACCAGCGCCACGCGGCCATGGGTATTGGTCGCCGGTGTGGACAACTCGATCACAATGCCGCCAGACCGCGCGCCAGGTCAGCCTGCAGGTCAGCCACATCTTCCAGACCGACCGCGACGCGGATCAGACTGTCGCGAATCCCCGCCGCTTCACGCTCCTGTGGCGCCAGACGGCCGTGGGAGGTGGTGCTTGGATGGGTGATAGTGGTTTTGCTGTCGCCAAGGTTGGCGGTGATCGAAATCAACCGCGTGGCATCGATAAAGCGCCAGGCACCTTCTTTGCCGCCCTTGACCTCGAAGCTGACCACCGCACCGAAGCCCTTCTGCTGGCGCTGGGCCAACTCGTGCTGCGGGTGGCTCTTGAGGCCGGCGTAATGGACCTTCTCGATGCCGTCCTGCTGCTCCAGCCATTCGGCCAGCGCCTGAGCGTTGGCGCAATGCGCTTTCATGCGCAGGTTGAGGGTCTCGAGGCCTTTGAGGAAGATCCACGCATTGAACGGGCTGAGAGTCGGCCCGGCGGTCCGCAGAAAACCCACCACTTCTTTCATCTGTTCACCGCGACCGGCAACAACGCCGCCCATGCAGCGGCCCTGACCGTCGATGAACTTGGTCGCCGAGTGCACGACAATATCCGCGCCGAGCTTCAGCGGCTGCTGCAACGCTGGAGTGCAGAAGCAGTTGTCGACCACCAGCTGCGCGCCCTTGGCGTGCGCGATTTCTGCCAGTGCGGCGATATCCACCAGTTCGGCCAACGGATTGGACGGCGATTCGACAAAAAGCAGTTTGGTGTTGGATTTGATTGCCGCATCCCAGGCCAACAGATCGGCCAGCGGGACGTAATCGACTTCGACGCCGAAGCGCTTGAAATACTTCTCGAACAGGCTGATGGTCGAGCCGAACACGCTGCGCGATACCAGTACATGATCGCCAGCACTGCACAGGCTCATCACCACCGCCATGATCGCGGCCATGCCGGTGGCCGTGGCGACGGCCTGCTCGGCGCCTTCCAGCGCGGCGATGCGCTCTTCAAACGCACGCACGGTCGGGTTGGTATAACGCGAATAGACGTTGCCCGGCACTTCGCCGGCAAAGCGCGCCGCAGCATCGGCAGCGGTGCGGAACACGTAACTGGAGGTGAAGAACATCGGATCACCGTGTTCGCCTTCCGGCGTGCGGTGCTGACCGGCACGGACGGCCAGGGTATCGAACGCTACGCCTTCGAGGTCGCTGTCCAGCCGACCGGCATCCCATTCCTGACTCATGCTGTCTCTCCTTTGTTCACGAACAATAAATATCAGATACAAAACCGGCCCCTCAGGGCCGGTGGAAACTCAGTTGTTGTACAGATCGATGATCGCACTGACTGCCTGGGTCTTGACCTTCGAGGCATCGTTGCGCGCCTGTTCGATCTTGTTCAGGTAAGCCTCGTCGACGTCACCAGTCACGTACTTGCCGTCGAACACCGCGCAATCGAAGTGCTCGATCTTGATCTTGCCGCCACCGACCGCTTCGATCAAGTCAGGCAGGTCCTGATAGATCAGCCAGTCAGCGCCGATCAGGTCGGCCACGTCCTGGGTCGAACGGTTGTGCGCGATCAGTTCGTGAGCGCTCGGCATATCGATACCGTAGACGTTCGGGAAGCGCACCGCAGGTGCCGCCGAGCAGAAGTAGACGTTTTTCGCGCCGGCTTCGCGGGCCATCTGGATGATCTGCTTGCAAGTGGTGCCGCGCACGATCGAGTCATCGACCAGCATCACGTTCTTGCCACGGAATTCCAGCTCGATGGCATTGAGCTTCTGGCGTACCGACTTCTTGCGCGCAGCCTGGCCCGGCATGATGAAGGTGCGACCGATGTAACGGTTCTTGACGAAACCTTCGCGGAATTTCACACCCAGGTGATTGGCCAGCTCCAGCGCGGCAGTACGGCTGGTGTCCGGAATCGGGATGACCACGTCGATGTCGTGCTCAGGGCGCTCGCGCAGGATCTTCTCGGCGAGCTTCTCGCCCATGCGCAGACGCGCCTTGTACACCGACACGCCGTCGATGATCGAGTCCGGACGCGCGAGGTAGACGTGTTCGAAAATGCACGGGGTCAGGGACGGGTTGGTTGCGCACTGACGGGTGTGCAGCTTGCCATCTTCGGTGATGTACACCGCTTCGCCTGGCGCGAGATCGCGGATCAGGGTGAAACCGAGCACGTCCAGGGAAACGCTTTCCGAGGCGATCATGTACTCGACGCCTTCGTCAGTGTGACGCTGGCCGAACACGATCGGGCGAATGCCGTGCGGGTCGCGGAAACCAACGATGCCGTAACCGGTGACCATCGCCACAACGGCGTAACCACCCACGCAGCGGTTGTGCACGTCGGTCACGGCGGCGAACACGTCTTCTTCGGTCGGCTGCAGCTTGCCGCGCTGGGCCAGCTCGTGGGCGAACACGTTGAGCAGCACTTCCGAGTCGGAACTGGTGTTGACGTGACGCAGATCGGATTCGTAGATCTCTTTGGCCAACTGTTCGACGTTGGTCAGGTTACCGTTGTGCGCCAGGGTGATGCCGTACGGCGAGTTGACGTAGAACGGCTGGGCTTCGGCCGACGTCGAGCTGCCGGCAGTCGGGTAACGGACGTGGCCGATACCCATGTGGCCGACCAGACGCTGCATGTGACGCTGCTGGAACACGTCACGCACCAGGCCGTTATCCTTGCGCAGGAACAACCGGCCATCATGGCTGGTCACGATACCGGCAGCGTCCTGGCCGCGGTGCTGGAGCACGGTTAGCGCGTCATACAGCGCCTGATTGACGTTCGACTTACCGACGATACCGACGATGCCACACATGCGACGCAACCCCTACTTAATGGATCTGAACTGAACAACACTCACTGAGGCGTTTTCGCCGTCGGCAAGAGCTGCTCCTTGAACGGAATCTCAGCGGGTACGCTGATTCCGCTGGCAAGCCACTGACTGCTCCACCCGAGTATCAGGTTTTTGGACCAGTCGGCGACCAATAGAAACTTGGGCACGAGCTGTGATTCTTTCCACCACCCGTCCTGCTGTACCGGCCCCAGGCTCAACAGCCCGACCGCCACGACCACCAGCAACACGCCACGCGCTGCGCCGAAGGCCATGCCGAGGAATCGATCGGTCCCGGACAACCCGGTGACGCGAACCAACTCGCCGATAAGATAATTGATCATTGCGCCCACGATCAGTGTGGCGACAAACATGATGGCACAGCCCGCGATCACGCGAGCCGATGGGGTTTCGATGTATCCGGCGAGGTACTCGGACAGTGAGCCACCAAACATCCAGGCAACCGCTCCTGCGATGATCCAGGTTAGCAGCGATAACGCTTCCTTTACGAAGCCGCGGCTCAGACTGATCAATGCGGAGATGGCGATGATTGCAACGATCGCCCAGTCAACCCAGGTAAATGGCACAGTGCAGCCTACAGACGGATAAGGCGGCGCATTTTAGCAGAGCGCATGGCTGTCGGTAAGCTGCGATTGTCAGTGGTTTTCAATCGAGGTGATAGATTTCAGCCACGTTCAGGCTGAAAACGGACAACGAAGCCCTTGAGGTTCTGTTGACGGCTCAGCAGATCACGCAGACGATCGGCCTCGGCACGCTCGATCAGCGGACCGACGAACACCCGGTTCTTGCCATCGGCCGAACGAATGTAGGCGTTATAACCCTGGCTGCGCAGGTTCTTCTGCAGGCTTTCGGCGCTGGCGCGGCTCGACAGACTGGCCAGTTGCACCGACCAGCTCACCGACAGACCGTTGGCATCGACGCGGCTCTGCGTGGTGTCAGGCTTGCTGGTTGTGGAGGCGATTGGCTGAGCCGGCGCCGGAATCGGCTTGGCCACCGGTGGCGGCGTTGCCGGGCGGGCAATCTGCGCCGGGATGGTCGGTGCCGGGGCGGCCGGAGCAGCAGCCGGAGCAGCAGGCACCGTTTCTTCAACGACCTCTTCGTCCGTTGGCACCGGCTCTTGTGGCAAAGCCTGGGGCTCAGGCACGGCGACCGGTTCCATTTGCACTTGCGGCATGGCCGAAGGCTGAGGCGCAGCCGGGGCCTCGACGGTCACCTGACGCTGCTCGTCCTGACGGGAAAACAGCATCGGCAGGAAGATCACCGCCAGCGCCACCAGCACCAGCGCGCCAACCATGCGCTGCTTGTACGCTTTATCCAGCAAAGCCATTTGCCGCTTCCTCCGTGGAGCGCCGGGCCAGCCATTCAAGGGCCTCGGCGACACAATAAAATGATCCGAACAAGAGAATCTCGTCGTCGCTGGTTGCTATAGCGCACTGCCCTTCCAGAGCGGCCGCAACGCTGGCGTAAGACGTAACCGAAGCACCAAGGTTCTGCAGCGCTGCCTCAAGCTCAGCTACGGGACGCGCGCGCGGCGAATCCAGCGGCGCGACAGCCCAATGCGCGACACTAGCATTCAATTCGCCAACAACACCATCCAGATCCTTGTCCGCCAGCAACCCGAACACCGCCAGACGCTTGCCAACCGGCGGCCGCGCAGCCAGACGTCGCGCGAGATATTCAGCGGCATGCGGATTGTGACCAACATCCAGCAACAGGTTCACGCGCTTGCCGTTCCATTCGAACGAACGACGATCGAGGCGTCCGACCACGCGCGTCGCCTGCAAAGCAGGGACAATCTGTTCGGCATTCCACGGCAAACCGGTCAGCAGATAGGCTTGCAGCGCCAGCGCGGCGTTTTCCATCGGCAGATCGAGCAGCGGCAGGTCGCGCAATTCGACCGATTGGCCTTGGACATCGGTGCCGCGCCATTGCCAGTGTTGGTCAGTGATGCCGAGATCGAAATCGCGTCCACGCAGGAAGAACGGGCAAGCCAGTTCACGCGCCTTGTCGAGCAGCGGTTGCGGAGGATTCAGATCGCCACACAAGGCAGGTTTGCCCTGGCGAAAGATACCGGCCTTCTCGAAGGCGACGGATTCGCGGGTATCGCCCAGATAATCGGCGTGATCGACGCCAATGCTGGTGACCAGCGCAATATCGGCATCGACCACATTGACGGTATCCAGACGCCCGCCCAACCCGACTTCAAGCACCACAGCATCAAGCGCGGACTGTTGGAACAGCCAGAACGCCGCCAGGGTGCCCATTTCGAAGTAAGTCAGGGAAGTCTCGCCGCGGCCCGCCTCGACCGCAGCAAAGGCTTCGCACAGCTGGGCGTCAGTGGCTTCGACGCCATTGAGTTGCACCCGCTCGTTGTAACGCAGCAGGTGCGGAGAATTGTAGACACCAACGCTCAGGCCCTGCGCACGCAGCAAAGAAGCCACGAACGCGCAGGTCGAACCCTTGCCGTTGGTGCCGGTGACCGTGATCACCCGAGGCGCCGGCTGGCCCAGCCCCATGCGGGACGCTACCTGTTGCGAACGCTCCAGGCCCATGTCGATGGCCGACGGATGCAACTGCTCGAGGTAGGCGAGCCATTCACCAAGGGTGCGCTGGGTCATACGTTGGCAGGCACCGGCGGAACCACGATCGGCTCGATTGGCGCGGCGACGAACTTCGGCGTCGGCTTGCCGGTCATCTGCGCCAGCAGGTTGCCCAGACGCGGGCGCAGTTCCTGACGGTGGATGATCATGTCGATGGCGCCGTGCTCCAGCAGGAACTCGCTGCGCTGGAAGCCTTCCGGCAGTTTTTCGCGCACGGTCTGCTCGATCACCCGCGGACCGGCGAAGCCGATCAGAGCCTTCGGTTCGCCAACGATGACGTCACCGAGCATCGCCAGACTGGCGGAAACACCACCGTAGACCGGGTCGGTCAGTACGGAAATGAACGGAATGCCTTCTTCACGCAGACGCGCCAGCACGGCCGAAGTCTTGGCCATCTGCATCAGCGAGATCAGCGCTTCCTGCATGCGCGCGCCACCGGAAGCGGCGAAGCAGATCATCGGGCAGCGGTTTTCCAGCGCGTAGTTGGCAGCGCGCACGAAGCGCTCACCGACGATGGCGCCCATGGAACCGCCCATGAAGTTGAATTCGAATGCCGAAACCACTACCGGCATGCCCAGCAAGGTACCGCTGACCGAGATCAGCGCGTCTTTCTCGCCGGTCTGCTTCTGCGCAGCGACCAGGCGGTCCTTGTACTTCTTGCCGTCGCGGAATTTCAGACGGTCAACCGGCTCCAGGTCAGCACCCAGTTCGTTGCGACCTTCCGGGTCGAGGAAGATGTCGATGCGCGCACGTGCGCCGATGCGCATGTGGTGGTTGCACTTGGGGCAAACGTCCAGGGTCTTTTCCAGCTCCGGACGGTACAACACGGCCTCGCAGGACGGGCATTTGTGCCACAGACCTTCAGGCACCGAGCTCTTCTTGACCTCCGAGCGCATGATCGAAGGGATCAGTTTGTCTACTAACCAGTTGCTCATGCTTTCTTTCTCCAGTACCGGCGGCCCGAACGCTCTGGTTCGCAGCCCCGCGTATGCCCTTGAGCTAAATTCATGTGTGTGGCGATGATTGATGAACAGTCGCGGTCAGCGCGGAACATGACCTGCGTACGATTCAGCAACCCTCAGCCGCGCCTGCTTTGTGCAAGTGCATTGATGGACGGCGGCAGACTGCCAGCCGTCACATCGACGATGTATTGCCGCGCACCGCGTTGATGAATGCGCGAATCTTGTGGTGATCCTTGATGCCTTTGCTCGCCTCTACTCCGCCGCTGACATCCACCGCGTAAGGCTTGACCCGTGCCACCGCGTCGGCAACGTTCTGCGGCGTCAGGCCACCAGCCAGAATCAGCGGCTTGCTCAGGTGTGGCGGAATCAGTGACCAGTCAAACGCCTCGCCGGTTCCGCCGGGCACCCCTTCGACATAAGTGTCGAGCAGTACGCCACTGGCGCCGGGAAAGGCATCGCAGGCGGCGGCAATATCATCGCCAGCCTTGACCCGCAGCGCCTTGATGTACGGACGATGCCAGCCTTCGCACTCCTCCGCGCTTTCGTCGCCATGAAATTGCAGCAGATCCAGCGGCACCGCATCGAGGATTTCTCCCAGCTCGCAACGACTGGCATTGACGAACAGCCCCACGGTGGTGACAAACGGCGGCAGCGCCTTGATGATCGCCCGCGCCTGCTGCACGTTCACCGCTCGCGGGCTCTTGGCGTAAAACACCAGACCGATCGCATCGGCACCGCCTTCAACGGCGGCCAGCGCATCTTCGATGCGGGTAATGCCGCAGATCTTGCTGCGAACAGCTGACATGTCAGGAAAACCTCAAGGCAAAATCCGAAAACGTCCCGGATAGTAACAAAAGCGTCCGAGGGCGTCAGCCGTCAAGTTCGGAGAAACCCGTAAGGAAATGTGGCCCGATAAAGCGCTCGGGCAACGGGAATTCGTCGTGGTACTCAACCTGCACCAGATAGAGCCCATATGGATGCGCCGTCACCCCGCCGGAGCGACGCTCGCGACTCTCCAGCACTTCTTTCATCCACTCCACCGGGCGCTCCCCGGCACCGATGGTCATCAGCACACCGGCAATATTGCGCACCATGTGATGCAGGAAGGCATTGGCCCGAATGTCGAGCACGATCATCTTGCCGTGACGGGTCACGCGCAGGTGATGCATCTTTTTGATCGGCGACTTGGCCTGACATTGACCAGCCCGAAACGCGCTGAAGTCGTGCGTGCCGATCAGGTACTGCGCGGCTTCGGCCATGCGCTCGGCGTCGAGCGGGCGGTGATTCCAGGTGATTTCTTCGTTGAGGTGCGCCGGGCGAATCTGATCGTTGTAGATCACATAGCGATAACGCCGGGCGATGGCCTTGAAGCGCGCATGAAAATGCGCCGGCATGACCCTGGCCCAACTGACGCTGATGTCGTGAGGCAGATTGATGTTGGCGCCCATGACCCAGGCTTTCAGCGAGCGATCAACCTGGGTGTCGAAGTGCACCACTTGGCCGCAGGCATGCACGCCGGCGTCGGTACGCCCGGCGCATTGCAGGGAAACCGGTGAATTGGCGACTTTCGACAGGGCTTTTTCAAGCTCTTCCTGCACCGTCGCCACACCGGTCAACTGACGCTGCCAGCCGCTGTAGCGCGAGCCTTTGTACTCAACGCCCAGTGCGACGCGGTAAAAGCCGTCGGGCGCCATTTCGGCGACCGGGTTATCTATGTTTGCCAAGGTGGGACAGCCTGCTGATTTTGCAAAGGCGGGCATTATAAGGCGGTGGGCCGGGGATGCCAGAGTTCTCTATCGGCAGTACCGCCGCCTTCGCGAGCAGGCTCGCTCCCACATTTGCAATGCATCCCCCTGTGGGAGCGAGCCTGCTCGCGAAAGCAATCGATCAGACACCGCCGAATCCGGCACCAACAAAAACGGCAGCCCCACCGGGCTGCCGCTTGTTGTTTACCGCTGAACTTACGCCAGGTTGGAAAGCATTTCCTTGGCCTCGCCCCGCTGCTTCTCGTCACCCTCGGTCAACACTTCGTTGAGGATGTCACGGGCACCGTCGGCGTCGCCCATGTCGATGTAGGCCTGGGCCAGATCGAGCTTGGTCGCTGCTTCGTCAGTGCCGGCGAGGAAGTCGAAATCGTCTTCGCCCAAATCATCACCCAACGCTGCGTCCGCTTCGGTGAAGCTCGGTTCGGCCATGCTTTGCGACAGGCGATCCAGCTCGGCATTGACGTCGTCCAACTCGGCCGAGAAGGCATCCGGCTCAGCAGCCGGGTTGCTGTCCATTTCGTCCGCCAGCGACAGGTCGAAATCGGCTGGCAATTCCAGATCGTCCTGCGGCACGTCGGCGACTACCGGCGTCTCGACCGGCGGCAGATCTTTCACGCCGTCGTCCAGATCCAGCAGGAAGTCATCTTCAGCCAACGTGGCCGGCGATGGTTCGGCGCCGAGATCCATGTCCAGATCGAAGTCCGACAGATCGTCGAGATTGTCTTTCATCTCGGTCTGTTCCTGCAGCACCGAGGCGAAGCTCAGATCGTCTTCGGCCGGAAACGCGTCGAGCTCGACCGGCGCTTCTGGCTCGACCACTGGCGCAGGATCGACCGGGGTGATGTTGTCGAGATCGTCCAGGCTCAAATCGAACGCAGTGTCGAGGTCGTCAGCGGCAGTCTCGGGCGCTTGCGGCTCGTCTTGCAGCAGTTCCTTGACGTACTGCGCGTCCAGCTCGGCAGCGACGGCGGCAGCCGCCAGCCCACCGGCAGCAACCACGGCCATGGCCGGGAAGCGGCTTTTCAGCGCTTCGACCTTGGCGAAGTTATCGCCATTAGCCACCAGTTGACGCTCCTGCGCGACGAACGCATCGCGATCGCCCTGCTGGCCGTAGACTTCCATCAGCTTCAGGCGCAGATCGCTGCGCTCAGGCTCAAGGCTGACGCCCTCTTCCAGCAGCGCGGCGGCCTGATTCAGGCGACCGGCATTGATGTGCGACTGTGCCTTGTCGAGCACGTCATCAGAGCGTTCACCGGCCGGGGCCACCAGAGGTGCGGCAATCGGCGTGGCCATCACCACCGGAGCAACGACTGGCGCTGGAGTTGGCGCAGGTGCCGGAGCTGGCGTATTGAGTTTGACGCTGGCCGCTGGGGTTTCCAGGCCAGAGAAGCTGCTTTCCGGCAGATCCTGCTCAGCGGAGAACTCTTGCTCTTCAGCCAGAGCGCGGGCCATGCGCAGATGCTTTTCGGCTTCCTGCTGGGCTTTGCGACGACGCGCCAGCAGCAACAACAGAAGCAGCAGAACCACCGCACCGCCGCCGATCAGGCCGAGCAGGATCGGATTGGTCAGCAGTTCATTGAAGGCTTTGTCGTCATCGACGGCAGCAGGCGGCGTCGTTTCAACCACTGGCTCGACGACCGGCTCAACCGGGGATTCCGCTGGCGGCGCGATGGCCGACTCTGGAGTCGGCGAAGCCGCTGCGGCGTCGGCCGGAGTGGCTGGCGGTGTCGCAGCCAGATCGGCAGTGATCGCCGGCACCGGCGGCACAGCAGCAGTGGCGCCAGGCGCAGCGCCGGCGCCGGCGCCGTCGGCCTGCATCTTCGCCAATTGATTGTTCTTCAGCTCGATCAGCTTTTGCAGCTTGTCCAACTGGCTCTGCAGATCCGCCATGCGGCTTTTCAGTTCCTCATTGTCACGACGGGTCGTGTCGAGGTTTTCCTGAGTGATTGCCAGTTTGTTGCTCAGCGCCTTGGCGTCGCCGGCCGGGCCTTTCGCACCGGGCTTGGCGCTTTCCGCCGAGACCAGACTCAGGTTGTCCTGGGTGTTGGCCGCTGCACCGGTATTGCCACGACCACGATTGGTCGCATCCAGTTGCTGCTGACCGGTGCCAGGCTTGGCCACGTAGCGACGGCCCTGACGCCAGGCTTCGTTCTGCGCTGCTACTTCAGCGATGGCTGCCGACTGTGGCAGCGCCGTGCTTTGTACCGGATCCGGCAGGCGCAGCACCTGGCCGGTTTTCAGACGGTTGATGTTGCCGTCGATAAAGGCATTCGGATTGAGCGCCTGAATCGCCAGCATGGTTTGCTGCACCGAGCCGCCGTTGCGCGCCTTCGCGGCGATTTCCCACAGGGTGTCGCGCGGCGTGGTGGTGTACTGATTGCGATGGGTCGCGCCAGTGGTTGGCGCGGTGATGGTCTGCGACGGCGCCGGTTGCGCGGCGGCGTCTGCGGTCTGCGGCGAGAATTTCGACGGATCGAGCAGCACGCTGTAATCACGCAGCAGGCGGCCATTGGGCCACATCACCTGCACGAGGAACTTCACCATCGGTTCCGACAGCGGTTGGCTCGAGGTCACGCGCAACACGCTTTTGCCGCTGGCGTTGAGTACCGGGGTGAACGTCAGATCATTGAGAAAGGCCTGCCGATCGACGCCAGCCTTGGCGAAGTCTTCAGGGGAAGCCAGGCTCGGCACCACCTCGGCGGCGGTGAGATCCTTGACGTCGAGCAGCTCGATTTCAGCCACCAACGGCTGGTTCAGGGTCGACTTCAGGGTCAGCTCCCCGAGCCCGAGGGCATGCGCCATACCGGAGGACAGCGCCGAGGCGGCCGCTATTGCTAACACCAGTTTGCGAACTTGAACCATAGCCTCATCCTTTGTTTGAACGTTCCTCGGCCAGCGAGAAGCTTTTGAATACCGCTGCCGTAAGGCATTGCGCGCGACGACGGAAGTCGCCGCGCGCGATCATTTCTGTGCTGCCCCGGAAAGTCCCGGAGGGTGACTCGTCATCGACGCGCTTCGGGCAAGCATAGCGCTCACCTAGAATCAGTCGACAAATTGTTGCCAAGTATCTTTTACAGCAGGTCTTTTATCAACAACTCAGCCAATTGCACGGCATTGAGCGCCGCGCCTTTGCGTACGTTATCTGACGTCAGCCAAAGATTTAGTTCCGCCGGGTCGTCGACGCCACTGCGCACGCGACCGACGTAGACCACGTCCTGCCCCACCGCATCGCCGACAGCGGTCGGATAATCGCCGGCCTCGACCAGCTCGATGCCCGGTGCAGCCTCGAGCGCGGCGTTGACCTTTTCCAGGTCAACAGCGCTGCCTGACTGCAAGGTCACGCTAAAGCTATCGCCAAAAAACACCGGGGCTTGAACGCAAGTGGCAGAAATCTTCAATAAAGGTTTTGCCAGCACCTGGCGCAACTCGCGCACCAGACGCTTTTCCAGCAGCGTATGGCCTTGCGCATCAGGCGTACCGACTTGCGCCAGCAGGTTGAACGCCATCTGCCGGTCGAAGAACGTAGGCTCCAGCGGACGCATATTAAGCAGCTCGGCGGTCTGCCGCGCGAGCTCGGTTACCGCCTCGCGACCTTGCGCAGAAACGGCCAGGTTGGCGGTGACGTTGACGTATTGCAGATCGAGCAGATCAAGCAACGGCGCCAGCACCACGGCAAGCGTAGTGGCCGAGGGGCTTGGGCTGCTGACCTGGAACGGGCTTTTCAGACTGGCGAGAATATCGGCATTGGCCTCGGGCACCACTTGTGGCGCCTGCTCCGCAGGCAACGCGCCGGATAAATCGATCAGAGAGCAACCGGCAGCGTGGGCGCGACCGGCGTAGCTCAGCGACACCGCAGCGCCTGCGGCGAAGAACACCAGTCTGACCTTGCTGAAATCGAACTCGTCGACCTCGCGCACGCGGACGTTTTTGTTGCGGAACAGCACCGAGCTGCCGGCCGATTCGCTGCTGGCCAGCAGGTGCAGGTTGCCGACCGGGAAGTCGCGCTCTTCGAGAATCTGTACGAGGGTTTCGCCGACAGTACCGGTGGCGCCGATAACGGCGATATCGAAAGTCTGGGTCATGGAGCTACCTCTGGCAAAACGGGGGGAGCGGCACTTTACCGGGTGGGTGGCGCACAGGCAATTTCTGCGGGATTTGCGGCGGCTGTGCCGGCCCTTTCGCGAGCAGGCTCGCTCCCACAGGGACCGCATTTCAATGTGGGAGCGAGCCTGCTCGCGAAAAAGGCAGTACAGACACCCGAGAAATTCTTGGCATAAAAAAACCCGCACCCTCTCACAAGGCACGGGCTTCTTCATTGCTTCAAGCGATCAACGCTCCAGCAGGATCCGCAGCATGCGCCGCAGCGGTTCGGCCGCGCCCCACAGCAGTTGGTCGCCGACGGTGAAGGCGCCGACGAATTGCGAACCCATGTTCAACTTGCGCAGACGACCGACCGGTACGTTCAGGGTGCCGGTGACCTTGGTCGGGCTCAGCTCCTGCATGCTGATTTCGCGGTTGTTCGGTACCAGCTTGACCCACGGGTTGTGCTGGCTGATCAGCCCTTCGATATCGGCGATCGGTACGTCTTTGTTCAGCTTGATGGTCAGTGCCTGGCTATGGCAACGCATGGCGCCGATGCGCACGCAGATGCCGTCGACCGGGATCGGGCTCTTGAAGCGGCCAAGGATCTTGTTGGTCTCGGCCTGGGCCTTCCACTCTTCGCGGCTCTGGCCGTTCGGCAGTTCCTTGTCGATCCACGGGATCAGGCTGCCGGCCAGCGGTACACCGAAGTTTTCGGTTGGGTACGCTTCGCTGCGCATGGCCTCGGCCACGCGACGGTCGATGTCGAGGATCGCGCTGGCCGGGTCGGCCAGCTGATCGGCGACAGCGGCGTGGGTCGCACCCATCTGCTTGATCAGTTCACGCATGTTCTGCGCGCCGGCACCGGAGGCCGCCTGATAGGTCATGGCGCTCATCCACTCGACCAGACCGGCCTCGAACAGACCGCCCAGGCCCATCAGCATCAAGCTGACGGTGCAGTTGCCGCCGATGTAGTTCTTGGTGCCCGCGTCCAGCTGCTGGTCGATGACCTTGCGGTTGACCGGGTCGAGAATGATCACAGCGTCATCGTTCATGCGCAGGCTCGACGCCGCGTCGATCCAGTAACCCTGCCAGCCCGCTTCGCGCAGCTTGGGGAATACTTCGCTGGTGTAGTCGCCGCCCTGGCAGGTCAGGATCACGTCGAGGGTCTTCAGCTCGTCAATGCTGTAAGCGTCCTTGAGCGGAGCAATGTCCTTGCCCACGGACGGGCCTTGGCCACCGACATTGGACGTGGTGAAAAACACCGGCTCGATAAGATCGAAATCCTGCTCTTCCAGCATCCGCTGCATGAGCACGGAACCGACCATCCCGCGCCAACCGATCAGACCTACACGTTTCATCGCAACTACACCTTCTTGAAAAGTGGGCCGCTGCTTTGTATTGAATTTCGCAGCGGGCCCGAGAGATTACAGATTCCGCAGCGCGGCGACTACTGCGTCGCCCATTTCCTGCGTACCGACTTTGGTACAACCGGCCGAGTGGATGTCACCGGTGCGCAAGCCCTGATCGAGCACGACGCTGACGGCTTTTTCGATGGCATCGGCAGCGTCGTGCAGATTGAAGCTGTAACGCAGCATCATCGACACCGACAGGATCGTCGCCAGCGGGTTGGCAATGCCTTTACCGGCAATGTCCGGCGCCGAACCGTGGCACGGCTCGTACATGCCCTTGTTGTTGGAATCCAGCGAAGCCGACGGCAGCATGCCGATCGAACCGGTGAGCATCGACGCTTCGTCAGACAGGATGTCGCCGAACATGTTGTCGGTGACGATCACGTCGAACTGCTTGGGTGCGCGCACCAGTTGCATGGCGGCGTTGTCGACGTACATGTGGCTCAGTTCGACTTCCGGGTAATCCTTGGCCACCTGCTCGACCACTTCGCGCCACAACTGGCTGGATGCCAGGACGTTGGCCTTGTCCACCGAGCAGAGCTTCTTGCCACGAACCATGGCCATGTCGAAACCGACACGGGCGATGCGGCGGATTTCGCTTTCGCTGTACGGCAGGGTGTCGTAGGACTGACGCTCGCCGTTGTCCAGCGTACGGGTGCCACGCGGCGCGCCGAAGTAAATGCCGCCGGTCAGCTCCCGGACAATGAGGATGTCCAGACCGGCAACGATTTCCGGTTTCAGGCTCGAAGCGTCGGCCAGTTGCGGATACAGGATCGCCGGCCGCAGGTTGCCGAACAGGCCCAGTTGCGCGCGGATTTTCAGCAGGCCGCGCTCAGGGCGGATGTCACGCTCGATGGTGTCCCATTTCGGCCCACCGACAGCGCCCAGCAGCACAGCGTCGGCAGCGCGGGCGCGATCAAGGGTTTCGTCGGCCAGCGGCACGCCATGCTTGTCGATGGCCGCGCCACCGATCACGTCGTGGCTCAGCTCGAAGCCCAGGCTGTACTTGTCATTGGCCAATTCCAGCACCTTGACCGCTTCGGCCATGATTTCCGGACCAATACCGTCACCCGGGAGAATCAGAATCTGCTTGCTCATGCTTTCCTCGTGTCTTCAAGCGGTGCGCCAGTGAACGGCGCGCCGGGAAAAATTCTTATCGCTCAGCCATCAGTACGATCACATCGGTACTGAACGAGCCGTCGGCATCAATTTCGAAATATTCACCCACTTCGTTGCCCATCGACTGCTGCAACTGGCGGATCGCCGCGCGCATCACCTCAGGTGTGCGCATGCGCTCGACCCAACTGCTGTACTCCAGACGCAGGCGCTGACGGGTGGTACTGCGCACATGCAGACCGGCCTCGCTGACCTGACGCAGCCATTCGGCGGCGGAGTAGTCGCGGACATGGCTGGTGTCGCGCAACACCTCAACGCTTTGCAGGTAAGTGTCGAACAACGCACTGCCCGGTGACAACACATCAACGAACGCCGCCACCCCGCCCGGCTTCAGCACACGACGCACTTCGCGCAAGGCCAGACCGAGGTCGCTCCAGTGATGCGCCGAATAGCGGCTGAACACAAAATCGAACTCGCCATCGGCGAACGGCAAGCGCTCGGCAGCACCGTTGACGGTAATGATGTTGCTCAAGCCGCGATCGACGGCAGCGCCGGCAACCACATCAAGCATTTGCTGCGACAGGTCGTAAGCCACCACTTCCCTGACCAGCGGTGCCACATGAAAGCTGACGTGACCGGCGCCACAACCCAGATCCAGCACCCGTGCCGCGCCTTGCCCGGCCAGCTCAGCCTGCAGCAGCGCGAATTCACTGCCTTGGGCATGAACGGCGCTGCTCAGGTAAGCGGCGGCCTGTTCGCCGAATTGCTTCTGGACGACCTGAGTGTGCTGGGGGGTGCTGGTCATGGGTCACATCCTGTAAGCAGTGTTGTTTGAAATACATTCCCTGTGGGAGCGAGCCTGCTCGCGAAGAGGCCCGCCCTGACTACATCAATCTCGAATCACGCGTCGCGAAACAACCACGGCTGGCTAACTCGATGCTTGGCCTCGAACGTCGCGATCGCATCGCCGTCCTGCAAGGTCAGGCCGATATCGTCCAGACCATTGAGCAGGCAGTGCTTGCGGAACGCGTCGATCTCGAAGCTGTAGACCTTGCCATCCGGGCGGGTCACGGTCTGCGCTTGCAGGTCGACCTGCAATTGATAACCCGGCTCGGCTTCAACCTGCTTAAACAGTTCATCAACTTCTGCATCGCTGAGGATGATCGGCAGCAGGCCGTTCTTGAAACTGTTGTTGAAGAAGATGTCGGCGTAACTCGGCGCGATGATGCTGCGGAAACCGTACTCTTCCAGCGCCCACGGCGCGTGTTCACGGCTCGAACCGCAGCCGAAGTTCTCGCGGGCGAGCAATACGCTGGCACCTTGGTAACGCTCGGCGTTGAGGACGAAATCCTTGTTCAACGGGCGCTTGGAGTTGTCCTGATACGGCTGGCCAACATCCAGATAACGCCACTCGTCAAACAGATTCGGACCGAAACCGGTGCGCTTGATCGACTTCAAGAACTGCTTGGGAATGATCTGATCGGTGTCGACGTTGGCACGATCCAGAGGCGCGACAAGACCAGTGTGCTGGGTAAAAGCTTTCATGCTGCGCTCCTTTTAGATCAATTCACGAACGTCGATGAAACGGCCGTTCACCGCTGCCGCCGCTGCCATCGCCGGACTGACCAGGTGGGTACGGCCACCGGCACCCTGACGACCCTCGAAGTTACGGTTGGAAGTCGACGCACAATGCTCGCCGGACTCCAAACGGTCCGGGTTCATCGCCAGGCACATCGAGCAGCCCGGTTCACGCCATTCGAAACCGGCCTCGAGGAAAATCTTGTCGAGGCCTTCGGCTTCGGCCTGCGCCTTGACCAGACCCGAGCCCGGCACCACGATCGCCTGCTTGATGGTCGAGGCGACCTTGCGGCCCTTGGCGATCACCGCAGCGGCGCGCAAGTCTTCGATGCGCGAGTTGGTGCAGGAACCGATGAACACGCGATCGAGCTGAATGTCAGTGATCGCCTGATTGGCGGTCAAACCCATGTATTTCAAGGCGCGGACGATCGAGTCGCGCTTGACCAGATCCATTTCCTTGGCCGGGTCCGGCACGTTCTGATCCACGGCCAAGACCATTTCAGGCGAAGTGCCCCAGCTGACTTGCGGCTTGATCTGCGCGGCGTCGAGCTCGACCACGGTGTCGAATTTGGCATCGGCATCGGAAACCAGGTCTTTCCAGGCTTCGACGGCCATGTCCCACTGCTCGCCCTTCGGCGCGAATGGACGACCTTTGACGTAGTCGATGGTCTTCTGATCCGCCGCCACCAGGCCCACGCGGGCGCCGGCTTCGATGGACATGTTGCAGATGGTCATGCGGCCTTCGACGGACAGATCGCGGATCGCGCTGCCGGCAAATTCGATGGCGTGGCCGTTACCGCCGGCGGTGCCGATCTTGCCGATCACCGCAAGGACGATGTCCTTGGCGGTCACGCCGAACGGCAATTGGCCTTCGACGCGCACCAGCATGTTTTTCATTTTCTTGGCCACCAGGCACTGGGTGGCGAGCACGTGCTCGACCTCGGAGGTGCCGATGCCGTGGGCCAACGCACCGAATGCACCGTGGGTCGAAGTGTGCGAGTCGCCGCAGACTACGGTCATGCCCGGCAACGTCGCGCCCTGCTCCGGGCTGATCACGTGAACGATGCCCTGACGCACGTCGTTCATCTTGAACTCGACGATGCCGTATTCATCGCAGTTGTCGTCGAGGGTCTGCACCTGCAAACGCGAGACCTGGTCGGCAATGGCTTCGATGCCGCCCTTACGCTCAGGGGTGGTCGGTACGTTGTGGTCCGGGGTCGCGATGTTGGCATCGATGCGCCAAGGCTTGCGCCCGGCCAGACGCAAGCCTTCGAAAGCCTGCGGCGAAGTCACTTCGTGGATGATGTGACGATCGATGTAGATCAGCGCCGAGCCATCGTCGCGCTGCTTGACCAAATGCGAATCCCAGAGCTTGTCGTAGAGCGTTTTGCCGGCCATCAGACGGTTCCTCATCAGCTTGTTTCTATGCCCTGGGCTTATCAATAACCCTTTGGCTTGTGAGGCCGATCCTATGGGGTTAGATTAAATAACTCAAATTCATATTTTTTATGCTTTGGATAACCAACTGGAATGCGACATGGACTTGGCTAACCTCAACGCTTTTATTGCCATCGCCGAGACCGGCAGCTTCTCCGGCGCTGGCGAACGCCTGCACCTGACACAACCGGCGATCAGCAAGCGCATCGCCGGTCTTGAGCAGCAATTAAAGGTGCGCCTTTTCGATCGACTGGGCCGCGAAGTCGGCCTGACCGAGGCCGGTCGTGCCCTGCTGCCACGGGCTTATCAGATTCTTAACGTGCTCGACGACACCCGCCGCGCCCTGACCAACCTGACCGGTGAAGTCAGCGGCCGCCTGACCCTGGCCACCAGTCACCACATCGGCCTGCACCGCTTGCCGCCTCTATTAAGGGAGTTCACCCGCCGCTACCCACAGGTCGCGCTGGATATTCAGTTCCTTGATTCGGAAGTGGCCTACGAGGAAATTCTCCACGGCCGCGCCGAACTGGCGGTCATCACCCTCGCGCCGGAGCCGCATACCCTGGTCAAAGCCACGCCGGTATGGGACGACCCGCTGGATTTTGTTGTCGCCCCGGAGCATTCGCTGATCAATAACGGCGCCGTCAGTCTGGCGGACATCGCCGGTCATCCGGCGGTTTTCCCCGGCGGCAACACCTTTACCCACCACATCGTCCAGCGTTTGTTCGAAGCCCAGGGCCTGACGCCGAACATCGCCATGAGCACCAACTACCTGGAAACCATCAAGATGATGGTCTCCATCGGCCTGGCCTGGAGCGTGCTGCCGCGCACCATGCTCGACGAACAAGTGGCAAGCATCGCATTGCCGGGCATACAGCTCACTCGCCAGCTAGGCTATATCTTGCACACCGAACGGACGCTATCGAATGCAGCACGCGCCTTCATGGCCCTGCTGGATGCACAAATCGATCGGCCAGGGATCCCGGCCTGACTTGTGCTACTTCTATAGAGCCGCTCCTGTGCCTAACGCCACTCAGCTCAAGGCCCGCTGACAATGCCGAAATCTGTTGACCGAATTCCGCCGATGCCGCGAATCCAGGCTGTTGATCCGCGCCATTCCGAGCAGAGCTGGGAAAGCGCGCCGCAATTGCTCGCCGCGCTCAACGGCGCGCGGCTCGGTGCCTGGTATTGGGACATCGAGCGCGGGCAGATCAGCTGGTCGCGAGGCACCCAGGCGTTGTTCGGTTTCGATCCACGGCAGCCATTACCCGCCGACCTGGAATACCTCGACCTGTTGCCACCGGAGGACCGCGCAAAAACCGTGCGTGCCTTCCACGCGGTGATCGCCGGCGCCCCGCTGGAGCAGGCGATGCATCACCGCATCCGCTGGCCCGACGGCAGCCTGCACTGGCTGGAGATCAGCGGCAGCCTGCTGCCGGACAAGAACGGCCGGCCCCGAATGATCGGGGTGATTCGCGAAATCACCCACCAACGCCAGCGCGAGCAGGCCCTGAGCAGCTCGGAGAAACGTTTCGCGACACTTTTCCACCTGTGCCCGAACATGGTTCTGCTGACCCGTCAGGATGACGGTCTGATCAGCGAGGCCAACCAGTATTTCGAAAGCCTGTTCGGCTGGCCGGTGCAAAGTGCGATCGGCCGCACCACCCTGGAACTGGGCTTGTGGGTGCACCCCGAGCAACGCGCCGAACTGGTGAAGAAAACCAAGGCCAAAGGCGAACTGATCAGCATGGAAGTGCAGTTCCGCGCCAGCAATGGCCAGGTGCACGACGGCATCCTCAGTGCACAGAAGGTCGAGCTCGAAGGCCAGCCCTATCTGCTCAGCACCTTCCTCGACACCACCGAACGCAAAGCCGCCGAACTGGCCTTGAAGGACAGCCAGGAACGCCTCGACCTGGCGCTGGACTCGGCGCAACTCGGCACCTGGGACTGGCACATCCCCAGCGGCATGCTTTACGGCTCGGCGCGCGCTGCGCAATTGCACGGGCTGGAGCCGATTCCATTCCATGAATCATTCGAGGAGTTTTTCGAAGGCGTGCCGGGCGAGGAACGCGACAGCATGCGCGATGCCTACCGCAGCCTGCGCGAAGGTCCGGCCGGCAATTATCAACTGACCTATCGCGTGCAACTGCCCGACGGCAGCTCGCGCTATCTGGAAAGCCGCGCGCGTCTCTATCGCGACGACAACGGCGCACCGCTGCGCATGGCCGGCACGTTGCTGGACATCACCGATCAGGTCGAGCGCGAACAGCGTCTGGTGGCCTCGGAAGAGAAATTCGCCACGCTGTTTCAGGTCAGTCCCGATCCGATCTGCGTCACGCGTCAGGAAACCGGGGAATTCATCGAGATCAATTCCAGCTTCAGCCAGACCTTTGGCTGGAGCGCCGCCGATGTGATTGGCCACACCGCCGAGGAAATCGGCCTGTGGGACGCCTCGGCGAAAAGCCTGCAACGCATCGAACGGGTGATTCGCGAACAAGGCCTGAGCAATGTCGCCATTCTCGTCCAGCACAAGGACGGCCAGTCGCTGACCTGCGTGATTTCCAGCCGGCAGATCAGCGTCGGCGATCAGCCGTGCATCGTCACCACCCTGCGCGACATTACTCAGCAACAGCGCTCGGAAGCGGCGCTGAAGGCCAGCGAAGAAAAATTCGCCAAGGCGTTTCACTCAAGTCCAGACGCGATCACCATCACCGAGCGCGACACCGGGCGATATCTGGAGGTCAACGACGGTTTCTGTCGCCTCACCGGCTACCGCGCTGACGAAGTGGTGGGCAAAACCGTTTATCAGGTGGGTATCTGGGCCGAAGAGAAACAACGCTCGACCTTGCTCGCCGAGTTGCAGATCAAGGGCCGCGTGCATCATCAGGAAATGCTCGGGCGCAACAAACGCGGCGAATTGCTTACGGTGGAAGTCTCGGTCGAGCCGATCACCCTCAATGAAACCGCGTGCCTGCTGCTGACCGCGCGCGACGTCAGCCTGTTGAAGAACGCCGAAGCGCAGATTCGTCACCTGGCCTATCACGACCCGCTGACTAACCTGCCCAATCGCGCGCTGCTGATGGATCGCTTGAGTCAGCAGATCGCCCTGCTCAAGCGCCACAATCTGCGCGGCGCCTTGCTGTTTCTCGACCTCGACCACTTCAAACACATCAACGATTCCCTCGGTCACCCGGTCGGCGACACCGTTCTGAAAATCATCACCGCGCGGCTCGAAGCCAGCGTGCGCATGGAAGACACGGTGGCGCGCCTCGGTGGCGATGAGTTTGTGGTGTTGCTCAGCGGCCTCGAAGGTTCGCGCAGTGAAGTCAGCGAACAAGTGCGCGCGCTGGCCGACACCATTCGCGAATTGCTTTCGGAGCCGATGTTCCTCGATGGCCAGCGCCTGCAAGTGACGCCGAGCATTGGCGTCGCGCTGATCCCCGATCACGGCTCGACCCCGACCGACCTGCTCAAACGCGCCGACATCGCCCTGTACCGGGCCAAGGACTCCGGGCGCAACACCACGCAGATGTATCACAACACCATGCAGAAAGCGGCCAGCGAACGCCTGCGCATGGAGACCGACCTGCGTCTGGCGCTGTCACGCGGCGAGTTCAACGTGCACTTTCAACCGCAGGTCGATGCCCGCGACAACCGCATCATCGGCGCCGAAGCCCTGGTGCGCTGGAACCATCCCGAACTTGGTGCGCAGTCGCCCACCGAGTTCATCAAGGTGCTGGAAGACAGCGGCCTGATTCTCGAAGTCGGCACGTGGATCCTCGATGAAGCCTGCAACGCCTTCAAAAAACTGATGGCATTGAAACTGGTCGACCCGCTCAACTTCAGCCTGTGCGTAAACATCAGCCCGCGGCAGTTCCGCCAGAACGATTTCGTCGAACGCATCGAACACAGCATGACCAGCCACGGCCTGCCCTGCTCGCTGCTTAAACTGGAAATTACCGAAGGCATCGTCATCCAGAATCTGGAAGACACCATCAGCAAAATGCGCCGCCTGAAAAAGCTTGGCGTGAGCTTCGCCATGGATGATTTCGGCACCGGTTACTCATCGCTGACCTATCTGAAACGCCTGCCGGTGGACACCTTGAAAATCGACCAGTCGTTCATCCGCGATGCGACCACCGACTCCAATGTCGCGGAGATCATTCGCGCAATTGTCGCGATGGCGCGCAGCTTGGAGCTGGAAGTGATTGCCGAGGGCGTGGAGACGCCGGAACAGTTGGCGTTCTTGCAGGGGCTGGACTGCCATTTGTATCAAGGTTATTTGCATAGCCGGCCGGTGGGGTTGGAGGATCTGAAAAAACTGCTGCCCTGAATCGGCGGTCGCACGGCCTGGCAACAGAGCAACAATTGCCACGGTTTGCGTCAGCCTGTAGGGTCGCGTTTTTTGCGCCGCTTCGAGATCAACCATGCAGGATGCATCCCTTCCCCGCCCGGCCCTGCTGGGCATCGACCTTGGCACCACCAACAGCCTGATCGCCGTCTGGCGTGAAGGACGCGCCGAGCTGATCCGCAACGCCCTCGGCGATGTGCTGACACCGTCGGTGGTCAGCCTTGATGAAGACGACACGATTCTGGTCGGCAAAGCCGCCCGCGCCCGCCTGACCACGCACCCGGAACGCACTGCCGCCGCGTTCAAGCGCTTCATGGGCAGCGACCGGCAAATCCAGCTCGGCTCTCGCCAGTTCAGCCCGGAAGAGTTGTCGGCGCTGGTACTTGGCTCACTCAAGCAAGACGCGGAAGCCTTTCTCGGCCAGGCGGTCACAGAAGCGGTCATTTCCGTACCGGCATATTTCAGTGACGAGCAGCGCAAGCGCACCTTGTTCGCCGCCGAACTGGCCGGGCTGTCCGTGACGCGCCTGATCAATGAACCGACCGCTGCCGCCATGGCGTACGGCCTGCACGAACAGAAGTTCGAACGCACGCTGATTTTCGATCTCGGCGGCGGCACGTTCGACGTCACCGTGCTCGAATACGCATTGCCGCTGATCGAAGTGCACGCCTCCACTGGCGACAACTTTCTTGGCGGCGAAGACTTCACCGCCGCCCTGTTGCAGGCCTGCCTGAAACACTGGCAACTCACCCCCTCAACAATCGATGCACAAGCCATGGCCAGCCTGGGCGATGCCCTGGAACAGCTGAAATGCAAACTCGGCGAAGGCGCGCAGCACTTGAGCTGGCGGTATGCCGAGCAGACATTCGAATGGGAACTGGATGAAGCCGCTGCGGTGAAAATCTGGGAGCCGTTGCTGGCCCGCTTGCGCGCGCCAATCGAACAGGCTCTGCGCGATGCCCGACTGAAACCGCGCGACCTCGACAGCCTGGTGCTGGTCGGTGGCGCAACGCGCATGCCGGCGGTACAGCAAATGGTCGCCACGTTGTTTGGACGCCTGCCTTATCGGCATCTTGATCCGGACACCATCGTGGCGCTGGGCGCAGCGACGCAGGCGGCATGCAAGGCGCGGGACGGTGCGGTGGAAGAGTTGATTCTGACGGATGTCTGTCCGTATACGCTGGGGATTTCGACCAATCGTGGCGAAGGCGTCAGTGGCGCGTTCTCGCCGATCATCGAACGTAACACCATCATCCCGATCTCAAGGGTGGAGCGTTACCACACGACATCTCCACGACAGGAAGTCGTCCGTATTGCGGTCTATCAGGGCGAACGTCCGTGGGTACGCGACAACATTTTTATCGATGCTTTCGATGTCACGCTGACGCCCAGCGATGATATCCAGGCGCTGGATGTGCGATTCAGTTATGACATCAACGGCTTGCTCGAAGTTGACGTTACCCTGCCAGGGACGGGCGAACGCCACAGCCACAGCATTGACCGCAGCCCGACCGGACTCGATGCGCAATCGCGGCAAACCAGTCATGAACGCTTGAGTACGCTGAAAATTCACCCCCGCGACACTCTGCCCAATCGAACCCTGCTGGCTCGACTGGAACGGGCGTGGACGCAAAGTCTGGGCGAAGAACGCCAGCGGATTGCCGACTGGCTGGACAGTTTCACCACGGTGCTGGGCGACCAGCGATCGGAAGAAATCGCCAGCCACCGCGCACAACTCAACAAGGTACTGGATGAGTTACGCCTCTAACCGATAAGTCGCCGCAAGGTCGCCTGCAAACCACCGGACAACGTATCTTCACCGCCACTGTCCGGTGGCACGCCATAACGATTGGGCAGCTTCTCTCCGGGAAAACCGAACAGTATCAGCGGCAGGAACGGCAATACCGGCGACAGCATTACCAAAACCAGCAACATCGGAATGCCCCGCCCCATGTCATGCAAACGGCGCAGGACCGCACCGAGCAGAAACGCCAGGCCCAGTAGCAACACGACGATGCCGGATACAGGCGTACCGCTGAGCAACGCCGCCACGGGTGTCACCAGCAACGCGCCAATGACCTGCCAGATAAACGCCCCGCGCCCCAGCCGGGTACCCAGGCTCCAGAACGCAGCGGCAGGGGTTGGACGGGTCGTTGCCTTGGCTAACAGCAAACGCTCGGACCACGACAGCAATGCGCTGAATGCGAAGCGCAAACCGAGTCCATTTTCCGAGTCATCCTTGGCCCGCTGCATGCGCAACAGAACCTTCTGCCTTGGCAAGCCCAGATTGCCAAAACGCACCAGATCCTTCAGCACATCCAGCGCCAGGTAAAAGGCGTCGCTGACACCCTCCTCCGCGAGAGCCTCACGGGGCGGGTGAACAGGCTCACCCTTGATCAGACTGTGACGGAAGCCGTCGAACCAGTCCTGTGGATTGACCACCTCGGTGATACTTTCCAGCAGGTATTTACGCTGTTGCGCAGTGAGCAACGGATCGTGGTAAAGGACTCCACCCAAGAGCATGCGCCCGAGCAAATCTTCGTTGAAGCTGGCGATGTCGCTGCGCATGCACTCGAACAAACGGTCATTACCCAACAGCCGAGTGCTATCGAGCGCCTCATGCACACTGAACAACTTGCGCGCGAGCAGCGAGTGCACCGGATCCGCCGCTTGCAGCCAGCCGAGCAGGCCACTGGCGCTGCCCTGCTCGCGACTCAGGCGACAGAGCAGCGGCTGCAAACGGGCCAAGGGGTGTTCACGCGCAATGTTCATGGCGTCGACGCAGTGTGCCGATTGCGCGCCCAGCCAACGCGTCGGATCGTCGAGGGTGGCCAGCAGGTAAATTGCCTGACGATGCCATTCCCAGACATCAGAGTAGCTATCGACGGCCGGAAGCAGCATGCCTTGCGCGGCCAGTTGCGCTTGCAACTTGAGCCCCGCAAGCCGTTCGTCACGTTTGTCGAGACTGAACGCTTCGGCAAGCCGCGCCAGCGATCGGGCGTCGTAAGCGCGCAAACGGCGCATCCACAGCAGGCTGAGCTCAAGCGGTTCGCCCTTTTCCAGCGCCGACGGCAGTGTCGATGCCGAGTCGCTGGCCAGAAACGCTTCCAGGGCCTGAGGAATCGGCGCTCGGGTCAACCAGCAGATCTGCTGCCCGGCCTGATACTGCAAGCCTTCCAACACCAGTTGATCGAGCACATCCTCCGGCTCGGATGCCTCCATGATGCGTCGCAGCAATGGCACATCACCGCGGTGCAAAGCCCAGGCATGCTGGTAGAGCGTTTGCAACGGACGGTCATCACTGTCAATGATCAGCGCCGCCAACAACGGCAACTCGTCACCACTGACACGCCATTCGACAAATGCACCGGCAATGTCCTGCAACTCGAGCTGCCTGGCCCTGAACCAACGCCCGAGTGTTTCCGGGCGCTGTGATGGACTGCCGTACTCTTGAGTGACATCGCCTAGATCCTCGGACCAGTCGCGGAAGTTTTCCAGACGATCAAAGGCCTGAATCAGCAGCGGCAGGCGCTGAGGCTGATGTCGCGCGCACAATGCCAGTAACCACGTCGCCGCTTTCGGATGCTGATGTTCGCGCCAGAGCCGCACCCACGCCTGCAGTGCCAACTCTTCCATTCCCAGCGCACTGCGCTGACAGGCCAACAGATACAGCCAGTCGACATCTTCAGGCGCAAGCCGATGCTGCTCGCTGATAATGTCGAGAAAGTCTTTGTTGGCGATATCAGCCTGACTGAACTGTATGGCCAGGCGTTGCAATAACCCGTCATCAGCAGGCAGCGGGATGCAAGTGTGCAGGCCGGCGAAATGACGGTAGTCGTCGAGCGACGCCTCTCGGTGCAGGTGATTCAGGGTTCGCACATACCAGAGAGTTTCCAACTGCGCGACAGCGGGCCAATGGCTCATCAACGAGGTGTCGAACGGATCCGCCGCGCTGATCCGCTGCAAAAACTCGTCGACATGCCGTGCGTTGTCGAAATCCAGATCCAGCATGCGGCTTGCCCAGCCCAGGCGCTGGGCCAACAAACGGGCGCAGACATGGGAAATCGGGCCGGCGTCGAGCAACTCGCGCAGCAATGGCCAGCAAACTTCGTCCAGCACCTCCAGCGGCAGGCGGTCCAGCTCAAGGTTGAATGCATGCCAGGCCACCGGCTGGAAGCGACGCGCTGGATCAAGCAGCAGTGCTTCAAAGTCGGCCATCGTCTGATCGGCAGGACTGATCTCATCAGCAACCGGTTGATCCGACTCCACGGCTTCCTCGCGGGCAAAGCGTAATGCCAGCTCATAAGCCGCACGCAACGCCTGAAAACCTTCCGGATCGGTTTCCGGATGGTGCTGCGGCAAGCGCGCGCGATAGGCGCCGCGAATGACGTCGTTGTCTTTGGTGGGCTCGATACCCAAGCGAATCCAGCAGCTCATGACCAGTCGAACTCCCCTAGCGAATCAGGCCGCTCGGGTGGATGCAAGGGCATGTCCCAGGGCAACTGTGCGAACAGCGCGCGCGCATCACGATCAAGCTTTCTGATGACCACGGTGGTGCCTATGTAATCGCCTTGCCGGTCATATTCGTGCTCCAGCTCTTCATCTTTGTTGCCCAGGCAATGCCAGAAGGCTTTGCCGAAGACAAAGCCGTTAAGGTAGCTCGTCCAACTGTCGTAGTAGTAGCGCGCGCGTGCCGCCATGCGACCATGCAGCCAAAGGCTTTCGGTGAGATCAATCCAGCCGTGCAGCACTGCAGAACGCAGCAGAAAACCCATGCGACCAAGGTCCCAGGCACGGATGCCACCTGAACCGCACTCGCCAAATGTGCGACTGGCGAATTCGTAAAAAGCTCGCTGGCGAGTGTCGAGTGTTGCGAGCAAGGCCTGCCATTCGGACGGCAGACACCTCTGCCACTGCCGATAGGCTTCGTTCAACTGCGTAGCGTGGCCGTCATCGGCAGTACGCAGCATGTCCAACAGCTGTTCGCGCGTAGTGATGCCCCAACCACCTTCGACATCGACATGTTTGAGGTCAAAGCAATAGGTGGGCGCGGTGTAATCGGCGTCGGGATTGAGGGCGACCAAAGGCGCAGAAAGCGCGTATAGCCAGCGCTGTTCCATTTCGTCCATGAACAAAGGCTCCGGGGCCAGCGGGAATTAGGGGGGGCTGGCCTTGTTGGCGCGGATTGTAAAGAGCCACAAAGCCAGCGGCAAACGTTGCGTCGGCTTTCTTTGCGCGCACAAAAAAGGCCCCGACGGATCGGGGCCTTTCGTTCAGCGGCTTATCGCCGGTTCGGGCGATTGTGTGTCAGCACATGAATCAATGCTGCAACGCCGGCTGCTGCGCTCCATTGATCGGGATGCGCTTGGCTTTCGCTTCTTCCGGGATCACACGGAGCAGGTCGATGCTCAGCAGGCCGTTGCGCAGGGCAGCGTCCTTGATCTCGATGTGATCGGCCAGACGGAACGACAGCTTGAAGGCTCGCTGGGCGATGCCTTGATGCAAGAACGTGACGCTCTCGTCAGTGTCACGCTTGCCGCCACTGATGGTCAGCACACCCTTCTCGACTTGCAGGTCCAGGTCTTCTTCCTGGAAACCGGCGGCCGCAACGACGATACGGTATTGGTCATCACCGTGTTTTTCGACGTTGTAAGGTGGGTAGCTGCTGCCTGGCTCGTTGCGCAGGGCGGTTTCGAACAGGTCGTTGAAACGGTCGAAACCTACCGAGGAACGGAACAGTGGTGCGAGAGAAAATGCAGTACTCATGATTCAAATCTCCTGAAAACAATCAGCAAGGTTTTGTGTCTCCGCGACCCGAATTCGGCATCGCGTAACCCTTAGATAGGGACCGCTGTTTTGATTTCAAGAGAATATTTTGAGATTTTTTATGCGGCTTCGACGAGCGGCAATCCGAGCAGACGCGAGACCTGATCGGGCTCGGTTTCGCGGCGCAGAACGGTGAAAAGCTCGGCGGCTTCCGGGTAGTTGCGGGTCAGCATGGCCAGCCATTGCTTGAGGCGACCGGGCGATTGGCGCGCGGTCATTTGCGCTTTGGCCTGCAGCCAGAAGTCCTGAATCAGCGGCATCAGCTCGGCCCAGGTCATCTCGACGACCTCTTCGCCAGCGCGAGCCGCAGCGATCTGCCGAGCGAGATCCGGGCGGGAGACCAGACCCCGACCGAGCATAATGTCTTCCACGCCACTGATTTCGCGGCAACGGCGCCAGTCTTCGACGCTCCAGATATCGCCGTTGGCGAACACCGGCACCTTGACCACGTCCTGCACGCGCGGGATCCACTCCCAATGTGCCGGCGGTTTGTAGCCGTCCATTTTCGTCCGCGCATGTACGACGATGTGCTCTGCCCCGCCTTCGGCCAGCGCCGTGGCGCAGACCAGCGAGCCGTCAGGACTGTCGAAACCCAGGCGCATTTTCGCGGTGACTGGGATATGCGCCGGTACGGCGCGACGGACATGCTCGACGATCTGGTTGAGCAGCTCCGGCTCCTTGAGCAGCACGGCGCCGCCGCGGGATTTGTTGACGGTCTTGGCCGGGCAGCCGAAGTTGAGGTCGATCACTTCCGAGCCCAGCTCGCAGGCCAGCGCGGCGTTTTCCGCCAGGCACACCGGATCGGAACCGAGCAATTGCACGCGCAGCGGCACGCCGGACGCGGTGCGAGCGCCGTTGAGCAGCTCGGGGCCGAACTTGTGGAAATACGCCGGGGTGAGCAACTGGTCGTTGACCCGAATGAATTCGGTCACGCACCAGTCGATGCCGCCAACGCGGGTCAGCACGTCGCGCAGGATGTCGTCGACCAACCCTTCCATGGGCGCCAGAGCAATTTGCATGGGGAAACACTACTTGAAGAAAAACGTGCGGCAGTTTACTGGATATCGCCCAAATCCGCAGAACTACACATATCTCTGTGGGAGCGAGCCTGCTCGCGAAGACGGTCTTTCAGCTCATGCATGCGTGACTGACCTGACGCTTTCGCGAGCAGGCTCGCTCCCACAGGGTGAGATTTACATCGCCTCTGCAATCTGGATCGCCGGGCCATAGCCTTCGATAAATTCTGCCGGCATGCGCTTCGGCTTGCCGGTCGACAGTTCGATGCAGACAAAGGTGGTCTGCGCGCGCAGCAGGGTGGCGTTGTCGCTGGGGCGTTTGAGCTGGAAGTGCCGGGTCATTTTCAAGCGCTGATCCCAGTCGACGATCCAGGTCGCCAGTTGCAGTTCATCACCTTCATAGGCGGCGGCCAGGTAATCGATTTCGTGGCGGACAACGGCCATCGCCCGATCCAGTCGCCGGTATTCGACCAGGTCCAGGCCGAGGCGCTGCGAATGGCGCCAGGCGCAGCGCTCGAGCCAAGTCACGTACACCGCGTTATTGGCGTGCCCGAGCCCGTCGATGTCTTCGGCGCCTACTTGCAGATCAATGGTAAACGGCGTTGCCCGATCCCAGCCCATGCCCCACTCCCGGTCAAAGTATTCAACCGGGCCAGTGTAACGGAGCTCAGGCCGATTGGCGCGCCTGAAGGCTGCGACCGGCAAGCAGTGATAACACACCATCAATCACTCGAGGGTCGGCCAGCACGCGTTGATGGCCGCCGCTTTCCAGACGCAGCAGGCGGCTGTCGAACCAGGCTTCGTGAATCAATTGCGATTCCTTGACCGAGACGAAGTTGTCGTCCTCGGCATGCACGATCAGGCCGGGCATATCCAGTTGATAGTGGGCCACGTCCAGCGTCGCAGCGCGCATGCCGACGTCCTGCTCGACTTGACGGATGAACGCAGAACGCGCGCGCGGCGGCATGCCGACCATGCGCGCAAAACCGCGCAGCACGCCGAGAATCCGCGACGGTGCGGCGATGCTGACCAGAGTTTCCGTGCGCAGGCCCAATTGCACAGCGAGCATCGCGCTGGCGCCGCCCATGGAATGGCCGATAACCGCTTGCAGCGGCGGCAATTCGGCAGCCGCTTCGAGCATGGCGCGGGCGAACAGCACTACATTGGCTTCTCGCCCAGGGGAGCGACCGTGAGCCGGACCGTCGAGCGCGACGACGGTATAGCCGGCATCGACCAGAGCATTGATCAGCGAAGCGAATTGCGTTGGCCGCCCTTCCCAACCATGCATCAGCAACACCGTAGGGCCTTGACCCCAGCGCAGCGCCGACAGGCCGAAGCGCAACGTGATGCGTTCGGAGCTGGCCAACAGCGGCAGCTCCCAATCCCGCAACGGCAGCGCCCGTGGCGTCATGAATGCCAGGCGCATTTTGCTCGCCACCAGTTTCGGTGCAAACCAGCCCAAGGTACCGTTAACGCCACGAACCCACTTCAACGCGTTCATCGCACTCTCCTCAGGCTTGTTGCCTTCAGGTCAACGCACCGCCGACTTGGCAGCGCGCAGCAATCGATCGGATAACTCTCCCGGACCCAGCGCTCTGGCCAAGGCCAGACCACCGACCATCAACGCGACATCGGCCAGAGCCTTGTCGGTGTCTTCAGGGCTGGCCGCCAGTTGCGCGACCATCAGCTCCAGATGCTCGTTCAGTGCAATGCGGAACGACTCTGGCAGACGGCCCAGCTCGCCAATAGACGCCGGAATCGGGCATGCGGCTTCGCTGGAATCCCGGTGTTTACGTGACAGGTAGAACGCCGCTACAAGCGCGCGGCGCTCTTCGCCGGTCAGATCGGCGTCCATGTCGGCAATCAGGTCGCGACGCCGGCCCAGCAGTTGCTTGAACGCTTCGAGCATCATCGCGTCCTTGCTTTCGAAGTGGGCGTAGAAACCGCCAACCGTCAGGCCGGCGGCGCCCATCACTTCGCCCACGCTCGGGTCTGCCGGGCCGCGCTGAATCAACGCGGCGCTGGCAGCCCTGAGGATGCGTTCGCGGGTTTGAGCTTTTTTATCGTTCATCGTTGCCTCCGAATATTACGACTAGAATATTATTCGCATAATAATATTCCGCAAGTCATGAATATGACCGCTGGTCTGAAGCACAGTGTAAGGAAAAAGGAGAGTTGGCCAAACGCCAGACAAACAAAAGGGCCATTCAATAATTGAATGACCCTTATAAAATCCCGCAGAGCGGGTAATCGTGGCGTCCCCTAGGGGACTCGAACCCCTGTTACCGCCGTGAAAGGGCGGTGTCCTAGGCCACTAGACGAAGGGGACACAAACCCTTCTATACAACTGATCAGTGCTGAGAGCTGATCGATTCAAGGCCGGTGTGGCCAGACCTTGAACTGTAAAATTGGTGGAGCTAAGCGGGATCGAACCGCTGACCTCCTGCATGCCATGCAGGCGCTCTCCCAGCTGAGCTATAGCCCCGGATTTTTCGCCTCACGGCGGAGTGATCTCTTGCAACATCACTTCTGTAAAACTGGCGTCCCCTAGGGGACTCGAACCCCTGTTACCGCCGTGAAAGGGCGGTGTCCTAGGCCACTAGACGAAGGGGACGCAAACCCTTCTATACAACTGATCAACGCTGAGTGTTGATCGCTTCAAGGCCGGTGTGGCCAGACCTCGAAGTGTAAATTGGTGGAGCTAGACGGGATCGAACCGTCGACCTCTTGCATGCCATGCAAGCGCTCTCCCAGCTGAGCTATAGCCCCTCATCGCTGAGGACGGGGCGAATCTTAAGGGCGTATCGAAAGCCTGTCAAACTTATTTTTGAAAAATTTCAAAATTTTTTGCCGGGATAACAATCACTTACCGCCCTCCCCCGTAAATACGGGAGAAACACCGAAGGCAGGATCAAAAGATCGCAGCCTTCGGCAGTCCTGCACAGAAGCAGAAGCAATCAGGCGATGGCGCCCAAGAGCTTTTCCCACTCTTTGTTTTCTTTCTTCGACACGCCGCCCAGCAGGTCAATCGCCTGGCGCAAGCGGAAACGGGTGAGATCCGGGCCGAGGATTTCCATCGCATCGAGCACCGACACCGAACTCGCCTGCCCGGTGATCGCAGCAAACATCAGCGGCATGGCGTCGCGCAGTTTCAGCTCAAGGGATTCGACCACCGCCTGAATCGTCGCGGTGATGCTGTCCTTCTCCCACTGCCGCAGACTTTCCAGTTTCCACAGGATCAACTGCATCAACTGGCGAACCTGATCGCCGGAGAGCTTTTTCGACTCGAACAGCCTGGCGTCCGGATTAACGCCGCCGGCAAAGAAGAACCCCGCCAGCGGTGCGACCTGGCTGAAAGTTTCAACCCGGCCCTGCACGTGCGGCGCGATTTTCATCATGTATTCAGAGTTGAACGCCCACTTCTGCACGCGGGCGGCAAACTCTTCCACCGGCAGATCGCGCAGCCACTGGCCGTTGAGCCACGATAGCTTCTCGATGTCGAAGATCGGCCCGCCGAGGGAGACACGCTTGAGGTCGAAGTTGTCGACCATTTCCTGCAGCGAGAACTTCTCGCGCTCGTCCGGCATCGACCAGCCCATGCGCCCGAGGTAGTTGAGCATCGCTTCCGGCATGAAGCCCATGCGCTCGTAGAACGTCACCGAGGTCGGGTTCTTGCGCTTGGACAGCTTGCTCTTGTCCGGGTTGCGCAGCAGCGGCATGTAGCACAGCTCCGGTTGTTCCCAGCCGAAGTATTCGTAAAGCAGGATCAGTTTCGGCGCCGATGGCAGCCATTCTTCGCCACGCAGGACGTGGGTGATGCCCATCAGATGGTCATCGACGACGTTGGCGAGGAAGTACGTCGGCAGGCCATCGGTCTTCATCAGCACCTGCATGTCCATACGATCCCACGGGATCTCGACGTCGCCACGGAGCATGTCCGGCACCACGCAGACGCCTTCGCTCGGCACCTTCATGCGGATCACGTGCGGTTCGCCAGCGGCCAGGCGCGCCGCGACTTCTTCCTTCGACAGCAACAGTGCGCGACCGTCGTAACGTGGAGTTTCGCCGCGAGCCATTTGCTCGGCGCGCATCTGGTCCAGCTCTTCAGCAGTGCAGAAGCACGGGAACGCATGGCCCATGTCGACCAGTTGCTGGCAGTAGTTCTGGTAGATATCGCCGCGCTCGCTCTGCCGATATGGGCCGTGCGGGCCGCCGACGTCCGGGCCTTCGCTCCAGTCGATGCCGAGCCAGCGCAGGGCGTCGAAGATCTGCTGTTCGGACTCGCGGGTCGAACGCAACTGATCGGTGTCTTCGATGCGCAGGATGAACTCACCGCCGTGCTGCTTGGCAAAGCAGTAGTTGAACAATGCGATGTAAGCGGTACCTACGTGGGGGTCCCCGGTAGGCGATGGCGCGATGCGAGTGCGGACGGTGGTCATGGCATGTCTCGAAAAGAATGAAAAGCAAAACAATCAAGCGGCGAATGGTAACAGGCGACACCCGCCCCGCTCCAGCGGGCAGGGCATTTAAGCCGGAAGCCCTAAGGCCTTCCGATTGTGTGAAGGCCATTCGCGAGCAGGCTCGCTCCCACAGGAATATGCAATTGCTATGTGGGAGCGAGCCTGCTCGCGAAGAGGCCCGGCAAGGCGATCAAGATCAAACGGTGAGAAGTCGCTCGCGCAGTTTGGCAATCTCGTCGCGCATCTGCGCCGCCGCTTCAAACTCCAGATCCCGCGCCAGTTGGTACATCTTCTCTTCCAGCGCGCGGATGCGTTTGGTGATTTCGCTTGGCGAGCGCAACTCGGCTTCGTACTTGGCGTTCTCTTCGGCGGCCTTGGCCATGCCTTTGCGCTTCTTGCTGCGCGAACCCGGCACGGTGGCGCCTTCCATGATGTCGGCGACGTCCTTGATCACACCTTTCGGGGTAATGCCGTTCTCAAGGTTGAAGGCGATCTGCTTCTCGCGGCGGCGCTCGGTCTCACCAATCGCCCGCTCCATCGAACCGGTCATGCGATCGGCGTAGAGAATCGCCCGGCCGTTGAGGTTACGTGCCGCGCGACCGATGGTCTGGATCAGCGAGCGCTCGGAACGCAGGAAGCCTTCCTTGTCGGCATCGAGAATCGCCACCAGCGACACTTCCGGCATGTCGAGGCCTTCACGCAGCAGGTTGATCCCGACCAGCACATCGAATACGCCGAGCCGCAAGTCGCGGATGATCTCGACGCGCTCGACGGTGTCGATGTCCGAGTGCAGATAACGCACGCGCACGCCGTGGTCGGCGAGGTAATCGGTCAGGTCTTCGGCCATGCGCTTGGTCAGCGTGGTGACCAGCACACGTTCTTCGATCGCCACGCGCTTGGTGATTTCCGAGAGCAAGTCATCGACCTGGGTCAGCGCCGGCCGCACTTCAACCTGCGGGTCGACCAGACCGGTCGGCCGTACCACTTGCTCAACCACGCGGCCGGCGTGCTCGGCTTCGTAGTTGCCGGGCGTTGCCGAGACGAAGATGGTCTGCGGGCTGACCCCTTCCCACTCGTCGAAACGCATGGGCCGGTTGTCCAGCGCCGAAGGCAGGCGGAAGCCGTACTCAACGAGGGTTTCCTTGCGCGAACGGTCGCCCTTATACATTGCGCCGACCTGCGGCACGCTGACGTGGGATTCGTCGATCACCAGCAAGGCGTCGGCGGGCAAGTAGTCGTAAAGCGTGGGTGGCGCCGCGCCGGCCGGACGCCCGGACAGGTAGCGCGAGTAGTTTTCGATGCCGTTGCAATAGCCCAGTTCGAGGATCATTTCCAGGTCGAAACGGGTGCGCTGTTCAAGACGCTGGGCTTCCACCAGTTTGTTGTTGCTGCGCAGGTATTCGAGGCGCTCCTGCAATTCGACCTTGATGCCTTCGATGGCGTCGAGCAGGGTTTCCCGAGGCGTCACGTAGTGACTTTTCGGGTAGAAAGTGAAGCGCGGCATCTTGCGGATGACTTCGCCGGTCAGTGGGTCGAAGGCGGAAATGCTCTCGACCTCGTCATCGAACAGCTCAATGCGGATCGCTTCGAGGTCGGATTCCGCCGGGAAGATATCGATCACGTCACCACGCACGCGGAACGTCGCCCGGGCAAAATCCATATCGTTGCGGGTGTATTGCAGGTCGGCCAGGCGCCGCAGCAGAGCGCGCTGATCAAGCTTGTCGCCGCGATCAACGTGCAAGACCATTTTCAGATAGGTTTCCGGACTGCCCAGACCATAGATGCACGACACCGTGGTGACGATGATCGCGTCCTTGCGTTCCAGCAACGCTTTGGTCGCGGACAGGCGCATCTGCTCGATGTGGTCGTTGATCGACGCGTCCTTCTCGATGAAGGTGTCGGACGACGGCACATACGCTTCGGGCTGGTAGTAGTCGTAGTAGGAAACGAAATATTCCACCGCGTTGTTCGGGAAGAACGCCTTGAACTCCCCGTACAACTGCGCGGCCAGGGTCTTGTTCGGCGCCAGTACCAGCGTCGGACGCTGTACCTGCGAAATGACGTTGGCGATGCTGAAGGTCTTGCCCGAACCGGTCACACCGAGCAGCGTCTGGTGCGCCAGCCCGGCGTCAATGCCCTCAACCAACTGGCGAATGGCTTCCGGCTGATCGCCGGCGGGCTCGAAGCGGGTGACTAGCTGGAATTCCGACATACACACCTCTGGAATCGCGGCGTTCCGCGTCAGACGGAACACCACGAGGACGACCGCAAACGACCGATGTCGCGCAAGAAAAAACCTGGATTGTGCTGAATGTGGTGGCGATTGCCTGACCTTTCAAGGCAAACGTCCTACATCCGGTAAAGAATCTGACAAAGTCAATCGACTAACGGTCAAGAAATAATCGGAAAAACTTACCGTAAAAGCCGATTCGCCTGTCGCCATTGCGCGGTGATGGCCTCTATACTAGCTCCCCGTTTGTGCACCGCTCTAGTGCATTCGGCTGGAGCGCTACACGTCCCTCCACTCTCCATTCAGAGCCGCCGTAATAATGAGCCTGTTCTCCGCTGTCGAAATGGCACCCCGCGATCCAATCCTGGGCCTCAACGAAGCATTCAACGCCGATACCCGGACCACCAAGGTCAACCTGGGCGTGGGCGTGTACTGCAACGAAGAGGGGCGAATTCCACTGCTGCGTGCGGTGATCGAAGCCGAGACGATTCGCGTCGCGCAACACGCTTCGCGCGGTTACCTGCCGATCGATGGCATCGCCGCCTACGACCAGGCCGTGCAGAAACTGCTGTTCGGCAACGATTCGCCGCTGATCAGCGCCGGTCGCGTCATCACCACTCAGGCCGTCGGCGGGACTGGCGCACTGAAAATCGGTGCCGACTTCCTCAAGCAACTGCTGCCGAACGCGGTCGTGGCGATCAGCGACCCGAGCTGGGAGAACCACCGCGCGCTGTTCGAGACCGCTGGTTTCCCGGTGCAGAACTACCGTTACTACGACGCTGCCACCCACGACGTGAACCGTGCCGGCATGCTCGACGACCTCAACGCCCTGCCGAACGGCTCGATCGTTGTCCTGCATGCTTGCTGCCACAACCCGACCGGCGTCGACCTGACCCCGGCGGACTGGAACAAGGTGCTGGAAGTGGTCAAGGCCAAAGGTCACGTGCCGTTCCTCGACATGGCTTACCAAGGTTTCGGCGACGGCATCGACGAAGACGCCGCCGCTGTGCGCCTGTTCGCCGAATCCGGCCTGACCTTCTTCGTCTCGAGCTCGTTCTCCAAGTCGTTCTCGCTGTACGGCGAACGCGTTGGCGCACTGTCGATCATCAGCGAATCGAAAGAAGAAAGCGCGCGGGTGCTGTCGCAGGTCAAACGCGTGATCCGCACCAACTACTCCAACCCGCCGACCCACGGCGCCAGCATCGTCGCTGCCGTGCTCAACAGCCCGGAACTGCGCGCGCAGTGGGAAGCCGAGCTGGCCGAGATGCGCCTGCGCATTCGCGGCATGCGCGAGCAGATGGTTGCCCTGCTGGCGGAAAAAGCCCCGGGCCGCGATTTCAGCTTCGTTGGTCGTCAGCGCGGCATGTTCTCCTACTCCGGCCTGACCACTGAACAAGTGCATCGCCTGCGTAACGAGTTCGGCATCTACGCCCTGGACACCGGCCGCATCTGCGTGGCCGCGCTGAACCAGAGCAACATCAAGGCTGTGACGGACGCGATCGTTCAGGTCATCTGATTTCGGCCAGTGATGAAAAACGGGAAGCCTTTTCGGCTTCCCGTTTTTATTTGTCTCTGGAAACGCCTTGCAACCTCTAGACTGCACACAATTCAGAACCGTAGGAGCTCGTAGGAGCTGACGAGTGAAACGAGGCTGCGATCTTTTGATCTTGTTTTTTAAGATCAAGATCAAGATCAAGAGCAAGATCAAAAGATCGCAGCGTTCCGCAGCTCCTACCGGTTTTGTGTACACCCGAGATTTTTGAAGAGAACCCACATGAAAAACGACAACCTGCGCGCTGACCGTGACGACCTGGATGATTTCATCCCGCGCGCTCCGGCCAAGCGTGAAAAGAGCCTGGTGCTGCAAGTCGCCACCGGGGTATTTCTCGGTGGCCTGGCCCTGTGGCTGGTGCAACTGGCGGCGACGGTGGTCTATGCCAAGCTGATGCTCGGCACGATTACCTTCGGCAGTTAAGCCAGCTCGGCCGCGCGTTGAGTGGCAGCATCGTCGTAAATCATATACAGCGATTCGGCGACCTGGCTCTTGATGGCCTTGCTGCTTTCCAGACCGAGGACAAAACCTTCAGCCTTGCCGCCGGCGCGGTTCAATTCTTCGGCAGTGCTTGCCCCGGTGATTGCATCGAAAAGTTTTTCGGCGTGCGGGCCGATGCCCTTGGGCAGGCTGATCTGTGCAGTGCTCATGCGAGCACCTCGCTGTTGCGGGTGATTTGATTCATGGCGCGTACCTTTGCGGCGAATGGCCGGCAGCGCGTGTGACCACTTCCGGGCTGCCATGGTAGACCTCTGAGGCCTTTCTGGTAACCGCCAATCGCTGACAAAATGGCGTCCGTCCCGACGAATCGCAAAAGTTGCCAGGCGATGCTTGACTTCTCTTTTTGAATCAGTAACATACGCACCAATTCCGCAATAGCTCAGTTGGTAGAGCAAGTGACTGTTAATCACTGGGTCCCTGGTTCGAGTCCAGGTTGTGGAGCCAAATAGCAAAGCCCCTGAATCGCAAGGTTCAGGGGCTTTTTTGTGGGCGCACGAAAAATACCAAAAGGCCGATCTGTTTGGGCAGATCGGCCTTTTCTGTTTCAGACGCAGCGGTCAGACATGTTCGCTGCTTTTCACCTGCACCTTCGGCGCGCCGTGGCCATGATCATGGTCATCCGGCTCGATCACCGGCACTTCCTTGCCATCGCAATCATGCAGCTTGCCGTCGCTGAAGTAATCGCCTTCACGCAGCGCGGCGAGATCGCGATAACGCAGGGTGCGCTCTTCCGCGGCGGCGAACACCGATTGTTGATCCGAATTGCCGGTCGTGAAGTGGTTGAACGCCAGGTTGAGCAGGATCGCCATGATTGCCGACGAACTGATGCCCGAATGGAAAATCGTCGCGAACCAGCTCGGGAAATGATCGTAGAAGTTCGGCGCGGCGATCGGGATCATGCCGAAACCGATCGAGGTGGCAACGATGATCAGGTTGACGTTATTGCGGTAGTCCACCTTCGACAACGTGCGGATGCCGCTCGCAGCCACAGTACCGAACAGCACGATCCCGGCGCCGCCAAGTACCGAAGTCGGCACGGCGGCAATCACCCGGCCCATGAACGGCAGCAGGCCGAGCACCACCAGGAACAAGCCGCCGGTAGCGACCACGAATCGGCTCTTGATCCCGGTCACCGCCACCAGGCCGACGTTTTGCGCGAAAGCACTTTGTGTAAAAGAACCGAAGATCGGCGCGAACATGCTCGACAGCATGTCGGCACGCAGGCCGTTGCCCAAGCGTTTCGAGTCGACCTTTGTGCCGATGATCTCACCCACCGCAAGGATGTCCGCCGAGGTTTCCACCAGCGTCACCATGACCACAATGCACATCGACAGAATCGCGGCGAAATGGAAGGTCGGCATGCCGAAGTGGAATGGTGTCGGAAAGCCAAACATGGGACCGGTGGTGACGCTGGAGAAATCCGCCATCCCAAGGAACACCGCCAACACCGTGCCGATGACCATGGCCAGCAGAATCGACAGCCGGGAAATGGTCGCGCTGCCAACCTTGCTCAGCAGCAACACCAGCACCAGCGTGACCGCCGCCAGACCGATGTTCTGCATGCTGCCGAAGTCCGGCGCGTGGCTGTTGCCGCCCATCGCCCAGCGTGCGGCCACAGGCATCAGCGTCAGGCCAATGGTGGTGATCACAATGCCGGTGACCAGGGGCGGAAAGAACTTGGTGATGCGAGAGAAAACCGGCGTGATCAGCAAGCCGATCAACGAGGCGGCAATCACCGCACCCAGCACCGATTGGAAACCGCCCTCCCCGCCGCTGCTGACGATCGCGACCATGGTCGCCACGCCGGAGAACGATACGCCCTGGACCAGCGGCAGCTGACAGCCAAAAAACGGTAGACCCAGGGTTTGCAGCAACGTCGCCAGCCCCCCCGCAAACAATGAAGCAGCAATCAACAGACCAATGTCCGCCGGCGACAGACCGGCCGCCTGGCCAATGATCAGTGGCACCGCAACGATACCGCCGTACATGGTCAGAACATGTTGCAGGCCGTAAGCCATATTCGCGCCGACCCCGAGGTTTTCGTCCTCGGGCCGTTGGTGTGAAACATGGGGCGTTTTCATGGTGGGGGGTTCCCTGGTTTTTGTTATGCGCACACTGTATTCAATACTCAGGACAAATGTCCATAGAGTTGTATACAACTTATCAGTCACATAATGGTTAGGTAGCCATCCAACCTTCTAGCCTGCGCTTCTTGCCCCAACAAATCCGGCAACACATCCCCGCTGCGTCCGCGCCAGTGCCCACCAGGCTGAAGTGTTCACGGCGACCGACGGTGCAGTCGCGCTCTTTTAGCGGCCATCGGCGAAATCCGTCGCGTATTGGAGCCTGGTGTAAAGCCTTAGATGGAGGCTGGCGCGATGACCCGAGCCAGCGCTTGCCGTACACGCGGTGAATCAGGCACCTGAAGGTCGAACTCGCGGCGCAGCAACTCCATCAGCTCGTCGACGTCCGCCACCTCGCGCCGCTCACTGTCCGCGCCCATGTGATGAATGGCAAAACTGCCGTTGTTCAGGGTTTTGCGCCAACCAGCGCCGGTGCGCGCAACCATCAGGCGCTGGGCAAAAGGTGACTCGGGATGGGTGGAGACGTACCAGTTGCCGACGGTGTAATCGATGTCTTCCTGGCGCTGCAAATCGAACAGGTACATCGGCCGCCATTCGCCTGCGACTTTGGCGCGCAGCAGGTAGCCATCGGTCTGTTTGTCGATGCGGTAGGGTTCGTGCGGGGTGGGTTGCTCATCCTCACTGTCGAGCAACAGCGGCGCGGTGGGCACCATGCCACCGAAGCCGACGTCGGTGATGTAACGCACTGCGTCGATGGTCACCAGACTCAAACGATGGGTTCGCGCCGTCCAGCTGCCTTCCGGCTGATTCATCACCACGCGCCCGCTGATCGCCCGCGCGTCGAAGCCCAATTCAAGCAGCAGCGCATAGAACAAATGATTGAGCTCATAGCAGTAGCCGCCCCGCCCCTGCTGCAACACCTTGTCTTCGATGGAGACCAAGTCGATCAACACCGGCTCTGCACTGATCGTTGCCAGATTTTCGAAAACAAACTGAGCGGTGTGGCGCAGTTGCAACTGATGCAAGGTTTCCAGCGTCGGTGGCGGCGGCGCATCGAAACCCAGACGTTGCAGGTACAGATTGGTATTGGTCAGCCGTGGCGCACTCATTGCTCGATCCTTATGCATGGGCCGCAGAACACTGCGTTGATGTTGCCCTGTATACGGGATCAGGCACGGCTTTCGACAATTGATTTCGCCAATCGCCCGTTCAGCGCTTCTTCCGCGAAGCGATGCGAATCCACGTCGGCGCATGGTCACTGGCGTGCGGTTCGTTGCGCACCCAGGCGTCAACACCGGCGTCGTGCAGATACGGGCTCAATGCCGGGTTGAGCAGCAAATGGTCGATGCGCAGGCCGGAATTGGTTTGCCAATGGTTACGGAAATAATCCCAGAAGGTGTAGAGGCGCTCTTCGGGATATACGTGGCGTAGGGAATCGGTCCAGCCCTGATCCAGCAGCCGCTGGTAGCACTCGCGGCTTTCGGGTTGCAACAAGGCATCCTTGAGCCAGGAGCGGGTGTTGTAGATGTCCATGTCGGTGGGCACGACATTGAAGTCACCGGCGAGCACCACCGGGTGATCGCTGCTTTGCAGGTCTTTGGCGTAATTGATCAGACGCTCGAACCAGGCCAGTTTGTAATCGAATTTCGGCCCCGGCTGCGGGTTGCCGTTGGGCAGATACAGGCAACCGACCAGCACACCGTGCACCGCCGCTTCGATATAACGGCTGTGGGTGTCATCGGCATCGCCGGGCAAACCGCGCCGACTCTCCAGCGGCTGCGCATCGCGCGCCAGAATCGCCACGCCATTCCATGACGCCTGGCCCTGCCAGATCGCGCCGTAACCGGCGGCTTCCAGTTCGGCGGCGGGAAATGCGCTGTCGACTGATTTGAGCTCTTGCAGGCAGGCGATGTCCGGCTGCTCGCGCTTGAGCCATTCCAGCAGATTCGGCAGCCGCGCGCGCATGCCGTTGACGTTGAAGGTGGCGATTCGCAGGTTTTTCATCGTCTGCAACTCCTGCCCGGTGGGATTGCAAATTGTGACCCTGAGAACGCCGCGCAGGTTGCATCGAATCACAAAGCGACAGCTCAGACTCGGTTACGCAGCCATTGCAGAAAGCCTCTTTTCGGCGCGACCACGGGCGTTTCCTCGGTCAGCGACTGCGCCTTGTGCAGGCGGAAATCGAGCAACGCCTGCATCGCATCGTGGATGTCATGGCGCGCGTCCAGGCACGGTTTCAGGTAGGACTTCTCGATGCGATACAGGGCGCAGAAAGTCTTCGCGGAAAAATCCGCCGGCAAGGCGGTGTCGGAAAGAATCCCGGCCTCGCCGATCACCTCACCCGGCCCCATGCGCCCGGATTCCAGGGGTGCGCCGTGGCGCTTGAGCGTCACCGAAACCACGCCGGATTCAATGATGAACAAATGATCGCTGACCTCCCCGCCCGCGAGAATCGTTTCGCCGGCGCGGAAGGTTTGCAGAGTCATGTTCTGGCTGAAGGTGTCTTTCTCTTCTTCACGCAGAGTCGAGAAGATCGGTGAGCTTTCCAGCAGCGCCCGTGGCCGCGACAACTGCGGTGCGGCGCTGGTCTCGTTGCTCGACAGCAGGTTGACCCCGGAGGCCTGCAAATGCCGGTACGCGAGATCGAACAACTGATTGCGCACCACGCGCTTCTCGCCCATCGAGGCGACAAACCCGCTGATTTCGTACTCCGCGCCGCCGCTGGCAGAACTCTTCAACGATACGCTCGGCGCCGGCGTGTCGAGCAATTGCCGGCAGCCTTGCATCGCTCGCTCCAACGCCTCGATCACTGAGCTGGGCCGGGCATGGGGGCTGACGGGCACGCTGACGGAAACGCCGAACATGTTGCTCGGCCGACTGAAGTTGATGATCTTGGCTTTAGCCGCCAGTGAATTCGGAATGACCGCCATGCTGCCCTGACTGGTTTGCAGACGCGTGGCGCGCCAGTCGATGTCGGTGACGCGGCCCTCGGTGCCGTCGATGGAGATCCAGTCATCGAGTTGATAGGGCTTGGTGGTGTTGAGGACGATGCCGGAGAACACGTCGCTCAACGTGCTCTGCAAGGCCAGGCCGACGATGATCGCCAACGCGCCGGACGTCGCCAGCACACCTTTGACTGGCAGATCGAGCACGTACGCCAGCGCCGCAATGATCGCGATGAGGAAAATCACCGCGCCGAGCAAGTCCTGCAACAGCCGGCCGGTATGGCCGACCCGCTGCATCATCACCGCGCCGATCAGCACCGTCAGGGTCCGCGCACCAAACAGCCACCAACCGATCTGCAACCCGGTTGCCGCCAGATGCAGCGGCACGTTGTCGGCCCACGGTGCCGGTTCCATCGGGTTGAGGCCTTCGTTGAACAGCACAATGCTGAACAAGGCGAAAATCAGCACCCGCACCAACAGCTTCCATTCGCTGCCGCGAGAGCTGATCAGCCGCCACAGGCCAAGATCGAGCAGGATCAGGATCAACGCGCTAAACAACGGGTGTTCGGTCAGCAGAGACAGCATCAAACAACTCCGACAAAGGCCAATCGCGAGAAGATCGCACAGATTGGCACAGTGTAGGAGCAATTGATTTCGGTGGATGAACAGCGTCTCGAAAACGCTGAAAAACCTGTAGGAGCGAGCCTGCTCGCGAAGGCGTCCTGTCAGTCACTACCTCTTGGACTGAAACAGAGCATTCGCGAGCAGGCTCGCTCCCACAGGGGGGGTCAGTTGCCAGTAAAGCTCGGGGTCAGGGGTGCATCTGGCCAAAGCGCCCGGACTGGAAGTCGGCAAAGGCCTGATGGATTTCCTGCTCGGTGTTCATCACGAACGGGCCGTGGCCGACGATCGGTTCGTCGATCGGCTCGCCACTGAGCAGCAATACCACCGCGTCTTCGCTGGCCTGGAGGGTGAGTCGATCACCGTCGCGTTCGAACAGCGCCAACTGCCCTACTTCCACCGATTCCGCGCCGTTGACCTGCACCGAACCTTTTAACACCACCAGCGCCGTGTTGCGTCCTTCGTGCAGATCAAGCGTCAGCAGCTTGCCGGCATTGAGGCGCAGATCCCACACGTCGATCGGCGTGAAAGTCCGCGACGGTCCGGTGTGCCCATCGAATTCGCCGGCGATCAGACGCAGGCTGCCGGCGTCGTCCTTGAGCGCGATGCTCGGAATGTCCCGGTCGAGAATGGTCTGGTAACCCGGCGCGGCCATTTTGTCCTTGGCCGGCAGGTTGACCCACAACTGGACCATTTCCAGCTTGCCGCCGGTTCGGGCGAAGTTTTCCGAGTGGAATTCCTCATGGAGGATGCCGGACGCTGCGGTCATCCACTGCACATCACCCGGGCCGATGGTGCCGCCACTGCCGGTGGAGTCACGGTGCTGCACTTCGCCGTCGTAAACGATGGTCACGGTTTCGAAACCACGGTGCGGGTGCTGGCCGACGCCACGCTGTTCAGTGGTCGGGGTGAATTCGGCGGGACCGGCGTGATCGAGCAGCAGAAACGGGCTGATGTGCTTGCCCAGGTTGTCATAGGAAAACAGCGTGCGCACCGGGAAACCATCGCCGACCCAGTGGCCGCGCGGGCTGGTGTAAATGCCGATGATATTTTTCATGGGGTCTCCAATGTGTAAGTGCATTGGATTAAGCGTAAGGGCATATCGAATATTCGACTAGAGGGTGCAAACCGGCTTGAGTGTTCCATATAAAGAACAATTGATTTGGCGGTGCGCTCTTCGCGAGCAGGCTCGCTCGCACAGAAGACTGCACTGGCTTACAGACATCGCGCGAGGCCGTGCATGGCTTCGCGCAACTTGTTGATGGCGTGGTCGATAACTGCGTTTTCACTGTCTCGGCACACCGTATCCAGATCTGCGCACGCCGCTACGACCCGCGCAGCCCCGACCATCTGCGCGCCACCCCGGATGCGATGGGCCAACTCCCGCAAGTCTGCGCGGTCGCTCGCCTGCAAGCGATCCAGTGCTTGCAGATCATCGCGCAGGCTATTGCCGACTTCCTTGCGCAAGCGTTCGATCAACGAATGATCGGCACCCGCCATCTGTTCAAGAACACTGAGATCAATCTCGACCGGCTCGGCACCTGGCGGTTCATCTTCGTGCGGCGCGCAAGGCTGCGCGCCGGTCAAGGCCTGTGCCAAATCGCGCAAGCGAATCGGTTTGAACAAGCAGTCATCCATGCCGGCATCCAGACAACGCAAACGCTCTTCGACCTGCGCGTTGGCCGTAAAACCGAGGATCAGACAGGGTGCGCGGCCGCTGGCGGCCTCTTCATCGCGAATGGATCGCGCCAGCTCATAGCCATTGCGTCGCGGCATGTTGCAGTCGGTGATGACGACATCGAAGGCCTGGGTTCGCCAGCGGTCCAGCCCTTCATCGCCATCGCCGACATCAGTCGTGCGATGCCCCAGTTCGCTCAGTTGCCAGCACATCAGCAAGCGGTTGACCGGGTGATCGTCTACCACCAGCACGTTCAATACACAGGCGGCGAGCGTCACGTCGGGCGTAGCCGCTGTGGTCGTCATCGCGGTCAGCAGTGGCAATTGCAGATGGACTTCCACTCGCGTGCCCTGCCCCAGGTCACTGTCGAGGCGCAGCGTGCCGCCCATCATGTCGCAGAGGTTGCGGCTGATCACCAGCCCCAGACCGGAACCGCTGCGCGCCGTTTGCGAACTGTTGCTTGCCTGGACGAAAGGACTGAACAGAAGCTTTTGATCTTCGACACTGATGCCGATGCCGCTGTCTTCGATGCGCACCAGCATGTCCACTTCAGCGTCGGTCATGGCGATGACCTGCAAGCGCAAACTCACCTCACCCACCTCGGTGAATTTGATCGCATTGCTCAACAGGTTCGACAGCACCTGTTTGAAGCGCGTCGGATCAATCAGCACATCCACGTCGGCGCGCGGATCAAGTTCGATGCGCCACACCAAGCGCTTCTGCCGCGCCAGCCCTTCGAACACTCGGCATACCGATAACACCGTCTCGCGTAAATTGGCCCGGTCGGGCGAAAGGGACAAATGCCCCGATTCGATGCGGGCGATGTCGAGAATGTCGCCAATCAACGCCAGCAGTTGCTGGCCGGCATTCGAAGCCACTTGAATCGCCAATCGGTCGGTCACGCCCTCCTCTGCGCGCATGAGCGCCAATTCGAGCATGCCGATCAGGGCGTTCATCGGCGTGCGGATCTCGTGGCTCATGGTCGCCAGGAAAGTGCTTTTGGCCCGATTGGCCTCATCCGCTGCGTCCTTGGCCTGTTGCAGTTGCAACAACCATTGCTGGCGCTGATGGATCTGCCGACGCTGCCAGCCGATCCAGATCAAGGCCAGCAGCAGCAACACCGCCGCGCTGGCAAAGCCGAGCAGAATCTCCTGACGATGGCGCGACCAATAGCTGTCTTCAACCACCACATCGTGGCTCCAGCGCTCGACCAGTTCATCCATTTGCTGCGGCGCGATGCTCAGCAACGCCTTGTTCAGGATCGAGTGCAGCAGCGCCGACTGCGGCGCCGTGGCCAAAGCGATGCGCGCCGGCTGATCGCCAACGGTGCCGGTGATGCGCAGGCGGTCGCGATACTGGCGGGCGATCAGAAAACGCGCTACCAGCAACGAGCTTACCGTCACGTCGACCTGTCCTCGGGCAATCAGCGCCATGCCTTCGGCTGGGCTTTTGACCTCGACCAGACGCAGACCGGGAACCCGTTGCAGCAAATAATCGCGCAACGGGTGCCCCCGATAGATCGCCAGGCGTTTGCCCGCCAGTTCGTCGAGCGGCAATGGATGTTGCCCGTTCGCCGCGCTGACCAGCACGAACGGATTGTTCAGATAGGCGCGAGTGAATTGCAGCTGCGCTTCACGCTCGGTGCTCGGCGTCACCACCGGCAGAACATCGAGTGCGCCGGCCTGGAGCTGCTCGAACTGATCGTTCAGGGAGGTGCCACGCACGATCTCGAAATTCAGCCCGCTGCGCTGTGCAATCAGGCTCAGCAACTGCGCTGCCAGCCCTTTGAAGCGTCCGTCGGCATCGAAAAACGCCAACGGCGCGAAGTCTTCGACAGCGCCGACCCGCACCACCGGGTGCTGATCCAGCCACTGCTGCTCGGCGGCGCTGAGCTGTACCCGCGACTGTTCGGCCATCTCGGCGAGGCCGACGCTCCAGCGCTGTTCGATCAGATGGCGACGCTCCATGGGCACGGCCAGCAAGGCCTTGTCGACGATGCGTTTGAGCACCACATCGCTGCGCAACAACGCAAAAGCGAACGGATTGGCATCAAGCCCCGACGGCCCGGCCAGTTGCAAATCGTTGCGGTAATTGGTGTTGATCAGATAGTTGGCGCTGATGAAGTCGCCCAGGTACACATCGTCGGCACCGAAGGCGACCGCGCCGAGTGCATCCATTGCCGAAGCATAAAGCTGCACGTAGGCGCCGGGGTAGAAGGCCTGAACGTGGGCCAGCGGCAGGTAATCCTCGACCATGGCGATGCGTTTGGCCGCCAGGTCGGTGGGCAGTTTCTCGTCGTGGCGCGTAACCAGCATCGGCTGATCTTCAGCGTACGGCCGCGACAGAATGAAGGCCGGATCTGCCGCTTCGAAACTGTTCGAGGTGCCCAGGAGATCGACATCACCGCGCTTGAGTGCCGCCATCAGCGCGGGTCGATCGGTAAAACGCCGCACTTCGATCCTGATGCCGAGCAGTTGTGCCAGCAGATCGGCGTAATCCGCCGTCAGTCCCTCCAGCTCATGCTGATGGCGGGTGATTTCGAAGGGCGGGTAGTCCGGGCCGGAGATGCCCATGCGCAACACCGGATGCTCACGCAACCACTGGCGTTCCCGATCATCGAGGCGGACCTGGACATTGCCCGGTTCGAGGCGGGCCAGCACTTCCAGTGTCTGCGGCCGGTCATCGGCCCAGACCGAGGCGGCCAGCCCCAGCCACAACCCTAAAACCCGCAGTCCCTGCGTCATGTCGGGGCACTCAGATCAAGTGATTGCGCTTGGCGAACTCACGCAGGAGCACCAGTGAACCCAGGCAAAGCTTGGCCATCATGCGGGTTTTGTAGGTGCTGACGGTCTTGTGACTCAAGTGCATCTCCTGGGCGATGGCCTTGTTCGGTTTGCCCAGCGCCAGATTCACGAAGATGCATAACTCCCGATCGGACAGCTGAGCGATCATCTCCTGTTCAGTGCGTTGCACGGCGTTGTACAGACCGCTGGTATTGGGTAACGCGGAGAAATAGGTGTGGCCGGACATCAATGCCTTGATGGCTTCGTGCAGCAGAGTCAGTTGGTTGCTCTTGGTCACGTAGCCCCGTGCGCCGGCACGCAGACAGCGCTCTTGATAATGCGTGGGCTCATGCATGCTGAACACCAGGATTCGGCAGCGCGCCGTCGGCGCCTTGATCTGAATCCGCGTCAACACTTCCAACCCATCCATGGACCCCAGCCCGAGGTCGAGTACGACGAGCTGCGGATCATGGGTGCAAATCAGCGGCACGACTTCGTTGCCATTGGACGCTTCATGAATATTGGTGAAGCCTTGGGCCTGCAGAACGATCCGAATGGCCGCGCGCACTACTGGATGATCATCGACGATCAGCGCTGACTTCATTGGTACTCCTGCAAAATCGAAGACGCCGCAACAATCTGTTCCGGAGTCGGTGGCTGCGCAGGCACTGTTACATGGATGAGCAAGAGAATCACCTGTCAGGTCTGACAGTTGTGCAGCATGGTTTTTTATGCATTTGCATGGCGCAATGACGCGTGTGAATCAGGCGCAGCCTGGCGCTCGCCGTGAGCTTCGACCCTCGCCATCACCTGGCCGATGAGTTGTAGATTGGGCAGTGGCGTCGGACTGATCTGCGCACTTTCCTGAGCAAAACCTGCAAGTGCCTGCAAAGGTGCTGATTGTTCGTTGTAGATCAGAGCATGGCGGACCTGTGGGTTATCGAGCAGAAAGCTCAGCAGATCGAGGGAGCCTGCCGCCAGTTCGGAATTGATCACCAGCACATCAAACGGCTCGCAGCCGTAGTCGACCAGGGTCAACAATTCGCCGAGAGTCTGCACCGGGGCGACGCGGTAGTAGCCGAGCGCATTGAACAGGCGCTCGATTTTCATGCGATGAAAATGCTGCGGGTCGGCGATCAGGATGCGCAACGCTTTGTTGCTCATGGTCATTCTCCCGGTGAGGTTTGGGGAGGGCAAGACTACGCAAGCGTCGGCGATAGCTCTGTAGGACTTTTCCTAAAAATTTGGTCATTCATCCGGCGGCCCTGACGCACCAATATCCCCTGTGGGAGCGAGCCTGCTCGCGAAGGGGCTATACCAGTCAGAGATGTACTGACTGACACGAAGCCTTCGCGAGCAGGCTCGCTCCCGCAGGGGAAAGCATTCCATGGCGGTTATTGCCAGCCGAACCGGCGGATGTAGAAGCCTTTAACGGCTTGGGTCAGCGCCATGTACGCCAGCAGAATCATTGGCAGAAACACGAAATACAGCGACGGCAGCGCCTGCAATTTGAAGTAATGCGCCAGCGGGCCCATTGGCAGGAAGATGCCGACAGCCATGATGACCCCGGTCATCACCAGCAGCGGCATGGCGGCGCGGCTTTGCAGGAACGGGATCTTCGGCGTGCGGATCATGTGCACGATCAGCGTCTGGGTCAGCAGACCGACCACGAACCAGCCGGACTGGAACAGTGTCTGGTGATCCGGGGTATTGGCGTCGAACACGTACCACATCAAGGCGAACGTCGTGATGTCGAAAATCGAGCTGATCGGACCGAAGAACAGCATGAAGCGCCCGACGTCAGCCGGCTGCCAGCTCTGCGGCTGTTTCAGCATCTCGTCGTCGACGTTGTCGAACGGAATGGCGATCTGCGAAATGTCGTAGAGCAGGTTCTGCACCAGCAGGTGCATCGGCAGCATCGGCAGGAACGGGATGAACGCGCTGGCAACCAGCACCGAGAACACGTTGCCGAAGTTGGAACTCGCGGTCATCTTGATGTACTTGAGCATGTTGGCGAAGGTGCGCCGCCCTTCGAGCACGCCCTCCTCCAGCACCATCAGGCTTTTCTCCAAGAGAATGATGTCCGCCGCTTCCTTGGCGATGTCCACCGCGCTGTCCACGGAAATGCCGATGTCGGCGCTGCGCAGCGCCGGCGCGTCGTTGATGCCATCGCCCATGAACCCGACCACGTGGCCGTTGCCCTTGAGAATGCCGACGATGCGCTCTTTGTGCGATGGCGTGAGTCTGGCGAAGACGTTGGTAGTCTCGACCGCCGCGGCCAGTTCGGTATCGCTCATGCGCTCAATGTCATTGCCCAGCAGCAAACCCTGTTGAGCCAGGCCGACCTGACGGCAGATTTTCGCCGTCACCAGTTCGTTGTCGCCGGTCAGTACCTTGACCGCCACGCCATGCTCGGCCAAGGCCTTGAGCGCTGGCGCGGTGCTTTCCTTCGGTGGATCGAGGAATGCCACGTAACCGATCAGCGTCAGTTCCTGTTCATCTGCCAGGCTGTAAATCTCGCGCCCTTCTGCCATTGAGCGAGCCGCGACCGCCACCACGCGCAGACCTTCGGCGTTGAAGGCTGCGGTAACCTGGCGAATCCGCGCCAGCAATTCATCGCTCAAAGCCTCATCAACTTCGCCGTGACGCACGCGGCTGCACACCGCCAGCACTTCTTCCACCGCGCCTTTGCAGATCAGTTGATGGGGCTGACCGCGGCCCTCCACCACCACCGACATGCGCCGGCGATTGAAGTCGAACGGGATCTCATCGACCTTGCGAAACACGCTGCCGACCTTGAGTTCGCGATGGACTTCCACGTGTTCGAGCACGGCGACATCCAGCAGGTTTTTCAGGCCGGTCTGGTAGTAGCTGTTGAGGTAGGCCAGTTCCAGCACAGCGTCAGAGTCCTCGCCCCAGACGTCGACATTACGCGCCAGAAAGATCTTGTCCTGAGTCAGGGTGCCGGTCTTGTCGGTGCACAGCACATCCATGGCGCCGAAGTTCTGGATCGCGTCGAGGCGTTTGACGATGACCTTTTTGCGCGACAGGAACACGGCGCCTTTGGCCAAGGTCGAGGTGACGATCATCGGCAGCATTTCCGGAGTCAGGCCGACGGCAATCGACAGCGCGAAGAGTAGCGCTTCGCTCCAGTCACCCTTGGTGAAACCGTTGATGAACAGCACCAGCGGCGCCATGACGAACATGAAGCGGATCAGCAACCAGCTGACCTTGTTGACGCCCTGCTGAAACGACGTCACCGCGCGGTCCGTCGCGCCGACCCGTTGCGCCAGCGCACCGAAGTAGGTGCTGTTGCCGGTGGTGAGAATCAGTGCAATCGCGCTGCCGGAGACAACGTTGGTGCCCATGAACAGAAGGTTGTCCAGCTCCAGTGGGTTACGCGTGTCGCGATCGGTCTGCCGGGTGAATTTTTCCACCGGCATCGATTCACCGGTCATCGCTGCCTGGCTGACGAACAGGTCCTTGGCGCTGAGCACGCGGCAATCGGCAGGAATCATGTCGCCAGCCGAGAGCACGATGAGATCGCCGGGCACCAGTTGTTTGATCGGCAGTTCCCGCCGTGGCCCATCCCGGCGCAGCACCGTAGCGGTGTTGCTGACCATGGCTTTGAGCGCATCGGCCGCCTGATTGGATTTGCTCTCCTGCCAGAAGCGCAGCAGCGTCGACAGCACCACCATGGAAAAAATCACCACGGCCGCCTTGAGGTCTTCGGTCAGCCAGGAGATCACAGCAAGCAGAGTCAGCAGCAGGTTGAACGGGTTTTTGTAGCAGTGCCACAGATGGTTCCACCATGGCAGCGGCTGCTCGTGTTCGACTTCATTAAGTCCGTGTTGCGCGCGCAGTGCATCGGCCTCGACCTCGGAGAGCCCCTCGCCGTGCGTGCCCAGCGATGACAGCAACGCAGCGCTGTCTTCATGGGCGGCAGCGACCAGCGTGTTGGCCAGCGTCGGCGGTACTTCACGGCTGACCGTGGTGTCATTGATCGAATCCAGCAGCGCCAGGCGACGGAAGTGCCGGGCGATGTGGCGGCTGCGCAGAAAGCCTGCAAAAAATTCCTTGAGCGTGAGTTTCATGGCTGTGTCCCCTGTGGTCAGCCGGGAAACCGTCGAGCAGGTACCGCCGCGCCCTGGCACCGGGAAAACCGGCACGGCAAGGCGTGGCACGCCGGTCAGGAACAGGCGTGTCGATAGGCTGCGATGACGACTGAGGTCGCCATCACGCCTGGTTCAGCGTCGATGAGAAGGACGTCGAGACACGATCCGGAACGGGTCGTGCACGGGATGCCGCTGCTCGCTGTTACGGCGAGACAACGGCAGGGAAAGGCTGCGCGTTATCTTGCCGAGAATCTGCCGGTGATCGAGACCGGCCGACAACTGTCATTCGAACAAGTACCCACTGTGGGTCTCCGCAATTGATGAAAACGCGCGCAGCTTACGCCCGCAGCGAAACGGCTGGAATAGGTGTTTTCGGGGAATGTGGGGGGTGTTCAGGAAGGGTTCAGATTCAGGATCTGTGGGGCTTTCCATGGCCCCTTCGCGAGCAGGCTCGCTCCCACATTCTGGCCTGCGTTCACAGAACCATTGTGGGAGCGAGCCTGCTCGCGAAAGCGGTATGTCAGGCAATGCAGATTCAGCTGGCAGTGGCTAGTAACAACTCCGCCACCGAGCGGCTGTGCCCGCGCTGTTTGCCATGCTCGTACAGCGAGCCAGCGATTTCGTCGGCGCGAATCGGCAGCACCGACAGCAGCGTATCGCTCAGGCCATGGCTGGCCTGGCAGAAGCCCTGCATATAAATGCCGGCCTTGCAGCGCTCGTCGGTGATCAGTTTGTAGTTACGATCGACTTCGAATTCGCCGAGGTATTCCTCCAGCGGCGCGAGCAACTTGCGGTGCATCTGCCGCTCGTAACCGGTGGCCAGCACCACGGCGTCATAGATTCGCACCGTGACTTCGCCGGTGGCATTGTTGCGCACTGCCAGTTCGATACCGTTTGCCGTGGCAGTGGCGCTCTCGACGGTGGTCAGGGTGCGGAACGCATGGCGCGCAATTCCGGAAACCTTCTGCCGGTAGAAGATGCCGTAGATGCGTTCGATCAGGTCGATGTCGACCACCGAATAGTTGGTGTTGTGGTACTCATTGACCAACCGCTCGCGCTCGACGCTGTTCTGCTGGAACACCAGATCGGTGAACTCCGGCGAGAACACTTCGTTGACGAACGGGCTGTCGTCCGCAGGCTTCAAGGCCGAGCCGCGCAGGATCATGTCGACCTGCACCGACGGGAACGAATCGTTGAGATCGATAAAGGCTTCCGCCGCGCTCTGCCCGCCACCGATGATCGCGATGCTCATCGGTTGATTGTTCACGCACGGCTGCCTGGCCATTTGCGACAGGTATTGCGAATGGTGGAACACCCGATGATCGCCCTTCAGTGCCTTGAACGCTTCTGGAATACGCGGTGTGCCGCCAGCGCTGACCACCACCGAACGTGTGGTACGCACGAACTGCTGGCCGTCGCTGCCCCGGGAAATCACCCGCAAGGCTTCGACCTGCTGGTTGTGCAATACCGGTTCGATGAACTGCACTTCTTCGCCATAACGGCTCTGCGCGGTGAACTGCCCGGCCACCCAGCGCAGGTAGTCGTTGTACTCCATGCGGCATGGATAAAAGGTGCCGAGGTTGATGAAATCGACCAGACGCCCGTGGTGCTTGAGGTAGTTGACGAACGAGTAAGGGCTGGTCGGATTGCGCAGGGTCACCAGGTCCTTGAGGAAGGAAATCTGCAACTCGCTCTGCGTCGACAAGGTGTTGCCGTGCCAGCTGTAAGTGGCCTGCTTGTCGAGGAACAGCACATCCAGTTCGCCATGGGTGGCGCCGCGTTCCTGCAGAGCGATGGCCAGTGCCAGGTTCGAAGGGCCGAAACCGACGCCGATCAGGTCGTGAACGATGGGCGATGCAATTGCCTGTGTCATTTCCAGTGTCCTCTGGATGAACCCCTCAACGCGGGGAAATAAAGCCTGGGTGGCCTGACCGGCCTGAATCAGGTCAGCAGGTCGTCTGTTGAGTAGGAACGAGGACGATGAAAGGAAATTTAACCGGCGCGGCTCACTGGCCGTCCCATTGCTGGATGCGCAAGCGGCAGTGCTTCATGGCGTTGACGATGTGTTTTTCCACCAGCGCCCGGGAGATGCCGAGGGTCTGGGCGATTTCCGAATGGGACAGGCCTTCGATCTTGCGCAGCAGAAAACTGTCGCGGCACAGCGGCGGCAGCTCGGCCAGTGCGCGCTGGAGCATTTCCAGGCGCTGTCCGTGATCGAGGGTGCCGTGGGGGGACGGGGTGAAATAGCGCTCTTCATTGTCGAGCACGTCCAGCGATTCGACCTGGCGCAGCGCGTTGCGGCGGTGATCGTCGATAACCAGGTTCAACGCGGTGCGATAAAGGAAGGCCCGGGGTTGTTCGATCGGCACCTCGCTGGAGCGCTCCAGCACCCGTACATAGGCGTCATGCACCACATCCTCGGCGACCTGACGGTTGCCCAGTCTGGCGTTGAGGAAACACACCAGCTCACGATAGTAGTTTTCCAACATGACTCCCGACCGCATCGATGCCGTTTCTGTCCTTGAGCGCACTGATCAGACCTGCAAATCACGCAGTAGCAAGATAGTGGCAACTTGAGGTGCGTAATTTATAGTAATTCTCATATAGATTTAAAGAGTTGATTCCATATCCCGGACAAATAGTCGTGGCCCGGCTGCGGTAACTCGATGTGTCTGCGGCTAAATTCCGTCGCCCATGCCTCGTTTACAGGACAGCCCCTGTGTCTGTCGTGCCTTGCGACGGGCCGCAACCACTGGCCGGAACCCTGCATGAATCGTCCCCGCCCCGCCCGTCGCGCGCTGTTCGCCGCCCTCTGTCTGATTCCCGTGATCGCCGTTGCCGCCTGGCAAGTCTTGCCACCCGGTCGCGACGCCGTTGCCACTGTGCAGGTCAGCCGCGGCGATATCGAAAACAGCGTGACGGCGCTCGGCACCTTGCAGCCGCGCCGCTATGTGGATGTCGGCGCACAGGCTTCGGGGCAGATTCAGAAGATTCACGTCGAAGCCGGCGATACGGTCAAGGAAGGCCAGTTGCTGGTGGAAATCGACCCGTCGACACAGAAAGCCAAGCTCGATGCCGGGCGCTTTTCCATCGAAAACCTCAAGGCGCAGTTGCAGGAGCAACGCGCCCAGCACGATCTGGCGCAGCAGAAATACCAGCGCCAGCAGAAACTCGCCGCCGGTGGCGCCACCCGCGAAGAAGACGTGCAGACCGCGCGCGCCGAGGTTCGCGCAACCCAAGCGCGCATCGACATGTTCCAGGCGCAGATCCGTCAGGCCCAGGCCAGCCTGCGCAGCGACGAGGCCGAACTCGGTTACACGCGCATCTATGCGCCGATGAGCGGCACCGTGGTCGCCGTCGGTGCGCGCGAAGGCCAGACCCTCAACGCGCAGCAACAGACCCCGCTGATCCTGCGCATCGCCCGGCTGTCGCCGATGACCGTGTGGGCCGAGGTGTCGGAGGCCGACATCGGCCACGTCAAACCGGGCATGACCGCCTACTTCACCACCCTCAGCGGCGGCACTCGGCGCTGGAGCAGCACGGTGCGGCAGATCCTGCCGGTGCCACCACGTCCGCTTGAACAGAATCAGGGCGGCAGTCCTACCAGCGGCCGCAGCGGCAGCGAACGCGTGGTTCTTTATACCGTGCTGCTCGACGTCGACAACGCCGATCACAGCCTGATGACCGACATGACCGCCCAGGTGTTCTTTGTCGCGCAACAGGCGCAAGACACTTTGACCGTGCCGACTGCTGCCCTGCAACCGGGCTCGCATCCGCAGTGGCAGCGAGCGCAGATCGTCGCTGCCAACGGTGATATTCAGGCGCGCGAAGTACGCACCGGCATCAGCGATCGCCTGCGCACCCAGGTGCTGGAAGGTCTGGCCGAGGGCGAGCATGTTCTCAGCGCGCCGGCCACTGGTCATGGAGGCTGAATGCATACGCCCCTGATCGACCTGCGGCAGATCCGCAAAGCCTATGGCGGTGATGACAGCCCGCTGGTGGAAGTGCTGCGCGGGATCGATCTGTCGATCCACGCCGGCGAGTTCGTCGCCATCGTCGGCGCCTCCGGTTCGGGCAAATCGACGCTGATGAACATTCTCGGTTGCCTCGACCGTCCCACCAGCGGCGAGTATCTGTTCGCCGGGGAAAACGTCGCGCAGCTGGACAGTGATGAACTGGCCTGGCTGCGCCGCGAAGCCTTCGGTTTTGTCTTTCAGGGCTATCACCTGATCCCGTCCGGCTCGGCCCAGGAAAACGTCGAGATGCCAGCGATCTATGCCGGCACCCCGGCCGCCGAGCGGCATGCCCGAGCCCACGCGTTGCTGAAACGTCTCGGCCTCGGCACTCGCACCGGCAATCGCCCGCATCAGCTTTCCGGCGGCCAGCAACAGCGGGTGTCGATCGCCCGTGCGCTGATGAACGGCGGCCATATCATCCTCGCCGACGAGCCGACTGGCGCCCTCGACAGCCACAGCGGCGCCGAGGTCATGAGCCTGCTCGACGAACTCGCCGATCAAGGCCATGTGGTGATCCTCATCACCCACGACCGCGAAGTGGCGCAACGGGCCAAACGCATCATCGAAATCCGTGACGGCCTGATCATCAGTGACAGCGCCGAGCACGCCTGCGCGCCGCCTGTGGCCAATCCCGGCGCGTTGCAAGCGGTCGATCTGCGCCAGCGCCTGAGCAACGGCAGCAGCCAGACCGGCGCCTGGAAAGGTGAACTGCTCGACGCTGTACAAGCGGCGTGGCGGGTGATGTGGATCAACCGCTTTCGCACGGCGCTGACGTTGCTGGGCATCGTGATTGGCGTGGCCTCGGTGGTGGTCATGCTCGCCGTTGGCGAAGGCAGCAAGCGCCAGGTCATGGCGCAAATGGGCGCGTTCGGCTCCAACATCATTTACCTCAGCGGTTCGGCGCCGAACCCGCGCACGCCGGAGGGCATCATCACCCTCGACGATGTTGCCGAACTGTCCACCCTGCCCCAGGTGGAACGGATCATGCCGGTCAACGGCTCGACCGCCGGGGTGCGCTTTGGCAACGCCGACCACAGCAGCTACGTCGGCGGCAATGACACCAACTTTCCGCAGATTTTCAACTGGCCGGTGATTCAGGGCAGCTACTTCACCCAGGCCGACGAGGACAGCGCCGCCGCCGTCGCGGTGATCGGCACCAAGGTCCGCGACAAGTTGCTCAAGGATGTCGCCGACCCGATCGGTCAATACATCCTCATCGAAAACGTGCCGTTCCAGATCCTTGGCGTGCTTGCGGAAAAAGGCGCCAGCTCCGGCGACTCCGATAGCGACAACCGCATCGCCGTGCCTTATTCGGCGGCGAGCACGCGCCTGTTCGGCAGCCGCAATCCGCAATACGTGGTGATTGCCGCCAAGGACGCGCGCAAGGTCAAGGACGCCGAACAGGCCATCGAACAGGCGATGTTGCGTCGGCACCACGGCAAGAAGGATTTCGAGCTGACCAACAATGCCGCGATGATCCAGGCCGAAGCGCGCACGCAAGGCACGCTGTCGCTGATGCTGGGGGCTATTGCGGCGATTTCCCTGCTGGTCGGCGGTATCGGCGTGATGAACATCATGCTCATGACCGTACGCGAACGTACCCGCGAGATCGGTATTCGCATGGCCACCGGCGCCCGTCAGCGCGACATCCTCCGTCAGTTTCTCACCGAAGCGGTGATGCTTTCGGTGGTCGGCGGTGTCGCCGGGATTGGCTTGGCGCTGCTGGTCGGCGGCGTGTTGTTGCTCAGCGGCGTGGCGATTGCCTTTCAAGGGCTGGCGGTGATCGGTGCGTTTGCCTGTGCGCTGGTCACCGGCGTCATCTTCGGCTTTATGCCGGCCCGCAAAGCTGCCCGGCTCGACCCGGTCACGGCCCTTACCAGTGAATGATCGACCTATGAAAGTGCGACTGACCTTCCTCGCCGCCAGCCTGCTACTGGCGGCCTGCAGCAGCCCGGCGCCGCGCCTCGACAGCGGCGTACAGCCACCGAGCGCGTGGCAGTCCGACAAAAGCCACGGCGCGCTGCAAAGCAATCGGCAATGGTGGATGCAATTCGGCAGCCCCGAGCTGGCGCGACTGGTCGAACAGGCGCGGCTGGGCAGCTACGACCTCGCCGCCGCCGTGGCGCGGGTCAGGCAGGCCGAGGCCAGCGCAACCATCGCCGGCGCCCCGCTGTTGCCCGAGCTCAAGGCAGGTTTGAATGCCAACCGGCAGAAACTGATCCACGGCAAGGGCTACAGCCAATTGGATGTCAGTCCGGAGAATCGCTCGCTGGACTACTACGATGCCGAGCTCAGCGCCAGCTACGAAATCGATTTCTGGGGCGGTAAGCGAGCCGCCCGCGACAGTGCCGTGTTCGGTGTGCAGGCCAGCGAATTCGATCGCGCCACTGTCGAGCTGACCTTGCTCAGCGGCGTCGCCAACAGTTACACCCAGGCCCTGGCCTTGCGTGAGCAGGCGCGCATTGCCGCACTCAATCTGGCCAATGCACAAAATGTGCTGCATCTGGTGCAGACCCGTTTCGACGCCGGCAGCGCCACCGCGCTGGAGCTGGCCCAGCAGAAAAGCCTGGTGGCCGAACAACAGCGCCGCCTGCCGCTGGTGCAGCAGCAGGCCCGCGAAGCACAGATCAGCCTCGCCGCCCTGCTCGGCCGACCGGTACAAACGTTACCGTTGCCCACGCAATCCTTCGCCCAATTGCACTGGCCGGACATCGCCAGCGGCGTGCCGAGCGAATTGCTCAGCCGCCGCCCGGACATCGCCAGCGCCGAGGCCAAGCTCGCCGCAGCCCAGGCTGATGTCACTGTCGCCCGCGCCGCGATGCTGCCGAAAATCACCCTGACCGCCAGCCTCGGCAGCGGCGCTGATCTGGCCGCCGATTTGCTGCGCACGACGTTCTACAACCTCTCCTCGGGGCTGACCGCGCCGATCTTCAACAACGGCCGCCTCAGCGCCGAACGCGACAAGGCCAAGGCGCGGCAGGACGAATTGCTGGAGACCTATCGCGGGGCAATCATCAACGGCTTCGCCGACGTCGAAAAAGCCCTCAGCAGCATTCGTGGCCTCGACGAACAACGGCAATGGCAAAGCGAAGAACTGAACCAGGCACAAACCGCCTTCGACATCGCCCAAAGCCGCTACCAGGCCGGCGCCGAAGACCTGCTCACCGTCCTGCAAACCCAGCGCACGCTGTATGCCGCGCAAGACCTCAACGTGCAGCTGCGCCTGTCGCGATTGCAGGCGAGTATTGCCTTGTACAAAGCGTTGGGGGGTGGCTGGGAGGTGATCTGAGGGCAACGCGTCGACTGAACTGACGCCTTCGCGAGCAGGCTCGCTCCCACAGGGAGCCTTGGTCGTGCCGAAAATTTCTGTCCAGACCGAATTTCATTTGTGGGAGCGAGCCTGCTCGCGAAGGGGTCCTGTCAGGCACTGATGCATCTGAATGACACACCGCCTTCGCGAGCAGGCTCGCTCCCACAAGGGGATTGCGAACTATTCTGGATATGTGTGTGTTGAACCCTTCTAGAGCTGTCGGCCCTTGACCTTCAGGTGCCGCGCATACCAGGGGCGCTGTGGCACTTTGCGGAACAGTTCGGTCATGTTGTCTTCGTCGCCAAAAGTGATGCGCAGCGCCAGTTTCATGGTTTCCGGATCCATCTCCACTGAGCGGCCGACTTGCAGGCCGGGCACGGTGCTGCAGCCGTGGGTGTCGGGGCCGAGCCAGGGGTCGGCGACTTCCACCCAGCGTCCCGGTGCAAACCATGGCACGCCGTTGACTTCCAGACGGCTCACTTCGCCCGGATGAAAACGTTCATGGGCGCGGAACCAATCTTCCAGGCGATCATCGATCCAGCCATGAAAGCGCCAGAACACCGGGTTCACATGGGAGGAAAACGGATCACCGAGAAAGTCGTTTTCCGGCGCATACCAGCGCGCAGCGAAGTCCGCCTGATCGCGCGCCATCGGCACCGGAATGTCGTTGGACGGATCACGCGCCACCGAAGCCCAGCGCATGTGCAGCCAGTCGTGCAGGCCCAGTTCGACTTCCGAACCGAACTGGCCAAGGGTCAATTTCGACAAATAACGCGGATCACGGTACTGCGATTCCCAAACCAGAAAATTGCTCTGAAAAGTCTCCGCCGCTTTGATGTCGCTGACCCATTTGGTGTACTCGTCATCACCCTCTGCCAGCCAGGTCGGCGGCAGTGAGTTGCCGTCGTGATTGTCGAAATAACGCGCGAAGCCTTTCCGGTCCCGTTCCAGCTCAGGCTGCGGCTGCGGAAACGCCGGCCACGACGGTAAATCCTGCAGCGAGCGGGCTTTGCCGAGCATGTGCCGATGCATAAAGAAAAAGTCCACGCCCGAGCCATTGCGATCCTTGCTCGGCCCACGTGCGTCGCGTTCCTTGTCACGTGGCCCGGGCTGCCAGCCGATGCCGCGCAGCGCTTCGCGTTTTTTCTCCGAGAGCTTGTGCCACTTGTCGCGGGTGGCGTGCCAGAGTTGGTGGAACAACCGATGCTCGGGCGCCACCAGCCAGGCCAACAGTTGCGGATTAAGCCCGGTGCGTTCACGGGCCTCGGGAAAACGCCGCTTGATAGCGATGAACTGATTGTCCAGCTCGGGCAACGCCAACGGCCGGTCCAGACGCAGCACTTGCCCGGTGAACGTGGCGCTGCCGGCATTGCCGAACGCAGCCCAGACTTCATCCAGTTTGACTTTGAATTCATACACCGGCGGCGCAAGTGGCGCATCGGTGCGCAGCAGGCGCCAATACATCTCGGCGCCGTTGCCCGGTGCCAGATCGCCAATCACTTGATAACGCACAGGCCCTTCGGCACGCAGATTCGCTCCGGTGTCGAGATAACCACGCAAGCCGCGCCCACGATGGGCAATGTCGAGAAACAGCTCCAGGCCTTGCGCCGGCAGACCATCAAGCCCCGCCGCCGCACCGGTAAAGCGAATGTCCCAGACCCCACGCAAATTGTCCGCCAGCTGTTGCCCGGCGGTGTCCGCCAGATCGACCGTGGCCTCGCCCGGGGTGATCGGAAACTCCTCGCGAGTCAGTTCACGATGTGCATAAAAAGCGGCAGGCAGCGCGGCGCCCGTGAGTGCCATGCCCGCCATGAACCAGCGTCGAGAGATCGTCATTGCCCTACCTGTGTCAGCCATGAAGCAGGCTTTATCCAAGCTAGAACGTTTGCTCGACGGGGAAATTTACGCCGTCGGCAAACATCACCCGCGCCGCTGCCGGGCATTTGTAACGCACACCTAAATTAGCCGTGCAGCCACTCGTTCTTCCCAGATAGCAAAGGCCCCTGCGCCTGCACCTCGACGGCGAACCTGAATGAGATGGCAATGACAAAACCGCGTTGGAAAAAGGCTCTATTCATCGGCCTGCCGCTGGCCCTGGCGATCAGTGCCGGCGCAGGATTTCTGGCCTGGGATTACCTGAACAACCCCGGCTACCCGGTGAAGGTGATGAAACAGGCGAGCGAGTTGCAGGATCGCCTGCTGTCGTTCGACAGCCACATCACCGTGCCGCTGAGTTTCGGCAGCCACGACCACGAAGCCGACAAGGATGGCTCGGGCCAGTTCGACCTGGTCAAGGCCAATCGCGGACGCTTGTCCGGCGCAGCATTGACGGTGTTTGGCTGGCCGGAAATGTGGAACGGCCCGAATGCCCCGCACCGTCCGACCGAGGGCTTTGTCGAAGAGGCGCGCAACCAGCAGGAAGTGCGCTACAAGATCATTTCCGGGATCGTCCGCGACTTCCCCAATCAGGCCGGCATCGCCTACACGCCAGATGATTTCCGCCGCCTGCACGGCGAAGGCAAGTTTGCGATTTTCATCAGCATGCTCAACGCCTACCCGCTGGGCAATGATCTGAGCAAGCTCGACCTGTGGGCCGGGCGCGGCATGCGCATGTTCGGCTTCAGTTACATCGGCAACAATAGCTGGGCCGACTCGTCGCGACCGCTGCCGTTTTTCAATGATTCGCCCGATGCCCTCGACGGTCTGTCGGACATCGGTAAACAAGCGGTGCAGCGCTTGAACGATCTGGGCGTGATCATCGACGTGTCGCAGATGTCGACCAAGGCCCTTGAGCAAGTCGCCGAACTGAGCCGCACACCGCTGGTGGCCTCGCACTCGGCGCCAAGGGCGGCGGTGGATATTCCGCGCAACCTCAGCGACAAAGAGCTGCAACTGATCAAGAACAGTGGCGGCGTGGTGCAGGTCGTCGCCTTCTCGCAGTATCTGAAACCGTTGACCCAGGGCACGCAGGACAAACTCAATGCGCTGCGTGCGCGCTTCGATCTGCCGCCACTGCCCAACCTCGCCATGGCACTGATGCCGGGCGATCCGATCATCACCGCCTGGTCGGAACAGAAGCTCGGCCAGTACGCCAGCGGCCTCTACGCGATCCTCGAAGAAGAACCGAAAGCCACTCTCAAGGACTTCGGCGACGCCATCGATTACACAGTGCGCAAGATCGGTATCGACCACGTCGGCATTGCTTCGGATTTCAACGATGGCGGCGGCATCAAGGGCTGGGAAAACGTCGGCGAGATCCGCAACGTCACCGCCGAACTGCTGCAGCGCGGCTACTCCGAAGCGGACATTGCCAAGCTCTGGGGCGGCAACTTCATGCGCGTCTGGGACCAGGTGCAGAAAGCCGCGAAACCGGCGCTGGCGGCACGCCAGGAGGTGGCGCGACCATGACCGATCGTCGCACTTTCCTGAAGCAGGCCGGCCTGCTCGCCGCCGCCCTGCCCCTGGGCGCCAGCCTGACTGCACCGGCGGCCATCGCTGCTGCGCCCACTGCGTCGCGGGACAAATGGGCGCAGTTGCGTCAGTTGTTCGATCAGGATCCTCAGGCGATTCACTTCGCCAATTTCCTCGTCACCTCGCACCCCAAACCGGTGCGCGAAGCGATCGAACGCCATCGCGCGGCGCTGGATCTGAATCCGGGTCTGGCGATGGATTGGGATCTGGGCGTCACCGAGAAGCGCGAAGAAAACGTGCGCCACTGGGCCGGCCAGTATCTGCAAGCCAAACCGGCGCAGATCGCGCTGACTGGCAGCACCACCGAAGGCCTGGCGATGATCTACGGCAGCGTGCAGGTGCGTGCGGATCAGGAAATTCTCACCACGGTTCACGAGCATTATTCGACGCGCAACATCCTCGATTTCCGCAGCCGGCGTGACGGCACGCGCGTGCGCAAACTCACCCTGTTCGAAAACCCGCAGAGCATTTCGCTGGATCAGGTGCTCGACACGATCAATCGCAATATCCGCCCCGAGACCCGCGTGCTGGGCATGACCTGGGTGCATTCCGGCAGCGGCGTGAAGCTGCCGATCAGCGAAATCTCGCGGGTAGTCGATGAGCACAACCGTCAGCGCGACGACCAGGATCGGCTGATCTACGTGGTTGATGGTGTGCACGGTTTTGGCGTCGACGACTTGAGTTTCCCGCAGATGAACTGCGACTTTTTCATCGCCGGCACGCACAAGTGGATGTTCGGCCCGCGCGGCACCGGCATCGTCTGCAGCCGCACCGAAGAACTGAAATACGTCAGCCCCAGCGTGCCGACCTTCTCCGAGGCCACGGCCTTCTCGACCATCATGACCCCGGGCGGCTACCACGCCTTCGAGCATCGCTGGGCGCTGGACGAAGCCTTCAAGTTGCACCTGCAGCTGGGCAAAGCCGAGGTGCAGACGCGCATTCATCAGCTCAACAGCTACCTCAAGCAACGCTTGCAGGAGCACCGCAATATCGAGTTGGTGACCCCGCTCGACTCGCAGTTCTCCGCCGGTTTCACCTTCTTCCGGATCAAGGGCCAGGACAGCGACGCAGTGGCGGCCTGGCTAATGCAGAACCGGGTGATCTGCGACGCGGTCAGCCGCGACGTCGGGCCAGTAATTCGCACCGCGCCGGGCTTGCTCAACAGCGAAGCCGAAGTGGATCGCTTCATGGACATCCTCGGCAAAAAGCTGCGCGCCTGACCCTCGACTGCCGTTTTCCTTTCAAAGAGACGACCCATGAAAAAGCCTCACGCGTCAATCCTCTCCAAAGCCCTGCCCGCACTGGCGCTAAGCGCCCTCTGCACTGCGCTGTTGCCCGGCACCGCGCACGCGGCGACAGCACCCGCTGCGGGCAAGGTGTTCAAGGATTGCAAGGACTGCCCGGAAATGGTCGTGCTGCCGACTGGCAGCTACACCATGGGCACGCCGGACGATGAAGTCGGCCGCCAACCCGACGAAGGCCCGCTGCACACCGTGACGTTCAGCAAACCATTCGCTATCAGCCGCTCGCAGGTGCTGGTGGGCGAATGGGACGCCTATGTGCGCGAGACCGGCAACAAGCCCTACGACTTCGATGATCGCCCGGGGCGCCGTTGCACCGCCGGCAAGCCGGAATTCAAACAGACGCCACGTGACCCGGCCGTATGCATGAACGTCGCCGAAGCCCAGGGCTACATCGACTGGCTGTCGAAAAAGACCGGCCACGCCTATCGCCTGCAAAGCGAATCGATCCGCGAATACGCCGCCCGGGGCGGCAGCACCGGGCCTTTCCCGTTCCCGTTCGATGAGGGCAAGGATTACCAGATCTCCAAACACGCCAACACCTATGGCGCAGCCGACGGCTACAACTTCACCTCGCCGGCCGGCACCTTCCCGGCCAATGCGTTTGGCGTGTTCGACGCCCACGGCAACGTCTACGAATGGACCGCCGATTGCTATCACCCGGACTACTCCGGAGTGCCCGCCGACGGTCGCCCATGGACCCAGGAAAACTGCGAACGCCAGGTCATGCGCGGCAACGACTGGGGCGAAGCGCCGATCTTCTCGCGCTCGGGCAACCGCAACAGCAGCTGGCCGACCAGCAAGGGCGACTGGCTGGGCTTTCGCGTAGTACGCGACCTCTGATCCCGCCCTCGACGAGCGCAGCCACGCCTGCGCTCGTTTAAAGAAACTCCGCGACCATTCGTTTTCCTTAAGTACCGGCACTCCCTCCGCATCGAAGCAGGAATCCTCCATGACCAAGCCTACGCGTGGGGCGATCAACGAATTGTTCGCCCTGCTCAAGCCCTTCCGCCTGATCGTCTCGGCGTCCATCGTGCTCGGCATGCTCGGCGGCCTGAGCGTCACCGTGCTGCTGGCGACCATCAACAACGCCCTGCATTCCGATGACGGCCTGACCCGCACCGTGGTGATGATCTTCGCCGGCCTCTGTGCCCTGGCCCTGCTGACCACGATCCTGTCGGACATCGGCACCAACTACGTCGGCCAGCACATCATCGCCAAACTGCGCAAAGAGCTGGGGGAGAAAGTCCTGTCGGCGCCGATCGACCAGATCGAACGCTATCGCAGCCATCGCCTGATTCCGGTGCTGACCCACGACGTCGACACCATCAGCGACTTCGCCTTCGCCTTCGCGCCGCTGGCGATTTCGATGACCGTGACCCTTGGTTGTCTCGGCTATCTGGCCATGTTGTCGTGGCCGATGTTCCTGATGATGCTGGTCGCCATCGCCATCGGCACCACCATCCAGGCGATTGCGCGGGCCAAGGGCATGCGCGGTTTCTACGCCGCCCGCGATTCCGAAGACGAACTGCAAAAGCACTACAACGCGATTGCCGAAGGTGCCAAGGAACTGCGCATTCACCGCCCGCGCCGCCAGCGCATGTTCGTCGCCGGCATTCAGAAAACCGCCGAGAAAATCTGCGACACCCAGATCAGATCGATCAACACCTTCGTCATCGCCAAGTCGTTTGGCTCAATGCTGTTCTTCGTGGTCATCGGCATGGCCCTGGCCCTGCAATCGCTGTGGCCGAGTGCCGACAAAGCGGTGATGAGCGGTTTCGTTCTGGTGCTGCTGTACATGAAGGGGCCGCTGGAACACCTGATCAGCACCCTGCCGATCATCAGCCGCGCACAGATTGCCTTCCGCCGCATCGCCGAGCTGAGTGAACAGTTCTCCTCACCGGAACCGCACCTGTTGCTGCAGGATCAGGGCAGCAAGCCGGCCGCCGTCAACAGCCTGGAACTGCGCAACGTGCGCTACGCCTTCCCTCCCGTGGAAGGCAGCGAGCCGTTCCGCCTCGGCCCGGTGAACCTGCGCATCGAACAGGGCGACATCGTGTTCATCGTCGGTGAGAACGGCTGCGGCAAAACCACGCTGATCAAACTGTTGCTGGGGCTGTACGCGCCGACCGAGGGCGAAATTCGCGTTAACGACAAGCCGATCACTGCGGTCAACCGCGACGATTATCGGCAGAACTTCACGACGATCTTCGCCGACTACTACCTGTTCGATGACTTGATCCAGGGCGATCGTGAAGTGCCGCAGGATGCCACCCGCTACCTCGAACGTCTGGAGATCGCCCACAAGGTCAGCGTGCGCGACGGCGCGTTCAGCACCACCGACCTGTCCACCGGCCAGCGCAAACGCCTGGCACTGGTCAACGCCTGGCTCGAAGAGCGCCCGGTGCTGGTGTTCGATGAATGGGCGGCGGATCAGGACCCGACCTTCCGGCGGATTTTCTATACCGAGTTGCTGCCCGACCTCAAGCGCCTGGGCAAAACCATCATCGTGATTTCCCACGACGACCGTTACTTCGACGTCGCCGATCAACTGGTGCGCATGGAGGCCGGCAGGGTCAGAAGCGAACTGCAAACCGCTTGATCGAGGCAGCCGCGACCGGGCCGGAAAAAAAACTTTTCCGGTTTGCCGCGGCTTCCTCGTCTTAATGAGATGAATAAGAACCATTAACAACTATACCTGCCAAGGTCTTAACCTCATGTCCGCATCCCGTTTCATGCTTCGCCCTCTGACTCGAGCCCTGCTGATGCACGGCGCGACCCGCACACGCCTGGCCGGTAGCGGCCTGGGTCTGGCACTGACCCTCGCGGCAGCGCCGTATGTCCAGGCCCAGGAATGGACCCTGAACATCCCGGCCCAACCGCTGGCCCAGGCCCTGCAAACCCTCGGTCAGCAGACCAGCCTGCAAATCGTCTACAGCCCGGAAAGCCTGCAAGGCCTGCGCTCCAGCGCCCTCAACGGCCGCTATCAGGATGACGAGTCGCTCAAGGCCATGCTCAGCGGCACCGGCATTCGCTATCAGCGTGACGGCAACACCGTCACCGTGCTCGGCCCGGCCACCAGCGGCAGCGCGATGGAACTGGCGCCTACCAACGTCAACGCCAACCGCCTCGGCGCCACCACCGAAGGCAGCAACTCCTACACCACGGGCGGTGTGACCATCGGCAAGGGCGTGCACTCGCTGAAGGAAACGCCGCAGTCGGTCACGGTGATGACCCGCAAGATGCTCGATGACCAGAACCTCAACACCATCGAACAGGTGATGGAGAAGACCCCGGGCATCACCGTCTACGACTCGCCAATGGGCGGCAAGTATTTCTACTCGCGCGGTTTCCGCATGACCGGCCAGTACCAGTATGACGGCGTGCCGCTGGATATCGGCAGCAGCTACGTGCAGGCGGACAGCTTCAACAGTGACATGGCCATCTACGACCGCGTGGAAATCCTCCGCGGCGCGGCCGGCATGATGAAGGGCGCGGGCGGCACCGCCGGCGGCGTCAACTTCGTGCGCAAGCGCGGCCAGGACACCCCGCACACACAGCTGTCGCTGTCGGCCGGCACCTGGGACAACTATCGCGGCCAGGTCGACACCGGCGGCCCGCTGAACGACGCCGGCACTGTCCGTGGCCGCGCCGTGGTGACCCAGCAGACCCGTCAGTATTTCTACGATGTGGCTGAACGCCGCGACCAGATCTACTACGGTGCGCTGGACTTCGACCTCAGCCCCGACACCACCCTCGGTCTGGGCATGGCCTATGAAGACGTCGACGCCACCCCGTGCTGGGGCGGCCTGCCGCGCTACGCCGACGGCTCCGACCTGCACCTGAAACGCTCCACCTGCCTGAACACCTCGTGGAACAACCAGCGCAGCAAACGCGCCACCTACTTCGCCGACGTCAAGCACCAGTTCAACGACGATTGGTCGCTGAAACTTGCCGGTGTCTACTCGCGCAACACCCAGGACATGGAATATTCCTTCCCGAGCGGCGCGGTGCCGGTCGGCGCCACTGCCACCAACACGCTGATGCTCGGCAGTACCTATGACTACGATCAGCGCGACTACGGTTTCGATGCCTACGTCGACGGCAAATTCGACGCCTTCGGCCAACAGCACGAACTGATCGTCGGCGCCAACGCCAGCCGTTCGCACAAGGACGACTTCTACGCGGTGGCGGCATTGCCGCAGCGCCAGAACGTGTTCAACCCGAACCACAACATCCCGCAGCCGGATGAAAGCTACTACCTGGCCAACGCCTCCCGTGGCGGCCCGGTGGACATGCACATCAAGCAATACGGCGCTTACTCGATCGCCCGCCTGAAACTCGCCGACCCGATGACCCTGGTACTCGGCAGCCGGGTCAGCTGGTACAAATCCGACACCGACTCGGTGCAGTACTTCCGTGGCGAAGGCACCGAGGTCAACACCCAGTCCACCGAAACCGGCCAGGTCACGCCGTTCGCCGGCCTGCTCTACGACCTCAACGACAACCTGACCGCCTACGCGAGCTACACCGACATCTTCACCCCGCAAGGCTCGTACAAAACCATCGATGGCAGCACGCTCAAGCCACTGATTGGCCAGAGCTACGAATTGGGGATCAAGGGTGAATGGTACGACGGTCGCTTGAACACCACGTTCAACCTGTTCCGCACCATCCAAAAAGACGCGGCGCAGGATGACCTGCGGTGCGAAGACAGTTCCTGCCAGATCAACTCGGGCAAAGTCCGCGCCCAGGGCTTTGAAGCTGAAGTCAGCGGTGAAGTGATCGACCGCCTGCAATTGCTCGCCGGTTATACCTACACCCAGACCAAAGTACTGGAAGACGCCGATGCTACTCAGGATGGCGCGGTCTACAACTCCTACGTGCCGCGTCACCTGTTGCGCGTCTGGGGTGATTACGCCCTGAGCGGGCCGCTGGACCGTGTCACCATTGGTGCGGGTGTCAATGCACAGACAGGCACCTACCGCGTTTCGCCTCTGGGCGGGGACAATGTCAATGGCGCGGGTTATGCGGTCTGGAACGGTCGCATCGGTTATCGGATCGATGACACCTGGTCGGTGGCGTTGAACGGCAACAACCTCTTTGACAAGCGTTATTACGCGACCATTGGTACCGAGGGGTTCGGTAACTTCTATGGGGATCCGCGCAATTTTGTGATGTCGGTGAAGGCTGATTTCTGATTTTTTGATTTGAGCTGTGAGAGAGCCCCGCATTGTGAGATGTGGGGCTTTTTTGTTTTTTGGGATTGAGGCATATCCATTGCTGCGGGTGTTGCCGCTGGCGGTTTCGCTCTTACAGCGACTCACTTTTTCAAACGCCGGAATGCCGGCCCAGCAAAAAGTAAGCAAAAGGCTTTGCCCCGGCGTACGGCCCACTCGCTGGGGCTCGGGGTACCTTCGTTACGGAACCGATCCTGGCGCAGCGTCTACGGTTGGCTTCGCTGCACCTACAATCGCTGTGTACGACTGCGTCGTACGGTCGCTGCGCTCCCACGCCCGGATCGATCCCGTAACGAAGCCTGCCGAAGGGGCAAAAGATCAAGAGCCGGATCAAAAGCCAAAGCCAAAGCAAAAACAAAAGCAAAAGCCAGATCAAAAGATCGCAGCCTTCGGCAGCTCCTACAGTTGGATCAGGCGCGGGCATAGAGAAATCGGTCGGCTGTCAGGCCGCCTTCGCGAGCAGGCTCGCTCCCACAAAAGCAAAAGCAAAGCAGCGCAGCTGCCCGCGGCGAAGCCGCACCACTCAACAATGAGCGTTAGCTCGAGTGCTTTTGATCTTGATCCACCGGCGACGTCGGAAGGCTGAGTGGAGGGATTGATCCGGGCGTGGGAGCGCAGCGACCGTCTGGCGCAGCCAGACACAGCGGAAGGAGGTGCAGCGAAGCAAACCGTAGCCGCTGCGCCCGGATCGATCCCGCAGCGAAGGAACCCGAGCCTGCGAGGGCCGAACGTAGGAGCAAGCCTTTTGGGTTACCTTTTTGGCGTTTGAAAAAGGTGACCCGCCGTAAGGGCGGAACCGTAATCCGCAACACCCGCAGAAACGGATATGCACACTAAACCAGAGCCCGCGCAAGCGCCCCACCCACCCGCAAATACACCTCCAGAACCCCAGGCACCACCGCCCCCAACCGCAACAAATCATGAGTCAACCCGGCACAAACCTCGACATCGACCTCAACCCCCTGCCCGCGCAGCCTGTCGACATAAGCCTGCCCCTCATCCAGCAACGGATCAAACCCGGCCAATACCACAATGGCCGGCGCAACCCCACGCAAATCCTCCGCCAGCAACGGCGAAAAACGCCAATCCAGATAATCCTCCGGCCCTCGCGCATAGTGCTGATAAAACCACTCCAGCGTGTCGTTCTCGAGCAAATACCCCTCGCCAAACAACAGCCGCGAATCATGCACCCGCGAAGCATCCGTCACCGGATAACACAACAACTGCGCCTTGGGCGCGATAGCCACCGTGTGCGGCTGCCGCACGGCCTGAATCGCCAGCACCGTCGCCAACGTGGCGCCCGCGCTGTCACCACCAAACGCAACGCGCGAACCATCCAGGCCGAGGCTCTCAGCCTGTTCGGCCAGCCACGACAACGCGTCCTCACCATCCTCCAGCGCCGTCGGAAAGCGATGCTCCGGCGCCAGTCGATAACCGACCGAAAGCACCGCACACGGCGTGCGCTGGCAAAACTCGCGGCAGACACCGTCGTGGGAATCCAGACTGCCAACGACAAACCCGCCACCGTGGAAATACACCAGCACCGGCAGCGGCGATTCAACACCGCTTGGCCGATACAAACGCAACGCCAGCGCCGCACCGTCACGGGCCTGTGTTTCGATCTCGGTGACTTCAAGATCCTGCGGCGCCGGCCAGCGCAGTTGCGCGGTGGTCTGCTCGAAGGTGGCGCGGGCCTCGCTCGGGGTCAGTTGGTGCATGGCCGGCAGGCCGGCGTCCTGGCTGTCTTGGGCCAAGTCGAGAAACGCTTCCAGATCAGGGTGCAACGACATCGATAAAAATCCTTGTATCCGCAATAGGACGGGCGCGCCTGGGCAGCGCCCGCGCAAAAGGCCGGGCGATCAACCCACCCGAGCCATGCAGTGCTCGATCAACGCTTCAAGCTCGCGCTGGTAATCGCTCATCAGCGCATCCATGGTGCCGGCGCGGTAACGCTGACTGCTGTAGATGCAGCGCAACGCCAGTTGCCCGTCATAGACCTGGCCGACGATTTCCAGCCAGTTGCCCAGGTTCGCCTTGAGGCTGTAGTTGTCGCCGGTCTCTTCCAGTGCCGGCACCAGCAACGCCTGTTCATCGAAGCTCTGGTCGAACTGCCCGAGGTAGTTGAAGGTCACCCGTGCCTGCGGCAATGCAGCCAGTTGCGCCGAGATTTCCGGCCCGGCCAGATGACGCAGCACGCCATAGCCGATGCCCTTCTGCGGTACGCCCGCCAGTTGCGCCTGCACATCGATGATCGACTGGCCGATGTCGTCGCCGTCCGGGCGCAAACGCACCGGGAACATGCTGGTGAACCAGCCGAGGCTGCGGCTCAGGTCGATCGATTCGAAGAGGTCTTCGCGACCGTGACCTTCAAGCAGAATCAGCGCCGACGGTTGCTGACTCCAGCGGCACAGCGCGCGGCTGAGCGCTGACAACAGCAGGTCGTTGATCTGCGTGCCGTACACCGCCGGGGCCTGTTTGAGCAGTTGTTCGGTGTGCTCCCGGGACAGCTTGAGCCGTGCCTGCGCCTGTTGCCGCACGAGGTTCTTGCCGCGCGGGTTGTCGCACGGCAGATCAACGCCGGGCTGATCCAGTTGCTCCAGCCAATAGCTCAATTCCTGCTCGGCAATCACCGGCGCCTGCGCCTGCAATGCCTCGGCAAACGAACGATAACTGCTGGTGCGAATCGGCAGTTGCGGCGCCAGCCCCTGCACGCAGGCCTCGTAAGCGACTTTCAGATCGTCGAGCAGAATCCGCCACGACACGGTGTCGACCACCAGGTGATGAATCACCACCAGCAACCGCGCCTGACCATCCGGCAACGCCACATGCATGACCCGCCAGACCGGCCCGTCATCGAGTTTGAGGCTGCGCTGCGCGAGGTTGGCCAAGGCTTCGACCTCTTCGCTGCTTTGCGCTTCGCGGCGCCACAGCACAGCCTCGTCGGAGGCGCTGGTGCTGTAGCGCTGCAACCAGCGCCCGCCGTCGTTGGAAAAACGCAGGCGCAGCGAATCGTGATGTTGTTCGATCAAGCCCAGCGCCTGTTCCAGTGCATCGAGATTCAGCGGCTGACGTGCGCTGAGCAGCAACGACTGGTTGTAGTGATGCGCCTCGGCCATGCCTTCGGCGAAGAACCATTGCTGGATCGGCAGCAAATTGAACGCGCCCTCTGCGGCAACCTGAGTCAGGTCAGGCGACGCTTGCCCGGCGCCCTCCTTCGCCACTTGCTGCTCGAGAATGCCGGCGATGGTTTGATAGCGCATCAGATCGCGCAGCTTCAGCTCCATTTGCAGCGTCGGGTGGTTTCGCACCCGCGAGATCACTTGCAGGCTGAGGATCGAATCGCCGCCCAGTTCAAAGAAGTTATCGCTGATACCGACCTGCTCGACCTGCAACACCTGCGCCCAGATTTCCGCCAGCAGGCGTTCCTGCTCGGTGCGAGGGGCAACATATTCGTCGCTTTTGAACTCCGGCTCCGGCAGGGCCTTGCGATCGAGTTTGCCGTTGGGCGTAACCGGGAATGCGCTGAGGCAGACGATCTGCGCCGGCACCATGTATTCCGGCAGCGAAGCGCGCAGCCCGGCCTTGAGTTCATCGCCGATATCATCACCCGTGGCGGTGACCACATAACCGATCAGTTGCTTGCCGGAGGCATTGTCGCGGGCAATCACCAGCGCATCGCTGACCGCTGGCAACTGACGCAGGCTGGCCTCGACTTCGCCCAGCTCGATGCGGAAGCCGCGCACCTTCACCTGATGGTCGATGCGTCCGACGTAATCGACCACGCCGTCCGCGCGACGGCGCACCAGATCGCCGCTGCGGTACAGGCGCTCGCCGGGCGCAAACGGGTTGGGCACGAAGCGTTCGCCGGTCAGGTCGGGGCGCCCGTAATAACCGCGAGCGACGCCGTAACCGCCGATGTACAACTCACCGGCAAAACCCGGCGGCAGCGGATTCAGATCGTCGTCGAGCACGTACAGCGAACGCGCACCGACCGCGCGGCCGATCGGCGCGTACGCCGCTTCGCAGTGCTGGCTGATGGCGACTTTCCAGAGCATCGGCGTGACCACGGTTTCGGTCGGGCCGTAGCCGTTGGTGAAGTATTGCGGACGCAACGCGGCTTTGACCTGTTCGAAGGTCTGCTCCGGCACCGCATCGCCACCGAAGCAGTAGATGCGCACCGGAGGCGGTGCAATGCCGCTGGCGGCTGCGTACTCGGCGAGTTGCTTGAGATAGGCCGGCGGGAAGCAGGCGATGGTCACGCCGTAATCGTGCAGGGCCTGATAGGTCTGCTCCGGCGTCCACAGACAACCGTCGCGAATCACCAGACGACCGCCGCTGTACAAGGTACTCAGCCAGCGTTCATGGGCACCGTCGAAAGCGAACGACATGAAGTGCAACTCGCAACTGCTGGCGTCCATTTCGTACAACTCGGCAATGGCCTGGCAGTGCATGCTCAGCGGTCCCTGCGTCACGGCCACGCCTTTCGGCCGTCCGGTTGAACCGGAGGTGTAAACCAAGTACGCCAGGCTCTGCTCGTGAACATCGCAGACCGGGGCCGCATCGCTGTAAAGACTGCGATCGAGTTGATCGATTTCCAGACGCCGCACGCCGTTAGGCGTCGGCAACGTCGCGCGCAGGCTGGTTTGCGTCAGCAGCAGGGCCATGCGCGAATCTTCGATCATGTACGCCAAGCGCTCGGGCGGATAATCGATGTCCAGCGGCACGTACGCCGCACCGCTCTTGAGCACGGCGAGGAAGCTCACCAGCATTTCCAGCGAACGCGGCAACGCCACGCCGATCACCACTTCCGGCCCGGCGCCGTGGGCGATCAGGCACTGCGCGAGACGATTGGCCTGCCGCTCCAGTTCGGCGTAGCTCAGGCTTTCGCCGGCGCATTGCACCGCGATCGCGTCGGGCTGCTGTTGCGCATGACGGCTGATCAACTCCGGCAACAGGCGAGGTTCATGGCGGTGCGCCGGCTCGGCGCTCCAGGCCTGCGCCGCTTGCCATTGTTCGGCGGACAGACGCTGTAAGTTGCCCAGCCGCTCATACGGCGCGGCCATCATCGCCGCGAGGGTGTTTTCCAGGGTCAGACGAATGCCATCTACCGCCTCGGCGCTGAAGTGGCTGCGCAGGTACAGGTACTCGATCGACAACTCGTCGCCGAGCATCACCGCAAGGTCCATCGGCACGTTGGTCACGCCGTGGCCGATGGATTTGCCGAAGGTCAGCTCGGTGTCGGTTTCTTCCTGCAAGCGCTCGTCGATCGGGAAGTTCTCGAACACCACGATGCTGTCGAACAGCGCCTGACCACCGAGGTTCGACCAGCGCTGCACATCGGCCAGCGGTGCCTGGGAGTAATCGCGAATGTCGAGGTTGTAGGCCTGCACTTCACCCAGCCAGTCGGCCAGACGCTGATCGGCCTGCGGCGTCTGAATGATCGGCAAGGTGTTGATGAACAGGCCGAGCATGTTGCCGACGTTCGGCAGGCTTTCCGGACGCCCTGATACGGTGGCGCCGAAGGTCACCGTTTGCTGGCCAGTGTAGCGTTGCAACAGCAGCAGCCACGCGCCCTGGATCAGCGTGTTGGGGGTGATGCGCAAATCGCGGCAGAACTCCAGCAGGCGTGAGGTTTGCGCTTTGTCCCAGTTCGAATAGATAGCATCGTGACCGGTAACGTCGGCGCTGTGACGCGGGTGCATCGCCTGACTCAGCGCGGTCGGTTCGTTGACCACCGCCAGACGCGCCTTCCAGAACAGCTCCTGCGCGTCCTGATCCTGTGCCTGCAACCAGGCAATGAAGTCTCGATAGCGGCCGTTTTCGCCAGTCACCTCGCCCGTGGAGTAGTACTGCAAGACCTCGCCGAACAACCGCGAACTGCTCCAGCCGTCCATCAGAATGTGGTGGCTGGTCCAGATCATCTGGTACTGCTCATCGCCCAGCTGCAACAGGGTCACCCGCTGCAAACGCGCCTCGGCCAAGTCGAAGCCCAGCGCGCGATCAGCGCTGGCGAACTCGGCAATCGCCGCCTCGCTGCAGTCCTGCTCACGCCAATCGAGCACCTGCATCTGCAGCGGCGCCTGGCGATGCACCACCTGCAGCGGTTTGGCCAGGCCGTCCTGCCAATGGAAACTGGTGCGCAGGATCGCCTGACGCACAATGATGAATTCCCAGGCCCGGCGGAAACGCTCAACGTCGAGGCCCTTGATCGGCAGGCTGACCTGTTGCACGTAAAGGCTGCTGCCGTTATCCGACAGGGTGTGGAAGAGCATGCCTTCCTGCATCGGCGACAGCGGATAGACGTCTTCGATCAGCTCCGCCGGTACCGGCAAGGCATCGAGCTGCGCCTGATCCAGTTGCGCCAACGGGTAGTCGCTGGCGCTGGCGGATTGCGCGTCTTCAAGCGAAACCACTGCGGCCAGTTTCTGCACCGTCTGCTGCTGGAACAGGTCTTTGGGCGTGAAGCAAATGCCCTGCTGCCGCGCGCGGCTGACCAGCTGGATCGAGATGATCGAATCACCGCCGAGGGCGAAGAAATTGTCGGTCACGCCGACCTGCTCGATCTTCAGAATGTCCTGCCAGACCTCGGCCAGTTGCTGCTCCAGCGCCGTCGATGGCGCGACGTAATCGCGTTGTGCCTGGCTGGCATTCGGTGCCGGCAAGGCCTTGCGATCGAGTTTGCCGTTGGGTGTCAGCGGCAACTGTTCGAGGAACAGCCACTGCGCCGGCACCATGTAGTCCGGCAGATGCGCCTTGAGCGCGGTTTGCAGCGCAGTGCTCAGCGCGTCCAGTTGCGCGGGGCTTTGATCGGCCTCGGTCGGGACCACATAAGCCAGCAGTTGCTGGCCGCCAACGCCGTCGACCGCCAGCACCACGCCTTCGCGCACGCTGGCCTGGGCCAGCAGACGCGCTTCGATTTCACCCAGTTCAATACGGAAGCCACGCACCTTGACCTGATGGTCGATGCGGCCGACGTATTCGATACGGCCGTCGTCCATGAAATGCGTCAGGTCGCCGGTGCGGTACATACGCTCGCCGTTGCTCGCCAACGGGTTGGGCACGAAACGTTCGGCAGTCAGGCCCGGGCGCAACAGATAGCCACGGGTAATGCCGTCACCGGCCAGATACAGCTCCGCTGCGATGCCGAGCGGTGCTGCCTGCAATTGCCCGTCGAGCAGGTACGCGGTGGTGTTGCGCAGTGGCCGGCCGATATTGGCCTGACCGCCGGGTTCGCGACGGGTCCAGGTCGAATACGTGGTGTCTTCGGAAGGCCCGTACAGATCGTAAACGTGGGCGACCGAAGTCTCGCGGTACAGCGTGTCGACCAGCGCCTGCTTCAGCGGCTCGCCGGCCAGATTGATGATGCGCACGCCCGGCGGGATCTGGCCGATGCGTTGCAACGCGGCAATCGCCGACGGCACGGTGTTGATCAGGCGCACCTGATCACGCTCGGGCAAGTCCGCCAGCTCCAGAGCATTGCGCGCCATGACCATGGACCCGCCGCGCGCCAGGGTGACGAAAATCTCCCACACCGACAGGTCGAAGCACACCGACGTCGAGGCCAGCACGCCCTGCAGATCGTCCTCGCTGTAGACCTCGGCGGACCAGTCAATCAGCGCCTGTACGTTGCGATGGGCGATGGCCACGCCTTTCGGTTTACCGGTGGAACCAGAGGTGTAGATCACGTAGGCAAGATTGGCCGAGTCGGCGCGCGCCGGCAGGTTGTCCGGTGCTTGCGCGGCGAACGCCTCACCGCCGGCCTCGACCAGCACTACTTGCGCTTCGCTGGACGGCAGTTGCGCCAGCAGCGCTTGCTGGGTCAGCAGGACTTTCGCCTGGCTGTCATCGAGCATGTAGGCCACGCGGTCGGCCGGGTAGTCCGGGTCCAGCGGCACGTAGGTGCCGCCGGCCTTGAGCACCGCCATCAGGGCGATCACCAGTTCCGCCGAACGCGGCATCGCTACGCCGACGCGCACTTCGGCGGTGACACCCAGCGTCACCAGATGCCGGGCCAACTGGTTTGCGCGGCGGTTCAGTTCGCCGTAGCTCAGGGCCACGCCGGCATGACTCAACGCCCGTGCCTGCGGATGCGCTGCGACCCTTGCTTCAAAGCTCTGCGAGATCAACCGCTCGGCCGGATAAGCGGCGTGATTGTCGTTCCACTGCGCCAGCGTCTGACGCTCGGCCAGCGGCAGCAGACCGATCTCGCCGAGTGCCCGTTGCGGCGCCTCGATAAATAGCTCCAGCACCTCACGCAGATGCGCGGCCAGAGCAAGCACGCTGCGTTCGGCAAAGTGTTCGGTGAGGTAGTTGAAATCGAGGTTGAGCACTTCGCTGGCGCCGGCAATCAGGGTCAGACCGTAGTTGGTCTGCTCGCGATGCTCCAGACCGGAAAAACGCAGCCCGCCCGGATTGGCCTCCAGCGCTTCGGACACCGGGTAGTTCTCGAACACCAGCAAAGTGTCGAACAGCGCTTCGCCACTCAATGCGGCCAGACGCTGAATGTCCTGCAACGGCGTCTGTTCGTAGTCGCGCAACAGCAGGTTCTTGTCCTGCACGCTGCGCACCCAATCGCCGACGCTGAGGCTGGCCTGCGGGCTGGCGATCACCGGCAAGGTGTTGATGAACAGGCCCAGTTGCTCCTCGATGCCCGGCAAATCCACCGGCCGCCCGGAAACCGTGGCGCCAAACGCCACGGTGGCCTGGCCGGTGTAGCGCTGCAACACCAGCAGCCACGCGGCCTGCACCAGACTGTTGAGGGTCACCTGTTGCTGACGGGAGAAGCTGTTCAGACGCTGGGTCAACGCTTCATCGAAATGCAGACGATGCATCCGTTTGCCCGGCCCCGGCACGGTGCGTCCGTGACAAGCCGACGCCAGTCGGGTCGGCTCGTCGAGTTCGGCCAGTTGCCCGCGCCAGAAGTCCTGCGCGGCTGCCTTGTCCTGGCCTTGCAGCCAGACCAGAAAATCGCGGTAGCGGCCCTGTGCGCTCGGCACCGGCTGGCCGGCGTAATCCTGCAGCACCTCGCCGAACATCCGCGAGTTGCTCCAGCCATCCATGAGGATGTGGTGGCAGGTGAAAATCAGTCGATGGCGATCGTCGGCAGTGCGCAACAGGCACAGGCGCAGCAGCGGCGGATTCTGCAGATCGAGCCCGCGTTCACGGTCGGCCTGCGCCCGTGCTTCAAGCACCGCCGGCAGATCAGCGGCATCGCGCACATCGATTTCCGGCATTTCCAGGGTCAGTTGGCGGTTGATCACCTGCAACGGTGCATCGAGGCCCTCGCGGCCCCAGATGAAACCGGCGCGCAGCACTTCATGGCGATCGACCACCCGCTGCCAGGCTTGCTGGAACCGCGCAACGTCGAGGCCGTCGATGTCCAGCAGCATCTGATAGACGTAGGCGCTGGCGTCCGCATCGTACAGGCTGTGGAACAGAATGCCCTGCTGCATCGGCGCCAGCGGATAGATGTCCTCGATGCGCTGGGCGGCAATCGGCAGGCTGTCCAGATGCGCCTGGGACAAACCGGCCAGCGGCACGTCGGACGGCGTGAGGCCGCCCGCATGGCTGAGGCAGTGGTCGATCAATTCGTTCAGTGCCACTTCGTAGGCGCGGGCAAGAGCGGCAATGGTCGCCTCCTCGAAGACGTCGCTGCTGTAGGTCCAGGTCAGGCTCAACTGGCCCTGATAAACCCGGCCATCGATGGTCAGCCAGTTGGCCATCGGCGCGCTTTCGTCCTGACCGGCGCCCTTGTCCTCGGTGGCCGGCCGCCACAAGGCGTCTTCATCGAAGTTGTTATCGAACTGGCCGAGGTAGTTGAACGTCACCTGCGGTTGCGCCAGTTCATGCAACGCCGCTTGTGCGTCGGCGGTGCCGAGATAACGCAGCAAGCCATAGCCGATGCCCTTGTTGGGGATCGCGCGCAGTTGCTCCTTGATGCCTTTGATCGAGCTTTCCAGGCTGGCGTTTGGTGTCAGGCGTACCGGGAACATGCTGGTGAACCAACCCACGGTGCGGCTCAAGTCGATGTCATCGAAGAGGTCTTCGCGACCATGGCCTTCGAGCTGCACCAACGCGCTGTCGCTTGCGGTCCACTCGCACAGCACCCGCGCTAGTGCGGTCAGCAGCAGGTCGTTGACTTGAGTGCGGTAGACCGCCGGAGCCTGTTGCAGCAATTGGCGGGTACGTTCGGCGTCCAGTCGCGTGTCGACGCTGCGTTCGAAGCGGTTGTTCAATTGGCCCTGCGGATTATCCAGCGGCAAACCGAGCGGCGCGTCGCGCAACTGCTCGCGCCAGTAGCTCAGTTCGCTGCCCAGCGCCGCGCTGCGCGCATGCTCTTGCAGGCGCAAGCCCCAATCCTTGAACGCGCTGGTCTTGGCCGGCAGATGCACGCGCTGTCCGCTGCTGATCTGCTGATAGGCGTTCTGCAGGTCTTCCAGCAGGATTCGCCACGACACGCCATCGACCACCAGGTGATGAATCACCAGCAGCAGACGCTGACTGGCGTCCGGCAAATCGATCAGCGCCGCGCGGATCAGCGGGCCGTTGTGCAGGTCCAGGCTGCGTTGCAGGTCCAGGCACAGCGCTGGCAATGCCGCGCTGTCGTCCAGCGTGAAAGTGCGTAACAACGCTTGTGGCTGATCCGCCGCGCCGTGGCTTTGCTGCCAGCCCTGCTCGGTTTGGCGATAACGCAGACGCAAGGCGTCATGCTGCTTTTGCACCTGCGCCAGGGCCTGTTGCAGCGCCGCGGCTTGCAGGGTTTTCGCCGGGGTCAGCAGGATCGACTGGTTCCAGTGATGCCGCGCCGGGATGTCGCTGTGGAAAAAATACTGCTGGATCGGCGTCAGTGGTGCGTCGCCAAGCACCTCGCCCTGCTCCGTCTGCACGGCGTCGCTTTGTTGCGCGACGGTGGCCAGACGCTGCACGGTCTGATGCTGAAAAATGTCCTTGGGCGTAAAGCGAATGCCGGCCTGCCGCGCGCGGCTGACCACTTGAATCGAAATGATCGAATCGCCGCCCAGCTCGAAGAAATTATCGTGAAGCCCGACCCGTTCGACCTTGAGCACGTCCTGCCAGATCTCCGCCAGACGCTGTTCCAGTTCGCTGCGCGGCGCCGCGTAGGCTTCTTGCACCTGGGCAACATCCGGCTGCGGCAGTTGCTTGCGATCGAGCTTGCCGTTGGCGGTCAGCGGCAGTCGGTCGAGGAACGCCCAACTCACCGGGACCATATAGTCCGGCAGGGTTTCGCGCAGATGCGCCTTGATCGAATCGCGCAGCGCGCCCTGCTCGTCCGCGTTCAATGTCTCGACGGGCACGACCCAGGTCGCCAGTTGCTGACCGCTGAGGCCGTCCACCGCCAGCACCACCGCTTCGCGTACGTGTGGATGCTTGAGCAGTTGCGCTTCGATTTCACCGAGCTCGATACGGAAACCACGAATCTTCACTTGATGGTCGATACGGCCGATGTACTCGATCACCCCGTCGCCGCGCAGGCGTGCGAGGTCGCCGGTACGGTACAGACGCTGGCCGGCCTTGCGATTGAACGGATCGGGCACGAAGCGCGTGGCGCTCATGCCAGCCTGATTCAGATAGCCACGGGCCAGACCGGCGCCAGCGATGTACAACTCGCCGATGCAGCCTTGCGGTACCAGGTTCAGCGAGCTGTCGAGCAAGTACCACGACAGGTCGACAATCGGCGCGCCGATCGGGCTGCTGTGATTGCTCTGCAGATCCGCGAGCGACAATGGCCGGTAAGTCACGTGCACGGTGGTTTCGGTGATGCCGTACATGTTGATCAGCGTCGGCGCGCGGTCGCCAAAACGCTCGAACCACGGGCGCAGATTCTGTACTTCCAGCGCCTCACCGCCGAACACCACGTAACGCAGGGCATTGCTGCGGCTCGACTCGCAGGCGACCTGCATCAGTGGTTTGAACGCCGACGGCGTCTGGTTCAACACGGTGACATTTTCATCGCACAGCAGCGTGTAGAAATCCTCCGGCGAACGGCTGACATCGTGCGGCACCACCACCAGTTTGCCGCCGTACAACAGCGCGCCGAAGATCTCCCACACCGAAAAGTCGAACGCGTAGGAATGGAACAGTGTCCAGCTGTCCTGCGGGCCAAAATCGAACCAGTGCGCGGTGGCGCTGAACAGGCGCATCACGTTGCCGTGCGGCAGCAAGGCGCCCTTGGGTTTGCCGGTGGAACCGGAGGTGTAGATGACATAGGCCAGATTGTCCGGCGTGGTCAGGCATGGCGGGTTACTTGCGATGCCATGCTCCGGCGTTTGATTCAGATCGAGGCAGATCAGCCCCGGCGGCAGCGGCAATTGCCCGAGCAAATGCCCCTGGGTCAACAGCAAGTCAATGCCGCTGTCGTCGATCATGTAGCCCAAGCGGTCATCCGGGTAGCTCGGGTCCAGCGGCACATAGGCGCCGCCGGCCTTCAGCACCGCGAGAATGGCGACGATCATGTCCAGCGAACGCTCCACCGCCACGCCGACGCGCACGTCCGGGCCGACGCCCTGCTCGATCAGCGTATGCGCCCACAGGTTGGCGCGGTGATTGAGTTCAGCGTAGGTCAGGCGTTGCCCGGCACAGCTCACCGCCACCGCATCGGCATGCCGCTCGGCCTGGGCCTCGATGGCTTGCTGGAGGCACTGCGTCAGCGGTTGTTCAATCAGCGACGGATTCCATTGCGCCAACAGCTGTTGCTGCTGGGCTGCATCGAGCATTGGCAACTGGCCGATACGCTGGCTCGGCTCGGCGACGATCGCTTGCAACAGCGCGGTCCAGTGTTGCGCCAGGCGCTCGATGGTCGCGGCGTCGAACAGGTCAGTGGCGTACTTGAGCACCGCTTCGATGCTGTGGGCCTGTTCGGTGGTGTTGAGGGTCAGGTCGAATTGCGCGGTCTGGCTCTGCCATTCCAGCGGTTCGATGTTCAGGCCGTTCAGGCGCGTGGCGACGCTCGCACGGCGCTCGGCCTGGTGGTTGAACATCACCTGGAACAGCGGACTGTGGCTGAGGCTGCGGCCCGGTTCCAGCGCTTCGACCAGTTGCTCGAAGGGCAAGTCCTGATGCGCCTGCGCCTCCTGCGCCGTCTGTTTGACCTGACGCAGCAGTTCGATAAACGGCAGTTCTGCGTCGATGTCCGCCTTGAGCACCTGAGTGTTGACGAAGAAGCCGATCAGGCGCTCGATTTCCACCCGGCCACGGTTGGCCACCGGCACGCCGACACGGATGTCGCTTTGCCCGCTGTAGCGATGCAGCAAGGCCTGAAACGAAGCCAGCAGCAACACGAACAGGGTGACGTTTTCCTGCCGGGCAAAGGCCTTGAGGGCATGACTCAGCGCCGGGTCGAGAATCAGGTTGTGGCTGGCGCCGGCGAAGCTTTGATCGACCGCGCGCGGGCGATCCAGCGGCAGTTCCAGCACCGGTTGTTCGCCGCCGAGTTTTTCCTGCCAGTAGGCCAGTTGGCGCTCCTGCTCACCGGCCTCCATCCAGTGGCGCTGCCACAAGGCGTAATCGGCATATTGAATCGGCAGGGCCGGCAGACCGGCGTCGTGACCGAGGTTGAAACCGGCGTAGAGCTGCACCAGTTCCTCGATCATCACTTGCAGCGACCAGCCATCGGAAACGATGTGGTGCAGGGTCAGCACCAGCACATGGTCATCAGGGTTGACCTGCAGCAGCGCGGCACGCAGCAACGGGCCGTGCTGCAGGTCGAAAGTCTTCTGGCTCTGGGTCTGAACGAAAGCCTCGATCGAGTGCTCCGGGTCATTCGCCAGATCAGCGCTCAGGTGATGAATATCGAGGGTAAAAGGTCCTGCGGGCAGGACCACTTGCAAGGGTTGCGCGCTGTCTTGAGAGAACACCGTGCGCAAGGTTTCGTGGCGCTCGATCAGCGCCGCAATGCTGCGTTCCAGTGCCGGCACATCCAGCGGCCCCTGCAAGCGCAGGGCCGTCGGAATGTTGTAGGCCGCGCTGTGCGGTGCCCACTGCCAGAGGAACCACTGGCGCTGCTGAGCGTAGGACAGCAGCAACGGCTCTTCAGCCGTGCGCTTGAAAACCGGGGCAATGTCAAAGAGGTTGACGCCTTTCTGCTTGAGCAGAACCGCCAGAGCCTTTCTTTGCTTAGCCGAAAGTTGTCCTACCGACTCGATTAACTCTTGCACGCGTTTTTCCCTCTCAAGAAATCAGTTTTTCCAGATCATCGAGGGATAGACGTTTGAGGGCCTCCAGTGATTTAGCCAATTCATCCTGAACGGGCGACATTTCGACGCGCAGCGCTTCGATCCGCGCGCAGAAATCCTTGAGCGTGTCGGCCTCGAACAACGCCTTGAGCGGCACCTTGTCGCCCAGACGTTCCTGCACCCGGGTCACCACCAGCGTGGCCAGTAACGAATGGCCGCCGAGCTGGAAGAAGTTGTCCGCCAGCCCTACCCGCTCGACTTCCAGCACCTCCTGCCAGATCGTCGCGACCTCCCATTGCATATCGCTTTGCGGCGCCAGGTATTGCTCCTGCGTCGGGCTCTCGCCCAACGCCATCAGCGCCTTGCGATCGAGCTTGCCGTTGGGCGTCAGCGGGATCGCGTCGATCAGGTGCAGATGCCCCGGCAGCATGTGCGCCGGCAAGCGGCTGACCAGCGCACTGCGCACCCGCTCGGCCAGCGTCGTCCGCTCGCTGTCCGGTGCGGCGACGAGGTAGGCATGCAGGTGTTTGCCTGCGGCGCCGTCCTGCGCCAGTACCACCGCCTCACGGATATCGTCGAGTTCCAGCAGGCGTGCTTCGATCTCGCTGAGTTCGATGCGGAAGCCGCGAATCTTCACCTGATGGTCGGCGCGACCGATGTACTCGATGTTGCCATCGTCGCCCTGGCGCACCAGATCGCCGGTGCGGTACAGGCGCTCGCCGTTGCTCGCGTAAGGATTCGGCACAAAGCGTTCGGCGGTCAGCGCGGCACGACGCAGATAGCCGCGCGTCACCCCGGCACCAGCGAGGTACAGCTCGGCCGCCACGCCCTCGGGCAGCGCCTGCAACTGACTGTCGAGCAGGTAGGCCACGGTGTTGTCCAGCGGCCGGCCAATGTTCGCCCGGCCCTGCGGGGTGCGCAGGGTGAAGGTCGAATAAGTGGTGTCCTCCGACGGCCCGTAAAGATCGTAGACCTGCTGCACCTGAGTGCTGGCATAGAGGCTGTCGACCAGACCCTGCTTGAGCGGTTCGCCGGCCAGATTGATGGTTCCGACCGATGCCGGAATCTGTCCGGCCCGTTGCAACGCGGCAATCGCCGACGGCACGCTGTTGATCAGCGTGACCTGCTCGCGCGCCGGCAAAGCCGCGAGCGCCAGGGCGTTGTCGGCCAGCACCAGACAGCCACCGCAGGCCAGCGTGACGAAGATTTCCCACACCGACAGATCGAAGCAGATCGACGTCGAAGCCAGCACACCGCGCAAATGTTCTTTGCGATAGACCGCCGCCGACCACTGAATCAGCGCCGACAGATTGCCGTGGCTGATGGCTACGCCTTTCGGTTTGCCGGTGGAGCCGGAGGTGTAGATCACGTACGCCAGATTGTCTGCCGCGAGATTAACCAGTGGCGCAGTGGCCGGGTATTCGCTGGCGACGTTCTCGTCCACCAGCAGCACCTGCGCACTCAAGGTTTCGGGCAGCATCGCCAATGCCGCCGGCTCAGTGAGCAGCACCGCCGCGCGGCTGTCGTCGAGCATGTGCAGCAAGCGTTCCTGCGGGTAATCCGGGTCCAGCGGTACGTAGGCGCCACCGGCCTTGAGGATCGCCAGCAAGCCGACCAGCATCTGCGGCGTGCGGCGCATGCACACGCCGACGCGCACTTCCGGCCCGACGCCCATGCCTTGCAGCTTGTGCGCCAGACGATTGGCCCGGGTATCGAGGTCTTGGTAAGCGATGGACTGCTCAGCGAACAGCACCGCGTTCGCCTGTGGCTGTCGCTGCACTTGCGCGGCGATGTGCGCGAGCACCGTGCGATGATCCGGCGCAATCACCGGCGCCTTGCCCCACTCGATCGCTTGTTGCCGTTGTGGCTCGGCGAGCAGTTGCAGCGCGCCCAGCGGCTGCCCGGCGTCGGCGAGGAACTGCTCGAGCAGGCCTTGCAACTGCGCACTCAACACGCGGATCGCTTGAGCGTCAAAGCTGGCCTGATCGTAGCTCACGCCCAGACTCAGCTCGCGGCCGGTGACCGCCACCAGCGTCAGCGGATAGTTGGTCTGCTCCTGCCGGCGGATTGCCGAGAACTTCAGACCCGTCTGCGGGCCCTGCGCCAAGGCCTCGGCCATCGGGTAGTTTTCGAACACCAGGATGCTGTCGAACAACGCCCCGGCGCCCGTACCGGCCCAGCGCTGAATGTCATACAGCGGCGTGTGTTCGTGCTCGCGCAAGGCCAGGTTGAGCGCCTGCACCTGTTGCAGCCATTGATTCACAGCGATCTCGGCCGACGGCGCCGCCACCACCGGCAAGGTGTTGATGAACAGGCCGATCTGCTGCTCGACGCCCGGCAAATCGGTTGGCCGTCCGGCGACCGTCGCGCCAAACGCCACGTGATCCTGGCCGGTATAGCGCTGCAACAGCAGCAGCCATGCCGCTTGCACCAATGTGTTGAGGGTGACTTTCTGCTCGCGGGCAAAGCGGTTCAGTTCGGCGGTCAGCGGTTCGCTGAACACATGCTCGTGATCGGCATAGCCGTTCGCCGCGTGCCTGACCGGCATGGCACTGGCCAGTCGCGTCGGCTGTTCAAGGTCCGCCAGCGCTGCGCGCCAGAACTGCCGACTGGCTTGCTGATCGCGCTGGCCGAGCCATTCGATGTAATCGCGATAACGCCCCTGCCCTGCGCTCGGCGTGATGCCGGCGTAGCGTTGCAGCACTTCGCCGAACAACTGCGAAGTGCTCCAGCCGTCCATCAGGATGTGATGGCAGGTGTAGATCAGGTGATGAGTGTGCTCATCGGTGCGCACCAACGTCACGCGCAACAGCGGTGCGTCGAGCAGATCGAAGCCGTTATGCAGATCTTCAGTGGCGAGATGATCAAGTGCTGAATCCAGGCCGGCGCGACCGCGCCAGTCCTGCACCTGCCACGGCATCTGCACGCGGCTGCGCACCACTTGCACCGGCGCGGCGGCATCCTGCGGCCAGACGAACGCCGTACGCAGAATATCGTGGGCTTCGAGGGTCTGCTGCCAGGCCTGGCGGAAGCGCTCGGCGTCGAGCTGCTCGACGTCGACGCGCAGCTGATTGGTGTAAGCCGGACTGTCCGGCTCGTTACGACTGTGGAACAGAATGCCTTGCTGCATCGGCGACAGCGGGTACAGATCGACGATGTCACGCGGCGCCATCGGCAATGCCGACAGCTGCGCCTGGGTCAGGTTGGCGAGGTTGAAATCCGAGGGTGTCACGCCACCTGTGCCGCTCGCGCAGCAATGTTCGATCAGGCGTTCCAGTTCGCGGCGGTAAGCCTCGGCCAGCGCCTCGATGGTCTCGGCGCGGTACATGCTGGTGCCGAAGGTCCAGGTCAGTTCCAGCTCTCCGCCGAGAACCTGACCGTCAACACTCAGCCAATTGCCCAGCGGCGCCTGCCCATCCTGATTGGCGCCGGTGCTGTCAGCGCTTGGCAGGAACAACGCGCCCTGCTCGGCGCTGAACGCGCCGTCGAACTGACCGAGGTAATTGAAGGTCACCCGTGGTTGCGCCAGCGTCTGCAACTCGGCTGCACGCGTGAGGTAACGCAGCACGCCATAACCGATGCCTTTGCCCGGCACAGCGCGCAGTTGCTCCTTGATCGCGCACAGCGACGTAGCGGGATTGGCCTGTGGAGTCAGGCGTACCGGGAACAGGCTGCTGAACCAGCCGACCGTGCGGCTCAGGTCGATGTCGTCGAAAAGGTCTTCACGACCATGGCCTTCGAGCTGGATCAACACCGACGGCTGCTCGCTCCAGTCACACAACACCCGCGCCAAAGCCGTCAGCAACAGGTCGTTGATTTGCGTGCGGTACGCCGCCGGGGCGACTTTCAATAGCTTGTCGGTCAGTGTCCGGCTCAGGCGCGTACTGGCGCGCGCGGCCTGAGCGCGGGTCTGGCTGTCCTCGGCAAAATCCCGTGGCAGTGACGCGTCGCCGGCCTCAAGGGTTTGGCGCCAATAAGCGCTTTCGGCCGCCAACGTGTCGCTCTGCGCATAACGGTGCAACTGCCCGGCCCAGTCGTGCATCGAACTGCTTTTGCCCGGCGACGCGAGCGCCGTCCCCGCCGCCAATGCCTGGTAAGACTGCTGCAAGTCCTCCAGCAGAATGCGCCACGACACGCCGTCGACCACCAGGTGATGGATGACCAGCAACAGACGTTGCTCGGCATTCGGCAAAGTGACCAGCACAGCGCGCAACAGATGCCCGCGTTGCAGATCGAGGCTGCGCTGTGCCGCGTCGGCCAGCGCTGGCAAAGCGTCGAGGCTGTCCAGTTCGCGCAGCCAGAGCCGTTCGGCATCGCACTGAGTCTGCGGCAACGCCTGCCAGCTATCGCCCGACTGAACGAAACTCAGGGCCAAGGCCTCGTGCTGTTCCACCAACGCTGCCAGCGCCGTACGCAGATGCGCGGCGTCCAGCGCCAGGGTCGGTTGCAACATCACCGCCTGGTTCCAGTGCTGGCGCTGGGCAATCGGCGTGTCGAAGAAGCGCATCTGGATCGGCAGCAACGGCAACGGCCCGCGTGCCACAGGTGCGGCGACGGCAGCCGGTTTGGATTCGATCAGTCTGGCGACGGCGGCCAGTTGGCCGATGGTCTGTTTTTCGAACAACTGCTTGGGGCTGAGCTTGATGCCCTGGCGCTTGGCCCGGGCGATGATCTGCAAGCTGAGGATCGAGTCGCCACCCAGTTCAAAAAAGTTATCGCTGCTGCCGACCCGTTCGAGCTTGAGCACTTCGGCCCAGATCGCGGCGAGTTTTTCCTCGATCTCACCGACCGGCGCGACGAACTGCTGGCTGACCACGCCGGGCACTGGCAAGGCACGCTTGTCGAGCTTGCCGTTGGCGGTCAGCGGCAGCTTTTCCAGCAACACTAACTGCGCCGGCACCATGTAATCCGGCAGCCGCGCCTGCAATTGCTCGCGCAGATCCTGCGCCTGCACCTTCGCGCCCACTGCCGGCACGCACCACGCCAGCAGTTGCAGGCGCGCCGGATCGTCATCCAGTGGCAGCGCGAGCACGGCGGCTTCGCTGACACCGTCGAGGCTGAGCAACACCCGCGCGACTTCCGCAGGCTCCACACGGTAGCCGCGCACTTTGACCTGATCGTCGGCACGACCGATGAATTCCACTGCCTGCTCGCGGTTGCGGCGGACCCGGTCGCCACTGCGGTACACCCGCGCGCCGGGGTTCCCAAACGGATCAGGCAGGAAACGCTCAGCGGTCAGCCCCGGCTGATTCAGGTAGCCAAGGGCAACGCTGTCGCCACCGATGTACAACTCACCGGCAACCTGATCGGCTACCGGGTTGAGCACATCGTCGAGCACATAGACATGAGCACCGGCCAGCGCTGCGCCGATCGGAACACTGCGCGCCTGGGCGGCGAGTTCTTCGACCTCGTGGGTCAGCACGCCCACGGTGGTTTCGCTCGGGCCATAGTGGTTGATCAGACGACAGCCCGGTTTCAGTTGCTGCACACGCTCGACCAGCGCCGGCGAACAGGCTTCGCCGCCGACGATCAGTGCGTGTTCCGGCAGCACATCGGCAGGCTTGGCCGCCTGCAACAGCGCGGCGAGATGCCCGGGGACGATCTTCAGCACGCCAACGCGATGGCAGGCCATGTATTCGGCAAAACGATCCGGGTCGAAGCCGAGTTCTTCCGGCAACACATGCAGCAGTCGGCCCGAGCACAACGCACCGAACAGCACGGTGAAGCCAAGGTCGGCGGCGATGGTCGAGACCAGCGCCATGCTGGCCTCGGGCGCCGGCGCCAGACGTTCGAGTACGCCGCGCACGTAACTGCCCAGCGCGCCGTGGCTGACCAGCACGCCCTTCGGTTGCCCGGTGGAACCGGAGGTGTGAATCACGTAGGCCGGCGACTGCGCATACAGCGTCAGTTCAGGCGCGGACGTCGGCAGTGACTGCCATTGCCCCGGTGCAAACTCCAGACCCTGACAGCCCTCACCCGCCAATTCGCTGACCCGCACATCGCCTTCAGCACCGATCAGCGCCCGCGCCTGCGCAGCGCCGAGCATCTGCTTCAGGCGCGCGCTCGGCGCCTTGACGTCGAGTGGCATGTACACAGCGCCAGCCTTGAGAATCGCCAGCAGGCAAGTCAGCCAGTCCAGCGAACGTTCCAGCAGCACCGCCACCGGATCGCCGACATTGACGCCCTGCGCTCGCAAATAATGGGCGAGACGATTGGCCTCCTCATCCAGCGCCTGGAACGTCATTGTCTTCTGTAAATCACGAGCCGCCAGCGCCTGCGGCTGCCGAGCCACTTCACGCGCCCAGTGTTGCAACACCGTCAACGCCGGTTCGCGTTGGCTGGCAAGCGCAGCAGGCCGTGGTGTGGCAACCATGTGCAATGGCGCCTGCGGCGAGTTGAGCAACTGGGTAAACAGATCCAGCAACATCGGCACAAAACCGGCGACCGTTTCCGCCCGATAGAGATCGCTGGCATAGGTCATCTGACCGTGGATCAGTGCGCTGTCGTCGGTGATGTCCAGGGCCAGATCGAAATGCGTGCCGTCCTTGGCCAGCGGATATTCACTGACGGTCAGGCCGGGCAAGGCCATCGAGCGCTGTTTCTGCATGCCGACGTTCTGGTTGAACTTGGCCTGGAACAGCGGGTTGTGGCCCAGGGTGCGTTCGGCGACCAATTCGTCGACCAGTTGCTCGAACGGCAACTCCTGATGTGCCTGTGCGCCGAACGCCGCTTCTCGCACCTGCGCGAGCAAATCGGCGAAACTGCCGCGCTCATCGACCTGGCAACGCAGCACCTGGGTGTTGACGAAGAAACCGATCAGCCCCTCGACTTCGGCGCGGCCACGGTTGGCATTCGGCACGCCGACACGAATGTCGCGCTCGCCGGCCAGACGCGAAAGGAACAGCGAGAACCCGGCCAGCACCAGCATGAACAGGCTGATGCCCTGGCTGCGCGCAAAAACGTTGAGCTGTTGCGACAGGACGGTGCCGAAATCAAAGCTCAGGGTCTGTCCTGCAAAGCTTTGCGTCAGCGGTCGGGCAAAGTCCGGCGCCACTTCCAGCAGCGGATGTTCGTCGCCCAATTGCTGACGCCAGTAGTCGAGCTGGCGTTCACCCTCGCCGGCCTCCAGCCAGCGCCGCTGCCAGATCGCATAGTCGGCGTATTGCAACGGCAGCGCCGGCAATTGCGGCTCGCGCTGCAGGCTGAACGCCTGATAGCACTGCACGAATTCCTTGACCATGACGTCCATCGACCAGCCATCGGAGACGATGTGATGCATGCTCACCACCAGCACGAACTCATCGTCGGCCAAAGCAAACAGGCTGGCGCGCAACAGCGGGCCGTGGCGCAGATCGAACGGTTGCGCGGTGACGTCTTGCACGTGTTGCGCGAGCAGTTCTTCGCGCTCTTGCGCGGCGATGCCGGTCAGATCGAAGCGTTCCAGCGCAATACTTTGTTGCTCGAGAATCAGCTGATGCGCTTGATCGCCGTCGGTGTGAAACACCGTGCGCAAGACTTCGTGGCGCGCCAGCAGATGATCGAACGAGCGGCTCAGGGCCGACTCATCCAGCCGGCCTTTGAGACGCAAGCCAGCGGCCATGTTGTATGCCGCGCTGTGCGGTTCCAGTTGCCAGAGAAACAGCAGGCGTTGCTGGGCGAATGAAAGGGGAATCTGAGCGCAGTCGTGGCGGCTGACCGGCAGCGGCAACAGGCTGAAATCCTTGCCCTCCTCGCGCAGCTTGGCGAGAAACAGCCGACGCTGTTCCAGCGGCAGGCCGACGAACCTTTTTGCAATACGTTCCGCCATCGTGCCGCTCATACTTCTTCTCCTTGCAATGCATTCATGAACTGATCCAGGTCGGACCAGTCGTCGTCGCCGCTCGTCTCGGCCAGTTGCCCGAGCACCTCGGCGAGATCCGCCAGCAGCGGTTTTTCGAACAGGCTGCGCAGCGGCAGCACCACGCCCATCTGCTCCTTGACCCGGGCAATCACCTGCGCGGCCAGCAACGAATGGCCGCCCAGTTCAAAAAAGTGATCGTCCAGGCCCACACGCGGCACGTGCAGCACCTCGGCCCAGACCTGTGCCAGACACTGCTCGGCCGGCGATTGCGGAGCGCGGTAATCGCCCTGCAACTGCGCCGGATCCGGCGTCGGCAAGGCCTTGCGGTCGAGCTTGCCGCTCGGCGTCAGCGGCAGGTTCGCCAGCAACAGCAGATGCCCCGGCACCATGTAATCCGGCAGGCTGGCTTGCAGCACGGCCCGGGTCTGCTGGCGGAACGCCGTTTGCGTTGCCGTGCTGGCAAGCACCGCAGGTTCTGTCACCACGTAAGCGACCAGTTGCGCTCCACCTGCGAATGGCACCGCCAGCACCACTGCCTCGCGAACGCCCGGAGATTGCTGCAGGCGCGATTCGATCTCGCCCAGTTCCATGCGGAAACCGCGAATCTTCACTTGATGATCGACCCGGCCGACATATTCCAGCGCGCCATCGCCGCGCAGCCGCGCACGGTCGCCGGTGCGGTACAGGCGCTGGCCGTCGGCGAAAGGGTCGGCGATGAACCGCTCAGCGCTGAGGCTCGGCTGACGGTGATAACCGCGCGCCAGCCCCGGCCCACCGATGTACAACTCGCCCACCGCGCCTTGCGGCAGCAGGTTCAGATCATCGTCGAGCACGTACAGGCGCCGCGCCGCCAGGCCCTTGCCGATCGGCATGCCGCGCCACGACACGTCCTGCGCGGTCAGCGCGGTGCAGTCATGGATCGTCGAGACCACCGTGGCCTCGGTCGGGCCGTAGGTGTTGAGCAGGCGCACATGGCCGAGCCCGGCCTGTTGCCACAAGCGCAAACCGTCCACCGCCATGGCTTCGCCGCCGACGTGAATCTGCCGCAGCGCGCCGAAACTTGCCGGGGGTTTCGCCGCGTATTCTTGCACCAGCCAATACCAATAAGCCGCCGGCAGGTCGGCCAGGGTGATGCGCTGATCGACGATGACCTGATGCAAAGTCGCGCTGTCCCACAACGGCGCGTCGCGCATGACCACGCTGGCGCCGTGGCACAGCGGTGGGAAAAACTGCTCGACGAAGCCATCAAAACTGCTGGTGGCGAATTGCAGAACACGGTCGCCTTCGCGCAGATCGCTGTAGTCGATGGCGCGGGCGATGAACTCGCTGAGCGCGCCATGACTGACCGCCACGCCTTTCGGCCGCCCGGTGGAGCCAGAGGTGTAGATCACGTAAGCGAGGTTGTCAGCCTCGACCGTGACCGGCAGGTTGTCGCTCTGCTCGCTGTCGGGCAATTGTTCCAGACACAGGCACTCGATGCCATCCAGTGGCGGCAGCTTGGCGAGGCTTTGCTGATCACTGAGCAACAGTTGCAAACCACTGTCAGCGAGCACATGGCGCAAGCGTTCGGCCGGGGTTTGCGGATCCAGCGGCACATAGGCACCGCCAGCCTTGAGCACCGCCAGCAGCGCCACCGCCAATTCCAGCGAACGCCCCAGCGCGACGCCGACCAGCACGTCCGGGCCGACACCCTGTGCGCGCAACTGATGGGCCAAGCGATTGCTGCGGCTGTTGAGTTCGTCGTAGCTGAATGCCCGTGAAGGCGCGGTGGCCAACAGCACCGCCGGCATTTGCGCAGTGCGTGCGACTTGCGCTTCGAACAGGCTTTGCACGCTAGTGAAACGAGGCGCTGGCGCGGTGGCCTGGATCAACCCGTGGCGTTCGCTGTCGGCGAGCATCGCCACTTCGCCGATCAACTGCTGCGGATCGCGGCACACCGACTGGAGAATGTTGCGCCAATGCCCGGCCAGCGCGGCAATGGTTGAGGCATCAAAAATATCCGTGGCGTACGTGAAGGCGGCGAACAGTTGCTCGCCCTCCTCGCGGGTGTCGAGCATCAGGTCGCTGGTGGCCGCGTGTTGCCGAGCGCTGCCGGCCAGTTGCTCTTCGCTCAAGTAACCCACGCGCAAGCCTGAAGCGAGTTGCACCTGATGCAAATCGGTAACCAGCGGCTGGTGGTTGAACATCACTTGAAACAGCGGATTGTGGCTCTGGCTGCGCGCCGGTTGCAGGGCTTCGATCAAGGCGTCGAACGGCAGATCCTGATGGGCCTGGGCGCCGAGGGCGGCCTGGCGCAGATTGTGAAGCAACTCGGCGAATGGCGTTTGTGCAGTAACCGCGCTGCGCAGAATCTGCGTGTTGACGAAGAAACCGATCAACCCTTCGGTTTCACTGCGGGTGCGGTTGGCAATCAGGCCGCCGACACGAATATCGGTCTGGCCGCTGTAGCGATGCAACAGGGTCTTGAACGCCGCCAGCAACACCACGAACAAGGTCACGCCCTGACGCTGGGCAAGGTTTTTCAGTTCTTCGCGCAGAGCTGCGTCGATCACCGTTTCCAAGCGTGCGCCTTGATGGCTGGCTTGCGCCGGATAAGCGCGGTCGGTGGGCAATTCCAGCACGGGATGTTCGTCGCCCAGTTGCGTGCGCCAGTAGTCCAGTTGCCGCTCGCGCTCACCGGCCTCCAGCCAGCTGCGCTGCCACAGCGCATAGTCGCGGTAATGCACGGTCAACGGCGCCAGCGTCGGTTCACGCCCGGCGACCTGCGCGTCGTAAGTGCGCATGAATTCGTCGATCAGAATGTTCATCGACCAGCCGTCGGCGATGATGTGATGCAGGGTCAGCAGCAACACATGTTCCTGCGCGGCCAGGCGCAACAGCCGCAGGCTCAGCAACGGGCCGTTGTGCAGGTCGAAGGCCTGGGTCGCCTCGGCCATCATGTGCTGCTGCGCCAGCGACCAGCGCTGGGCTTGGGGCAACTCGCTCAGGTCAGTCACGGGCAACTTCAGTGGCTTTGGTTCGGCCACACGCTGGAAGGCCCGCTCGCCGTCCTGGCCGAAGGTGGTGCGCAAACATTCGTGGCGCGCCGCCAAACGGCTGAAGGCTTGCTCCAATGCTTCGACTTGCAGATCGCCCTCCAGACGCACCGCCATCGGCAGGTTGTAGGCTGCGCTGGTCGGCTCCAGTTGCCAGAGAAACCACATGCGCTGCTGCGCGTAAGACAGGCCGTCACGCTCGGCGATGCCGTCGCAGGCGGTCATGGGAAGCTGCGCAAAATCGATGCCTTCGCGGGCCATGCCGGCTAAGAACAGACGGCGTTTGTCCTGAGGCAATTCGATAAAGCGGCGGGCTAGTTTCTGTGCGTCTGCGGCATTCATGCTTGGAGTCCTTGCTGATCGGCGGCGTGACCTGGAGACCCGGTCGTATCAACAAGAACGAATGGCCCGCGTGACGATTTAGCGCGCCAGCGGCAATCACGGCCCGACGGTACAAAGGCCAGACAGACAAATGCCGAAGCCGGTACATGACCGGATTCGGCATTTGAGTTGAAGGGTTGCGAACAGGTCAGCGCGCGTCCTGCGAATGCCCCTCGGCCATCGCCACGATGACTTTGCGCGGCCCTTCGAACGGTGAGCGCGCGTGAGCCGAAAGCATGTTGTCGAGCATCAGCACATCGCCCTCCTGCCAGGGGAAACTGATCGCACAATCGTCGAGCACCGCACGAATCTGCGCCAGCACCTCGTCTTCGATCGGCGAGCCGTCGCCGTAGTAGACGTTACGCGGCAGGTCTTCTTCGTCAACGATGTCGAGCAGGCTTTCGCGCACGTCCGCTGGCAGGTTGGAGATGTGAAACAGGTGCGCCTGATTGAACCAGACGTGGTCGCCGGTCACCGGGTGCACCGCCACCGCCTGACAGGTCTGCCGCGTGCGCAGCTCACCGTCGTCCTTCCACTCGCAGACAATGCCGTGGGCCTTGCAGTACGCCTCGACGACTTCGCGGTCTTCGGTGTTGAACACGTCTTCCCAGGCCACATCGAGGCCATTGCCGAAGTTGCGCACGTACATCAGGCCTTTGCTGACGAACCGCTCGCGGATCGCCACGGGAATGCGCCGGTAGACTTCGCGGCTGTCGGCAATCGGCGTCTCGCCGCCGGACCTGGCGGCGATCATGCTGTAGAACCAGATCTTCATCGGCCAGTCGCGGGAATAGGCCTGTTCGTTGTGCAGCGGAATGCTCTGGTGCGCCGGGTATTCGGTGGAGGTGTACACGCCTTGAGTGACGTTGGTGCGCGGCGTCGAGCCGAACTCGTAGTTCAGCAGCGGATGGCCGAAGCTCGCGGCAAACTGGCGAAACTGCTCGGCGCCGTCGAGGCGAAAACCGCGAAACAGCACGCCACCGTCGCGCAGCAGATGCTCGTCGACCAAGGCCTTCAATTCATCGAATACCGCCAACAGATCGGTGTCGGCATCGCCCGCCTCGACCAACAGCGGCAAACGTCCGCGCTGCGGCAGCAACGGCCGCACGGAAAAGCCCAGAGCAACAGCCATGACTGGCCTCCTGAAAATGATAGATGAGGCGCGTCTCAGAACGCCGGTTGCACAGCCTGCGCATAGCGCCGGTGATGCACTTCCAGATGGGTCTTGATCGTGCGAATGACCCGCGCTTCGTGCTCATGAATGAAGAAATGCCCGCCGGTCATCATGTCCACCGAGAAACTGCCCAGGGTTTCTTTGCTCCAGCCGATCAGTTGTTCGGTCGTGGCGCGGTCTTCCTTGCCACCGAGCACGTGCACCGGGCAATTGAGCAAGGGCCGCTCGGCAGGCGTGAAGCGCCCGCACATCATGAAGTCGGCGCGCAGCACCGGCAGGGTCAGGCTCATCAATTCCTCATTGGCGAGGATTTCTTCGCTGGTGCCCTGAAAGGTGCGCAACTGTTCGATGAGCTCTGCATCGCTGCGCGGTTCGGCAAAGCCGCGGTCGTAATCGCTGCGCATGGACGGTGCGGCGGTGCCGGAGGCGAACAGCGCCAGCGGCTCCGGCACACCCAACTCGCGAAAGGCATGGGCCAGTTCGCAGGCGAGCAATGCACCGAGGCTATGCCCGAATAACGCATACGGGCCTTGCAACCCCGGCTTGTGCTCGCGCGCCAGTTGCCGCGCCAGTGCGCGCATGTCGGTTTGCAGCGGTTCATCGAACCGCGCGCCACGCCCCGGCAGTTCCACCGGTTGCAATTGCAGCCACGTCGGCAGTTGACGCCGCCAGCGGCTGTAAACCATGGCGCTGGCGCCCGAATAGGGCAGGCACAGCAATGTCAGCTTGGTCACCGCGCTTTCCTTGAAAAATGTGTCTGCAAGAAAGACGGATCACTGGCCGGACAAATTAGTCGCCAGGTCGCTAAATTCCCCCGCCAGCCGCTCGTTGCCTGTTCAGGAAAAAAACAACAATCGCGAGGGAATCACCGTGGACCTGCAGAGCATTCTGGGCAAATTGTTCGCCAACGCCGGCGCGGTCGGCATCGAGGGGGTTTTCCAGTTCATCTTCAGTGGGCAACAGGCGTACTGGTACGACATCAAGACCAGCCAGCGCACGGAAATCGGGCGCCATCCAAGCCCGGACGTGACCATCGAAGTCGCGGAAAAAGATTTTCTCGGGATCATGGCCGGCGTGGTCAATGTCGAGGAACTGTTCGCCAGCGGTCGCTTGAAGATTGGCGGCAACATGGGCCTGGCGACGATGTTGCCGCAGATCATCGACCACGCCCGCCAGGGTGGCGGCACGGTGGAAAAAGTCGATATGAACAAGCGCTACCCGACGCCGCCACGCTTCAGCGAAAAGCTCACTGCCGCGCTGCCTCGCCAGACCAGCGTCGAACGTCGTGCGCGCGCCGAGTTGAGCCGGCACGAATTCGAAACTCGTTATTTGCCCAACGGCATTCCGTTGGTGATCAGCAATGCCCTGCACGACTGGCCGTTGTTCAGCCTGAGTCGCGAAGAGTCGCTGGTGCATTTCGCTGAACTGCAAGGCATCACCCGCCACGGCGATTACGTGAAGAAGACCTTTTCCACTGAGCGTGATTTCCGCTCGACCTCGATGGCCGAGTTCATCGCCTCGCTGGACAGTCCGGCGGTCAAAGGCGCGGATGGCGAGCCGCCGGCGTACATGGGCAACAACATCCTGCCCGCGCAGTTGTTGCAGCAGATCCACTACCCGCCCTACTTCGACACGTCGCTGTTCATCCCGCCGCGCATCTGGATCGGCCCCAAGGGCACGCTGACGCCGTTGCACCGCGATGACACCGACAACCTCTTCGCCCAGGTTTGGGGGCAGAAAAAATTCACCCTCGCCGCGCCACATCACCGCGAAGCGCTGGGCACCTGGTCGACCGCGCCCAAGGGTGGCCTGGATGGCTGCGATTTCAACCCGGACGCGCCGGACTATGAACGCTTCCCGGCGGCGCGGGAGGTGACGTTTTTGCGGGTGACGCTGGAGGCTGGGGATCTGCTGTTTTTGCCAGAGGGCTGGTTTCATCAGGTGGAGTCGGTGTCGACCTCGCTATCCGTCAACTTCTGGATCAACTCTGGCCGAGGCTGGTAACACCGCAAAATAACTGTGGGAGCGAGCCTGCTCGCGAATGCGTTGTATCAGGTATGAAGATATTTACTGACACACCGCCTTCGCGAGCAGGCTCGCTCCCACAGTGGAATTTCATTTCAAGTGACGGAAACTTTGAAACGCGGAAATCAGCACCACCGCCCCCGCCGCAATCGCCAGCCAGAATCCGCTACGCGCGCCAAACGCATCGACCAGCGCGCCGGAGCCAGCGGCGCCGATCGCCACGCCGATGCTCAGTCCGGTCACCAGCCAGGTCAGGCCTTCAGTCAGTTTGGCCGGGGGCACGATGCGTTCGATCAACGCCATCGCGACAATCAGCGTCGGTGAAAAGAAAAGCCCGGCGATAAATACCGCGATCGACAAGCCAAGGATGTTGCTCGCCAAAAGCAGCGGCAGCGTGGTCACCGCCGTCGCCACGCCGCCGTAGAGAAACAGGCGCGGCAGCGGCAGTTTCGAACGCATCGCACCGAAGGCGATGCCGGCCAGGCATGAGCCGATCGCGTACACCGACAAAACAATACTCGCCGCTGCCGGCTGCCCCTGATGTTGAGCGAAAGCGACGCTGACCACATCGATCACCCCGACAATCACGCCCATCGCCAGCATCAACGCCAGCAACCATTGCACGTCGGTGGAGCGAATGATCGAGCCCTGATGCTGCGACTCCTGCGCGTGCACGGGCGGCTCAGTGCTGCGCTGGGCGACAAACACCGTTACCCCTATGGCCAGCGCCAACAACGCTGCCAGCGGCCCGGCCTCGGGAAACACCGCGACCGACAAGCCCACCGACAGCGGCGGCCCGACGATAAAACACACTTCGTCGAGCACCGACTCCAGCGCATACGCCGTCTGCAATTGCGGCTGGCCACGGTAGATTTCGGTCCAGCGCGCCCGCACCATCGCCGACATGCTCGGCATGCACCCGGCCAGCGCGGCGAACAAAAACAAGGTCCAGTTCGGCGCCTGCAAACGCGTGCACAGCAGCAACATCAACAACCCGCCGCCACCGGTCAGCGCTGCGATCGGCAGCACCCGCCCCTGCCCGTAACGGTCCACCAACCGCGATACCTGCGGCGCGCAAAACGCCGTGGCCAAGGCAAACGTCGCCGCCACCGCCCCCGCCAGCGCATAACCGCCGTTCAACTGCGCAAGCATGGTGATCAGGCCGATGCCGGTCATGGAAATCGGCATGCGCGCCAGCATCCCGGCCAGCACAAACGCACGGGCACCGGGGGCGGTGAACAATTCGCGGTAGGGGTTTGCCATCGATTGCAGCCTCATCAGGGGCGGCCAAGTTGCCATAGGCTTGAATGCCGTGGAAGCGCGCAATTGTTGGTGGAATGTGAAAGCCCCTGATCTTTCCAGTGCTGAACAACGATGACCATTGGTCGAAAACCAACGCTGACCTGTCAGACCTGACAGGTGCGCTTCCTTGTCGTTTGCGCTCTGATGAGGCCTTGGATCTTCGCGTATCACCGTGGAACCCTGTAAACGCACTCAGGAGTCTCGTCATGGACGAATCGTCAATGCTCGTCTCACCCGAAGCGCAAAAGGCGCCGTGGGCCGTGCCCGCCCTGTATGGCCTGGCGCCATTTCGCAACGACGTCGCGCTGGCGGCTCAGGTGGATGATCGGCTGATGCCGTGGATCGAGCGGGTGGGGATTTTCCCGGGTCGGCACGACAAGGTCCGCGCCATGGGTTTCGGTCGCTTCGCCATGCTGTGTCATACCGACACCGATGAGCCGGATCGGCTGCTGCTCGCGGCGCAATGTTTCGCCGCGCTGTTCGCCGTGGACGATTACTACTGCGACGATGAGCGAACCGGCTCCGAACCCAGAATGGTCGGGCCGCGCCTTTCCCTGGCGCTGGCGGCGCTGGAGCCGGTTTACCTGAGCGCACGGTTCCGCCCGGGGCTCGAGCAGGCCTTGAGCGGCGATCCGGTGCTGGTCGCACTGCGGGCCTATCTGAGGCGGGTCGAGACTTTTGCAACAGCGGCGCAGGTTGCCCGCGTACGCCATGAAATCATTGCCATGTTCGTCACCATGACCGCCGAAGCGGCCTGGCGGATCGAAGGGCTCACGCCCGCGCTCTGGGAATATCTCGCTCAGCGTCAGGTCAACAGTTTCCTGCCGTGCCTGTCGCTGATCGACATCATCGGTGGGTATGAATTGCCCGCCAATGTCTACAGCGCACCCGAGGTGCGCAAGGTCACGACGCTGGCCGCCAGCGCCACGATCATTGCCAATGATCTTTTTTCCGCGCTGAAGGAACAGCAGGCCGGTATCGGCGATTTCAATCTGCCTATGTTGCTGATCCAGGAACAGGGCTGCTCCCCCGCGCAGGCCATGGCGCAAAGCGCTGCCGTTCACGATGACATCATGCATCTGTATGAGGCGGCGGAACGGGCGGTATTGCCGCACGCCTCGCCGCTGCTCAAACGCTATCTGCGCGGAATCAAGAGCTGGCTGGCCGGCAACGTCGAATGGCATCGCAGCAGTGGCCGCTATCAGGTCTGACGCTGGCGAACTTTTCATGGTTGCAGATGAACTCTCGCCGCAGGCCATCAGTCAGCTACTTAAGTCTCTTGAACCAAGGCGTGAATCGTCATGCAGATTTCCCTCGCTCATCAGGTGGCGCTGGTCACTGGCGCCAGCTCCGGCATCGGCCATGCTGCCGCCAAAGCACTGGCCGCCGCCGGCGCTGCGGTCGTGATCAATTACAACAGCAGCGCCAAACCCGCCGAAGAACTGGCTGCGCAAATCAACGCCGAAGGCGGCAAGGCCCTCGCCATCGGCGCGGATGTTTCGAAAGAGGACGAGGTCGAGCGACTGTTCGCCAAGACCGTCGAAGCCTTCGGCTCGCTGGACATTCTGGTGGCCAACTCCGGTCTGCAAAAAGACGCCGCTGCCGTGGACATGACGCTCGACGACTGGAACACGGTAATCGGCGTCAACCTCACCGGGCAGTTCCTTTGCGCGCGGGCGGCGTTGCGGATTTTCCAGCGTCAGGGCGTGCGCGAAGGCGTGTCGCGCGCGGCGGGCAAGATCATTCACATGAGTTCGGTGCACCAGCGCATTCCATGGGCCGGGCATGTCAATTACGCGGCGTCCAAGGGCGGCGTCGATCAGTTGATGCAGAGCCTCGCCCAGGAAGTCAGCCACCAGCGCATCCGCATCAACAGCATCGCGCCCGGTGCGATCAGCACAGCCATCAACACCGAAGCCACTGAAGGCGCGGCCGGCGACAAACTTCTTGAGCTGATTCCCTACGGACGCATTGGCGATGTCGAGGATGTTGCCAACGCAGTGGTTTTCCTCGCTTCCGATTTGTCCGATTACATCGTCGGCACCACCCTGTTCATTGATGGCGGGATGAGCCTCTATCCGGAGTTTCGCGGCAATGGCTGAGGCTGAAATGGAACAACAAAGTCCCATCGGTGCCCACGGCATCATCGGCGACATGCGCAGCGCCGCTCTAGTCAACGATAAAGGCAGCGTGGATTTTTTCTGCTGGCCGGAGTTCGACAGCCCGACGATCTTCTGCTCGTTGCTCGACACACCTGAAGCAGGGATTTTCCAGCTCGCGCCGGACTTGCCCGATGCGCGCCGCGAACAGATTTACCTGCCCGACACCAACGTTTTGCAGACCCGTTGGCTGAGTGAACACGCGGTGGTGGAAATCACCGACCTGTTGCCGATCGGCGACGATGTCGACGCCCTGCCCCTGCTGATGCGCCGGGTGCGCGTGGTCAGCGGCTCGGCGACGTTCAACCTGCGTTGCGCGGTGCGCCACGACTATGGTCGTGCCGACACCCGGGCCGAGATGGACGCACAGGACGTGACGTTCCACGCCGCTGGCCAGCCGTCGATACGCCTGGCTTCAGATCAGGCGCTGCAGATCGATGCGCAAGCGGCCGTCGCGCAATTTACCCTCGAGCACAACGAAAGCGCCGCGTTCATGCTCGGCGGCAGCGACGACCCGCGCTTTGCCGAGGGTGCCGCCGAATTGTGCATGGAGCGTACCTTGAAGTACTGGCGTGGCTGGATCGGCCAATCCAACTATCGCGGACGCTGGCGGGAAATGGTCAACCGTTCCGCCCTCGCCCTGAAACTGCTGACCTCGCGTCGCCAAGGTGCGATTCTCGCCGCTGCCACTTTCGGCCTGCCGGAAACTCCCGGCGGCGAGCGCAATTGGGATTACCGCTACACGTGGATCCGCGATGCCTCGTTCACCGTTTACGCGTTCATGCGCCTGGGCTTCGTCGATGAGGCCAATCACTACATGCAATGGCTACGCGGGCGAGTCAGCGATTGCTGCGGCAAACCGATGAAACTCAACATCCTCTATGCCATCGACGGTCAGCAGGAATTGCCGGAAACCGAACTCACGCACCTGTCCGGTCACGGCGGTGCGCAACCGGTGCGCATTGGCAATGGTGCTTATGATCAGATCCAGCTGGACATCTTCGGCGAGCTGATGGATGCGGTGTATCTGGTCAACAAGTACGGTGATGCGATTTCCCACGAAGGCTGGCGGCACGTCGGCGAAGTGGTCGATCAGGTCTGTGAGAACTGGCAGAACGAAGATGTCGGCATCTGGGAAATGCGCGGTGAAACCCATCATTTCCTGCACTCGCGGCTGATGTGCTGGGTGGCGCTGGACCGCGCCATCCGGCTGGCTTCCAAGCGTTCGCTGCCGGCGCCGTTCGCCCGTTGGGATCAGACACGCCAAGCGATCTACGCCGACATCTGGGACAACTTCTGGGACGAAGAACGCGGGCATTTCGTCCAGTACAAGGGCGGTACCGCACTGGATGGCTCGATGCTGCTGATGCCGCTGGTGCGTTTCGTCAGCGCCAAGGATCCGCGCTGGCTGTCGACTCTGGAAGCGATCGAAAAAACCCTGGTGCGCGACGGCATGGTCTATCGCTATCGCAACGAAGACGCCAACATCGATGGCCTCAGCGGCACCGAAGGCGCGTTCGCCGCCTGCTCGTTCTGGTACGTCGAATGCCTGGCCCGGGCTGGTCAGGTGGAAAAAGCCCATCTGGAGTTCGAGCAGTTGCTGCGATACGCCAATCCGCTGGGACTGTATGCCGAAGAGTTCGACAGCCATGGCCGGCATTTGGGCAACACACCGCAAGCGCTGACGCATCTGGCGTTGATCAGTGCAGCGAGTTTTCTTGATCGCAAATTGAGCGGGGAGAAGAGTTCCTGGCAGCCATAGCGCTGTTTTTTCGTCAGCGCATGTCAGACCGATCCCTGACTGGACGGGATTTTTCCACAACGGGCCTGCCCGCCAGCCAACGGGTACAGGCCCATGCCCAACGTGAAACCTGCGCGGCGGTTACGTCTGGCGACAGTCTGTGTAAAAACTGCGCCTACAAACACCACTCACGTCAGGTTGAAACGCTTGCCGCAACGTGTGCTTACACGCCGAAATACCTTGTTGCCAGCCGTTACATCCACACCTACCATCCAACGCAACGGTCGATATGAAGCCATTACCTCAGTCAGTCCCCTCTCCCTCCGGGAGAGGGCTAGGGTGAGGCGCTTTTGATCTTCTACGGGCACAGCGGAGCTGTCCAACCACCCCCGAATTCAAGGAACCGGAATGCCTCACCACGTCCAGCGCAGCATCGAATCCCCTCTTCGCACCGGCCTGACCCGCACCCAGCTCTGGGAAGACGGCGACCAGGGCCTGATCAAATGCTGGGAAATCGGCCGCCAGCGCGCCGAACGCTTTCCCGAACTGGCCCAGCGCTGCCTGGCCGATGAATTGCCAGTGCTGGGCTGGAAGGGTGGCGTCAGTCGCAGCCTGAAGAAAAACGAGAAGTACGGCTCACTGAAATATCTGGCGCAGTGGCAGGGTCTGCGCGGTGAGGATCTGGATATTGATCTGGCGCAGGAGCGTTCGCTGGTGTGTTCGCGGACGAAGATGAAGGTGACGTTTACCCCGGATCGGACGAAGTATTTCAATCAGATCGCGGAGCTTGAGGCTTAGCCGTGCGGAAGTCCGGGTGGTAGCAATCCGGGTACAGGGCACAGACGCCGTACTGGGCGTCCAGATCGGCCATGTGCTGGTAGAACTGCTCGATTTCCCAAAACGTTTCATCCGCAACGGTCATCAGGTAGAAGTAACTGAGCTGATGATCATTGGGCAGCACCAATGGAAACTCTGCCAGCGCGTCCATCCTCGGCGCATTGGCCAGCGCCGCGAGCATCGGCGTCGGTGCCTGGGACAATTGCTCGAAGTACTTTTGCTTGTATGCCGCCAGACCGATGGCTTCACCTTTTGCTCTGGCATCGATAAGTTGCGCGAGGTTTGCCCGGCGCTGCTCCCAGTACGCCGCCGGCAGGTCGACATTCATTTGTTTCTTGTGTCTGGCCAATGCCTCATCGGCGCTGAGCTGGCGTTGCGGTTCGCCCGGCGCGGCGGCGGATCGTGCGTCCAACTCCTTGAAGGACAGCATGATCGTCGACTTGGCAAACATGCGTTCCATCAGTTCACGGCGCTGCGGGGTGTCCGGCAGTGCCGGTGGCGGCGATGCGCAACCGGTCAGCATCACGACAAGTCCCAACACAACAAGCAGCAGTTTGAGTGACATGTATCGTCCTTGAAGCCAGTCGACAGAATGAGCTGCGCAGTCTATCCGATGGTCTAGGGTTTGGAAGACGTTTGCACGGAGTTGTCAGTCATGATTCAGTCAGTCCTCACCCCTTTTCTGACCATCGCCTACGAACAGCATGGCCCTGCCGGCGGCGACTCGGTGATTCTGCTCCACGGCTTCCCCTACTCGCCGCGTGCCTTCGACGAAGTCGCCCCGGCGCTGGCCGCGCAAGGCTATCGCGTCATCGTGCCGTACTTGCGCGGTTACGGGCCGACCCGGTTCAACAGTGCGCAAACCCTGCGCTCCGGCCAGCAAGCTGCGATGGCGCAGGACCTGCTCGATCTGATGGACGCGCTGGGCATCGAACAAGCCATGCTTTGCGGCTATGACTGGGGCGGTCGGGCGGCCTGCATTGTCGCGGCATTGTTTCCGGCGCGTGTGCGCGGGCTGGTCAGCGGCGACGGCTACCTGGTGCAGGACATCGCCCATGCGCATCAGCCGTTGGAGCCCGAAGACGAGCATCGGCTCTGGTATCAGTACTATTTCCACACGCCCCGTGGCGCCGAGGGTCTGAGGCAGAATCGCCGGGAGTTGTGCCAGTTGCTCTGGCGGCTGTGGTCACCGACATGGGCGCGCAAGGATGAACGCTACCCGCTGACCGCTGGCGCTTTTGATAATCCTGATTTTGTCGACGTGGTGATTCATTCCTATCGGCATCGCTTCGGGTATGCCTCGGGGGATCCGGCCCTGGAGTGGATGGAAGAAGCGCTGGCCATACAGCCGGTGATCAGCGTACCGAGCATTTCGCTGTGCGGTGCCGACGATGGCGTCGGCCCGCCTTCGCTGATTGATGAAGATGCCGGGCATTTCAGCGGCTTCTATGAGCGGCGCGTGCTGGCGGGTGTCGGCCACAACCTTCCCGAAGAAGCGCCGCAGGAAACCCTCAAGGCAATACTGGATCTGTTGCAACGCTGACCGAAAAGCGCTCGCGATAAGCCTGCGGTGTCACGCCAATCGCTCGGAGAAAACTGCGCCGCAGCGTCTCTTCACTGCCAAACCCGCAATTGGCGGCGATGCGTTTCACCGGCAGGCCGGTATCGCTGAGCAGTCGCCGAGCGGTTTCGACGCGGATCAGTTCGATCGCCCGCGCCGGGGTCTGGCCGGTGTTGGCGCGGTAGTGGCGGATGAAGCTGCGTTCGCTCATGCCGGCCTGTTCGGCGAGGGTCGGGATGCCGAGGTCGCAGGTCAGGTTTTCGGCGATCCAGGCGTGCAGTTCATCGAAGCGGTTGCCCTGTTGTTGCAGCGACAGCGTCACGCTGAATTGCGACTGCCCGCCCGGGCGTTTCAGGAACACCACCAAGTGCCGGGCGACGTCGAGGGCGATGTCGCGGCCGAGGTCTTCTTCGACCATGGCCAGCGCCAGATCGATACCGGCCGTGACCCCGGCAGAAGTCCATACCGGGCCGTCGTTGATGAAGATCGGGTTGGCCTCGACGCGCAGATTGGGATGTTGCGCGGCCAATTGCTCGCAGCGCGTCCAGTGGGTGACCACGCGGCGGCCATCGAGCCAGCCGCTGGCGGCGAGCAGAAAGGCCCCGGTGCATACTGAAGCCACGCGCCGGCAATGAGTGCCGTGCTCGCGCACCCAGTCGACCAGTTGTGGGTCTTCGGCGGCGGGATAAATGCCCCAGCCGCCGGCGATGATCAAGGTATCGCTGGGCGTTTGCGGCAACGGTTCGGCCAGCACCGCCAGACCCGCCGATGACATCACCGCCCCGCCGCCGCTGGCGATCACGCTCGGCGCATACGGCACCGACATTCCGCGCTGGCGGGCCAGATCGTTGGCCGAGGCGAACACCTGCAACGGCCCGGTGACATCGAGAATCTGCATGTTGGCAAACGCGAGGACGTGAATGGCTTTAGGCATTTGGCGTAATTCGTGGGGTGATTGGCGTATGCGCCAGAACCTACGCGCCTACAGTGCAGTCGTCCACTTCTTTCAACGGAGCCACAACGATGACGCTGCAGATCGGTTTTCTGTTATTCCCGCAGGTTCAGCAACTCGACCTGACCGGCCCTTACGACGTGCTCGCCTCGTTGCCCGGTGTGCAGGTGCATCTGGTCTGGAAGGACCTGATGCCGGTGACGTCCAGCACCGGCCTGCTGCTGAAACCGACCACGACGTTCGACGATTGCCCGGATCTGGATGTGATCTGCGTGCCAGGCGGTGGCGGCGTCGGGCCGTTGATGGAAGACCAGCAGACGCTGGATTTCATCAAACGCCAGGCCGCGCAGGCACGTTATGTGACCTCGGTGTGCACCGGCTCGCTGGTGCTCGGCGCGGCGGGTCTGTTGCAGGGCAAGCGGGCGACCACGCATTGGGCGTATCACCAGTTGCTGCCGACGCTGGGAGCAATTGCGGTGAAGGATCGGGTGGTGCGCGACGGCAATCTTTTTACCGGCGGCGGGATCACCGCCGGGATCGATTTTGCCTTGGTGCTCGCGGCGGAACTGGTCGATGCCGACACGGCGCAACTGGTGCAGTTGCAACTGGAATATGCCCCGGCACCGCCGTTCAATGCCGGCAGTCCGGATGTGGCGCCAAGTGCGGTGGTCGATGAAGCGCGGTTGCGCGCGGCGCCTTCGTTGAAGCTGCGCACCGAGATTACCGAACGCGCGGCCGCCAAACTGGGCCTGCGCTGATCTTCAGCCGAATGCAAAACCTGTGGGAGCGAGCCTGCTCGCGAAAGCGGAGTGTCAGTCGCCAGTGACGTCATCTGCAAAACCGCTTTCGCGAGCAGGCTCGCTCCCACATTTGATTTGTGTCGGGCATGACTGCCACACCTTCACTTGTCCCACCTCCCTCGCCCGTGTAGAAAGCCCCTTCCAGAATTTCGCACAAGGACTTTCGATGAAGGCGCTGCCCTGGCTCTATCTCGCGCTGCTCGGCCTCGGTTACGGATTGGCCCTGAGCTACGGCCAACTCGGTTGGCTGGCATTGATCTCCGTGGGGCTTTTGCTGTTCGCCGCGTTCGCCGTGCGCCAGCAACAAGTACCGTTTGCGCGCTGGCTCGGCCATGGCCTGTTCATTGTTCTGGCCGTGGCACTTGCGCTGCACTGGCTGCCGGGCTTCGCCAACGGCCGGGTGATCAATCCGCAACGTTTCACTGACAACGCCGTGCCGTTCGCGATGTACTTTAACCTCGACAAACCGCTGGTGGGCTTCTGGTTGCTGCTGGTTTGTCCGTGGATTGTCGCGCGGCGGTCGTTGCGCCTGACGGTCTATGCCACCGCCCTTGCCCTGACACTGTGCGCAATTCTCGCCCTCGGCGGCGCGTTGTTGCTCGGTGTAATCGCCTGGGCGCCGAAGTGGCCGGATCAGGCCTGGCTGTGGGTGCTGAACAATCTGTTGCTGGTGACGCTGGTCGAGGAAGCGCTGTTTCGCGGCTATATACAGGGCGGGCTAAGCCGTCGCCTCAAGCACCTGCCCTACGGCGATAATCTCGCGCTGCTGTTGGCCTCGCTGCTATTTGGTCTGGTGCATGCCGGTGCTGGCTGGACCTGGGTGTTGCTGGCGGGACTGGCCGGGGTCGGCTATGGTCTGGCCTACCGTTTCGGCGGACTGGGCGCGGCGATCGCCACCCATTTCGGCCTGAACCTGTTGCACTTCGGCCTGTTCACCTATCCGATGCTGGCCAGTTGACGCAAGCGCGGTTTTGCGACGGCGTACTTGAATCTGAAAAAAAACTTCAATAAAAACCTGTCAGCGCCGACAACCTTTCAAAGCCTTGCGGATTGAAAAACCATGCGTAACAACCAGCCCATTACACAACGCGAGCGGACCTTTCCAGCTCAGCAACGGTTGATTTCCACCACCGATGCCAAGGGCGTGATCACCTACTGCAACGACGCGTTCGTTGAAATCAGCGGGTTTTCGCGGGAGGAACTGATCCGGGCGCCGCACAATCTGGTCCGTCACCCTGACGTGCCGTCGGCGGTGTTCTCGCACATGTGGGGCACATTGAAACAAGGCTTGCCATGGATGGGCATCGTCAAGAATCGCTGCAAATCCGGTGACCACTACTGGGTTAACGCCTACGTCACGCCGGTGTTTGATGGCAGCCAGGTGGTCGGCTACGAGTCGGTGCGCGTCAAGCCCACCGCCGAACAGATCCGCCGCGCCGAAGCGCTTTACCAACGCATCAACCAGGGCAAGTCGGCGATTCCTTCGACGGACAAATGGCTGCCGATTCTGCAGGATTGGCTGCCGTTCATTCTGGTCAGCCAACTGAGCTTCATGATCGGCGCGACGCTGAACTCGCAGTGGGGCTTCGCCCTTGCCGCCGGTCTGTCGGTGCCGCTGGGCCTGATGGGCCTGCAATGGCAGCAACGTGGCCTCAAGCGCCTGCTGCGCCTGGCCGAGCAGACCACCTCTGACCCGCTGATCGCGCAGATGTACACCGACAGCCGTGGCGCGCAGGCGCGTCTGGAGATGTCGATCCTCAGCCAGGAAGCGCGCCTGAAAACCTGCCTGACCCGCTTGCAGGACACCGCCGAACACCTGACCGATCAGGCCAAGCAGTCCGACGCCCTGGCGCACAACAGCTCGACCGGCCTGGAACGCCAGCGCGTGGAAACCGAACAGGTCGCCACCGCCGTCAACCAGATGGCCGCCACCACCCAGGAAGTCGCCAGCCACGTACAGCGCACCGCTGACGCCACCCAGGAAGCCAACCGCCTGACCGGCCGCGGCCGCGACATCGCCGGCGAAACCCGCGAAGCGATCCAGCGGCTGTCCGTCGTCGTCGGTGAAACCGGCCTGACCGTGACGCAACTGGCCAAGGACAGCGACGAAATCGGCGGCGTGGTCGACGTGATCAAAGGCATCGCCGACCAGACCAACCTGCTCGCCCTCAACGCCGCCATCGAAGCGGCGCGTGCTGGCGAGATGGGCCGTGGTTTCGCCGTGGTGGCTGACGAAGTACGCCAACTGGCGCAACGCACCAGCGAATCCACCGGGCAGATCCATGCCCTGATCGCCAAGCTGCAACAGACAGCGTCGAGCGCCGTGCAAACCATGGAAGCCGGGCATCGCCAGGCCGAAGAAGGCGTGGCGCGGGTACTGGAAGCCGACCAGGCGTTGGTCGGCATCAGCGAAGCGGTAGCCAACATCACCGACATGACCACGCAGATCGCGGCGGCGACGGAAGAGCAAAGTGCCGTGGCTGAAGAAATCAGCCGCAACATCAGCAATATCTCGGAACTGGCGGATCAGACCTCGGAACAGGCGCATAACTCGGCGTTGCTCAGTGAAGAGCTGACGAAGACGGCCAACACGCAGTATTCGTTGGTGGCGCGGTTTAACCGCTGACTGGAAGGCTGGAATGAAAAAACCCGGATGGCGTGAGCTTCCGGGTTTTTGTTGCTTGTCTGAAAGTGATGGTACTTGGCAGACCGCTTTCGCGAACAAGCTCGCTCACATATTGGAACTGCTTGGGACCACAGTTTTGTGTCCGACGACAATCCCCTGTGGGAGCGAGCCTGCTCGCGAAGAGGCCTTCTATGCCGACGTCGATCTCGCTCAAGCAAAACAGATACTGCCTACAACTGCGCCAGAACGAGCCGACTGATGCTCGCTGAGGCTAGGTTCTATCGTTTGCCGGTCAAAACTTATTCACATAAGCTGGTCAGCATGAATACACATCCTTCGGAGGCTCCGATGGCCACCACTCGAAAAACCGACAAACCCAGCAAAAAGGAAGTTCGTGAAGAACTGACATTCCTCGATGTTCGGCAAGCCGCGCGTGATGGGCAGAAAGTGTTCGATAAATTTGTGATCACTGGCAGGCTACCGATCACAAAGTAGGCCTGAATGCCAGCAATCAAAATCTCTGCACTTTTTGAACGAATCAATAACTGGCAAAACTTCGCTGCACACTTCTACAACTACAAAATCTGCGATGAATTACCTGCCATTTTCGGACGGGATGAACGACTCGATCTGAACGACATGCACCATATCCACCTTGCCAGTACACAGGCACTGCAGGCTCGATGGGCAAAAATCAATCGTCAGTATTACCGGACAGCATTGATAAATGATGCTGACAATGACTTTTGGCTGATTTATGCCTATGACTCTTTTCGGGATGAGTACTTGCTACTGACGATCACCGGCCCGGATGCCCATAACCGAAGCGAGTGGGGGTCATTTTTGCGTACCGTGCATTGTGAAATCGTTGAACCCTGGGCACTAGGCAGGATTTTCTTTCCCGATCTGGATGATTTGTGATTCAAAGAGCTGATCGAGATGAGCAACAAGCGAAAGATCGCTACCTGCGCACCGTCCATACCGATCATCCGTAAGAGCTGTGGCAGCTGAGATCATTTGAGCCTGCAAAACCAGGTAAAAGCTTCAGTTTTTTTATTGACTGTCTGAAATTGATAGTGCTCGGCAAATCACCCTCGCGAGCAGGGCTCGCTCCCACTTCGGAACGTAGTGGGATCACAGAATTGTGTCCGACGACAATCCCCTGTGGGAGCGAGCCTGCTCGCGAAGAGGCCATAAAAGCCAGCGAACTTATTGAGGCAACTTCAGCTTATCCAGCAGTCGATTGACCAACAGTTCGTTGAGCATGATCACCTGTTGCAGCGCCAGCAGTGGTTTGCGTTCCGGGCCGCCTATCGAGTTGGCAATGTTACCGGCCATGGCATGCGCGTATGAAAGCGACTCGCAGGCTTCGACCAACAGGGTTTCGTCATCCAGCGTGGGGTCGACAACATAGATGAGGCGGTATTTTGGCGAACTTGGCGGGGCTGCCAGGTCTTCAGGTTTGAGGTAGTAATCGAGGGCGCGGTCGGTGGCTTCCTGGATTTTTTGCAGGTCGAGTGCGCGGTCGTGGGAGGGTGGCGGGTTGGGGGTGACTTTGAACATGATGAAACTCCTATTGCAGATTCAAGGAGCCATCACCTTCGCTACCAAACGAGGGTGGCGGCCATACGCGGGTTGGTAGACCGGCTGCAATAGGAACCCGGCGCCCGCGAACGAGCCCCACGCATGACCACCATATAAACCGAGCCCCCAAAAAAAGGACGGTCTGAAGGCGTAGACATACGGCCATTACAGACGGGCTACCAAACCCGATCACTGCTTTTTGTCAGTGACCGAGAAACGATATAGCCAACCTCATAGCGCGTAAGCCGGCGGATTCTGGCGTAGGCGTAGGCAATGGCGCAAGGAGTTGTAGCCGGGATGGCGTAACGGGTCGTGTAGTTTAAACGTGGGTATTTGATGATGTTTAAGTGCAGGGATTGCCTCTGACAGTCAGGTGGTTTGAGGTCGTCTGGAAGAGAGCTTTCGCGAGCAGGCTCGCTCCCACATTTGGATCGGGTATATCAGTGGGGGATTGGTCGACTTGGAGGCTGCCATCGCTGGCAAGCCAGCTCCCACAGGGATTGAGTCCGGCCGGTAGATAGTGGTCGGCTGTCAGGCCGCCTTCGCGAGCAAGCTCGCTCCCACAGAAAAGCAAAACAGCGCAGCTGCCCGCGGTAAAGCCGCACCACTCAACAATGAGCGCAAGCTCGAGTGCTCTTGATCTTGATCCACCGGCGACGTCGGAAGGCTGAGTGGAGGGATTGATCCGGGGGTGGGAGCGTAGCGACCGTCTGGCGCAGCCAGACACAGCGGAAGGAGGTGCAGCGAAGCAAACCGGAGCCGCTGCGCCCGGATCGATCCCGGAGCGAAGGAACCCGAGCTTGCGAGGGCCGAACGTAGGAGCTAGCGTTTTTTGCTTACTTTTTTTGGCGCTTGTAAAAAAGTAAGTCGCCGTCAGGCGAAACCGCCAGCCGCAGCTCCCGAAGCAACGGATATGCCCCCAAGAGCAAGATCAAAAGCTAACCCACTCACCCCAACCCTCTACCCAAGGGGGCGAGGGGGAAAGGGAGCCGACCTTCATGCAGCGCAAAACCCCGGCCCGACTCAAAATCAGTCACGGAGAAATTCAGCCACCTTCTGCGCAGCACCCGCCAAATGATCGGAATGCGTAAACCCAGAAACCTTCAACGGCTTCAAATCATGATCCCCCGCCACCAACCAAAACACCTCAATCCCCGGCGCTAACGAATACCCCTCAACCGCCTCGCGATTCCCCAGAGCATCCCGCTCCCCCTGCACAATCAACGTCCGCGCCTTCAACCCAGCCAAATGCTCAACCCGCGGCTTCTCCGGCTTCCCCACCGCATAAAACGGATACCCCAGACACACCAACACATCCACCCCCAACTCATCCGCCACCAGACTCGCCATCCGCCCGCCCATCGACTTGCCGCCAACCGCCAAAACCCCAGCGACATGACGCCGCACAAGCGCAAACACCTCCCGCCAGCAATCCAACAGTTTCGGCGCAGGATTCGGCGGCCGCTTCACCCCATCCACCCGCCGCTGCGCCATATACGGAAACTCAAAGCGCAACACGTTGACCCCAAGCCCGGCAAGGCGCCCAGCCATGTCGTTCATCCAGTCGCTATCCATCGGCGCCCCCGCCCCGTGGGCCAGAATCAGCGTTGCTGAAGCCTCACCAACAGCGGCATCCCACAACCATCCATGATCGAGCACACACTGCGCCCATTGATCCCCGTCAATACTGGCCTTGTGCTGTTTGTCCATGCTTGCCTCGCTTTTAGTCTGCCTATAACTCCAGGCGAAGGATTCGCGCCGTTTGCGCGCTCACTTCGGCTGAACCGTGGATGGGGAACCATGAACACTTCTATCAGTACCGCCTACAACTACAAGGTGGTCCGCCAATTCGCCATTATGACGGTGGTGTGGGGCATCGTCGGCATGGGCCTCGGGGTTTTTCTCGCGGCGCAATTGGTCTGGCCGGAACTCAACTTCAATTTGCCCTGGACCAGTTTCGGCCGTCTGCGCCCGCTGCACACCAACGCGGTGATCTTCGCCTTTGGTGGCTGCGCGCTGTTCGCCAGTTCTTTCTATTCGGTGCAACGCACCTGCCAGACACAATTGTTCGCGCCGCAAATCGCCGCGTTCTGCTTCTGGGGCTGGCAGCTGGTGATCCTGTTGGCGGCGATCAGCCTGCCGCTGGGTTACACCAGTTCCAAGGAATACGCCGAACTGGAATGGCCGATCGACATCCTGATCACCATCGTCTGGGTCGCCTACGCCATCGTGTTCTTCGGCACGATCATGCAGCGCAAAACCAAACACATTTATGTGGGCAACTGGTTTTTCGGCGCGTTCATCATCACCGTGGCGATCCTGCACATCGTCAACAACCTTGAGTTGCCGGTGAGTTTCACCAAGTCCTACTCGGTGTACGCCGGTGCAACCGACGCGATGGTGCAATGGTGGTACGGCCACAACGCTGTGGGCTTTTTCCTCACCGCCGGCTTCCTCGGCATGATGTATTACTTCGTGCCGAAACAGGCCGAGCGTCCGGTGTATTCCTATCGCCTGTCGATCGTGCACTTCTGGGCGCTGATTACCCTGTACATCTGGGCCGGCCCGCACCACTTGCACTACACCGCGCTGCCGGACTGGGCGCAATCGCTGGGCATGGTGATGTCGCTGATCCTGCTGGCACCGAGCTGGGGCGGCATGATCAACGGCATGATGACCCTCTCGGGCGCCTGGCATAAGTTGCGCAGCGACCCGATCCTGCGTTTCCTCGTAGTGTCGCTGGCGTTCTACGGCATGTCGACCTTCGAAGGGCCGATGATGGCCATCAAGACCGTCAACGCCCTCTCCCACTACACCGACTGGACCATAGGCCACGTTCACGCCGGCGCCCTCGGCTGGGTGGCGATGATTTCCATCGGCGCGCTGTATCACATGATCCCGAAAATCTTCGGCAAAGCGCAGATGCACAGCGTCGGTTTGATCAACGCGCACTTCTGGCTGGCGACCATCGGCACCGTGCTCTACATCGCTTCGATGTGGGTCAACGGCATCGCCCAGGGTCTGATGTGGCGCGCGGTGAACGAGGACGGCACGCTGACTTACTCATTCGTCGAAACCCTGGTGGCCAGCCATCCGGGCTTTGTCGTGCGACTGGTCGGCGGGGCGATTTTCCTCAGCGGCATGTTGCTGATGGCTTACAACACCTGGCGCACCGTGCGGGCCTCGCAGCCTGCTGATGTCGTTGCTGCCGCGCAGATGGCCTGAGGAGTCCGCCATGAAACACGAAACGATTGAAAAGAACGTCGGCCTGCTGATGCTGCTGATGGTGTTCGCCGTGAGCATCGGCGGCCTGACCCAGATCGTCCCGCTGTTCTTCCAGGACGTCACCAACAAACCGGTGGAAGGCATGAAGCCCTACACCGCGCTGCAACTGGAAGGCCGCGACATCTACATCCGCGAAGGCTGCGTCGGTTGCCACTCGCAGATGATCCGCCCGTTCCGCGCTGAAACCGAACGCTACGGGCACTACTCGGTTGCGGGCGAAAGCGTTTGGGACCACCCGTTCCTGTGGGGTTCGAAACGTACCGGTCCTGACCTCGCCCGGGTCGGCGCGCGCTACTCGGATGACTGGCACCGCGCGCACTTGTACAACCCGCGCAACGTCGTGCCGGAGTCGAAGATGCCGGCCTATCCGTGGCTGGTCACCCAAGCGGTCGACAGCAGCCACACCGAAACCAAGCTGAAAACCATGCGCACCCTCGGCGTGCCGTACACCGATGACGACATCAGCGGCGCGGTCGCCAGCCTCAAGGGCAAGACCGAAATGGACGCCCTCGTTTCCTATCTGCAAGTGCTCGGCACTGCAATCAAGAGCAAGAGGTGAGCCATGGTCATTGAAATGAGTGCAGGCCTGATCCGCGGCCTCGGCACGGTCGTGGTGTTCGTCGCCTTCGTCGGTTTGACCTTGTGGGTGTTCAACCGCAAGCGCACGCCGGAATTCGCCGAAGCACGCCTGCTGCCATTCGCCGACGAACCACTACCCGAAACAATTTCAGCCCCTGAAACAAGGAGTACCCGGCCATGACCACCTTCTGGAGTACGTGGATCTGCGTACTGACCATTGGCAGCCTGATCGGCCTGACCTGGCTGCTGATCGGCACGCGCAGGGGCGAGACCAAGGGCAGCGTCGACCAGACCATGGGCCACAGCTTCGACGGCATCGAGGAATACGACAACCCGCTGCCGCAGTGGTGGTTCATGCTGTTCGCCGGCACGCTGGTGTTCTCGGTGGGTTATCTGATTCTGTATCCGGGCCTGGGCAACTGGAAAGGCATCCTGCCCGGTTACGAGGATGGCTGGACCGGCGTGCACGAATGGGAAAAGGAAATGAACAAGGCCGACGCCCGGTTCGGGCCGATTTTCGCCAAATTCGCGGCGATGCCGCTGGAAGAAGTGGCCAAGGATCCGCAGGCGCTGAAAATGGGCGGTCGTCTGTTCGCCTCCAATTGCTCGGTATGCCACGGCTCGGATGCCAAGGGTGCGTTCGGCTTCCCTAACCTTGCTGACAGCGACTGGCGCTGGGGCGGCGATGCCGAGACGATCAAGACCACTATCATGGGTGGGCGGATGGCGGCGATGCCGGCCTGGGGCGAAGTGCTCGGTGAGGCTGGGGTGAAAAACGTTGCCGCGTATGTGCGCCACGAACTGGCCGGCCTGCCGCTACCCGCCGACAGCAAGGCGGATCTGCAAGCCGGGCAGCAGGCGTTCAGCACCACTTGCGTTGCCTGTCATGGCGCCACCGGCCAGGGCACTGCGGCGATGGGCGCGCCAAACCTGACCCATCCGGCCGGCTTCATTTATGGCACCAGCCTGACCCAACTGGAACAGACCATTCGCCATGGTCGTCAGGGGCATATGCCAGCGCAGAACGAATTGCTGGGCAACGATAAAGTGCAATTGCTTGCCGCTTATGTGTACAGCCTTAGTCGCGGATTGAACACAGAAAAACTGTTAACTGAAGACAGCAAGAAATAACAATTGCGTGCACCACTGCCGCAGCTTTCTCGCTGCGGCAGTTTCCCGCCCCTTTGCGACGCATTGTCGCACCCCTTGGATCCTCTCCTTTCGGAACCCCGGATTCGGGTCTACGCTTCATCGAAGCGGACCGGCTGAAGTCGGTTTCCAGATCAATCCCGAACGATGCGCGCCGTGAACCGGCTGAAGGATTCGCCGCAAACGCAGGTAGATAACGGCTGTTGCGCCGGTTGCCCGCAATTTCCCGATCACGACCTGTGAACGGGCACCGTTGACGGCGATCCGGATTGCGAGCTTTTCACGCCCACTGCGACATTTTGTCAGAGGCCATTTTTGACCCTACTCGGCGCATGGAAAGGCCGCAGAATCAGCGTTGGAAAGCATTGACCCAGGTCATGGCGCGTTGCAATGACCCCCTGCTTTATACATACTTGCGGCCGATTTTATCCCTATAAAAATACCCAAACCGTGGAACCTTAGAATGAGCACAGCAATCAGCCCGACTGCTTATAACTATAAGGTAGTCCGCCAGTTCGCCATCATGACGGTGGTCTGGGGGATCCTTGGCATGGGGCTCGGTGTCTTCATCGCCTCGCAACTGGTCTGGCCGGAACTGAACTTCGGTCTGCCGTGGACGAGCTTTGGACGCTTGCGCCCGTTGCACACAAACCTGGTGATTTTCGCCTTCGGCGGTTGTGCACTGTTTGCCACTTCCTACTATGTCGTGCAGCGAACCTGCCAGACGCGACTGATTTCCGACAGCCTCGCTGCCTTCACCTTCTGGGGCTGGCAAGCGGTCATCGTCGGCGCCATCATCACCTTGCCGCTGGGTTACACCACCACCAAGGAATACGCCGAGCTGGAATGGCCGATCGCGATTCTGCTGGCGATTGTCTGGGTCACTTACGGTCTGGTGTTCTTCGGCACCATCACCAAGCGCAAAACCAAGCACATCTATGTCGGCAACTGGTTCTACGGCGCATTCATCGTCGTCACCGCGATGCTGCACATCGTCAACCACATGTCGCTGCCAGTCAGCCTGTTCAAGTCGTATTCGGCCTACTCCGGTGCCACTGACGCGATGATCCAGTGGTGGTACGGCCACAACGCGGTGGGCTTCTTCCTGACCACCGGTTTCCTCGGGATGATGTACTACTTCGTGCCGAAACAGGCCGAACGCCCGATCTACTCCTATCGTCTGTCGATCGTGCACTTCTGGGCGCTGATCACCCTGTATATCTGGGCCGGCCCGCACCACCTGCACTACACCGCCCTGCCGGACTGGGCACAATCGCTGGGCATGGCGATGTCGATCATCCTCCTGGCGCCAAGCTGGGGCGGCATGATCAACGGCATGATGACCTTGTCGGGCGCCTGGCATAAGTTGCGCACCGACCCGATCCTGCGCTTCCTCGTGGTATCGCTGGCGTTCTACGGCATGTCGACCTTCGAAGGGCCGATGATGGCGATCAAGACCGTCAACTCGCTCTCGCACTACACCGACTGGACCATCGGCCACGTACACGCCGGCGCCCTCGGTTGGGTAGCAATGATCTCGATCGGCGCGATCTACCACATGATTCCAAAACTGTTCGGCCGGGCGCAGATGCACAGCACCGGGCTGATCAACGCGCACTTCTGGCTTGCGACCATCGGTACCGTGCTCTACATCGCCTCGATGTGGGTCAACGGCATCACCCAGGGCCTGATGTGGCGTGCAATCAACGATGACGGCACCCTCACCTACTCGTTCGTCGAAGCGCTGCAGGCCAGCCACCCGGGCTTCATCGTCCGCGCGCTGGGCGGTGCGTTCTTTGCCAGCGGCATGCTGCTGATGGCTTACAACGTGTACCGCACCGTTCGTGCGTCGGATCCGGTTGAAGCCGAAGCCGCCGCCAAGATTGCCGTCGTTGGAGCTCACTGATGAAGCATGAAGCTGTCGAGAAGAATATTGGCCTGCTGGCCTTCTTCATGGTCATCGCCGTCAGCGTCGGTGGCCTGACTCAAATCGTTCCGCTGTTCTTCCAGGACGTCACCAACAAGCCGGTCGAGGGCATGAAGCCGCGCTCGGCGCTGGAACTGGAAGGCCGCGACGTGTACATCGCCAACGGTTGTGTCGGCTGCCACTCGCAGATGATCCGCCCGTTCCGCGCTGAAACCGAACGCTACGGCCACTATTCGGTTGCCGGTGAAAGCGTCTGGGACCACCCGTTCCTGTGGGGTTCCAAACGTACCGGTCCGGACCTGGCCCGCGTGGGCGGTCGTTACTCCGATGACTGGCAACGTGCGCACTTGTATAACCCGCGCAACGTGGTCCCCGAGTCGAAAATGCCGGCTTACCCGTTCCTCGTGGAAAACAAGCTCGACGGCAAGGAAACCGCGAAAAAAATGGAAGTCTTGCGCACCCTCGGCGTGCCGTACACCGACGAAGACATCGCCGGTGCACAGGATGCCGTGAAGGGCAAAACCGAAATGGACGCGCTGGTGGCCTATCTGCAAGGCCTGGGCACCATCATCAAAAGCAAACGGTGAATCTGATGGATATCGGGATGATTCGAGGCCTGGGCACCGTGGTCGTGATGGTGGCCTTCATCGGTCTGGCCTTGTGGGTGTTCAGCCCCAAGCGCAAGTCGGAATTCGACGACGCGACCATGCTGCCTTTTGCCGATGATCCCGAAGCCATCAAGCACGTCGAGCAAGCTTCTAGGAGTAACAAAGAATGACTACATTCTGGAGTCTGTACGTCACAGTCCTCAGTCTCGGTACGATCTTCGCCCTGACCTGGCTGCTGCTGTCGACCCGCAAGGGCCAGCGCAGCGAACAGACGGACGAGACGGTCGGCCACTCCTTCGACGGGATCGAGGAGTACGACAACCCGCTGCCGAAATGGTGGTTCATGCTGTTCGTCGGCACCATCATTTTTGCCCTGGGTTATCTGGTGCTGTACCCGGGTCTGGGCAACTGGAAAGGTCTGCTGCCGGGCTACAACTATCTGGATACCGAGAAGCAGACCGCGTTCGCCAACGGCCAGACCGGCTGGACCGGCGTCCACGAGTGGGAAAAGGAAATGGCCCGTTCGGACGCTCGCTTCGGTCCGATTTTCGCCAAGTTCGCGGCGATGCCGATCGAAGAAGTCGCCAAGGATCCGCAAGCACTGAAGATGGGCGGCCGTCTGTTCGCGTCCAACTGCTCGGTGTGCCACGGTTCCGACGCCAAGGGCGCCTATGGCTTCCCCAACCTGACCGACGCCGACTGGCGCTGGGGCGGTGAGCCGGAAACCATCAAGACCACCATCATGGGCGGCCGCCACGCGGTGATGCCGGCATGGGCGGAAGTGATCGGCGAGCAAGGCGTGGCTGACGTAGCGGCCTTCGTGGTGACCAACCTCGACGGGCGCAAACTGCCGGAAGGCACCAAGGCCGACCCGGCCAACGGCCAGAAACTCTTCGCCGCCAACTGCGTGGCTTGCCACGGCCCTGCTGGTAAAGGCACCCCGGCCATGGGTGCGCCTGACCTGACCCATCCGGGCGCATTCATCTACGGCTCGAGCTTCGCGCAACTGCAGCAGACCATCCGCTACGGCCGTCAGGGCCAGATGCCTGCGCAGGAACAATTGCAAGGCAACGACAAGGTTCACTTGCTGGCAGCGTATGTCTACAGCTTGTCGCATGGGGAAAAAGCACCAGAGGCGCAGGCCGAGTAAGGCCAACGCTTGAAGTATGAAAGGCCTCGCCAATGCAAATTGGCGGGGCCTTTTCATGAGCGGAATTCACGCCCTGAGACACTCGATAAATATGAATGTCTTCGCGCGCAAGTCTGCTGTACTTACTTGACGGGGATCGTATCCACCGCCACCCGACTCGGCCAGTTATTATTCTCAACCTTGCTGATGACCAGACTCTTCCGGTCTTTGGAAAAGCTGGCGATCAGATAAGTTTGCTGCGAAGCGGAACCGCTCAGATAAACTGGCACACTGCCGAAATTTTCCGTCCACCAGAAGCGCCCTGCTCTAGTATGCAAATGGCCTGCGAACACCGCAGTGACATTGTAATCCTCGATGATCTTTGTGAATCGCTTGATCTGCTTATCGTCACCCTGCCAGCGAGAAGGCTTATGCATATTAAGGATAATAATCCGTCCCTTCTCACGCGCCGCCTTCAGATCCTTTTCCAGCCAGTCCAGGGAATTCCTGATGTCGAACGTCGTCGGATTCAAGAAATGTGAAATCCATACCGAATACGTCGGCTCGTTGTGCAACTGGACAAGGTGTACATCTCCAACATCCATGGAGTAGGCCAGACTCCCAGAAAACAGCCTGTTAATCGGACTACCGCTTATATTCAGGTCTAGATTTCCGACTTTGCCACGATGATGCTCTTCGAAATCGGTAATACTACCTGCAGCACAACTTTCAGAAAAACAATCATTCTTTTCATAGTCGTGATTACCGAGGCCGTAGAAGACATTGCCACCGAAGTATTTATTCAAAACCGGTCGCAACCAACTCCGCTGCCACCCATGCCCATAGGCCGTTATATCGCCATTGATCATGATCGGAATATGTTCCGGAGATATGCTGAAGTTTTTGCGAAAGTTTGCGATATCCGAAAACTGGCTTTCGATCAGCGCGCGGGAACGCGCTTCCTTTTCCGACTCAGATTCAGCTTCACCACTGTCCGTTTTTTCCGTCCACGGATATTGCGGATCAGACGCAAATATCATGTGATTTGGATCTTGCTCAGCCAGCACCACTGCAGGCATTAAACTGAAAACCCATAACAGCGCACAGACATGCCGAACCTTGAACATGCTCTTCATATAATTCCTTTTATCTTTATTGAAATAACAGCAACCAAAAACGATCACCGACAAAAGCTATGTGAAAAACCAGAACAATAAAACCGCGACTTCATTGCAAGTTAATTAAGCAACTTCACGACAACTCCCCCCTAAAAAGACATTTAGCCGAAGTGATACCTTCACGAAATCGCTGCAAAAACCCTACCCGCCGTTTTACCTGCATCTGCCGAAAACTCAGCCATACTCAACAAGTCAATTGATCTGCATCAGGCTTTTCTGCAATCGCTACACCATCTGCATTTTTTACCCAACGCGACCAAAGGTCGCACCCTTGAGCCAGAGCTGCAGGCGTATCATCGCGCTACTGCAACAGCCCTTTTTGACCTTGGTTGGCACGTATCGACCGAGGCATTTTTCCACTGCCGTGGGATGCAATGATGAGCAATCAGATTCCGGTACACGACGTCACGCCGCCGAGCAAGAACGCGAACAACAGCGTCGATCTTTATGCCTCACGAGAAAAAATCTACACCCGTGCCTTCACCGGCCTGTTCCGCAATCTGCGGATGCTCGGTGGTGCGGCGTTGTTTCTGCTGTATTTCGGCACGGTGTGGCTGAACTGGGGCGGTCACCAGGCGGTGTGGTGGAACCTGCCGGAGCGCAAGTTCTTCATCTTCGGCGCGACATTCTGGCCACAGGATTTCATCCTGCTCTCGGGGCTGTTGATCATTGCCGCGTTCGGCCTGTTCTTCATCACTGTCTATGCCGGGCGCGTCTGGTGTGGTTATACCTGCCCGCAGAGTGTGTGGACGTGGATTTTCATGTGGTGCGAAAAGGTCACCGAAGGCGACCGCAACCAGCGCATCAAGCTCGACAAGGCGCCGATGAGTGCCAACAAATTCCTGCGCAAGCTGGCCAAGCACTCGCTGTGGCTGCTGATCGGGTTTGTCACCGGCATGACCTTTGTCGGCTACTTCTCGCCGATCCGCGAACTGGTCATCGAATTCTTCACCGGTCAGGCCGATGGCTGGTCGTATTTCTGGGTCGGTTTTTTCACCCTCGCCACGTACGGCAATGCCGGCTGGTTGCGTGAGCAGGTGTGCATCTACATGTGCCCGTATGCGCGCTTCCAGAGCGTGATGTTCGACAAGGACACGCTGATCGTTTCCTACGACCCGCGCCGTGGCGAAAGCCGTGGGCCGCGCAAGAAAGGCATCGACTACAAGGCGCTGGGGCTGGGCGACTGCATTGACTGCACGATGTGCGTGCAGGTCTGCCCGACCGGCATCGACATCCGCGATGGCCTGCAGATCGAGTGCATCGGCTGCGCTGCGTGCATCGATGCCTGCGACAGCATCATGGACAAGATGGATTACCCGCGCGGGCTGATCAGCTACACCACCGAACACAACCTCTCCGGGCAGAAAACCCATAAACTGCGACCGCGCCTGATCGGCTATGCCGTGGTGCTGCTGGCGATGATCAGCCTGTTGGTCGCCGCGTTCTTCATGCGTTCGCTGGTCGGGTTCGACGTCAGCAAAGACCGCGTGCTGTACCGCGAAAACGCTGAAGGCCGGATCGAAAACGTCTACAGCCTGAAGATCATGAACAAGGATCAGCGCGACCACACTTACCTGCTGCAAGCCGAGGGTCTGCCGGACCTGCGCCTGCAAGGCAAGCGCGAAATCAAGGTTGCTGCCGGCGATATCGTCAGCATGCCGGTCGAGTTGTCGAGCGCACCGGAACAATTGCCATCGAGCACCAACGAGGTGAAATTCATCCTCAAGGACGCCGATGACGACAGCGTCCACGTTGAAGCCAAGAGCCGATTCATCGGCCCACAAATCCGTTGAGAGAATTTTGAACATGCCCGCTGCAAACGCCGCAAGTCCTTGGTACAAGCACCTCTGGCCGTGGATCATCATCGCGATTCTGGCCTGCTCGGTGGCCTTGACCCTGTCGATGGTGACCATCGCGGTGAACAACCCGGACAATCTGGTCAACGACAACTATTACGAAGCAGGCAAAGGCATCAACCGTTCACTGGATCGCGAGCTGCTGGCGCAAACCCTGAAGCTTCGTGCGGCGGTGCATCTGGATGACGTGACCGGTGAAGTCGATCTGCGCTTGAACGGTGACAGCCAGCCGCAAACCCTGGAACTGAACCTGATTTCGCCGACCCAGCCGGAGAAGGATCGCAAGATCGTGCTGACCCGCAGTGACAGCGAGAGCGGGCGCTACATTGGCCAGTTGGGCGACAAGGTCGAAGGGCGACGGTTTGTCGAGTTGCTCGGCAGCCAGGATGAGCACGTGTGGCGCATGTTTGAAGAAGAACTGGTCAGCCATGACAAGGAACTGCTGCTGGGTGATGAGCCATTGCAGGGTGCGGAAGACCTGAAGAATTGAATCAAAATCAAGAGCCCCTCACCCTGGCCCTCTCCCGGAGGGAGAGGGGACTGATCTCGGTTGCCTGGAAGCGGGGCGTATGACAGTGACAATGTCGGCGACTGAAACCGCTCTTCAGGCTCACACCGATCGGCTCCCTCTCCCTCCGGGAGAGGGCTGGGGTGAGGGCAAGCGAACACCCCCAATGCAAGGGCTCACACCCTCATCAATGCCATGACCACCCCAGTTCCCTGCTACCACTGCGCCCTGCCCGTCCCGTCCGGCAGCCGCTTCACCGCCGTCGTCCTCGGGCAGGCCCGCGAGTTCTGCTGCCCGGGCTGTCAGGCGGTGGCCGAAGCCATCGTCGCCGGTGGTCTGGAAAGCTACTACCAGCATCGCAGCGAAGCCTCGGCCAATCCCGAAGCGCTGCCGGTGCAACTGACTGATGAACTGGCGCTGTACGACCGCGCCGACGTGCAGCAACCCTTCGTCCGTCATGAAGGCGATCTGGCCGAAACCACCTTGTTGATGGAAGGCATCAGTTGCGCCGCTTGCGGCTGGCTGATCGAGAAACACCTGCGCACCCTGCCCGCCGTCGCCGAAGCGCGGCTGAACCTGTCCAACCATCGCCTGCACGTACGCTGGGCCGACGCCCAATTGCCGCTGAGCCAGATCCTCGCCGAGCTGCGCCACATCGGTTACGCCGCTCACCCGTACCAGGCCGACCGTGCCAGCGAACAATTGGCCAGCGAGAATCGCCTGGCCCTGCGCCAGCTCGGCGTCGCCGGTCTGCTGTGGTTTCAGGCGATGATGGCGACCATGGCCACCTGGCCGGAATTCAACATCGACCTCAGTCCCGAGCTGCACACGATCCTGCGCTGGGTCGCGCTGTTTCTGACCACGCCAATCGTGTTCTACAGCTGCGCGCCGTTCTTCAAAGGTGCGATGCGTGATTTGCGCACCCGCCACCTGACCATGGACGTGTCGGTGTCGCTGGCGATCGGCAGCGCTTATATCGCCGGGATCTGGACGTCGATCACCGGCGTCGGCGAGCTGTACTTCGATGCGGTCGGCATGTTCGCCCTGTTTCTTTTGGCCGGACGCTTTCTGGAACGCCGCGCCCGCGAACGCACCGCTGCCGCCACTGCGCAACTGGTCAACCTGTTGCCGGCCTCGTGCCTGCGCCTGGATAGCGATGGCCAGAGCGAACGCATCCTGCTCAGCGAGTTGCGCGTGGGCGAGCGGATTCTGGTGCAGCCGGGCTCGATTCTGCCGGCTGACGGCAAGATCATCGACGGCCAGTCGAGCATCGACGAATCGCTGCTGACCGGCGAATACCTGCCACAGCCACGCACGCTCGGTGATGCGGTCACTGCGGGCACGCTCAACGTCGAAGGCGCATTGACCGTGCAAGTGCAGGCGCTGGGACAGGACACGCGTCTCTCCGCAATCGTGCGCCTGCTCGATCGCGCTCAGGCGGAGAAACCGCGTCTGGCGGAAATCGCCGACCGCGCCGCGCAATGGTTCCTCCTGTTGTCGCTGATTGCGGCGGCAGTGATCGGCCTGCTGTGGTGGCAGCTGGACTCAGCGCGGGCGTTCTGGATCGTCCTCGCCATGCTGGTGGCGACCTGCCCCTGCGCGCTGTCATTGGCGACGCCGACCGCCCTCACCGCCGCCACCGGCACCCTGCACAAACTCGGGCTGTTGCTGACCCGCGGCCATGTGCTGGAAGGCTTGAATCAGATCGACACGGTGATCTTCGACAAGACCGGCACGCTCACCGAAGGCCGCTTGGTGCTGCGCTCGATTCGCCCGCTCGGCAGGCTGGACAGCGAGCAATGCCTGAGCCTCGCCGCTGCGCTGGAAAACCGTTCGGAACACCCGATCGCCCGGGCGTTCGGCCGTGCTCCACTGGCCGCTGACGATGTGCAGAGCACACCGGGGCTGGGCCTGGAAGGCGTGGTCGGTGAGCAACGCTTGCGCATCGGTCAGGCCGAATTTGCCTGCGCCCTGAGCGGCGCGGCACTGCCGTCAATGCCTGATGAAGCCGGACAATGGTTGCTGCTCGCCGACACGCACGGACCGCTGGCGTGGCTGGTGCTCGATGATCGCCTGCGTGACGATGCCCCCGCCCTGCTCGCGGCTTGCAAAGCGCGGGGCTGGCGCACCTTACTGTTGTCCGGCGACAGTTCGCCGATGGTCGCCAGTGTCGCCGCCGAACTGGGCATCGACGAGGCCCGTGGCGGTTTGCGCCCCGATGACAAACTGCAAGTGCTGCAACAACTGCACAAGGAAGGACGCAAAGTGTTGATGCTCGGTGACGGCGTCAACGACGTGCCGGTATTGGCTGCAGCCGACATCAGCGTGGCCATGGGCTCGGCCACCGATCTGGCGAAAACCAGCGCCGATGCGGTGTTGCTGTCCAACCGCCTCGACGCCCTGGTACAAGCCTTCACACTGGCGCGGCGCACGCGCCGGGTAATCATGGAAAATCTGATGTGGGCAGCGCTGTACAATGGCCTCATGTTGCCGTTCGCCGCCCTCGGCTGGATCACTCCGGTGTGGGCGGCGGTCGGCATGTCGATCAGTTCGCTGACCGTGGTGCTCAACGCCCTGCGCCTGACTCGTCTGCCGAGCGCGCCGGCCGCCAGCAGCCCGACCCAAACCCGCCCGCTGCCGGCCTGAGCCGCGCGGGCCTGGAGTTACCGATGCCAGCTCTCTACGTGATGATTCCCGCTGCCTTGCTCATCGTCGCCATCGCCGTGTACATCTTCTTCTGGGCGGTAGACAGCGGCCAGTACGACGACCTCGACGGCCCGGCCCACAGCATCCTGTTTGACGATCAGGATCCCAACCACACCGCCGCGGTCGACGAAGCCAACGCACGCAAACCGGACGACAAGGCGCCACCCCATGCTTGAACTGGCGCCTCTGCTGGTTTCAGCGCTGATCCTCGGCCTGCTCGGTGGCGGCCATTGCCTGGGCATGTGCGGCGGCCTGATGGGCGCGCTGACCCTGGCGATTCCCAAAGAACAGCGCAGCCGGCGCTTCCGTCTGTTGCTCGCGTATAACCTCGGGCGGATTCTCAGTTATGCCACGGCGGGGTTGCTCATCGGCCTGGCCGGCTGGGCCGTCGCCAACAGCCCGGCGGCGCTGTTCATGCGCGTACTGGCCGGGTTGCTGCTGATTGCCATGGGCTTGTATCTGGCCGGTTGGTGGAGCGGGTTGACGCGTATCGAAGCGCTCGGGCGGGGTTTGTGGCGTTTCATTCAACCGGTGGCGAACCGCTTGCTGCCGGTTTCCAGCCTGCCGCGCGCCTTGCTGCTCGGTGCGCTGTGGGGCTGGCTGCCGTGCGGGCTGGTTTACAGCACCTTGCTGTGGAGCGCCAGCCAAGGCAATGCGCTGGACAGCGCGCTGTTGATGCTTGCGTTTGGCCTCGGCACGTGGCCGGTGCTGCTCGCCACCGGGCTGGCGGCTGAAAGAGTTACCGCGATCTTGCGCAAACGTAGCGTGCGCATGGCGGGTGGCTTGCTGGTGATTGTGTTCGGGATCTGGACCTTGCCCGGGCCGCATCAGCATTGGCTTATGGGTCATTAGACCGCCGGCGCGGCCTTCGCGAGCAGGCTCGCTCCCACATGAGACTTGCAGCGAACACAAGACCTGTGGGAGAGAGCCTGCTCGCGAAGAGGCCCGCACGAACAACCCAAATCCTCGCCGTTGATGCAAATCAACATGCCCTGTCACGCCCTCCCCTAGACTCGCCACACTGCCAGCCTATCCGGGGGAATGCCCGCATGCTCGACGCCATTCGTTGGGACTCTGATCTGATCCGCCGCTACGATCTGGCGGGGCCACGCTACACCTCGTACCCGACCGCCGTGCAATTTCACGGTCAGGTCGGCACTTTCGACCTGTTCCATGCCCTGCGCGACAGCCGCAAGGCGCAGCGGCCGTTGTCGCTGTACGTGCATGTGCCGTTCTGCGCGAACATTTGCTACTACTGCGCCTGCAACAAGGTCATCACCAAGGATCGCGGCCGTGCGCAGCCGTATCTGCAACGGCTCGAGCAGGAAATCCAGTTGATTGCCTGCCACCTCGACCCGGCGCAAACCGTCGAGCAACTGCATTTCGGTGGCGGCACACCGACCTTTCTCAGCCACGACGAGTTGCGTCAGTTGATGGCGCACCTGCGCAAGCATTTCAATCTGCTCAACGATGACTCGGGCGATTACGGCATTGAAATCGACCCGCGCGAAGCCGACTGGTCGACCATGGGCCTGCTGCGCGAACTGGGTTTCAACCGGGTCAGCATTGGCCTGCAGGATCTTGACCCGGCGGTGCAGCGTGCGGTCAACCGCCTGCAAAGTCTGGAAGAAACCCGCGCGGTGATCGATGCGGCGCGCACTTTGCAGTTTCGCTCGATCAACATCGATCTGATCTATGGCCTGCCGAAGCAGACACCGGACAATTTCGCCCGCACCGTCGAGGAAGTGATCAGTCTGCAACCGGATCGCCTGTCGGTATTCAACTACGCGCACCTGCCGGAACGCTTCATGCCCCAGCGGCGGATCAACAGCAGCGACTTGCCGAGCCCTGCGCACAAACTGGAGATGCTCCAGCGCACCATCGAGCAACTGACCGCTGCCGGCTACCGCTACATCGGCATGGATCACTTCGCCCTGCCCGATGACGAGTTGGCGATCGCTCAGGAAGAACACACCCTGCAACGCAACTTTCAGGGCTATACCACCCACGGCCATTGCGACCTGATTGGTCTGGGCGTGTCAGCGATCAGCCAGATTGGCGATTTGTACTGCCAGAACAGCAGCGACCTCAACGCCTATCAGAACAGCCTGGCCAGCGCGCAGCTGGCGACCAGTCGCGGCCTGGTGTGCAACGCCGACGACCGCTTGCGCCGCGCAGTGATTCAGCAGCTGATCTGCAATTTCAAACTCGAATTTGCCGAGATCGAGCAGCAGTTCAACATCGATTTTCAAGGATATTTCGGCGCGCTGTGGCCGCAGTTGCAAGGCATGGCCGAGGATGGCCTGATCAGGCTCGAGCGCGAGCGCATCGAGGTGTTGCCGGCGGGCCGATTGCTGGTGCGCTCGGTGTGCATGGTCTTCGATGCGTACCTGGAGCAGCAGAACCGCCAGCGTTTCTCCCGAGTGATTTAAGGCTTGGTCAGCAACGAGCCGACCTTGAGATTCTGATCAGGATTGAGCGCCGACTGGTTCATGACTTTCGACAAGGAAAGGTTGGCGGTGATCAGGCCGCTGTTGAGGGCGGCGATGGCGCCACGTAATGCGGCGAGCTTGTTGATCTTTTCCTCGTTGGAGAGGGTTCTGTCTGACATGACCGCCGCCATGCGCGCTTTTTTCTCGATGATTTCCTTTTGGATCTTGCGAATCATCTTCAGCAACTGCTGGATGTTCTCCGGCAAGCCACTGTTGTCGATGTCACTGTTTTCGCCGCCTACAGCGGCGGATTTGGCGATGGCCGCGCCGGACAGCGACACTTTGACGCCCTCGACCAAGGTCGGGGTTGCCGTATTCGACAAGGCGTCGTCGCGGTCGATTGCAGCGTCGGGACCGGTTACCTCCGGCGAAGCAGCAATGCCGCTGCTACCGGGGCTTAGCGTGCCAATGGCGGTCATCGGGGCCTTCCTTGGATGAGTACTGATAGTGGGTTATCGGCCGGCGGTGCTGCGGCTTTATGTCTGTAGGACAACGCCGCCGCGTGCTGGCCTGAATGTCCTCCCGTGGGTTACCCTTACGGCTTATGTGTGTTTTCCCACAAGGATTGAAGAAATGTCCGAGCCAGTCAAACTGCGCGCTCACAACCAGGCCCACTGCAAGGATTGCAGCCTGGCCCCGCTCTGCCTGCCACTTTCTCTGAATCTGGAAGACATGGATGCGCTCGACGAAATCGTTAAACGCGGCCGCCCGCTGAAGAAGGGCGAGTTCCTGTTCCGCCAGGGCGACACCTTTGATTCCGTTTATGCAGTCCGCTCCGGCGCGCTGAAGACCTTCAGCCTGAGCGATGCCGGCGAAGAGCAACTGACCGGCTTCCACCTGCCAAGCGAACTGGTTGGCCTGTCGGGCATGGACACCGAAAAACACCCGGTCTCGGCCCAGGCGCTGGAGACTACGTCAGTCTGCGAAATTCCCTTCGAGCGCCTCGACGAACTGGCGCTGCAATTGCCACAACTGCGCCGCCAATTGATGCGGGTGATGAGCCGCGAGATCCGCGACGATCAGCAAATGATGCTGCTGCTGTCGAAAAAAACCGCTGACGAGCGCATCGCCACTTTCCTGGTCAACCTGTCGGCGCGCTTCCGCGCTCGCGGCTTCTCGGCCAACCAGTTCCGCCTGAGCATGTCGCGCAATGAAATCGGCAATTACCTGGGCCTGGCGGTGGAAACCGTGTCGCGGGTGTTCACCCGTTTCCAGCAGAACGAGCTGATTGCCGCCGAGGGCAAGGAGATCCATATCCTCGACCCGATCCAGCTGTGCGCGCTGGCCGGCGGTTCGATCGAAGGCTGATCACGACCCGCGGTTGAGCGAATCGTTTCAGCCGCGGGTATACTGCGCCGTTTGCAGCCCTGCCAGGACACCCCGATGGTCTTCGACTCCTTCGACATCAAATCCCTGATCCGCCCCGTGATCGACTTCCCCAAGCCGGGCGTGATCTTTCGCGACATCACCCCGCTGTTCCAGTCGCCGACGGCCCTGCGCCTGGTGATGGACAGCTTCGCCCACCGCTACGTCGAAGCCGACTTCACCCACATCGGCGCCATGGATGCCCGTGGTTTTCTGATCGGTTCGGTACTGGCTTATCAGTTGAACAAGCCGCTGGTGCTGTTCCGCAAGCAAGGCAAACTGCCGGCGGACGTGCTGGCCGAAGGTTATGCGACCGAGTACGGCGAAGCGTTTCTGGAAGTGCACGCCGACAGCCTGTGCGAAGGCGATTCGGTGGTGATGTTCGATGACTTGATCGCCACCGGCGGTACGCTGATCGCAGCGGCCAACCTGATTCGCCGCATGGGCGCGCGGGTGCATGAAGCGGCGGCGATCATTGACTTGCCAGAGCTGCAAGGTTCGCAGCGCCTTGAGGACATGGGCATTCCTACGTTCTGCCTGACGCAGTTTGCTTTGACCGATAAATAAGCAGCGTCTGACAGGCCGCTTTCGCGAGCAGGCTCGCTCCCACAGGGCAATGCATTTCAACTGTGGGAGCGAGCCTGCTCGCGAAGGGGCCGGCAGTTACACCGCAGGACTTAAAGCCCCATCTGCTTGCTGATGATCTCGTCCATCACTTCCCTGTCCCGCCCCGTCTTCCCTGATTGCCAGTGTTGACGATCAAACCAGCGAAACTTCAACTCAGCGACCCGGATCCGGCTTGATCGCGATATCAGGCACCGGCTGATAGAACGGCCCATAGTCCAACAACAATTCATCTCCCTTCTTGATATCCGAAAGCGCCACATAGAACGTCAGGTTTTTCCCGACCGCAATGGAGATGACATTATTCGACTTCCACACAGGTCCGCTTTTCAGTTGCGAAGTGTTGATCAGGCTCAAGGTATTGCCAGTGTGCAGCCCGCTCACCGTACGCTTCACCGAACGTGTGCCGAAAATATAAGTCAGCACGGCCTCTGAACCTTGCTTGCGCTGCTCCTGAAACAACGATGCCTCTGATGGATGGTACTTGCCCGCATAAGGTCCGAGTACTTCAAATTGGGAGATATCGCGCCGCGCCCATACCGAAGCGCCGCGGGTCGGCCCACCATCATCCAACGAGATGATTACCTCCAGGCACTCATCAAATCGGGACTGATGTTGACCCTCGGTACGCAGCCAGTCCTTTATCGACGCCTTGATCTGAGCCGAAACCCGCTTCTTCGTTGCACTGTCGAGTCCATCACGCAGACCATTCCAGTAGGCGATACGAATGTCATCAATGGGTCCTTCAAGTGACCGGGTCAAGCTGAGTCTCGGATTCGCCGGATCCTGCAGAATCGGCAGAGTATTGTCGATCTGATGGCGACGTAACGGCGTAGAGACACCGGGCTCGGTCTTGATTACAACAGGCTCGACCGCCGAAGACGGCCCGGGGACTTCTGCATCCTCCGGCGTATCGGTCGAGCTGGCCTGGGCCGCCGCCTTCGGCGGCGGCGGCGGCGGATCCAAAGGATCTGATGCTGGCCGCTTTCGTGTCGTGCTCGCACCCGCCTGCTCCGCCGCGATATGTTGCTCCGCTCGATCGAGACGGCGCGTGGCGGCCTCTTTCAAGGTGCCGTCTGCGTCAACCAAAATTGCCCAACGGCTCGGGTTGAGCTCGTATTTGCGTATGAACTGCTCAGGTGTCATTGAGTTGTCAGGCTGCAAGAACTGCTCTCGCCAATGGTGTAAATGGTCGTCGGTAATCGTCTTGTAGGTGCGACCGACCAGCCTGTTCATCAGCGCCTCGCCGCTGGGGGCCAAACGGCCATTTAGCCGCACAAACGATTTCAGCCGTTCGGGATTCAGGTGGTAGTGATCAGCAAAAACTTTCATGGTCATTGCATCACGCGCCTGCTGGGTCATGCTCTGCCAACGACGAATGTTGACTTCGCTTATCTTATTGAAAGGCATTCCAGCAGGGCGATCACGCACAATCACGCCAGTAGCGCTCAGCGTGCCATCAGGCTCTACGTAATGTGCGAAGGTTTTAGGGAAGAGATTATGCTTGCGGGCAAACTCTTCAGGGGTCAGCCCTAACCGCTTCTTGAGCCATAATGTCTCCCAGGCCCGCAAATGTTCAGCCGTCACTTTGGTTGTTTTGGCGTCCAGATCCGCTTCGGTAACGTCAGGAGACGGCGTGCTGTTCTGCCCTGCACGATCCAGACGTCGCACCGCTTCATCTTTTAATGAACCGTTGTCATTAACGTATCTTTTCCATTTGATTGGGTTCAGTTTGTTGCGCCTGACGAATTGTTCTGGCGTGACAGCGTCGTCCGCACTGGCAACGAGCTCGCTCCAATCGCGTAAATGTTTATTGGTAATCGGTTCATAGATACCACCCTCTGCCTTGAACAAAAGCGTCTCACCAATCGCAGTCAGGCGCCCGTCCGCATGCACGTGGTTTTTCAGTGTTCCCGGGTTCAAATGGTGATGACCGGCAAATCCTTCCAGGGTCGTTGCGTCTCGCACTTGCTCTGACATGCCTTGCCAGCTGCGGACGTGCGTGGCAGTCACCATATTGAACGGCATGTTGGCGGGGCGGTCGCGCACCAGCACGCCGACGTCACTCAGCCGGCCGTCAGACTTCACATAGTGGGCAAAGGTTTTCAAAGACAGGTGGTGCTGTTGGGCAAAGCCTGGCGGGGTCAGCTTGCGCTGCTCTTGAGGTGAATGCGCCTCCCAGGCCCGCAAATGCTCGGCGGTGATCCTGTTCCTGTGTGTACCCAGCGCCTGGACCGCGGGTAGTGCGGGGTTTTTCTTTGCCTGTTGCAGACGTTGCTCAGTCGCCTTTCTAAAGGAACCATCGGGGTTGACTTGAAACCTCCACAGGTTCGGGTTCAGCTCATGCTGACGCAGGAACGCCTCCTCGGCAATCGATCCATCCCCTTGGGCCAAGAGCTTGCTCCACTCACGCAAATGCTCATCGGTAATCGTCTTGTAGGCCCCCCCACCCGCCTTGAACAACAGGGCTTCTCCGCCAGGAGTCAACGTCCCTTTGCTCCGTACGTACGACCTGAATGTATTGAGATACAAATGGTGATGTGCGGCAAATCCATCTATGGTCATTGCATCGCGCGCCGGCTGTGTCATGTTTTGCCAACTACGGACGTGCTCGGCGGTTATCTCATTGTAGGGCGAGTCCATTGGACGGTCTCGCACAAGTACGCCCGTAGCGCTTAGCTGACCGTCAGGTTGTACAAAGTGCTCAAAGGTTTTTATGGACAGATGATGTTCCTGCGCAAACCCCTTCCGTGTAACCCGCAACTGTTCCTCGGCTGACAGGGCTTCCCACGCTCGCAGATTTGCGCCCGTGATTCTCTGCACGCTTGAACGGCCTGCTGCCGGCCCGGTGGTGCTGATCCGCGCGACACGTTGCAGAGCAGCGTCTTTCAGAGAATCATTGCTGTGAACGTATTTCTCCCACAGTCGTGGATCGAGCCCGTGTTGTTGCCTGAACTGCCCTGCCGTGACTGAGTTGTCCGGTTGGTCGTATAGCTCCTGCCACAAGCGTAAATGTTCATCGGTAATTTTGTTATATATGCCACCACCCTCCCGGTACAGCAGCGATTCACCTTGGAGCGACAGGCTGCCATCGACGTGTACGTGATTTTTGAACGTCTGCGGCTGCAGGTGATGGTGAGCGGCAAATCCTTCAAGGGTCATCGCATCGCGCGCTTGCTGCGTCATGGATTGCCAGCTACGAACCTGCGCTGCAGTGACCGCATTGAAGGCCGTCCCGGCAGCGCGGTCACGCAGGAGCAGTCCTGTAGCACTTAGTTGGCCGTCAGCGTTTACGTAATATTCAAAGGTTCTTGCAGAGACGCGCTTCTGACGTGCAAAGCCCCGACGAGTGAGTGTCAGCTGTTCCTCGCGCGACAACGCCTCCCACGCTCGCAAATGTTCAGCGGTAATATTCCCACCACCGGATAAACCCAGGCGTTGCCACTGGTCACCGTGAACATGCTGGATCAGCAACTCGGTTTGCCGGGTATTGTGATAAACCCGCGCCTGAACGACGCCGTCTTCCGTGCGCGTGACCTGTCGCACTTCGTACACAGCCGTTGTACCCCGGTTATCAATATGGCGTACATGGGAAAGATACCCATCGGCAGCAACATAGACACCCTGGCTGTTGCGCGTAAGCCCGGCGATACGCGATTCAGGTACGGCAAGGCGACCGTAGCGCTCATGACTCAGCGCCAGCGCCTCGTCTATATGGGCTGTCCAGACCTGGCCTGCAACAGCTTGGGTCGCAACTTCGAAGTCCTCGAGCGGACGACCGAAAGGCCTCATGGAATCGGCGTCAAAGGCGTACCAGTGTCCGCTCCTGAGGACCGCAGCGACCTCCAACTTGTGTCCCGCTATATTCAACCCCCCGATCGCCGCAGCGTCGTACTGTTTGCTCACCGCCTTCAAGACATCGTAACTGGCAGCTGCCCCCCTGAGCCTGTTGATCGCTCTGACGCCTTTGGACACTACGTACAAGCCGCCAACGCCGGCAAGTCTGGCCAAATCTCCCACCCCACCGACGGGATTGAGCAATTCTATGGCCGACACACCGATAACGTTGGCCGACCTTAATACCTTGGCTCCGGCAGAAACGGCAGTACGTCCGATCTTCAGGAGTTTGCCGGCAGTGGCGGCACCAGCAGTGAGAAATCCGAACACGTCCAGCAGCAGATCAAATACTGCCTCGCCATAACTACCGGCCCGAAGATTGGCTATTGCAGAGCGGAAAGGAATCAGGTTCAGCAGAAAATCGTTCAAGGGCCTTGGAGCGAAATATTCATCTAACGGGGTTTGCCCGCGTGCCAACTGCTTTATTGCAGGATCATCGAGATCAAGGTGCTGGACAAATACATCGGCAATGCCACGGGCACGCGCGCTGTTGAAGCTGTCCAATAGTGAGTCGTTCAAGGATTGCTCGCGACCCAGATCATTTTCGGTGTCTCCTGGTTTGAGCTCTCTGGTCGTGAAGTATTTGTTGGCATCTCTTGATTGCTTGCTCTTCGCTCTGTTCAGGTTCGCCTGTTCAATCGCACCTTTTTCGAAATTGATTTCGTATGCCTGGAAGCTTCCGCGCAGCTCGGTTCTGAGGAGCAGCCAGGGCTCTTTTTGTTCCGGACTGTTATTGAAAAAACCGTCGGATGTATACGAACTCTCCTGAAAGAAGGTGAGTTTTGCGAATTGCAGAGTTTTCCTGTCTGCCAATGGAAGCTGCGCGATCATGTGCCTGACCGTTGCAGCGACGGCGGATTTTTTCTCGCTGATTGCATTGGCGAACTGCTCTTCGAAAGCCGCCAGCACGCCAAATGCCGGGTTATGGTTTACAGCCTCCAGCGGAAGGCGAGCGTCGGTTGACTTGAGGGGCCGCAGATTGGGCAGGTCCATCATTGCGTAATCCAGAAGCGAATGAGTGCCACCGAACCCTCTTTGCCCGTTTTCCCCTCGATACATATCTGTACTGAGCGCCTTCACTTCAAACAGCGCACCGAGATCACCAAATCGCTTCTTCAGAATTGCCAGTGCGATTTCTCTGCGCGTTGGTATCTCACTGGTCAATATGCTGGAGGCAGCAAGTCGCTGATCAAGTTGTGCGTTGAATGCATTTCTCGCCGTTTCGAGTGTCGCGGCGGTGTACGCGTCATCGTAGTTTCTTCTTATCACTCCGTTGGCTACTGCCCAATCCAGTACCGAAACTGTCCGGGCGCTTTGAGTGACGGCGGTATCGATCTGGCGGAATTGGTCAGCATCATTCATGACCTGAGCGAACGTCATGTCGAGAACCTTGCCCGGGTGCAACGCCTCTATTGTCATTGCCGCGATCGTCACGTTGGCCCAGGCCTGGCTGCCGATTGTTACATTAGGGGGAACCTGCTGAATCAACAGAGACGGGGCGATTCTGGCAATCAGGATGCGGGCACCGATTTTTGCCATTGCGGCGCTGGTGCGACCGGTCGAGCTCAAGTGCTCAGCAAGACCATCCACGACCGCGCGAGGAGCCTTTCCCCAATACTGCTCACTGGCCAGGTCAAAACCAGCGACTTTATTGCGCACGGGGGCGACGATTGATTCAGGATCCATCTGCAGAGCAATCCCGGCCAGCAGGTAATCCGTGACGCTGCTATCGCTTTCCATGCCCTGCATTTTATGTTGCAGCGCTTTGCCCATCAGCTGCCCCTGTGGGGAGTCGACCAACGCTTCGAGCATCTTCGCCGGCTCATGCTGCGCCATTAAGGGGATGGGGTGGCAATAGTTCAGGAACTCCAGCACACCGCCCTTGATTTGCATGACCAGCGGCTGATCGCCCAAATGGTGTTGATGGCTCATGGTGACAAGACGCAAGCGGCGCTGCTCGTCTGTGTTCAAGGGAATCGACCATGACAACGCTCCTCCGAGATTGCCCAAGCGGCGCAATTCGGCGCCGGCGATTCTGTCAACGTCGGGAGGTAACGCAATATCCCCTCTTGATCCCTCAGGGGTGGTCAACGACTCGACTTTGTCGGCTGGTGGGTGCGCGTGGTTATCAGATGTACTGGCCACGAACGGAAGATGTGGGGGTGCTGGGGTAATGCCGGTCATGAAAAATACCTGTCCTTGGTAAAAAGTCATCCTGCTGTACTGCTCTTGGGGAATGTACCTGCCAGTCCGTGATGCAGTCACCCCGCCTTCGCGGCGAATTTGATTCAAGTTATCTTCGCTGTCCCTCCGGGCGAGCTTGCTCACAAGCAGCCCTCACGCTTTTGGTCAAAGCCCCATCTGCTTGCTGATGATTTCGTTCATCACTTCCCGCGTCCCGCCGCCAATCGAGAGAATGCGGTTATCCCGATACAGCCGTTCCACCAGGCTTTCTCGCATGTAACCGAGCCCGCCAAGAATCTGCACGGCCTCGGTGGTGATACGGTCCGAGGTGTCGGTGGCGAAGTTCTTCGCCATGGAAATCTCCTTGATCACGCTCTGCCCCGCCGCCATTTTTGCCGCTTGCCGATACGTGAACTCCCGCGACACTTCCAGCGCCGTGGCCATTTCGGCGAGGCGATGCTTGATCACCTGGAATTTGCCGATGGGCTTGCCGAATGCCTCCCGCTCGCGCGCCCACTTCAGGCTCTCCTCCAGCGCCAATTGCGCCGTCATGTTGGCCATCAGCGCCAGCGCCAGCCGTTCGCTCTGGAAATTGCCCATGATGCAGGCGAAGCCCATGTTTTCCCCGCCGATGAGGTTTCCTACAGGCACGCGGCAATCGTCGAAGAACAATTCAGCCGTGTCCGACGCCCACCAGCCCATTTTCTTCAACTGCCGACCCACGGTGAACCCAGGCGTACCCTTCTCGATCAGCAACAAACTGATGCCGCCAAACCCCGGCGCACCGGTACGCACCGCGACGGTGTAGAAATCCGCGCGCACGCCGCTGGTGATAAAGGTCTTGCTGCCGCTGACCCGGTAGAAGTCACCGTCACGCACGGCGCGGGTTTGCAGGTTGGCGACGTCGGAACCGCCACCGGGCTCGGTCACCGCCAGGGCGCTGATCTTTTCGCCGCTGAGCACTTGGGGGACGACCCGCTCTCGCACCTCAGGCCGCGCCCATTTGACGATCGGTGGCAGGCCGATATCCAGCGAACCCAGCCCCGCCACCAAGCCACCAGAGCCACAGCGCATCAGCTCTTCACTGGCGGCGACCTTGGCGAACAGATCGCCTTCATGGCTGCCGCCAAGCGCTTCGGGATAGCCGATACCGAGAATGCCCGCCGCACCGGCCTTGAGGTACAGCTCACGGGGAAAGCTTTCGGCTTCTTCCCACTGATCGATGTCCGGCAGGATCTCGCGCTCGACGAAACGTCTGACACTATCGCGGACCAATTGGTGGCTGGGGTCGAAGTATTCCTGAAAGGCAGGCATGGGCGAGCTCCACGGAAGGGTTCGCCGACGTTAACCGAGCGCTTGCTTGGTTATCAATGAAATTGTGTGAATCAGACGGACCGCGGCGCGCCATTCGCGAGCAGGCTCGCTCCCACAGGGGATTTGTGAACCACACAAAACCAATGTGGGAGCGAGCCTGCTCGCGAAGGCGTCATTTCAGACGCCGCAAATTCAGAGGGAAATCGGTTTACGCCCGGCAAACGAATGCGCCAGCGTGCCGCCGTCGACCAGCTCCAGCTCACCGCCCAGCGGCACGCCGTGGGCAATCCGCGAGGCGACCAGGCCTTTGTTGTTGAGCAACTGCGCGATGTAGTGCGCCGTCGCCTCGCCTTCCACGGTCGGGTTGGTGGCGAGGATGACTTCGGTAAAGGTCCCCGCCTCTTCAATCCGCGCCATCAGTTGCGGAATACCGATCGCTTCAGGCCCGAGGCCATCCAGCGGCGACAAGTGCCCCTTGAGCACGAAATAGCGGCCACGGAAGCCGGTCTGCTCTACCGCATAAACATCCATCGGCCCTTCGACCACGCAAAGCAGCGTGTCATCGCGGCGCGGGTCGGCGCATTGCGGGCACAGATCGTCTTCGGTCAGCGTGCGGCATTGGCGGCAATGGCCGACGCCTTCCATGGCCTGGCTCAAGGCCTGGGCCAGACGCGTACCGCCGCTGCGATCACGTTCGAGCAACTGCAACGCCATGCGCTGAGCGGTTTTCTGACCCACGCCCGGCAAGGTGCGCAGAGCGTCGATCAGTTGGCGAATCAAAGGGCTGAAGCTCATGGGTAAACAGTCCGACTAAACAACGAGACGCGGTTTATACCCGCGCCTCTGGCCAGCGTCAAATCCTCAGTCCTGGGCGACCCGGACTACCAGTTTGCCGAAGTTGCGCCCTTCCAGCAGACCGATGAAAGCCTCGGGCGCCTGCTCCAGGCCTTCGACCACATCCTCGCGGAATTTCACTTTGCCGTCGCGTACCCACGGCACCATGTGGCTGATGAATTCCGGCTGACGATCACCATAGTCATCGAAGACGATGAAGCCCTGAATCCGCACACGTTTGGTCAACAGTGTGCGTTGCAGCATCGGCAGGCGATCCGGGCCGGTCGGCGCTTCGGCGGCGTTGTAGCCGGCGATCAGGCCGCACAACGGGATGCGCGCCTTGGGATTGAGCAACGGCACGACCGCGTCGAAGACATGGCCGCCGACGTTCTCATAATAAATGTCGATGCCGTTGGGGCAGGCCTTGGCCAGTTGCTCGGCGAAGTCGTCGGCCTTGTGGTCGATGCAGGCATCAAAACCCAGCTCCTCAACGACGTATCTGCACTTCTCGGCACCACCGGCCACGCCGACCGCGCGCAGACCTTTGATCTTCGCCACTTGCCCAACCACCGAGCCGACGGCGCCGGACGCCGCAGCCACCACCAGGGTTTCGCCTTCTTTCGGCTGGCCGATGTCCATCAGGCCCATGTACGCGGTCATGCCCGGCATGCCCAGTACGCCGAGGGCCATCGAAGGGCTCGGCAGGCCGGCCGGGATCGGCATGATGTTGCGACCGTCGCTGATGCTGTGGCTCTGCCAACCGGTGGCGCCAACCACCAGATCACCTACGTGGAATTTCGGGTGATTGGACTGCTCGACCCGGCTGACCGCGCCGCCGGTCATGACTTCGCCGATTTGCACTGGCGCAGCGTAGGACGGTGCGTCGCTCATACGTCCGCGCATGTACGGGTCGAGCGACAGGTACAGGGTTTTCAGCAATACCTGGCCGTCCTGCAGATCCGGCAGCGCCTCGCGCTCGAGACGAAAGTTCTCCGGGGTCGGCGCGCCGGTCGGGCGCGAGGCGAGGACGAAGCGTTGATTGAGGGTGAGAGAGTCGGACATGTCAGCGTCTCCTGTGAATGGGGAATTCGGTGTATAGGGAGCAGACCTTGGTTGCCGTGGTGTGTTCGATGTTTCTTCAGTTTTGAACGAGGCGCCCCCCCTTCGCGAGCAGGCTCGCTCCCACAGGGGAATGCATTCCAAATGTGGGAGCGAGCCTGCTCGCGAAGGCGTCAGTCCAGCCGGCATATGTCCATCAGACAGAAACAAAAATGCCAGGCGCGATGCCTGGCATTTTGTGTAGCTCATCTGCCGCCCAAAGGCGAATCAGAATGGCAGTTTCATACCCGCTGGCAGGTTCATGCCGGCGGTCATGCTGCCCATTTTTTCCTGGCTGTTGGCTTCGATCTTGCGCACGGCGTCGTTGACGGCGGCGGCGACCACGGCTTCCAGCATCTCTTTGTCGTCTTCGCTCAGGCCTTCGACCAGGCTTGGGTCGATGCTCACGCTTTTAACGTCGTGACGACCGGTCATCACCACGGTGACCATGTCGCCGCCGGCCTTGCCGGTGACTTCGGCGTTGGCCAGTTCTTCCTGCATCTTGGCCATTTTTTCCTGCATCTGCTGCGCCTGCTTCATCAGGCCGGCCATGCCACCTTTCATCATGGGAATCACCTCAAACGTACTTGGATAAAACAGCGCCCGGCCATCTTGGCCGAGCACCTTCAGTTATTAGCCTTGGGTGACCAAGGCGTCGACAGGTTCAATAGTATCGCTTCGCACCACCGCGCCGAACTGCTGAACCATCTGCTGGATGAACGGATCACCGTGGATCGATTCCTCCGCCTCACGCTGGCGATTGGCGCGGCGGCGCGAGGCGGCCTGGGCCGGGGTTTCCTGCTCGGGCTTGATCAGCTCGATGGTCAGCGTCAGCGTGCGCCCGTGGAACTGGTTCAACGCGTCGTTGAGACGACGCTGCTGCGTGGCGTTGAACAGGGCGCTGTGGGCCGGGTCAAGGTGCATCAGCCAGTGATCGCCATCGACCGCAATCAACGTGCAGTTGGCGGCGATGCTGCCGGTCATGCCGGAAATCGGCAGTTTCGGGAACAGCTCCAGCCATTGCAGGGCCAGACCGGTGGCCGGCGCGGCGGCAGGTTCCGGCTCGGGCTCAGGCTCAGGCTCAGGATCGGCGGCGTGTTCGCTGGCCAGTTCGTCGAGATAGCTGTAGGCCGAATCCATGTCCGGCTCGATGTAGTCTTCATCCAGCGGCGGTTCGTCGTCCATGTCCATGCCCGGCGTAGCGGCATCGACGTCGGCGACGGACGGCTCGGGAATTGGCGCAGCGGCCCACTCCGGCGCATCCGGCACCACGCTGTCCGGGGTCGGCAGCGGCATCGGCGGCAATTCAGGCTGCTCGCCAGCGGTTTCCAGCACTGGTTCGACAGCGGGTTGCTGAGCGGGCGCAGGCTCGGCCTCGGCTTCCACCGGGTCGTTCCACGGCAGATCGACCACGGCTTCGAAGGCGACTGGCTCAGGCTCCGGTTGTGCTTCGACAACCGGCGCCACAGGTTCTGGCTCGGCAACCGGCGCCGCTACCGGTGCGGGCGCAGGTGTGGGCGCAACAGCCGCAGCGACCACCGGCGCAGGCTTCGGCGCGGCAGCCACTGAGTTTGCGGAATCAACTGTGGCCTGGCTGATCCCCACTGGCTTTAGCGGTTGCCTCGGCGCGTCCGCCGTATCCGCCGGGCGGAACGCGAGCATCCGCAGCAAGACCATTTCGAAACCGCCGCGCGGGTCCGGCGCCAGCGGCAAATCGCGGCGCCCGATCAGGCCCATCTGGTAATAGAACTGCACGTCTTCGGCCGGCAACGCTTGGGCAAGGGCCAATACGCGATCACGGTCGCCGTGGCCATTGTCGACCCCTTCCGGCAACGCCTGAGCGATGGCCACGCGGTGCAGCACGTTAAGAATTTCCGAGAGCACGCCGTTCCAGTCCGGGCCTTGCTCGGCCAAGTGACGCACGGCTTCGAGCAGCGCCTTGGCATCGCCTTCGATCAGCGCATGCAGCACGTCATAGACCTGACCGTGATCCAGTGTGCCGAGCATCGCGCGCACGTCGGTCGCGAGGACCTTGCCTTCACCGAACGCGATGGCCTGATCGGTCAGGCTCATGGCGTCACGCATCGAGCCGTCAGCCGCACGGCCGAGCAGCCACAGTGCATCGTCTTCGAACGGTACGTTTTCCGCGGTCAGAACGTGGGTCAAGTGCTCGACCACACGCTCGGGCGTCATGTTCTTCAGGGAGAACTGCAGGCAACGCGAAAGAATCGTTGCCGGAAGTTTCTGCGGATCGGTGGTCGCCAGGATGAACTTGACGTAGGGCGGCGGCTCTTCGAGGGTTTTCAACAGCGCATTGAAGGAATGGCTGGAAAGCATGTGCACTTCGTCGATCAGGTAGACCTTGAAGCGCCCACGGCTTGGCGCGTACTGCACGTTATCGAGCAGTTCGCGGGTGTCTTCGACCTTGGTGCGGCTGGCGGCGTCGATCTCGATCAGGTCGACAAAACGCCCTTCATCGATCTCGCGACACACCGAACACTCGCCGCAGGGGCTGGAAGTGATACCTGTCTCGCAGTTCAGGCACTTGGCAATGATCCGCGCGATGGTGGTCTTGCCGACCCCGCGCGTCCCGGTGAACAGGTAGGCGTGGTGCAGCCGTTGGCTGTCCAAGGCATTGATCAGAGCCTTGAGCACATGGGTCTGGCCGACCATTTCGCGGAACGAGCGTGGACGCCATTTACGTGCAAGAACCTGATAACTCATCGAAAACCGTCGCAGCGAAGGAAGCAGAAGCGGCTAATGCTAGCGGAGCAAGGGCAAAATTGCATCCGGTGTCCTCGTCTAATATGGCTAAGCTGCATCAGCAGAGGCTTTTATCAGCTCGGGATGGGGAATTACCGGAGCGTCTATGCGGTGGGCCGTGGCGGGATTGCTGGGTATCAGCCTCAACGCGCTGGCAGCGCAAGCGCCGTTGCGCTTCGCCGTGCCGGACAGTTGGGCGATGCCGATGGTGCAACTGCAAAGCGGCAGACCGACCCAGGGCATCCTGCATGACATTCTGCTCAGCCTGGCGACCCAGGTCGGCGCGCCCGCGCAATTCGTCGTCCTGCCGCGCGCGCGGGTTCAGAGCGCCATGGAGCACGGCGACATCGACGTGCGCTGCTATGCCGCACAGTCGTGGCTGCCGAATCAGTCCGGCGATTACATCTGGAGCGTGCCGTTGTGGTTCCAGCGCGACCTGCTTATCAGCCGCAAGGAACAACCGGCGCAGATCAATCCCGCCCAGTTGCCGCGCCAGGCCATCGGCACCGTTCTTGGCTACAGCTACCCTACCCTGCAACCGCTGTTCGACGCCGACCAGTTGCAACGCGAAGACGCGCGCAATCAGGAACAGGTCCTGGAAAAGCTCCTCGCCGGGCGATATCGCTATGCGGTGAGCAATCAGTGGACGCTGGACTGGATCAACCAGCGCCTGCTGCCGGAGCAGCAGCTGCAAGGGGTCGCGGTGTTGCAGGAACAGAATATCGGCTGCTATGTGCGGAACGACCCGAAAGTGCCGGTGCAGCGGATCCTGCGCACGTTGCTGCGGATGAAAATGTCCGGCGAGATCGACGACATAATCCGGTTGTACACCGGCGCCTCATCAACCACACCCTAACCCCGTGTGGGAGCGAGCCTGCTCGCGAAAGCGGTATGTCAGGCGACACAGCTGTTGAACACGCCGACGCCTTCGCGAGCAGGCTCGCTCCCACAGGGTTGGCCGGGTCAATAACCGTGTGATTCGCGGAATTTCGGCTCGCGGCTGTGGTGATAATCGATCCATTCCACCACGTCATAAGGCAGATAGAGCTGCTGCCGGGCACGGGACACGGCGATGTACACGGCACAGATGCGCTGATCGAACTCGTAGGCATCCTTGAATTTCTCGTTACTGAGCAACGTCCGGGTCAACAGCACGCGCCTGAACTCCATGCCGCCAGCCCGCTCGGCCATCATCAACAGGCAGGCCTTGCCCGGCTCGATGATCTTTTGGCTCAGTCGCGTCAGGTCGGCAATCATGAAGCCGTTTTGCAACTGTGCCTCGATCCACAAGAATGCTTCATCGAACTGGTTGGCGGCGCGCACCTGCTGCCAATCAGCCATGTCGCTGAAATACGGGTGCGGTCCTTTCTCGCTGGACCCGGCGTTATAGAAGTCGCGGCGGAACAGCTCGATGGCGGTGGTCATGAAATGCTTGATGTCGTCCTGCGCTTCCCGGTCGGGAAAACTGAAGGCGCAATTGCAATCGTGCAGGTGGATGGCCCACATCATCGTGTCCCACGGTGAAGCGGTCAGCACCACGCAACCTTCGGGCGGCACGAAGGCTTGCGGGTAGTACTCGATATCGACGTCGGCGTGACGAGCGCCTTCGAACGGCACTTTGCTCTTGTGCGTGTGGCGCGAGATCAGCGGATTGACCAGGCGCTCGACATTGCGCCCCGAGCGCACCGAATAGCAGATATCGCTCTGACGAACTTCACGCTTGCGCTTGGGCGCCTCGCCCGTGGCCTGCTGATACTCATCGCCGAGGGTGATCAGCACCTGCTGCCCGCGCTCGATGATTTGCAGCAGCGACGCCGGCACATCCTGGCTTTCGTCGATGATCACATGGGTGTAGCGCGGCGGGACGCGGCAACCGGCGAGACTGGCGCGCTTGACCATCAACAACGTCGGAAAACCGCTCTGGCTGGCCCAGGCCGGGTTGGCCTCCAGATACACCCACAGGCGACTGGAGTATTCCAGCAGCGCTTGCGAGTCTGCGCCGGTCAAGGGCTGCTGGAAGTGCGGCAAGTGCCTGGCGGACAGCGTGTGATCTCTCGAGGCGCAGTACAGCTTGAGCACGCGCAGACAAACCTCAAGGGTGCCCGGCCCGTCGTGGTGGCGAAAGCCGAAGATATTCAGTTCCTGCGCCAGCGCCTGTTTGCTCGGGAGACGCGTCGGCGTCCTGGCCATAGGCAACCGGGGACCAAGCAGCTGAGCCTGGGCGAAATCGAAAAAGGTCTGGCCAATTTCCGTGTCGTGGACCTGAACGATGTGCTTGCGCAGCGTCGCCAGTTTCGCCGGGGTGCGCGCCAGTACCAGGGTGCGTTTCGAGCGCAGGCATTCGATCAGCGCGCTGAGCATGTAGCTCTTGCCGATGCCCGCATAACCCTGCACGTGCAGGTCTTCGTCGAGGTTGGCTCGGAAGGTTCGCAACAGTTTGTCCTGCGCCGCGCTTAACCAGTGTTCACGCTCGCGTGGCGTGACCATTTGCTGGCGAAACGGGTTGTTCTGTTGCTGATGGCGGAGCTTGTAGTCCGCATCCCACTGCCCGCCAGGCAACAGAAATGCCTGCGCGGCGACTTCATCGGCCATGAGAAAGCGCAGGTTCAGACCTTTGAGCGCATTGAGGCCGAAATACAATTTGCGCGAATCGAACAGACGCCGCGCCTCTGCAAGCAGTCCCGCTGATCCGGTGCGCCGAGAGGTGACAGACCAATCAATGAGTCTGGCGAGAATCTTCTCCGCTGCGCTGGCGCTCAAATCCTGTTCCGTGGCCTGGGCGAGGTTCTGGATGACCAGCACCGCCGCCAGTTCCGGGTCGCTCAGGCTGGCCAGTGTCGCGACACCCTCGGGCTGCAACAGCGCCGTACACGCATCATGGGTGATCGGCAGAAATACCGGGGTGGCCAAATCAAAATGTTCCGGGTGCATACAACCTCGCCGCCTGGGCTTTAATACAACACCAGATCAGTCCTGGTCATTCTCGTCGTGCATTTCATGGGACTGCGGCAAGTTTCTCTCACTGCCGGCCTCGGGGCTGATCCGCAGCTCGAAGGAGTAGCCGCCGAGCGTGCCGGACATGCCGCGTCGATCTCCAGCAGTCGAAACCGACCCTGAATCGATCTGCGCCTGCACTTCGTAGAGCGCCATTTCCAGCAGTTTGCGCAGGTGTTCAGGGCTTTGCGCGCTGGCGTGCAGTTGCAGGTCGTACTGGCCGGCCACCGATTCAGTGATGACGGGCTGGTCCTGCACCGCGAGCGGCTGCGCAGCTTCTTCAGCCGCATTGAACACGGTCGAAGCCGCCAGAATCGCGGCGTGCTCCTCATCCATCAGGTCGAGCACTCGCGACAATTCCAGCGTGCGCTCGGGCTGATCCTGCATCTGCGTTTTGACTTCCAGACGCCGCATCTGCCATTCGCGCAGTTTTTCACGAGTCAGATCGTCGATTTCACCCACTTGCCTTACCTCTCGTTGCCAGGCGAGGGAGTATGCCACTGTTCGCTGTCGACAGCCGCACGGGCACCGGGACGCTGCGCGGCTGATCCGCGCGTTTCTGATGGCGGATCAACGCCACTAGCCAAATCGCAGGCATAAAAAAACCGCAGTGGGCAAACCCATGCAGTTCTCTTTGAATTCTCGGTTGGTTCGTTAAGGTGGTGCCCCCACCAGCCACACCCCGGCACACAATGTTCCCGCTGTGGCTGCTTCCTTCCGGATCTGACCAGGTTCACGGGTAATCGTTGCGGGGGGACCGATGGGGTCACCATAACGACGCTTGCCTATCGGCGAGCCGCGCCATTGTACCTGTCTGAGATGAACTTACAACCGTTGGTTGCAGATAAAAAACCTGAACGGCTTCAAGGACATAAACATCACGGCCCTGCGACACCTACAAGGCCAGCACCTCATCCGCCCTGCCCCCGGCCTGCTGGATCACCAGATGAATGAAGTGCAACTTGGCGATCGCCGCCGCCGGCAGTACGAACGGGTAGAAATCCGGCTGGCCCATGCTGCGCGACAGTTCGTTGAGCATGCCGGCCAGTTCGATCCACGCATTGACGAACGACAGGAACGCGCCACCGCCGGGATGCTCGGGGTCGTACAGGGTGCTGGTCGGAAATGGCTGATAGTCGAAGTCCATTTCCCGCGCGCTCATGCCGAAGCCCAGCGCCGTGTCGACCGCGTCCATCATGTGCAGGTAATGCGCCCAGGTTTCCGCCCAGTCTTCCCACGGGTGCATGGTCGCGTAGGCGCTGACGTAGTGCTGCGGCCAGTCCAGCGGCGCGCCTTGCTGGTAATGCCGGTCCAGCGCCTCGGCGTAACTGGCGCGCTCGTCGCCGAACAGATTGCGGAACGCGTCCAGCCAAGGGCCGTTGGCGATGAGGCGATCCCAGTAGTAGTGGCCGACCTCATGGCGAAAATGCCCGAGCAGCGTGCGGTAAGGTTCGTGCATCGCCGCCCTGACCTGCTCACGGTGAGCGTCGTCGGCCTCTTTGATGTCGAGGGTGATCAGTCCATTGGCGTGGCCGGTCATCGGCGCGTTGCCTTCGAGGTCTACGCCAATGAAGTCGAACGCCAGTCCGGTTTCTTCGTCGACGGTTTTCGGGATGACCGGCAAGCCGAGGGTGATCAGTTGCGCGACCAGTCGACGCTTGGCGATTTCGACCTTGCGCCAGCGTTCGGGGTTTTCCGCGACGGACAGGTCGGGAATGGTGCGGTTGAGGCTGCAAGCGATGCACAAGGTGTCGTGATCGTTGGCCGGCAGCAGCCAGTTGCACGCGGCGGGCATGTCGAGGTTGGCGCAGCGGCGGAACAGGCCGGCGTCGGGATCGGCGTCGAGTGTCCAGGTACCCTCTTCCGGCCCCGGTTGCAGCGAGGTCAGGCGACTTTCTTCAGGTTGATAGCCGAGCAAGGCGTTACAGGCCAGGCACTGACTGTTGCGAAAGAACAGCGACTGGCCGCAACGGCACGGCCAGACTTTGCTGTTGCGCGAGGATCCGGCCACGAACGGCGCGATGATGCGGGAACTGAGCTGCTCGAAAAAACGGTGCATGGCGATCTCTCCCTGGGACTGGCCAAGACTAGATCATTCTGAAGACAACATCGTTCCCACCCATAACCGCGCAGCCGGGTGATAGCAGCATTGTGGTGAGGGGATTTATCCCCGCTCGACTGCGCAGCAGTCGCAAAAAACCGTACACGCGATACAGATGAAATGATCGGTCGCAGGGTTTTGGGGTCGCTGCGCAACCCAGCGGGGATAAATCCCCTCGCCACAGGTGTCCATCCGGAGAGGGATAAATCCCCTCGCCACAGGGGTTCATCCGGAGAGGGGTAAATCCCCTCGCCACGGGGGTTCATCCGGTCAGACAGCGACGCCGTGGGTCTTGAGGAAGGCGATAAACGCTTCTTCGTCCATGACCTTCACCCCCAGTTCGTTGGCCTTGGTCAGTTTCGAGCCGGCACCCGGGCCTGCGACCACGCAATGGGTTTTCGCCGACACCGAACCGGCGACCTTGGCACCCAGGCTTTCCAGATGATCCTTGGCCACATCCCGGCTCATCAGTTCGACCTTGCCGGTCAGCACCCAGGTTTCGCCGGACAGCGGCAGACCTTCGACGACTTTTTTCTCGCTCTGCCAATGCATGCCGAAATCGCGCAGCTGCTGCTCGGCCCGCTCGGCCAGTTGCCGATGCTCAGGCGAGGCGAAGAACTCGCGCACCGAGTTGGCCTGCTTCTCCGGCAATGCCTGGCGCATGTCCAGCCAGTCAGCGTTCATCACCGCTTCCAGCGAACCGAAGCGATCGGCGAGTTTCTGCGCACCACCGGGGCCGACGAAGGGAATGTGCAGTTTGTCGAGCAAGCCGCCCAACGTGGTACTGGCGGCGAACTCCGCGCCCAGCTCGCCCTGATCCTGAATCTGCAGACCATGGCCGAGCAGTTCGCTGATGACCTGCTGGTTGTGCGCATCCTCGAAGAAGCTGTGAATCTCGTGCGCCACTTCCAGGCCGACGTCCGGCAGGTAAGTCAGCACATGCGGCAAGGCCTGTTGCACGCGCTCCAGCGAACCCAGCGAACGCGCCAGCACCTTGGCCGTTTCTTCGCCGACATCGGGAATGCCGAGGGCGTAGATGAAACGTGCCAGGCTCGGTTGCTTGCTGTCCTCGATGGCTTTGAGAAGCTTGTTGCTCGATACCTCGGCAAAGCCTTCCAGATCGACGATGTCGTCGAATTTCAGCGCATACAGATCGGCCGGTGAACTGACCAGCCCCTCGTCGACCAGTTGCTCGACACTCTTGTCGCCCAAGCCTTCGATGTCCATGGCCCGGCGCGAGACGAAGTGAATGATCGCCTGCTTCAATTGCGCGCCACAGGCCAGTCGGCCGACGCAGCGATACACCGCACCTTCGCTGAAGGTTTCCTTGCCCTTGCTGCGCTTGACCAGTTGCGTGCGTTCAACGTGGGAGCCGCACACCGGGCAGCTTTCAGGAATGGCCACCGGGCGCGCGTCATCCGGGCGACGCTCGGTGACTACCTGCACCACTTGCGGAATCACATCACCGGCGCGGCGGATGATCACCGTGTCGCCGATCATCAGGCCCAGACGCGCGACTTCGTCCATGTTGTGCAATGTGGCGTTGGCCACGGTGACGCCGGCGACCTTCACCGGTTTCAGACGCGCCACCGGCGTCACCGCACCGGTGCGGCCGACCTGGAATTCCACGTCGAGCAGCTCGGTAAGTTCTTCCATCGCCGGGAATTTGTGTGCGATCGCCCAGCGCGGCTCGCGGGCACGGAAGCCCAGTTCACGCTGGTCGGCAATGCTGTTGACCTTGAACACCACGCCATCGATTTCATAGGCCAGCGAGTTACGACGTTCGCCGATGTCGCGGTAGTACTCCAGGCACTCATCGATGCCCTTGGCCAGCTTCAGTTCGTGACTGATCGGCATGCCCCACTTCTGCAACTGCTTGAGGTTGCCGATGTGGGTGTCGGCAATATCGTGGGACACCTGACCGATGCCATAGCAGCAGAATTCCAGCGGACGATTGGCGGTGATCTTCGAATCGAGCTGGCGCAGGCTGCCTGCTGCTGCGTTGCGCGGGTTGGCGAAGGTCTTGCCGCCGATTTCCAGTTGCGAAGCATTGAGGCGCTCGAAACCGGCCTTGGACATGAACACTTCACCGCGCACTTCCAGCGTCGCCGGCCAGCCTTCGCCGTGCAGCTTCAGCGGAATATTGCGCACGGTACGCACGTTGACGCTGATGTCCTCGCCGGTGGTGCCATCGCCACGGGTGGCGCCGCGCACCAGCAGACCGTCCTGATACAGCAGGCTGACCGCCAGGCCATCGAGCTTCGGCTCGCAGCTGTATTCCACCGCCGCGCCGCCACCGAACAGATCGCCGGCCGGCACGTCGAGGCCTTCGTTGACGCGGCGATCAAACTCGCGCATGTCGGATTCTTCGAAGGCGTTGCCGAGGCTGAGCATCGGGATTTCGTGACGCACCTGAGTGAATGCGGTCAACGCCATGCTGCCGACGCGCTGGGTCGGCGAATCGCTGGTGATCAGTTCCGGGTTGGCCGCTTCCAGCGCCTTGAGCTCGTGGAACAAGCGGTCGTACTCGGCATCGGGAATGCTCGGCTCGTCGAGAACGTGATAGCGATAGTTGTGCTGATCCAGCTCAGCGCGCAGCTCTAGAATGCGGGTTTTGGCGGCGGTCATGGGTGTTCTCTCATAAAGCAAAAGAGCAGCCGAGGCTGCTCCAGTTTTATTCCATTATCGGCGGTGGGGCCAAAAGATCGCAGCCTCGTTGCACTCGTCAGCTCCTACAGGCCGAAGGTTGCGATCTTTTGATTCAAGCCTTAGCGCTTCTGGGTCAGGGCGCGGCGTTCGAATTCGACGATGCGCTGACGGTAATGCTCGATGGTCTGCGCGGTCAGAACACTGCGTTGGTCATCTTTCAATTCACCGTTCAGTTCCTGGGACAGCTTACGGGCTGCCGCGACCATCACGTCGAAAGCCTGCTTCGGATGACGCGGGCCAGGCAGACCGAGGAAGAAACTCACCGCCGGGGTGCTGAAATGGTCGATGTCGTCCAGATCAAAGATGCCCGGCTTGACCGCATTGGCCATGGAGAACAGTACTTCGCCGTTGCCGGCCATGCTTTCGTGGCGGTGGAAAATATCCATCTCGCCGAAACGCAGGCCGCTTTCGAGAATGTTCTGCAGCAGCGCAGGGCCTTTGAAGCCGGCCGGGTCGCGGCAGATCACGCTGATCACCAGGACTTCTTCGGCTTGCGGCTGATCTTTTTCCGCCACGGCAGGTGCAGGCTTGCTGTCTTCGGCGAAATCGTCATCGCGGCTGCTGAAGCTCGGGCCGCCATCCAGATCGAGGTCGAGGTTCAAGTCGCCCTGCGCCGGGCCGTTGCTGCCGCGCTTGCCGCGTTTCGAGCCGGATTCACGCGGTTCGCGGGCTTCGCGGTTGGGCATGCTCACCGACGGCAGATCGTGCTCGTCCAGTTGCGGCTCTTTGTGCGTGTCCAGGACGCGGGCCGGGCCCAACAGCTCGGCGCTGGTGTCCTCGTCCGGCAGATTGGACAGGCTCCGGTCGAGACGGAATTTCAGCTTCCCCTTGCCGCCGCGCATACGGCGCCAGCCATCGAAAAGAATACCGGCTATCACAATGATGCCGATGACGATCAGCCACTCGCGCAGACCGATTTCCATGTAATCCCGTGCCTCTATAAAAAATGCTGAAAAATAAGGGGTTTACACTGCGTAAACCGCTTTAAAACGTGGCGCCAACTCTATGTTCTGACAGGCGTTTTGCCCACGTATACGAAAAATTGACATTAAACTAGCACGATCAAAGGCTTCGCAGCTACAAGCTTTAAGCTCCAAGCCACAAGCCGTCCACTTGCAGCTTGGAGCTTGTAACCTGCAGCTGCGCCGCTAGGCGTCCACCATCGCCATCGCCTCCTCGACATCCACCGCCACCAGTCGCGAACAGCCCGGTTCATGCATCGTCACACCCATCAACTGCTCGGCCATTTCCATGGCGATCTTGTTGTGGGTGATGTAGATGAACTGCACGGTCTGCGACATCTCTTTGACCAGGCGTGCGTAGCGTCCAACGTTAGCGTCATCCAGTGGCGCGTCAACCTCATCGAGCATGCAGAACGGCGCCGGGTTCAACTTGAAGATGGCAAAAACCAGGGCCAATGCAGTCAGGGCCTTTTCGCCGCCGGAGAGCAAATGGATGGTGCTGTTCTTCTTCCCGGGCGGCTGCGCCATGATCGTCACCCCTGTATCGAGTAGATCTTCGCCCGTCAGTTCCAAATACGCGCGCCCGCCACCGAAAACTTTCGGGAAAAGTGCCTGCAAACCACCGTTGATCTGATCAAAGGTATCTTTGAAACGGTTGCGGGTTTCCTTATCGATCTTGCGGATGACGTTTTCCAGGGTCTCCAGGGCTTCGACCAGATCGGCGTCCTGCGCATCCAGATAACGTTTACGCTCCGATTGTTGCGTGTATTCATCGATGGCCGCGAGGTTGATCGCACCCAGGCGCTGAATCCGCGCGTTGATGCGTTCGAGTTCTTCTTCGGCTTCGCGTTCACTGGCTTGTGCGGTCAATGTGGCGAGCACGCCGTTGAGATCGTAGCCATCTTCGAGCAATTGATCCTGCAAAGCCTTGCGCCGTACGGTCAGCGCCTGCCATTCCATGCGTTGTTGTTCGAGCTGGCCGCGAATCAACTGCGATTGCTGCTCGGCCTGGGTGCGGCGTTTTTCCGCGTCGCGCAATTCACGATCGGCGTCTTCCAGGGCAATCTGCGCGGTCTTGAGCTCTTCATCGACGGTCATGCGCTTGTCGAGCAACTCTTCGAGTTTCAGACGCAGCTCTTCCAGCGGCGCCTCACCCTCCTCCAGATTCAGACTCAACTGTTCGCGCTTTTCAGTCAGGCGCTCGGCCTGCATCTCCAGACGCTCCAGCGCCTGACGCGTGGAGTCATGCTGGGCGCGCAACGAGCCGAGACGCACGGCCAGTTGATGGGCGTGATCCTTGTGCTGCCGCGCTTCCTGACGCACGCGATCAAGGCGTTCGCGCAGGCTGTCGCGCTGGGCCAGCAGCAACTCGCGCTGCTCGGTGTCGAGCGCCATGGAATCCAACGCTTCCTGCAAATTCATGCGCGCTTCGCCGACCTGCTCGTGCTCAAGCTCGCGCTGTTCGGCGAGTTCGACCAGTTCTTCATCGAGACGGGTGCGGCGCAATGTCAGTTGCTCGGCCTTGGCTTTGCCGGCGGACAACTGCGCTTTCAGTTCGCCTTGCTGGCGCGCTTCGTCCTGCAGCAAGCGGCGCAGATGTTCGCGGCCGTTTTCCTGCTGGCGCTGTTGCGCGCGCAAGGTTTGCAGACGGGTTTCCATGGCTTCGACCGTGGCTTCGCGCTCTTCGCGCTCCAGTTGCAGGTCTTCGATTTCCTGGCCACGGGCGAGCATGCCGCTTTCCGCTTCGCTGGCGCGACGTACGCGTAAAAAGTGTCGACCGACCCAATAGCCGTCGCGGCTGATGAGGCTTTGCCCGGCGCTCAACTGGCCGCGCAAGGCCAGCGCCTGTTCAAGGCTGTCGACCGGCTTGACCTGACCAAGCCACGGCGACAGATCGATCTGCGCCTCGACTTTGTCCAGCAGACTGCCCGCCACCCGCACGCCGTCGCTGGCCGGGCTGAGCAGGCGCAGATCGCCCTGGGTGAATCCGGACAGATCGAAGCCGCTGAAATCGTCGACCAGCACCGCTTGCAGATCGGCACCAAGCACGGTTTCCACCGCCAGCTCCCAACCCGCCTCGACCTTCAGGCCTTCGGCCAGACGCGGGCGCTCGGCGAGGTTGTGTTCCTTCAACCATTCGGCGGTGCCGGTGCCCGGATCCAGCGCGGCTTGCTGCAAGGCTTCCAGCGACGCCAAACGACCGTTGAGCCGCTGCAGATCGCCCTGCGCCTGCTGCTGTGCGGTCAACGCTTGCTGTAATTCCTGACGCAGTTGTTCGAGCTTTTCGACCTGCGCGTCTTCGCTGGTCTGCAAATCTTCCAGGGTCGCTTCGGACTCGGCGAGCTGCTCGTTGAGCGCCATGATCGCCGCGTCTTCCGGGTCGGCGGACAGCAACGCGCGCTCTTCAGCGAGGCGCTTCTGTCGGTCAGCCAGACGCTCCATGCTGCTTTCCAGCTGCTGGATCCGCGACTGCTGGACTTCAGCCTGACGGCGCGGTTCGGCAGCGGTCAGGTTGAAAGCATCCCACTGCTCCTGCCAGCCGTGCATGGTGGTTTCGGCTTCTTCGAGGGCCGCAGCGGCTTCCTCGGCGGCGGCGCTGGTGACTTCCTGTTCTGGCGTGAGCATGTCCAGCTCTTCGCCGAGGGTCAGCAACAGCGTGCGGTCGTGGCCAAGGTGCGATTCGGTTTCCAGACGCGCGCGTTCGGCTTCTTTCAGATCGTCCTGCAACTGGCGCAACCGCTGCTGGCCATGCTGAATGCTCTGCTCGACCCGGGCGATATCGCCGCCGACCGAATAGAAGCGGCCCTGCACCAGATTGAAGCGCTCGGACAGGTCGTGGTGACCGTCGCGCAGGCGTTCGATGGCCGCATCAGCGTTACGCTGTTCAGCGACCAGCGCTTCGAAGCTGACTTCCTGGTTGCCGATGATCGACTCGCGCTGACCGACCTGCTCGTTAAGATCCTGCCAGCGCAGGGCCGACAGTTGCGCCTTGAGCTGACGCTCTTCGGCCTTGAGTTCCTGATACTTTTTCGCCGCCTCGGCCTGACGGTGCAGACGTTCGAGCTGGCGCTCCAGCTCCTCGCGCAGGTCGGTGAGGCGGGCGAGGTTCTCGTGAGTGCGGCGGATGCGGTTTTCAGTCTCACGGCGACGCTCCTTGTACTTGGAGATGCCCGCCGCTTCTTCGATGAAATTGCGCAGGTCTTCGGGCTTGGATTCGATCAGCTTGGAGATCATCCCCTGTTCGATGATCGAGTAGCTGCGCGGGCCGAGGCCGGTGCCGAGGAAGATATCGGTGATGTCGCGCCGACGGCATTTGGTGCCGTTGAGGTAATAAGTGGTCTGGCTGTCGCGGGTAACTTTGCGGCGGATGGAAATCTCCGCATAGGCGGCGTATTCGCCGAGCAGCGTGCCATCGGAGTTGTCGAACACCAGTTCGATGCTCGCCTGGCTCACCGGTTTGCGGCTGGTCGAACCGTTGAAGATGACGTCGGTCATCGACTCGCCACGGAGGTTCTTCGCCGAACTTTCGCCCATCACCCAGCGCACGGCGTCGATGATGTTCGACTTGCCGCAACCGTTCGGCCCGACGACCGCCGCCATGTTACTGGGGAAGTTCACCGTGGTCGGGTCGACGAAGGATTTGAACCCCGCCAGTTTGATGCACTTCAGCCGCACGCTCAGGCAACCGTCAGCGCAGACACCACCAGATCGCAGCTGCGCTGGGCATACGCCGTGAGCACGATGCGGATCTGCGGCAAATCACGGGCGAGTACGGCGGCGAGCAAGCGTTCGAACAGTTCGAGGAACTCGCTCATTTCCGCCTTGCGCTGTTCGAGGGCGAGGAAATACGCGCGGCTCATCGCCGGCTGGAGGTTCTCGACGGTTTCTTGCAGGTACGGATTGTTGGCAAACGGATAGGCGGCGCGCATCACCGCGAAGCTGTCATCGACGAAGCTGCGGATATCGCCGCGTTCGTAATTGGCGGTCAGGCGCTGCTGGATCTGTACGAACGGCGCCATGTCCGACTGCACTTGCCAGCCATTGGCCACGGAATTGCCGAGCAGGATGTACAGCTCGCTCATCAGCGTGCAAAGGCTCTGCACCTTGTGCGGCGTCAGCTCGGTAACGTGGGCGCCACGACGCGGCAGGATCGCGATCAGGTGACGGCGCTCGAGGATCAGCAAGGCTTCGCGGACCGAACCGCGGCTGACGTTGAGCGCCAGCGTGACCTTCTGTTCCTGGATGCGCTCTCCCGGCTTCATTTCGCCACGAATGATGCGTTCGGCGAGGTGGTGAGCGATTTGCTCGGCGAGGCTGTCCGGCGCCTTGAACGTCATGGTTGTCCTTCAAACTCTATCGATCTGCACAAGCGGCGCAGTGTAGCGCAAATGCACGGTCATGGCGGAGTGCCCACTCAGCGGTTTTTGGCACGAATCCCGCAAAAAAGCGCAGTGACCGATGAAGGTCAATACTGAATAGACACGCTGTTGATCGACGAAACGGTTTTTCCTGACCCTTAAGTCAGAAAACCATTGACCGAAAAGTCAGACCTGCTAAATTCGGTTCACGTCGGTTAACAACAATAATGAGTCTGCGAGGCCTTCCGTGATCCAGTTTTTACTTAACCAGGAACTCCGTAGCGAGCACGCCCTGGACCCGAATCTGACTGTGCTCAATTACCTGCGTGAACACGTAGGCAAGCCCGGCACCAAAGAAGGTTGCGCCAGCGGTGACTGTGGCGCCTGCACCGTGGTGGTTGGCGAGTTGCAGACCGATGATACGGGGCGTGAACATATTCGCTATCGCAGCCTCAATTCGTGCCTTACTTTCGTCTCGTCCTTGCACGGCAAACAACTGATCAGCGTCGAAGACCTCAAGCACAAGGGCGAACTGCACAGCGTGCAGAAAGCCATGGTCGAGTGCCACGGTTCGCAGTGCGGCTTCTGCACCCCCGGTTTCGTGATGTCGTTGTTCGCCCTGCAAAAGAACAGCGATGCGCCGGATCAGGCCAAGGCTCACGAAGCGCTGGCCGGCAACCTCTGCCGCTGCACCGGCTACCGCCCTATTCTGGCCGCTGCCGAACAATCCTGCTGCGCCAAGCCAGCGGATCAGTTCGACGCTCGCGAAGCCGAAACCATTGCCCGCCTCAAGGCCATCGCGCCGACCGATATCGGCGAACTCAACAGCGGCGACAAGCGCTGCCTGGTGCCGCTGACCGTCGCTGACCTGGCCGATCTCTACGACGCTTATCCACAAGCGCGGCTGCTCGCCGGCGGCACCGATCTGGCGCTGGAAGTCACCCAGTTCCACCGCACTCTGCCGGTGATGATCTATGTCGGTAACGTCGCCGAAATGAAGCGCATCGAAACCTTCGATGACCGCATCGAAATCGGCGCCGCCACCGCCCTCTCCGACTGCTACGAGGCCTTGAATGCCGAGTACCCGGACTTCGGCGAACTGCTGCACCGCTTCGCTTCGCTGCAAATCCGCAATCAAGGCACCCTCGGCGGCAACATCGGCAACGCCTCGCCGATCGGTGACTCGCCACCGCTGCTGATCGCCCTCGGCGCGCAGATCGTGCTGTGCAAAGGCGAAACCCGCCGCACCTTGAACCTGGAAGATTACTTCATCGACTATCGCGTCACCGCGCGTCAGGAAAGCGAATTCATCGAGAAAATTATCGTTCCGCGTGCCAGCGCCGAGCAGTTGTTCCGCGCCTATAAAGTGTCGAAGCGCCTGGATGATGACATCTCCGCCGTCTGCGCTGCGTTCAATCTGCGCGTGGAAAATGGCGTGATCAGCGACGCGCGCGTGGCCTTCGGCGGCATGGCGGCGATTCCGAAACGCGCTGCGCACTGCGAAGCCGTGCTGCAAGGCGCGCCGTTCAACAATGCCGTGATCGAACGCGCCTGCGCCGCGCTGGCCGAAGATTTCACACCGCTCTCGGACTTCCGCGCCAGCAAGGAATATCGCCTGCTCAGCGCGCAGAACCTGCTGCGCAAATACTTCATCGAACTGCAAACACCGCACATCGAGACTCGGGTGACCGCTTATGTCTAATCATCACGCCGTAGAGAAGACCCAGGCTGAATTGGCCGAATTGTTCGCCAAGGATCTGACCACCGGTGTCGGTCGCAGCGTCAAGCACGACAGCGCCGCCAAGCATGTGTCCGGTGAAGCGCAGTACATCGACGATCGCCTGGAATTCCCCAACCAGTTGCATCTGTATGCGCGCCTGTCGGACCGCGCCCACGCGAAAATCCTCAGCATCGACACGTCGCCGTGCTACGCCTTCGAAGGCGTGCGCATCGTCATCACCCACGAAGACGTGCCGGGCCTGAAAGACATCGGCCCGCTGATGCCGGGCGATCCGCTGTTGGCCATCGATGATGTGCAGTTTGTCGGCCAGCCAGTGCTGGCGGTCGCGGCGAAAGACCTGGAAACCGCGCGCAAAGCTGCGATGGCGGCGATCATCGAATACGAAGATCTCGAGCCGGTGCTCGACGTCGTCGAAGCCCTGCGCAAACGCCATTTCGTGCTCGACAGCCACACCCATCAGCGCGGCGATTCGGCTTCGGCGCTGGCCACGGCTGAACACCGCATTCAGGGCACGCTGCACATCGGCGGCCAGGAGCACTTCTATCTGGAGACGCAAATCTCCTCGGTGATGCCCACCGAAGATGGCGGGATGATCGTCTACTGCTCGACGCAGAACCCGACCGAAGTGCAGAAACTGGTCGCCGAAGTGCTCGACGTGTCGATGAACAAGATCGTTGTCGACATGCGCCGCATGGGCGGTGGTTTCGGTGGCAAGGAAACCCAGGCCGCGAGCCCGGCGTGCCTGTGCGCGGTGGTCGCGCACCTCACCGGCCAACCGACCAAGATGCGCCTGCCGCGCGTCGAAGACATGCTGATGACCGGCAAGCGCCACCCGTTCTACGTTGAATACGACGTCGGCTTCGACAGCAGCGGCCGTCTGCACGGGATCAACATGGAGCTGGCCGGCAACTGCGGCTGCTCGCCGGACCTGTCCGCCTCGATCGTTGACCGGGCGATGTTCCACTCGGACAACTCCTACTATCTCGGCGATGCCACCATCAACGGTCACCGTTGCAAGACCAACACCGCCTCGAACACCGCTTATCGTGGTTTCGGCGGCCCGCAAGGCATGGTCGCCATCGAGGAAGTGATGGACGCGATTGCCCGGCACCTGAAGCTCGACCCGCTGGCGGTGCGCAAGGCCAACTACTACGGCAAGACCGAGCGCAACGTCACCCACTACTACCAGACCGTCGAGCACAACATGCTCGAAGAGATGACCGCCGAACTGGAAGAAAGCAGCCAGTACGCCGAGCGCCGCGAAGCGATCCGTCGCTACAACGCCAACAGCCCGATCCTGAAAAAAGGCCTGGCGCTGACTCCGGTGAAATTCGGTATTTCCTTCACCGCGAGCTTCTTGAACCAGGCCGGTGCGCTGATTCACATCTACACCGACGGCAGCATCCACTTGAACCACGGCGGTACGGAAATGGGCCAGGGCCTGAATACCAAAGTCGCCCAGGTCGTGGCGGAAGTGTTCCAGGTGGAAATCGACCGTGTGCAGATCACCGCGACCAACACCGACAAAGTACCGAACACCTCTCCGACCGCTGCTTCCAGCGGCGCCGACCTGAACGGCAAAGCCGCGCAGAACGCAGCACAGACCATCAAGCAACGCCTGGTCGAATTCGCCGCGCGGCACTACAAAGTCAGCGAAGAAGACGTCGAATTCCGCAACGGCCACGTGCGGGTGCGCGAGCAGATCCTGACCTTCGAAGCGCTGATCCAACAGGCGTATTTCAATCAGGTCTCGCTGTCGAGCACTGGCTTCTACAAGACCCCGAAAATCTATTACGACCGCAGTCAGGCCCGTGGGCGTCCGTTCTATTACTTCGCTTTCGGCGCAGCCTGCTGCGAAGTGATAGTCGACACCCTGACCGGCGAGTACAAGATGCTGCGCACCGACATCCTGCACGACGTCGGCGCCTCGCTGAACCCGTCGATCGACATCGGTCAGGTCGAGGGCGGTTTCGTCCAGGGCATGGGCTGGCTGACCATGGAAGAGCTGGTCTGGAACAACAAGGGCAAGCTGATGACCAACGGCCCGGCCAGTTACAAGATCCCGGCGGTGGCCGACATGCCGCTGGATCTGCGGGTGAAACTGGTGGAAAACCGCAAGAACCCGGAAGACACGGTGTTCCATTCCAAAGCTGTCGGTGAACCGCCGTTCATGCTCGGCATCGCCGCGTGGTGCGCGATCAAGGACGCGGTGGCGAGTCTCGGTGATTATCAGCATCAGCCGAAGATCGATGCGCCGGCCACGCCGGAGCGGGTGTTGTGGGGCTGTGAGCAGATGCGCCAGCTCAAAGCGGTGAAGGCTGTCGAAGCTGAAACCGAGCTGGCTCCGCTCTAGGACCGAGGCGCGGCCATTCGCGAGCAGGCTCGCTCCCACATTTGGAATGCATTGCCAATGTGGGAGCGAGCCTGCTCGCGAAGAGGCCGGCACAGACAACGAAGATGTCGAGGTGAACATGTACAACTGGATCGACGCCCTCGCCGACCTGCAGAACCAGGGCGAACCCTGTGTGCTGGTGACGATCATCGAAGAACTTGGCTCGACGCCACGCAATGCCGGCTCGAAAATGGTCGTCAGCGCCGACCGGATGTTCGACACCATCGGTGGCGGGCATCTGGAATTCAAAGCCATGCAGATCGCCCGCGAGATGCTCGCCAGCGGCAAGCAGGACACCCTTCTGGAGCGCTTCAGCCTCGGCGCCAGCCTCGGCCAGTGTTGCGGAGGCGCCACGGTGTTGCTGTTCGAACCGATGGGCCAGGTCCAGGCGCAGATTGCCGTGTTCGGTGCCGGCCATGTCGGTCGCGCGCTCGTGCCGCTGCTGGCCAGCCTGCCCTGCCGGGTGCGCTGGATCGATTCGCGCCAGGCCGAGTTCCCTGAACACATCCCCCACGGCGTGCGTAAAATCGTCAGCGAAGAGCCGGTCGATGAAATCGATGACCTGCCCGCCGGCAGCTACTGCATCGTCATGACCCACAACCATCAGCTCGATCTGGAGCTGACCGCGGCGATTCTCAAGCGTAACGATTTCACCTGGTTCGGCCTGATCGGCTCGAAAACCAAACGCGCCAAATTCGAACACCGCCTGCGCGATCGTGGTTTCGACCCGAGCGTGGTGCAGCGCATGCGCTGCCCGATGGGCATCGGCGAAGTCAAAGGCAAACTGCCTGTGGAAATCGCCATCTCCATCGCCGGCGAAATCATCGCCACTTACAACGCCAATTTCGGCCAGCACAGCGCCCGCGCCGAACCGATTGCCCGATTGCTGCCCGCCTCGCGCCGCAGTCAGGCCGCCAAACTCAAAGCCTCAAACTGATTAGAGAACCCTCATGCCTCTGACTCGCAAAGCCTACCGCGCCGCCATTCTGCACAGCATTGCCGACCCTGCCGAAGTCGGCATCGAAGCCTCCTATGAATATTTCGAGGACGGCCTGCTGGTGATCGACGATGGCAAGATCAGCGCCCTCGGCCACGCCAGCGAACTGCTGCCAACCCTGCCGGCGGATATCGAGATCAACCATTATCAGGACGCGCTGATCACCCCGGGCTTTATCGACACACACATTCACCTGCCGCAGACCGGCATGGTCGGCGCCTACGGCGAGCAATTGCTCGACTGGCTGAACACCTACACCTTTCCCTGCGAAAGCCAGTTTGGCGACAAGGCCCACGCCGACGAAGTGGCCGATATTTTCATCAAGGAACTGCTGCGCAACGGCACCACCACGGCGCTGGTGTTCGGCAGCGTGCATCCGCAATCGGTGAATTCGTTTTTCGAGGCCGCCGAGAAGCTTGATCTGCGCATGATCGCCGGCAAGGTGATGATGGACCGCAATGCCCCGGATTATCTGGTCGATACCGCCGAATCCAGCTACGTCGACAGCAAGGCGCTGATCGAGCGCTGGCACGGCAAGGGTCGCTTGCACTACGCGGTGACGCCGCGCTTCGCCCCCACCAGCACACCGGAACAACTGACGCTGGCCGGGCAATTGCTGACGGAATATCCGGATCTGTACATGCAGACCCACATCAGCGAGAACCTCAAGGAGATAGAGTGGGTCAAGGAGCTGTTCCCGGAGCGCAAGGGCTACCTCGACGTCTACGATCATTACCAATTGCTCGGCGAACGCTCGGTATTCGCCCACGGCGTGCATTTGTGCGACGAAGAATGCGCGCGACTGGCGGAAACCGGCTCGGCGATCTCGTTCTGCCCGACCTCGAACCTCTTCCTCGGCAGCGGCCTGTTCAACCTGCCGATGGCGGAAAAGCACAAGCTCAATGTCGGCCTTGGCACCGACGTCGGCGGCGGTACCAGTTTCTCCCTGCTGCAAACCCTCAACGAAGCCTACAAGGTGATGCAATTGCAGGGTGCGCGGTTGAGCCCGTTCAAGTCGCTGTATCTGGCGACGCTGGGTGGTGCGCGGGCGCTGCGCCTGGAAGACAAGATCGGTAACCTGCAACCGGGTTCGGATGCCGACTTCCTGGTGCTGGATTACAACGCCACGCCGCTGCTGAGCTACCGCTTGAAGCAGTCCAATAACATTGCCGAGACGTTGTTTGTACTGATGACGCTGGGGGATGACCGGACGGTGGCGCAGACGTATGCGGCGGGGGCGCTGGTGCATCAGCGCTGAGTTTTTCCAGAGCATAAAAAATCCCCCGGCGGTGTTTACCCCGGGGGATTTTTGTTGCCGGTCAGGTTGTCTTCGCGAGCAGGCTCGCTCCCACCTTTGAAATGCATTCCCCTGTGGGAGCGAGCCTGCTCGCGAAAGCCGCGACTCGGTCTCAGCTTAGAGCTTGGCCGCTGGGCGCCCCGGCTTCTTGGTCTGCAACAAATGCGAGAACACCGCATGCAGATCATCCGACGCGCCTTCCTCGTCGAGGTTGAGCTTGCTGTCGATGTGATCCATGTGATGCATCATCAGGTTCACCGCCAGTTCGCCGTCGCGCTTTTCGATGGCGTCGATCAACTGGGTGTGTTCGTCGTAAGAGCAATGCGAGCGGTTGCCGCTTTCGTACTGGGCGATGATCAGCGAAGTCTGCGACACCAGGCTACGCTGGAAGCTGATCAACGGTGCGTTCATTGCCGCTTCCGCCAGCTTCAGGTGGAATTCACCCGACAGACGAATACCGGCACCACGATCGCCACGGGAGAAACTGTCGCGCTCGTCGTTGACCATCTGCCGCAGTTCGGCGATCTGCTCGGCAGTGGCATGTTGCACCGCCAGTTCAGTGATCGCCCGCTCGACCAGACGCCGGGCGAGAAACACCTGACGCGCCTCTTCAACGCTCGGGCTGGCGACCACGGCACCACGATTGGGCCGCAACAGCACCACGCCTTCATGGGCCAGACGCGACAGCGCGCGGCGAATGATGGTGCGGCTGACCCCGAAGATTTCCCCCAGCGCTTCTTCGCTCAACTTGGTGCCGGGCGCCAGACGCTGTTCGAGGATGGCCTCGAAGATATGCGCGTAGACAATATCGTCCTGGGTTCCGCTGCGGCCGGCTTTGCCTGCTCGCGGTTGTTTCTTGAGGGGTTGCAACTGTTCGTTCATGGGCACTCGAGTCGGGAAAACTGCGGCGAATAGACCGTGACTGTAATACGGCACAGTAGGTCGCTGGCAAGTATCGCGTAAAAAACAGCGCGATTGTACACAATGAATGGTGGCAACACGACTGTACGGCTGTTTGCGCCTGCGGCTGTATTGCAACGCTGGGTTACGTTTGAGTTTAGGCTTGATCGCAGAATCCGCTGAATGACTGTGATCCCCTGTGGGAGCGAGCCTGCTCGCGAAAGCCATTTCACATTCAATATGAATGTTGACTGACACTCCGCTTTCGCGAGCAGGCTCGCTCCCACATGGGTTCTTTGTTGTGGCGGACATCTCCATTGGTATAAGGAACACCGCCGTCATGACCGACGCCATCCAAGCTCGCTTGCGCCCTCTGGCCGACACATCGCCTTCCGCCATCGTCGCCGGTTTCATCGCGATGATGACCGGTTACACCAGTTCGCTGGTGCTGATGTTCCAGGCCGGGCAAGCGGCCGGCCTGAGCAGCGGGCAGATTTCCTCGTGGATCTGGGCGATTTCGATCGGCATGGCTGTGTGTTCGATCGGCCTGTCGCTGCGCTATCGCACACCGATCACCATCGCCTGGTCGACCCCCGGCGCGGCGTTGCTGATCACCAGCCTGGGCGGCGTCAGTTACGGCGAGGCGATCGGCGCCTACATCACGTGCGCGGTACTGGTAACGATCTGCGGCCTGACCGGCAGCTTCGAACGGCTGGTGAAAAAGATTCCGGCCTCTTTGGCGGCAGCTCTGCTGGCAGGGATTCTGTTCAAGATCGGCAGCGAAATCTTCGTCGCCGCGCAACACCGTACCGGTCTGGTGCTGGGGATGTTCTTCACCTATCTGCTGGTCAAGCGCCTGTCGCCACGCTATGCCGTGCTCGCGGCGCTGCTAATCGGCACCGCGCTGTCGGGCTTCATGGGGCTGCTTGATTTCAGCGGCTTTCATCTGGAAGTGGCCACCCCGGTGTGGACCACGCCGCACTTCTCCCTGGCCGCAACCATCAGCATCGGCATTCCGCTGTTCGTGGTGGCGATGACCTCGCAGAACATGCCCGGCATCGCCGTGCTGCGCGCCGATGGCTATAACGCCCCGGCCTCGCCACTGATCACCACCACCGGCATCGCCTCGCTGCTACTGGCGCCGTTCGGCTCCCACGGCATCAACCTCGCGGCCATCAGCGCGGCGATCTGCACCGGCCCGCATGCCCACGAAGATCGCAACAAGCGCTACACCGCAGCGGTGTGGTGCGGGGTGTTCTACGGCATTGCCGGGGTGTTCGGCGCGACGTTGGCGGCATTGTTTGCGGCGTTGCCCAAGGAACTGGTGCTGTCGATTGCCGCGCTGGCGCTGTTCGGCTCGATCATCAATGGCTTGAGCATCGCCATGAACGAGGTGAAGGAACGGGAAGCGGCGTTGATCACCTTCATGGTCACGGCATCGGGGTTGACGCTGTTTTCCATTGGTTCGGCGTTTTGGGGGATTGTTGCGGGGGTGCTGACCTTGCTGATCCTCAATTGGCGCAAAGCTTAAGGCAAAAGATCAAAAGCCCCTCACCCTAGCCCTCTCCCAAAGGGAGAGGGGACTGACCGAGGTGTCTGGAAGACATACGCCGACGTGGGATATCGAGTCGAACTCAGGTTTTGAAAAGCCCGCAAGTCGGCTCCCTCTCCTCGGGGAGAGGGCTGGGGTGAGGGGCGAGTCCACCACCAAACCCAAGCCGTACCACCCAAACCCCAGACGAAAAAAAACGGCGACCCGAAGGTCGCCGTTTTTTCAGTATCACTTGGCCGCGTTGATCGGCTTTTCCGGATACCACACGTCCAGCAGCGGGCTGACTTCGTACTTGGTCAGCTCGGAGCGGTTTTTCAGCCAGGCTTCAACGGCAGCGCGCTGCTCTTCGTTGACCGAGCCACGCTTCTGCAGGCACACCAGACCGAAGTCGTCGCCGCCAACATAACCCAGACCGTTGGCTTCCATGGCTTCTTTGATGAATGCTTCGAGGAAAGCGTCAATGGCTTCTTCGGACAAGTCTTCTTTGAAGTCCAGGTTCAATTCGAAACCCAGCTCTTGAAATTCATCAACGCACAGTTTTTTGCGCAGACGCTGGGAACGGTTAGTCGCCATTGGAACAATCCTCTTAAGTAATAACGGCCGGCACTTTACCAGTTTAAGCCGGCGATTGCCCGACTCTCTGGTCGCTGCGGCCGACCGCCTGTAAAAAAATAAGCAATTGGCCGGGCCTGACACGGCACAAGCTGTTACAGCTTGGGGCATAATGCCGACACTTTCATGACCACTGAGGGCCTTTTCATCCATGTCCTCGTCTTTTTTCCCCTCTTTTGCAGGGTTTTATTGCATATGATCAAATCGTTGCGTCCACTGTTTCTCGCCGGCCTTCTTCTGCCTCTGGCCCTGCCTGTCTCCGCTGCCACCATCAACACTTCCCTCACCCCGAACGTCGAAAAAGCCCTCAAGGCCAGCAAGTTGCAGCCCACTGCGCTGTCGCTGGTGATGGTGCCGCTCGACGGTCCGGGCACGCCGACGGTGTTCAACGCCGACGTCTCGGTCAACCCGGCCTCGACAATGAAACTGGTCACCACCTACGCGGCGCTGGAAATGCTCGGCCCCAACCATCAGTGGAAAACCGAGTTCTACACCGACGGCGACCTGAGCGGCGGCATTCTCAACGGCAACCTCTACCTCAAGGGTGGCGGTGACCCGAAGCTGAACATGGAAAAACTCTGGCTGCTGATGCGCGACCTGCGCGCCAATGGCGTGACCCAGATTACCGGCGACCTGATCCTCGACCGCAACTTCTTCGTGCAGCCGCAATTGCCGGAATTCAACGATGACGGCAACGACGACAACAAGCCGTTCCTGGTCAAACCCGACTCATTGCTGGTCAACCTCAAGGCCCTGCGCTTTGTTGCGCGCAATGACGGTGGCCGCGTACTGATTTCGGTTGAGCCGCCGATTGCCAGCATCCGTATCGAAAACACTGTCAAGGCGCTGCCGTCCAAGCAATGCACCGGCGGCGTGCGCTACAACCCGGTGCCGCAGGCCGATGGCAGCGTGACCGTAACCGTCGGCGGCCAGTTGGGCGAAGGCTGCAGTTCGCAGACCTACCTGTCGCTGCTCGACCACGCCACCTACACCGCCGGCGCCGTCCGCGCGATCTGGAAGGAGCTGGGTGGCAGCATTCAGGGCAAGGATCGTCTGGCGCCAACGCCGAGCGGCGCCAAACTGCTTGCCCGCGCGTACTCGCCGGATCTGGCCGAGATCATCCGCGACATCAACAAATACAGTAACAACACCATGGCCCAGCAGCTGTTCCTCAGCCTTGGTCAGCGTTTCCGCAACGATGCCGACGGTGATGACGCCCGGGCTGCGCAGCGCGTGGTGCGGCAGTGGCTGGCGAAGAAAGGCATCACCGCGCCGCATCTGGTGATGGAGAACGGCTCCGGTCTGTCGCGGGCCGAGCGGGTCAGCGCGCGTGAGATGGCCAACATGCTGCAAGCCGCCTGGCACAGCCCGTACGCCGCCGAGTACATCAGCTCGCTGCCGATTGCCGGCACCGACGGCACCATGCGCAAACGCCTGAAAACCACGGCGATGCGCGGTGAGGCGCACGTCAAGACCGGCACCCTGAACACCGTGCGCGCGATCGCTGGCTTCAGCCGTGATGTGAATGGCAATACCTGGGCGGTGGTAGCGATCCTCAACGACAAGGCCCCGTTCGGCGCCTCGTCGGTGCTCGATCAGGTGCTGCTGGATCTGTACAAACAGCCGAAACTGCCGCAGACCGCTTCGGTGCTGTAAGCGCGGCAGATTCATTTGTGGGAGCGAGCCTGCTCGCGAAGGCGTCAGTTCAGGCAGCATGTTCAGTGACTGTCAAACCGCTTTCGCGAGCAGGCTCGCTCCCACAGAAAATCAGCGCCAGGTCCCCTCTGCCCCACAGGATCAGGTGTCAGGTTGGAATCAGCTCATCTCCCGCTCAACCCGATCCCGGCCATTCTGCTTCGCTGCGTAAACCCCTGAGTCAGCGCGCAGCAACAGCGCATCTGCGCCCTCCCCCGGGCGCCAGCTGGCGATGCCGAAACTGGCGGTGACCAAGCCGACCACGTCCACCGGCGCGCTGCGCAAACCTTCCCACAACTCCATCGCCAGCATGTAGGCGTATTCACCGTCGATATCCGGGCACAGCACCATGAACTCTTCACCGCCCAAACGGCAGAACACGTCGGTGCGGCGCAGGCGATGGCCGATCCGCTCGCAGACTGCCTGCAGCACGCGGTCGCCGACGGCGTGGCCGAACTGATCGTTGATGCGCTTGAAGTGGTCGATGTCGAGCATGATCACCGACAACTCGCCGCCGCCACGCTCGACCCGGGCCATTTCGGTGGTCAGGCGCTCCTGGAAATAGCGGCGGTTGTGAATGCCGGTCAGCGAGTCGGTGATCGACAACGCGCGCAATTCTTCTTCCACGCGCTTGAGATCGGAGATATCCGATATATAACCGTGCCACAGCACCCCGCCGCCCGGCAGCTCTTCCGGTGTCGCCTCGCCGCGCACCCAGCGCAGACCGCGCTCGGGCAGTTGCACGCGGTACTCCTCGCGCCAAGGGCTGAGGTTTTCCGCCGATTCGCGGATCGAGCTGCGCACGCGAATCGCATCCTGCGGGTGGATACGACTGAAGATCGCCTCGGAGTCGAGCAGCAGCACATCCGGTTCCAGCTCGTAGATTTCGCGGATGCCATCGCTGGCGTAGATCACGCTGAAGCGTCCGTCGAATTCCATCTTGAATTGGTAGATGCCACCGGGAACATGGGCGCTGAGCTTCTTCAGCAATGTGTCGCGTGCTGCCAGCACCTCGTGCACTCGCTTGCGTTCGGTGATGTCGATGCAGATCGCCAGATGACCGACCCACAGGCCTTGCTCGTCAAGCACCGGGGTGGCGAGCATGTTCACCGGCAGGTGGCTGCCATCGCTGCGCACCAGCGTCCACTCGCGTGCTTCATGGCCACCGACTTCGCCGCCCTCGACCAGCATCGCGTGGCAAGTCGGAATACTTTTGCCGTAACGCGCGCTCAGCTCCGCCGAACGCGCTGCCAGCTCGCGGGGCAAATGCAGGTTTTCCAGGGTCATCCGCCCAACGACTTCGGCACTGCTGTAGCCGAGCATTTGCTCGGCACCGGGATTGAAAGTGTTGATCACGCCGCGCAGGTCGGTGGCAATGATCGCGACCTGAGTGGCGGCATTCAGCACGCCGCGCAGTTGACCGTGGGTGCCGCGCAGTTCCTGCTCGCGTTCATGCAACTCCTGGGTGCGCACCTCGACCAGGCGCACTGCGCGCTGACGCTGGCTGACCAGCACGTAAAGCAAGGCGCTGAGCAATGCGCTGAGCAAGCCGCCCAGAATGATCACGCTGCCCACCGAAGAATGGTTGGCCTGCATGAACGCGTAGCTTGGCAGGATATCGACCTGATAGTCATGATCGGCCATGCGCAGCAAGCGCGTCGCCGCCAGATCGCCGGGCACCGCTTCGTTGGTCGATTCGAACAACGCCTCGTGCTGCCCTTGGGTCGACAGGTCGAGAATGCGCACCGACAGGTAATCGTGCAGGGCATCGGGCAGCCCGTCGGCGAGCAACTGGCGCATGCTGATCACCGCCATCACATAGCCGAACGGCTGTGACCCGCCCGGGCGAGTGACCGGCGCCAGCAGCAACACCCCACGCGCGTATGACGGCTCGATCCCGACCAGATGCATCGGTTGCGACACTGCCATGCTGCCGAGCTGGTCGGCGCGTTGCAGGGTTTCGCGGCGCAAAGGTTGGGCGAGTAAATCGTAGCCCAGCGGTGGCGCCAGTCGGCTTTGGGTTTGCGTGTAGAGCACCGGCACGTATTCATCGCGCGGCGCCGCCAGTTGCAATTCGCCTTTGGCGTCCAGTTCGCGAATGGTGAAATCGCGCAGGCCTTCGTCACGCACGCGCTGTTCGAACGCGGCCCGATCGGCGCCAGCGACTCTCGGGGCATAGGTGTAGGCCTGGGTACGCAGCAATAAAGGTCGGGAGTACCCGTCGAATTCGGCGCGGGACACCGATTCGGAATTGGTAAAGAACCGGCGCAGGCCATCGAGACGTTGCTCTTGATCCTGAAAACGTTCGGCGATGCGGCTGTAGCGTTCGTTGGCCAGCAGTTGGAAACGCTGACGCGATTGTTGCTGAAACTGATTGAAAGTGCCCCATGCGAGCAGCCCGGTGAGAATCCCGCCGGCAAGCAACACCAGCAAAGCGACCAGCCAGGCTGAAACGTCTTCGCTGATGAAACCGAGGATTTTCGGGCGCACGGGGTGCAACGGCATAAGCACGACTCACTCCGCCAGATTCCCGGGAAAAACCCCATTGGCGGTGTGTGAGTTATAGCTATTAGCCACTAATTTAGCTAGCACCGCTGGATCCACCGAGCCGTTAAAAATCAACGCTCTGTGGATCCAACCAGTGAAAGCGTCAACGAGCCGTGATTTTCCAGGCGCGGTGGATCTTGGTATTGCGGGCGAAATCCGGATCAATGGTCTGCGCGCTGATTTCCTCGACCGCATAACGCTCGGCGAGGTTTTCCTCCAACTGGAACTTGCGGAAGTTGTTGGAGAAATACAGCACGCCACCCGGTGCCAGACGTGCCATGGCCAAGTCGATCAACTGCACCTGATCGCGCTGCACGTCGAAGATGCCTTCCATGCGCTTGGAGTTGGAGAACGTCGGCGGGTCGATGAAGATCAGGTCGTACTCGTCGCGGCTGCTTTCCAGCCACGCCATCACATCGCCCTGCTCCAGACGGTTCTTGTCCGAGAAGCCGTTCAGCGACAGGTTGCGCCGCGCCCAGTCCAGATAGGTTTTCGACAGGTCGACGCTGGTGGTGCTGCGCGCGCCGCCCTTGGCCGCGTGCACGCTGGCGGTCGCGGTGTAGCAGAACAGATTGAGGAAGCGCTTGCCGGCCGCCTCTTTCTGAATGCGCATGCGCATCGGCCGGTGATCGAGGAACAGGCCGGTGTCGAGGTAGTCGGTGAGGTTGACCAGCAACTTCACCCCGCCCTCATTGACCTCGACGAACTTGCCCTGCGCCGCCTGACGCTCGTACTGCTTGGTGCCGCTCTGCCGCTCGCGGCGCTTGACCACCACGCGGTTCTTGTCGACGTTCAACGCCTGCGGAATGGCCGCCAGCGCATCGAACATGCGCGCGGAGGCTTTTTCCGGGTCGATGGATTTCGGCGCGGCGTATTCCTGAACGTGCACCCAGTCCTGGTACAGGTCGATGGCCATCGCGTATTCCGGCATGTCGGCATCGTAAACGCGGTAGCAATCAATGCCTTCGCGCTTGACCCACTTGCCCATCGCCTTGAGATTTTTCTGCAAGCGATTGGCAAACATCTGCCCGCCTTCGCTCAGGCGCGGCTGCTCGATCACTGGCGCCGGGGCTGGCGTCGGCTTAATCGGGTTGCCGTTCTTGTTGAACTTGCGCTCTTGCGGCTCGTCCGGGGTCTGGTCGTAAGCCGCTTGCTCGCGCTCGGCCTGACGCTGTTCCGGAGTGCGACGTTCGCCAGTGACGAACTGATCGGGCAGAACCTTGATCAGCAGCAGTTTGCACGGCAGCGCGCCGTTCCAGAACGAATACTGCTTATGGCTGCGAATGCCCATGCGCTTGCCCAGATCCGGGGCGCCGGTGAAAACCGCCGCTTCCCAGTTCAGGCAGGCCTGACGCAGACGCTCGCCGAGGTTCTGGTAGAGATACAGCAGGCTGGCTTCGTCACCGAGACGCTCGCCGTACGGCGGGTTGCAGATCACCAGGCCTTTCTGGTTCTGGTCCGGGCGCGGCTCGAAGGTCGCCACTTCGCCCTGATAGATCTTGATCCACTCGCTGAGGCCGGCGCGCTCAACGTTATTGCGGCCTGGCTGAATCAATCGTGGGTCGGCTTCGTAACCACGAATCCACAGCGGCGGTTTGGCCAGACCGGCGGCGGCACGCTCGACGGCTTCTTCATGGAGTTTTTTCCACAGTGCCGGCACGTGACCGAGCCACGCGGTAAAGCCCCACTGCTCGCGACGCAGGTTCGGCGCCATGTCGGCGGCGATCATCCCGGCTTCGACGAGGAACGTACCGACACCGCACATCGGGTCAGCCAGCGCGCCGCCTTCGGCAGCAATACGCGGCCAGCCGGAACGAATGAGGATGGCGGCGGCGAGGTTTTCCTTCAGCGGCGCCGCGCCCTGCTGCAAGCGATAGCCACGCTGGTGCAGGCTGTGGCCGGAGAGGTCGAGGGACAGAATCGCTTCGCCGCGATCCAGACGCAGGTGAATGCGCAGGTCCGGGTTGAGTTTGTCGATGGATGGACGATCACCCTGCGGCGTGCGCAGTTTGTCGACGATGGCGTCTTTGACTTTCAGCGCGCCGAAGTGGGTGTTGTCGATGCCCGAGCCGTGGCCGCTGAATTCAACGGCCAGGGTGCCGTCGCTGAGCATGTGATCCTGCCAGTCGATGTCGAGCACGCCGTGGTAGAGGTCTTCGGCGTCCTTCATCGGGAAACGCTTGAGCACCAGCAACACACGGTTGGCCAGACGCGACCAGAGGCACAGGCGATAGGCGGTTTCCATGGTCGCCATGCCACGCACGGCGGAGGTGTGCTCGCGCGCTTCTTCAAGGCCAAGCCCGACGGCTTCCTCGATGAGCAGGCCTTCAAGGCCTTTGGGGCAAGTGAGGAAGAGTTCGAAACGATCGGACATGGTAATTCCAGAGCCTTTGGCTAGTGGGCCGGCAACGCATTGCCGACCCGGTTTTCAATCAGGCGCTTTTCTGAAAGAGCGCCCGCGTGGCACGAAGGTGTGCCGTTCCATCCCCGCTGCTCGGGTTAAAAGAGCTTAGATGCCGGGACAGATAAAAAAGTTGGTGCAACAAAAAGACTGAAAGCGACCCTTCGTCGAATATTACCCAAGCGCAAACGTGGGTCATTCTCACTAAAGGATTAACCCCCTGAGCCAGCGGGGCGCCGATCATACCGGGGTTTGCGCATTGAACGTTGAATAAATACGCGGTTACTTATCGCCATAGCATCCTTTACGTTACGTGCTTATGACAAAACGATCATTCCCTCGGTGTGACTCATTGGTTAGAACTGAGCACAGGTTGACGTCGCAACGGCGTCAACACCTTGGCTCGCCACGCCGGCAGCGAGCCGCACGATGGCAGGTTTTTTCTGCCAGACCTCAATTGAGGTCAACGCGACACTACAGTCAACAAGTGAGGGAAACACCCTATGAGAAGACTTAAGCGTGATCCGTTGGAAAGAGCATTTTTGCGCGGATATCAATATGGCGTTGGTGGCAAATCCCGTGAGCTTTGCCCATTTACTCTACCGTCGGTACGTCAAGCCTGGATCAACGGCTGGCGAGAAGGACGCGGCGACAACTGGGACGGTATGACCGGCACTGCGGGAATCCACAGACTCAACGAACTTCACGCCGTCGGCTGACACAGGGCATTTATTCCGACACGACAATCTGAATCTGCACTGAATTAACCACGCACGTCCTTCCCGGACGGCGGGCTACGGCCCAGGGGCTCCTTCGAGGAGCCCTTTTTATTGCCTGCAAAAAGGGTTAATCGGGATCCACGTGGCGAGGGGATTTATCCCCGCTCGGCTGCGCAGCAGTCGCGAAGTCGGAATTTCAATTTAACTGGCATATCAATGTGCAAGGTTTGGGGCTGCTGGGCAGCCCAGCGGGGATAAATCCCCTCGCCACAAAGGCCCCCCAACGCCTCGGCAATCCTCAGCGCAACGCGGCGATCGCATCCACCGATTCACGAATCAGCGCCGGGCCTTTGTAGATGAAGCCCGAATAGATCTGCACCAGGCTTGCACCGGCCGTGATCTTCTCCGCCGCGTGCTTGCCTTCGGTAATCCCGCCCGCGGCAATGATCGGCAAACGCCCGGCCAATTCGCCCGCCAGCACCTTCACAGTGTGGGTGCTCTTCTCACGCACCGGCGCACCCGACAGACCGCCCGCCTCGTCGCCATGCTCCATGCCTTCGACACCGACACGGCTCAAAGTCGTATTGGTGGCGATGACCGCGTCCATGCCGGTTTCGATCAATGCCTGGGCAACCTGCGCAGTCTCTTCGTCGGTCATGTCCGGCGCGATCTTGATCGCCAGCGGCACATGCTTGCCGTGACGCAGGGCCAGTTCGGCGCGACGGGTGGCCAGATCAGCGAGCAATTGCTTGAGCGAGTCACCGAACTGCAGGCTGCGCAGGCCCGGGGTGTTTGGCGAGCTGACGTTGACGGTGACGTAGCTGGCGTGGGCGTAAACCTTGTCCAGGCAGATCAGGTAATCGTCGACCGCACGCTCGACGGGAGTGTCGAAGTTCTTGCCGATATTGATGCCCAGCACGCCCCGGTATTTCGCCGCGGCGACCCGCGCCAGCAGGTTGTCCACGCCGAGGTTGTTGAAGCCCATGCGATTGATGATCGCCTCGGCTTCCGGCAGGCGGAAGATCCGTGGTTTCGGGTTACCCGGCTGCGGACGCGGGGTCACGGTACCGATTTCGACAAAGCCGAAACCCAGTTGCGCAAAGCCGTCGATGGCCGCGCCGTTCTTGTCCAGACCTGCCGCCAGCCCCACCGGGTTCGGGAACTCCAGCCCCATGACGGTCACCGGCATTTTCGCCGGCGCCTTGCACAGCAAGCCGTTGAGGCCCAAACGTCCACCCGCGCCGATCAGATCCAGCGACAGATCGTGGGAGGTTTCCGGGGAAAGTTTGAACAACAGCTGACGGGCCAGGGTGTACATGGGCGGCAATGACTCGGGCGGCGAAAAGAGGCGGCGATTATAGCCGGGCATCGTCCCCCGGCGCGAGGCGCCTGCGCGAATCAGGCGACTGGCATATGCCTTGCACCACCCCGCTCATCAGTCTGCCGCCAATGATGGCGCGCAGGCCAGGACAATGGCGTCGTCCCCGGGTTTTGCCTGCGCAGAATCCGGGACGACGTTTTTTTTGAGGTAGCGTATGAACGAAACGTCCTTGGGGCCTCTGGCCTGGGTCAATGGCAGCGATGCGCCGGAAAAGAGCGCGATCGATCTAGGCTTCATGGCGCTGAGCGACTGCGCATCGGTGGTGGTCGCCGCCACTCAGGGCTTCGCCCAGCCCTACGGCCTGACCCTGAACCTCAAGCGTCAGGCGTCATGGGCCAACTTGCGCGACAAACTGGTCAGCGGCGAACTGGATGCCGCGCACAGTCTGTACGGGCTGATTTATGCGGTGCACCTGGGCATCGGCGGCGTCGCCCCGACCGACATGGCGGTGCTGATGGGCCTGAACCAGAATGGCCAGAGCCTGAACCTGTCCCATGGTTTGCAACAGGCTGGCGTGAACAGTCCTGAAGCGCTCGATCGGCATGTGCACCAAAGCCGCGCAAAACTGACCTTCGCCCAGACCTTCCCCACCGGCACCCATGCGATGTGGCTTTATTACTGGCTGGCGAGCCAGGGCATTCATCCGTTGCAGGACGTCGACAGCGTGGTGGTGCCGCCGCCGCAAATGGTTGCGCACCTGCAAGCCGGGCGCATCGACGGCTTTTGCGTCGGCGAACCGTGGGCGGCCAGCGCCGTGCAGCAGGATCTCGGTTTCACCTTGGCGACCAGCCAGAGCATCTGGCCCGACCACCCGGAAAAAATCCTCGGCTGCACCCGGGAATTCGTCGAGCAATATCCCAACACCACGCGGGCGCTGGTCATGGCCATTCTTGAGGCCAGCCGCTTCATCGAAGAAAGCCCGGAAAACCGCCGCAGCACCGCGCAATTGCTCAGCGCTGCGGAGTACCTCGACACTCCCGCCGCGTGCATCGAGCCGCGTTTTATGGGTGACTACGCCGATGGCCTCGGCAATCGCTGGCAGGACCCGCATGCGCTGCGTTTTCATGGCGATGGCGAGGTCAATCTGCCCTACCTTTCCGACGGCATGTGGTTCATGACCCAGTTCCGTCGCTGGGGTCTGTTGCGCGAGGATCCGGATTATCTGGCCGTTGCCCGCCAGGTTCAGCGCCTGGATCTGTATCGCGAGGCAGCGAGCGCTGTTGGCGTCGCGTCTTCCTGCGCAGACCTGCGCAGCAGCCAGTTGCTCGATGGCAAGGTCTGGGACGGCAGCGATCCGGCGGGCTATGCGCGCAGTTTCAAGCTGCATGCCCTGAGCGACGCCGCCCCGCTTCTCGCCCAGCGCTGACAGGAGACCGCGAACATGTTGCGCATTCTGCTGATCAACGACACCGCGAAAAAAGTCGGACGCCTGAAAGCGGCGCTGACCGAGGCCGGCTTCGAGGTAATCGACGAGTCCGGCCTGACCATCGACCTGCCGGCGCGCGTCGAAACGGTGCGCCCGGACGTGATCCTGATCGATACCGAGTCACCGAGCCGCGATGTCATGGAGCAAGTGGTGTTGGTCAGCCGCGACCAGCCACGGCCGATCGTGATGTTCACCGACGAACATGATCCGGGGGTGATGCGTCAGGCGATCAAGTCCGGGGTCAGTGCCTACATTGTCGAAGGCATTCACGCACAGCGATTGCAGCCGATTCTCGACGTGGCGATGGCGCGCTTCGAGAGTGACCAGGCCCTGCGCGCGCAATTGCAGGCCCGTGACCAGCAACTGGCCGAGCGCAAGCGCATTGAACTGGCCAAGGGTTTATTGATGAAGATGAAGGACTGCAACGAGGAAGAGGCCTACACGCTGATGCGCCGCCAGGCCATGAGCCGCCAGCAGAAGCTGATTCAGGTGGCGGAGCAGATCATTGCCATGAGTGAGTTGCTGGGCTGAAATTTTCGCTGCAAATCAAGAGCCCCTCACCCTAGCCCTCTCCCGGAGGGAGAGGGGACCGACCGCGTTGTCTTGCGCTGTCCGCCGACCTGAACGACCGAGTCGATTATGGATTCACTCGAAATCGTTCAGATCGGCAAATGACTCGGCCATCCCCCGCTCGGTTCCCTCTCCCTCTGGGAGAGGGCTAGGGTGAGGGGCTTTTGCTTTTCAGCTGTTGGCACAAATCTCGCTAAGTAAACCGCACAGGTAACCAACGGCGGTTGCCCCACCTACGACAAAGACGTCGCTCACCCCGTTCGCCCCTCGGCGAACCAGGTAGCGGCGTTTTTGCGTTTTGGCCCCACAGAGCGGGGCCGGTGGTGCGGCCGTGAGGCGCTCCACCTGCTGTGCATGACTCCTTTCGAGACTCTTTTCAGCCGAGGTGCGCGATGAATTCAAGCTTCTGGAAATCCGGCCATACCCCGACCCTGTTCGCGGCCTTTCTGTATTTCGACCTGAGCTTCATGGTCTGGTACCTGCTCGGCCCGCTGGCGGTGCAGATTGCCGCCGACCTGCACCTGACCACCCAGCAGCGCGGCCTCGTCGTCGCCACGCCAATTCTCGCCGGCGCGGTGTTGCGCTTCGCCATGGGCATGCTCGCTGATCGCTTGTCGCCGAAGACCGCCGGACTGATCGGCCAGGTCATCGTCATCTGCGCGCTGTTCGGCGCCTGGAAACTCGGCATCCACAGTTATGAACAGGCGCTGATCCTCGGTCTGTTTCTCGGTATGGCCGGCGCGTCGTTCGCCGTAGCCCTGCCGCTGGCCTCGCAATGGTATCCACCAGGACATCAGGGCAAAGCCATGGGCATCGCCGGCGCCGGCAACTCCGGCACCGTGTTCGCCGCGCTGCTGGCGCCAGTGATTGCCGCCGCGTTCGGCTGGAGCAATGTCTTCGGTTTCGCCCTGATCCCGCTGGTTTTGACCTTGGTGCTGTTCGCCCTGTTGGCAAAAAACGCCCCGCAGCGGCCGAAACCGAAAGCCATGGCCGACTACTTCAAGGCCCTCGGTGATCGCGACAGCTGGTGGTTCATGTTTTTCTACAGCGTCACCTTCGGCGGCTTCATCGGCCTGGCCAGCGCCCTGCCCGGTTACTTCAACGATCAATACGGTCTGAGCCCGGTGACCGCCGGCTACTACACCGCTGCCTGCGTGTTCGGCGGTAGCCTGATGCGGCCATTGGGTGGCGCGCTGGCCGATCGCTTCGGCGGCATCCGCACTTTGCTGGCGATGTACACCGTCGCTGCCATCTGCATTGCAGCGGTGGGCTTCAATCTGCCAAGTTCCTACGCCGCGCTGGCGCTTTTCGTCTGCACCATGCTCGGCTTGGGCGCCGGCAACGGTGCGGTTTTCCAACTGGTGCCGCAGCGTTTTCGTCTGGAGATCGGCGTGATGACCGGGCTGATCGGCATGGCCGGCGGTATCGGCGGCTTCGCCCTCGCGGCGGGCATGGGCGCGATCAAGCAAAGCACCGGCAGCTATCAACTGGCGCTGTGGTTGTTCGCCAGCCTGGGTGTGTTGGCTTGGTTTGGCCTGCACGGCGTCAAGCGTCGCTGGAGAACCACCTGGGGTTCGGCGGCAGTAACGGCGGCGCGGGTCTGAGGCCCCAATGGCCCTGCAACTGAGCTTCGCCGAAGCCAGCGCCACCGGCCCGCGCGCGGAGAATCAGGACGCCCTGCGCTCGGTGACACCGGCGCCGGCACTGGCGGTGAGCAAGGGATATCTGTTCGCCATCGCCGACGGCGTCAGCCAGTGCGCCGATGGCGGCCTCGCCGCGCGTTCGACCTTGCAGGCGCTGGCGCTGGACTACTACGCGACATCGGAAACCTGGAGCGCGGCCCAAGCGCTGGATCGCCTGCTGCTCGCGCAAAATCGCTGGCTGCAGGCCAACGGCGGCGGGCAACCGCTGCTGACCACGGTCAGCGCGCTGGTGATGCGCGGTCGACGCTTCACCCTCGCCCACGTCGGCGATTGCCGGGTCTATCGCTGGCACGCCGAGCGCTTGCAGCGCATCAGCGAGGATCACGTCTGGGAACAACCGGGCATGCAGCATGTGCTCAAGCGTGCGCTCGGGCTCGATCAACATCTGGTGCTGGATTTCCTCGACGGCGAACTGCGTGAGGGCGAAAGCTTCGTTCTGCTCAGCGACGGCGTCTGGTCGACCCTGGGCGATACCGCGATCGCCGCGATTCTGCGTGATCAAGCGGATCTGCCCAGCGCGGCGCAAACCTTGGTCAACGCCGCGCATCTGGCCGGCAGTCAGGACAACGCCAGTGCCCTGCTGGTGCGCGTCGATGCGCTGGGCGAAGCGAGCATTGGCGATGCGCTGGTGCAATTGCAGCAATGGCCACTGCCGCCAACGCTGAAACCCGGGCAAGCGTTTGAAGGCTGGCAGGTGCAAGGCATCATCGGCCAGAGCCAGCAATCATTGCTGTATCGCGTGCTCGATAGTCAGGGCCAGCCTTGGCTGTTGAAGACCTTGCCGACGCGGCTCGCTGACGATCCGCAAGCCGGGCAGGCGCTGCTGTCGGAAGAATGGTTCCTCAAGCGCGTGGCCGGCCGGCATTTTCCGCAAATCCATGCCTGCACTCAGCGTCAACATTTGTATTACGTCATGCGCGAATACGCCGGGACGACGCTGGCCGACGTGTTTCAACACAGCGGCCCGTTGCCTTTGGCGCAGTGGCAGGACATCGCCGAGCGCCTGTTGCGCGCGGTCGGGTTGCTGCATCGACGGCAAATTCTGCATCGCGACATCAAGCCGCAAAACCTGTTGCTGGGGGATGACGGCGAGCTGCGCCTGCTGGATTTCGGCTTGGCTTATTGCCCGGGACTGTCGGAGGACGCGCCGTCGACCCTGCCGGGAACGCCTAGTTTCATCGCCCCGGAAGCGTTTCGCGGCGAACCACCGAGTGCACAGCAGGATTTGTATTCTGTCGGTGTCACTCTCTATTACCTGCTCACCGGGCATTTTCCCTACGGCGAAATCGAAGCATTCCAGCGGCCCCGATTTGGCGTACCGGTGAATGCCAGTCGCTATCGCCCGGACCTGCCGGAATGGCTGGCGCAAAGTCTGGAACGCGGCGTCGCCGCCGATCCGCAGCAACGCTTTGAAACCGCTGAAGAGTGGCTGCTGGTGCTGGAACAGGGTGAGCGGCAAAGTTTGAGTGTGCGGCCCCGGCCTTTACTGGAGCGAGAGCCGTTGAAGGTCTGGCGGACCATGGCGTTGGTGGCGTTGCTGGGGAATGTGGTGCTGCTGGTTTTGTTGTTTCATGGCTGAGATTGAGTTGCGCCATTCGCGAGCAGGCTCGCTCCCACAGGGGATTGGTGTCGTTCGCAGACACCTTGTGGAAGCGAGCCTGCTCGCGAAGGCATTCGGCGTCACACCGCATAACCCCAAGAATTAACGCGCCACGAACGAGCAACACGCCTCGATTCGGTGCAAAAAAACCTCCTGTCACAACCCCAATCACCAATAAATCCGCGTCCACCCAAGTTGGCACAACCACTGCATTACCCTTTTCACCATACATAAAGCCCAACCTTCAACGACGAAGGCTGCGCTTCCCGAGAGAACGGGACCAGGACAAAGGCGTCCTCGCTAGGCAACTAGCGGGACGCCTTTTTTTGTTTGCGCAAAATTTGTCGAGCAAGGCCCGACGGCCCACCAGAGGCCAGCCGCAGCTCCCGGAGAACCTGATGAAAAAACTCAAACTGGTGATGATCGGCAATGGCATGGCCGGGGTGCGTACCCTGGAAGAACTGCTCAAGCTGAGCGACGAGCTCTACGACATCACCGTCTTCGGCGCCGAACCGCACACCAACTACAACCGCATCCTGCTGTCGCCGGTGCTGGCCGGCGAGCAGACTTTCGAAGAGATCGTCCTCAACGACCTCGACTGGTACCTGGAAAACAACATCAAGTTGCTGCTCAACCGCAAAGTGGTGGAGATCGACCGGGTCAAACGCCGAGTGATTGCCGAGGACGGCACCGAAGCCGAGTACGATCGCTTGCTGATCGCCACCGGCTCGACCCCGTTCATCCTGCCAATCCCCGGCAACACCTTGCAGGGTGTGATCGGCTATCGCGACATCGCCGACACCCAGGCCATGATCGACACCGCCAGGACCCACAAGCACGCCGTGGTCATCGGCGGCGGCCTGCTCGGCCTCGAAGCCGCCAATGGCCTGATGCTGCGAGGCATGCACGTGACCGTGGTGCACCTCGGCGAATGGCTGCTGGAGCGGCAACTGGACAAGACCAGCGGCCAGTTGCTGCAATCGGCGCTGGAATCCCGTGGCCTGCATTTCCGCCTGTGCGAACAGACCCAAGCCCTGCACGACGCCGGCAATGGCCGGGTCGGCTCGGTGCAGTTCAAGAACGGCGATATCATCCCTGCCGACCTGGTGGTGATGGCCGCCGGCATCCGCCCCAACACCGAACTGGCAGAAAAGGCCGGCATCCCGTGCAATCGCGGGATTCTGGTCAACGACACCCTGCAAACCTACGACCCACGCATCTACGCGATCGGCGAATGCGCCAGCCATCGCGGCATCGCCTACGGTCTGGTTGCGCCGCTGTTCGAACAGGCCAAGGTCTGCGCCAACCACCTCGCGCAACTGGGTTTCGCTCGCTATCAGGGCTCGGTGACTTCGACCAAATTGAAAGTCACCGGCATCGACCTGTTCTCCGCCGGCGATTTCATGGGCGGCGAAGGCACCGAGACCATCACCCTCTCCGACCCGATCGGCGGCGTGTACAAAAAACTGGTGATCAAGGATGACGTGCTGGTCGGCGCGTGTCTGTACGGCGATACAGCAGATGGCGGTTGGTATTTCCGGCAGATTCGTGAGAATCACGCCATCGGTGAGATCCGCGATCACCTCATGTTCGGCGAAAACGCTCTGGGCGACGTAGGACATCAGGGCCAGGACAAAGCCATGGTCATGGCCGACAGCGCCGAAGTCTGCGGCTGCAACGGTGTGTGCAAGGGCACCATCGTCAAGGCGATTCAGGAACACGGCCTGTTCAGCGTCGATGAAGTCAAGAAACACACCAAGGCTGCCAGCTCCTGCGGTTCCTGCGCCGGCCTTGTTGAACAGATCCTGATCAATACGGTGGGTGGCGCGGCCGACGTCAAACCGAAAAGCGAAAAAGCCATCTGCGGTTGCAGCGACCTCAACCACGGGCAGATTCGTCAGGCGATCCGCCAGGAACACCTGCTGACCATCGCCGAGACCATGAGTTACCTGAACTGGCGCACGCCCAATGGCTGCGCGACCTGTCGCCCGGCGCTCAACTATTACCTGATTTCCACTTGGCCGGGCGAAGCCAAGGATGATCCGCAATCGCGTCTGATCAACGAACGCGCCCACGCCAACATCCAGAAGGACGGCACCTATTCGGTGGTGCCGCGCATGTGGGGCGGCGTGACCAATCCGTCGGAACTGCGGCGGATCGCCGATGTGGCCGACAAGTACAACGTGCCGATGGTCAAGGTCACCGGCGGTCAGCGCATCGACTTGCTGGGGATCAAGAAACAGGATCTGCCCGGCGTCTGGAAAGACCTCGACATGCCGTCCGGCCACGCCTACGGCAAATCCATCCGCACCGTGAAAACCTGCGTTGGCAGCGAGTTCTGCCGCTTCGGCACGCAAAACTCGACGCAACTGGGCATCGAACTCGAGCACGACCTGTTCAACATGTGGTCGCCGCACAAGGTCAAGCTGGCGGTGTCCGGTTGCCCACGCAACTGCTCGGAAGCGGGCATCAAGGACGTAGGAATTATCGGCGTCGACTCCGGCTGGGAGATGTACATCGGTGGCAACGGCGGGATCAAGACCGAAGTCGCCGAGTTCTTCGTCAAGCTCAAGACTGCCGAAGAAGTCCGTGAATACAACGGCGCGTTCCTGCAGCTCTACCGCGAAGAAGCCTTCTACCTCGAGCGCACCGTGCACTACCTGCAACGGGTCGGCATGGAGCACATCAAGAAGAACGTGCTCGAAGACGCCGAGCGGCGCAAGGCCCTGAATGAGCGCCTGCAATTCTCCCTGTCGTTCGAACAGGACCCATGGAAAGAGCGCCTGGCGCAGCCGCAACTGAAGAAAGAATTCGACGTTATCCCCGTGAAAAACCTGGAGGTGCCGGCATGAACTGGCTCGATATCTGTGCGCTGGAAGAGATCAACGCCCTCGGTTCGCGGATCATTGCCGGGCCGAAAGGTGACATCGCGATTTTTCGTACAAGCGACGACGAGGTTTTCGCCCTCGATGACCGCTGCCCGCACAAGGGCGGCCCGCTGTCGCAAGGCCTGATCTACGGCAAGCGCGTGGCCTGCCCGCTGCATAACTGGCAGATCGACCTCGAAACCGGCGAAGCCCAGGCGCCGGACATCGGCTGTGCGCACCATCATCCGGCGCGGGTCGAGAACGGCCGGGTGCAACTGGCCCTGCGGGACGCCATCTGATGAACCGCCAGACGACCGCCTCGACCTGCTGTTACTGCGGGGTCGGCTGCGGCGTACTGATCGAGCATGACGGCGAGCGCATCCTCGGCGTCAGCGGCGATCCGGCGCACCCGGCCAACTTCGGCAAACTGTGCAGCAAAGGCTCGACGCTGCACCTGACCGGCGACGTCGCCGCCCGCGCCTTGTACCCGGAACTGCGCCTGGGCAAAGGCCTGGCGCGCAGCCGTACTGACTGGGATACCGCCCTCGACCACGCGACCAACGTGTTCGCCGAAACCATCGCCGAACACGGCCCGGACAGCGTGGCGTTCTACATCTCCGGGCAGTTGCTCACCGAGGACTACTACGCCTTCAACAAACTGGCGCGGGCGCTGGTCGGCACCAACAACATCGACAGCAATTCGCGGCTGTGCATGTCCTCGGCGGTCGTCGGCTACAAACGCAGCCTCGGCGCCGATGCCCCGCCGTGCAGTTATGAGGATCTGGAGCTGAGCGACTGCGTGATGATCGTCGGCAGTAACATGGCCTACGCCCATCCGGTACTTTTCCGTCGACTTGAAAAAGCCAAATCCCGTCGCCCGCAGATGAAAGTCATCGTGATCGACCCGCGTCGCACCGACACCTGCGATTTGGCTGACCTGCATTTGGCTATTCTTCCAGGCACCGATGTCGCGTTGTTCCATGGGATTTTGCATCTGCTGCTGTGGGAAGACTGGATCGATCGCGATTTCATCAAGGCGCACACCGACGGCCTCGCCGAGCTTAAAACGCTGGTACGCGATTACACCCCGCAGATGGTTTCGCAGCTGTGCGGCATCAGCATCGAACAACTGCAGCAATGCGCAGAATGGGTTGGCACTGCGCCGAGCTTCCTGTCGCTGTGGTGCATGGGCCTTAATCAGTCCAGCGCCGGCAGCGCAAAAAACAGCGCGCTGATCAATCTGCACCTGGCCACCGGGCAAATTGGCCGTTCCGGTGCAGGACCTTTCTCCCTGACCGGTCAGCCAAACGCCATGGGCGGGCGGGAAACCGGCAGTCTGTCGAATCTGCTGCCCGGTCACCGCGATGCCGCCAACCCCGAGCATCGCGCCGAGGTGGCGGCGTATTGGGGCGTGGAGAGCTTGCCCGAGGCGCCGGGCCTGAGCGCCATCGAGCTGTTCGAAAGCGTGAGAAGCGGCAAGATCAAGGCTTTGTGGATTGCCTGTACCAATCCGGCGCAATCGATGCCAGACCAGAGCGCAGTCCGCGCAGCGCTAGAGACCTGCCCTTTTGTGGTATTGCAGGAAGCCTTTCGCACTACCGAAACCGCTGCATTTGCCGACCTGCTGTTGCCTGCCGCCAGTTGGGGCGAGAAGGAAGGTTCGGTGACCAACTCCGAGCGGCGCATTTCCCACGTGCGCAAAGCGGTTGACGCACCGGGCGAAGCGCGGCCGGACTGGGCAATCACGGTGGATTTCGCACAGCGTCTGGAGAAACGTCTGCGCCCCAAGCAGCCAAGCCTGTTCGCTTTCGATCAACCTTCGCAGTTGTTTGATGAATTCAAAGCGCTGACCCGTGGGCGAGACCTGGATCTGTCCGGGATCAGTCATGCCTTGATCGACGAGCTCGGCCCGCAGCAATGGCCCTTCCCTGCCGGCGCCCGCCAAGGCACGCCACGCTTGTACGGCGACGGCATTTTTCCTACAGCCAATGGCCGCGCGCAGTTCATTGCCGATCCGTATCGCGCCGCCAAGGAACAACGCGACGCGCGCTTTCCGCTGACTTTGATCACCGGTCGCCTGCGTGACCAGTGGCACGGCATGAGCCGCACCGGCACCGCCGCGCAATTGTTCGGCCACGTCAGCGAAGCCGTGCTGAGCCTGCACCCTGACGAAATGCGTCGGCACCGCTTGCAGCCCGGCGATCTGGTCAATCTGAAAAGCCGCCGTGGCGCGGTGATTGTTGCGGTCGGCAGCGACGACAGCGTGCGTCCGGGCCAGGCGTTTCTGCCGATGCACTGGGGCGATCGCTATCTCAAGGGCGGCGTCAACACGCTGACCTTGCCGGCGTTTGATCCACTGTCCAAACAACCGGAGCTCAAGCACAGCGGCGTGCGTCTGGAAGCAGTCAATCTGCCTTGGCAACTGTTCGCCTTGATCGAGGGTGATATTCAACGGCATTTCGAGACGCTACGACCGCTGTGCGAGGCGTTTTCCTACGTCAGCCTCAGCCTTGTCGGTCGTGAGCGGCCAGCGCTGCTGATACGCGCTGCACACGGCCAGGCGCCGGATCCACAGCTGCTGGGCGAGATCGACCAATGCCTGTCACTGCTGGATGGCCCAGTTCTGGCCTATGACGATCCGCGTCGCGCTATCGGCAAGCGGGTGCGCATCGAAAACGGCCGTATCACTGCGATTCGCCTGGCCGGCGAAACCCTCGCGCAACATTGGTTGCAGAGCCTGTGGCTGGAGGGCCGCGCCGACCAACAACTGCGGCGCTGGCTGCTCGCGCCGATGAGCACGCCGCCGGGCGCTGTCGGCGCCATTGCGAGCGACAAGACCTTGTGCAATTGCGAAAACGTCAGCCTCAACGCAGTCTGCGCCGGCATTCGCCAGGGCATGGATCTGCAAGGCCTGAAAAACAATCTCCGATGCGGTACGCAATGCGGTTCCTGCGTGCCGGAAATCAAGCGTCTGCTGGCTGCCGAAGCGCGGCCGGTCGCGGTCATTTAACGAGGACAACACCATGAATGCGAAAGTCTGGCTGGTGGGCGCAGGCCCTGGCGATCCGGAGTTGCTGACGCTCAAAGCGGTGCGCGCATTGCGCGAGGCCGATGTGGTGATGATCGATGATCTGGTCAACGACGCGGTGCTGGAGCACTGCCCGGCTGCGCGGGTTATCCCGGTGGGCAAACGCGGCGGCTGCCGTTCGACGCCGCAGGCATTCATTCATCGCCTGATGCTGCGTTACGCACGCCAGGGCAAATGCGTGGTGCGGCTCAAGGGCGGCGATCCGTGCATTTTCGGCCGCGGTGGCGAAGAAGCGCAGTGGTTGCGCGAGCGCGGGGTTGAAGTGGAATTGGTCAATGGCATCACCGCCGGTCTGGCCGGGGCGACCCAGTGCGATATTCCGCTGACGTTGCGGGGCGTGGCGCGCGGAGTAACGTTGGTGACTGCGCACACCCAGGATGACAGCCAGTTGAACTGGCAGGCGCTGGCGCAAGGCGGGACGACGCTGGTGGTTTACATGGGCGTGGCCAAGCTGGGCGAGATTCGTGATCAGCTGCTGGCCGGAGGGATGGCGGCGGATACGCCGGTGGCAATGATCGAAAACGCCTCTTTGGCGCATCAGCGTGAGTGTCGCAGTGATCTGAGTGCGATGGCTGAGGATGCCTCGGCGTTTGAATTGAAGAGCCCGGCGATTCTGGTGATTGGTGCGGTGGCAGCTGTCGTGGAAGAGCAAAAGATCGCAGCCTTCGGCAGCTCCTACAGGACACATATGATCTGAATGCAGGAGCTGCCGCAGGCTGCGATCTTTCAAGATTCAAAGCCAAATCGCAGACAAAGAAAAGCCCGGCCTGAGCCGGGCTTTTCCATCAGCGGCAGCTAATTACTTAGCTTGAGCTTCAACCTGCGCTTCTACGCGACGGTTTACAGCGCGGCCAGCGTCAGTTTTGTTGTCAGCAACTGGGCGGGATTCGCCGTAGCCAACAGACTGAACGCGGGACGATTCAACACCGTACTGGTTGGTCAGAACTTGCTTAACGGCGTTTGCACGACGCTCGGACAGTTTCTGGTTGTAAGCGTCAGGACCGACGGAGTCAGTGTGACCTTCAACAGTAGTGGTGGTGGATGGGTACTGCTTCATGAAGTCAGCCAGGTTCTTGATGTCGCCGTAGCTGTTTGGCTTGACTACCGACTTGTCGAAGTCGAATTTCACGTCCAGCTCAACACGAACAACTTCAGCAACTGCTGGGCAGCCATCAGCGTCAACGGTTACGTTGGCTGGGGTGTCCGGGCACTTGTCAACGTTGTCGCAAACGCCATCGTTGTCGCTGTCGGAGCAGACTTCAGCAGGTGCTGGAACTGGAGCAGCAGCTGGCTTGGAGCCGCCACCGAAGTTCACACCGATACCGACGCTAGGAGCCCACTCGGTGTCGCCCTGGTCGATGTTGTACTGAGCTTCAACGCCGGCACGGGCGTAGAAGTTCTCGGTGAAGTACAGCTTGGCACCGCCGCCAACGTTGGCGAAGGTGGAACGGTTACGACCGTTCGAACCGTTCTGGTCGATGCTCTGGTCAGAGAAACCGGCCGAAACGTATGGACGAATCATGTCGCCTGGGTTGTTGAAGTGGTACAGAGCGTCCAGAGCGGTGTTAGCGCCTTTGACGTTCTTGCCATCGTCGGCACGTACGTTGTGCACTTCGTCGTAGCCCAGACGCAGTTCAACGTCGTCGGTCAGGAAGTAACCGATCGAACCGCCGAACAGGTTGCCGTTGTTCTTGAAGTTACGAGCGCTGTCGAATTGTTCTTTCTTAGCGAAGCCTTCGATTTCAACTGCGCCTTGGCCTTGTGCCAGAGCGCCGAACGAAGTGGCGGCAATCAGAGAACCAATGGCCAAGCCCAAGGTGTTTTTCAGTTTCATCCGTTAAATCCCCATCTGGTGATTGTGAAGCAGTCCCGCAAACCGGGGGACAACTCGGCGGCAAGTCTATCAGAACTTGCCTACACGTAAGAGATATTTGCGCTGAACTAAGTTTCAGCAATGCCTGCAAATTTCTCACGCAATTTATCTAGAGCGCGTTTGTAACGCATTTTTGTCGCACTCAAACCCATGTGCATGATGTCTGCGATCTCCTGAAACTCCAGCTCTGCGACAAATCGTAGCACCAGAATTTCGCGGTCAATCGGATTCACATACACCAGCCAGCGATCAAGCCCACCCTTCTCCTCCGGCTTCGGCGCCTTTTCTTCAGACGCTTCTTCAAGAGGGTCCAGACTGAGAGCGTCCATCAAGCGACGCTTACGCCGTTCCTTCCGATACTGCGTGATGCATTCGTTGTAAGTGATGCTGTAAAGCCAGGTTTTGAACTTCGATTTCCCCTCGAAGTTCTTCAGGCCGTACAGCACCTTCAGCATCACTTCCTGACAGACATCGTCTGCGTCGCGATCGTTCCCAAGATATCTCGCGCAGACGTTAAATAATGTTCGCTGGTAACGCCGCATCAACTCTTCGTAGGCGCGCGTTACGTGAAACAGCTCGGTATGCGAGCGCGCGACCAACTCCTCATCAGAGAGCTCGCGGGGGTCGTAGCGCGTGGATAGCGGTTGGGCTTTATTCAAAACAAGTCGTGCCGACAGTCAGGTCAATGTCCGCCACAACCAGCCTCGGCTGGCATTTTGCGGCGGCATACATTAGCAGGGTTTGCCGGTTTAGCGGCTACTCACATGCTGTTCCAGCAGGATCCGATTGGAGAGAGAGACTAGCTCACCCTCATCGGTCAGCAATGTGGTTTTAACCGTGCCGATCTCTTCGATCTGGCCTTCGACCTCGCCAACACGCACTTGTTGCCCAACCTCGTACAGCTCACGCACATAGATTCCCGCAAGAATCTGACCGGCGATTTCCCGGCTTCCCAAACCCATGGCCAGCGCAACTGCCAGACCAACGGTAATCAATACGATAACAATCACATGGTTCAGCAGGTCGGTCTTGACCTCGAGCTGGCTGATCGCGACCGAGATGCTGATGATGATCACCAGCCCCTGCGCGATCCGTCCCAACCCCGAAGCGTAGTCCAGGCCTACGCCTTCTGCTGCGCCGCGAACCAGCCCGTTGGCCAGTTGCGCCAGCAGGACACCGACCAGCAATACCAGCGCGGCGCCGAATACTTTCGGCAGATACAACGCCAGCATGTCCAGCGTAGCTGAAACTCGCTCAAGGCCAAGGGATTCTGCCGCAGAAACCAGGAAAATCAGCAGAACGAACCAGTAGACGATTTTACCGATCAGCGTCGAGATCGGCACTTGCAGCCCGGCGCGCGACATCAGCTTGGTCAGCCCGGTGCCGCCCATCAGGCGATCGAGGCCCAGTTTGGCGAGCAATTTGGAGAGCAAGGTGTCGAGCAGCTTGGCCACGACGAAACCCAACAGCAGCACAACCAGTGCGCCGAACAGGTTCGGAATGAAATTAGCGACTTTGGTCCACAACGCAGTCATTGCAGTGACGAGGCTCTGAGTCCAGAGATCAAGTTCCATATTCAATCAGCCTTATCAGCAGTGCGAGCGGTAGTTTTACGAAGACGGGAAACCGGCGAGACATGCGCCGAGCCATTGTTCAGGGCGATCATCAGCGCGGGCAGCCAGCGGCCCAGCAGGCTGAACAGATCACCGGCGCCGACCTGGCGGTTGGCGGTTTTGAGTACGCGGCCCAGGCACGCATCGTCGTCGCGGCTGGACGGCGAAGCGTTGAGCATGTCGCGCAAAGACTGTTCAAACGGATCGTGCATACGCACCTCTCGTGATGTCTGTGAAAGACGCGGGCAGATTTGCTCGGGTCACATGCGCCATGTTCACACCCAGCGCAATCGACGGAACAACCACCACTGGCCGAATGCCAGGGCGAGCACCGTCAGACAGGCGATCAGGAAGCCATACGGGCTTTCGGCGAACGGAATACCGCCGACATTTATCCCGAGCAGACCGGTGATGAAACTCATCGGCAAAAAGATGCAGGTAATGATGCCGAAGCGGTACATGGTGCGGTTCATGTGCACGCTCAAACGCCGGTCTTCGGCCTCCAGCACAAGCCCCACGCGCTCTCGGGTCAATTCGAGCTCTTCCAGATAACGGGTGAGGCTGTTGTTCAATTCGTTCCAGTAGTCGGCGTCGTCTTCGACGAACCACGGCAGTTTGATCCGCGTCAGCTGTCCGAAAATGTCCCGCTGCGGCGCTAGAAAACGCTTCAGCCCGGCCGCTCTGCGGCGGATGTGCAAAATGGCCCCATGCTCGGGGGTATACCGTTCGTCGGCGTCGAGTTTTTCTTCTTCTTCATCGACCACTTCCGACAGGCAAGTGACCAGATCCTGCACTTTATTGGTGAGGAACTGCGCCAGATACAGCATCAATTCAGAGGAAGTTTTCGGCCCTTTGCCCTCAGCCAGCAGCGCCAGCAACTCATCCGTAGCGCGCAACGGACGCAAGCGCAGGGAAATCACTTGCTGAGCCGAGGCGAAAATCCGCACCGAAACCATGTCTTCCGGCTCGGCGCCCGGGTTGAGATTGACCCCGCGCAGAAACAGCAACAGCTCGGAGTCGGGCAATGGCAACAGACGCGGTCGGGTGTTCTCTTCCAGCAACAGATCGCAGGTGAATTCATTGAGCCCGCTGGATTTGCGCAGCCAGGTACGGGTCTGCGGATGGCTGCGATCCCAGTGCAGCCACAGGCTTTCATGGGCCTGCAACTGCAAATCGTCGAGCTCAGTCCGGGCTATCGAACGCGCACCGCCCTTGCCGTCCAGCACCAGGGCATGCACCAGCCCCCATTGCGCGTTTTCTTCCTCGAACATCCGCATCCCTTGTCGAAAAGCTTATTCAGGCATTTTCAGCGGAGTCGGCGAAACGATCACGCCGTTGTTGTCCGCATAAATGTACTGGCCTGGGTGGAACGTCACGCCGGCGAAAGTCACCGGGACGTTGAGGTCGCCAATGCCGCGCTTGTCGGTTTTCATCGGGTGGCTGGCCAGCGCCTGCACGCCGAGATCGGTCTGGGCGATGACGTCGACGTCACGGATGCAACCGTAGATCACCAGCCCTTCCCAACCGTTCTGCGCGGCCTTGGCGGCGATCATGTCGCCCAGCAGGGCGCGGCGCAGCGAACCGCCGCCATCAACCACCAGCACTTTGCCTTTGCCGTTGAGTTCGGCCTGCTCCTTGACCAGCGAATTGTCTTCGAAGCATTTGATGGTCACGATTTCGCCGCCGAAGGAATCCCGGCCGCCGAAATTGCTGAACATCGGTTCCAGCACCTGCACCAGCTCCGGGTAGGCGTCGCACAGGTCAGGCGTAAGGTAATGTTCCATCGAAAAACTCCTGTAACAAGGAAGACGATCAAGGGATGCCGCATTCTGATGAGACGAGTTCCGGCGGTCGCTGTTTACCTTAGTCCATGCCATGGTCGCTGAGCGAACCTGAACCGCGGCTGAAACGTTATCGCTAAACAGTCACGAAATATGACCGGAACCGCACAATGCGTCATATCTTAGCCGCAAGCCAGGCTGAACGGAACGCCCCTCACACTGCAGCGGCCAGATCCGTCGTCTGCGCCAGCAATGGCGTCTGCTGATCGTTCAACCAGCGCGCCACCAGCGGCCACACCTCAGCCTGCGCTGCTTTGCTCACCAGCATTTCGACATGGCCGAAATTATCCGAGAAGCCCTGCTCGCGCCCCAGATTGATGAACTGCTTGTGCTCGGAGCCGATCTGCTCGAATAGCTTGCGGCAGGCCCACGCCGGATCCTGATGATCGCCCGCTGCGGTCACGGCCAGCACCGGCAGCTGAACCTCGGCAAGTCCGGCCCACCAGTCCTTGTCCTTGTCGCCGAAGCGACCGAACAAGCCGTACCAGCGCATGCTTTCGATGGCCAGGCCGATCGGCTCGTCTTCCGGACCGCGTTTGAGGCGTGAGCCGGACAGCTGCGCGAACCGCTTGAGAATGAAGCGCCCGCCCCACTCCACCGGTGGAATCTTCAGTGGCCAATAGGTACGGCTGACCTGGGTGCCGAAAAACGCCGCCGAGGCCACGGCCGGTTCGCCGAGGTATTCGCCACCGAGTGCCGCCGCCAGGGTAATGCCGCCGAGCGAATGGCCGATCCAGTGCGGGATCTGTCCACTTTGCTCACGCACGAACGCGGCAATCGCCGGCAGATCGTAACGGGCGTAGTCGGCCACGCGGTTGCGCCGATAGTCTTCGTTGCGCTGGGACAAGCCGTGACCACGCATTTCCGGGATCCACACGTCGAAGCCCAGCCGCGTCAGATACGCGCCGAGCCCGAGGCCTTTGGGGGAAAACCAGAAGCGCCGATTGGAAAAGCTGCCGTGCAACAGAATCACCGGCACGCCGCGTGGCGCCGTGTCATCGGCCATGCCCAGGCGGGTGACGGCGATCTCCACGGACCAGTCCGGGCTGTTGCCGGGTTTCAATCGATAGACGTCTTCGCTCAGATCGCCGCGCCGCTCGGCGCTGATCAGCGCGACAGGAAACAGGTTGCTGCTGCTTTGCATAATGCTCTTGCACAAAAAAGGGCGGCATCCGCTGGAGCCCGCCCTACTTAAATCTCAAGGCCCGCTCCCACATGGGGTGCGGGCCAATTACATACTGATCAAGCCTGACCTTCGGCGAGGAAGAACCAGGTTTCCAGCACGGTGTCCGGGTTCAGCGACACGCTTTCGATGCCCTGTTCCATCAGCCACTTGGCCAGATCCGGGTGGTCGGAAGGACCCTGACCGCAGATGCCGATGTACTTGCCGGCCTTGTTGCAGGCCTGAATGGCGTTGGCCAACAGCTTCTTCACCGCTGGATTCCGCTCGTCGAACAAGTGCGCGATGATCCCGGAGTCACGGTCCAGACCCAAAGTCAGTTGGGTCAGGTCGTTGGAGCCGATCGAGAAGCCGTCGAAGAATTCGAGGAATTCCTCGGCCAGAATCGCGTTGGATGGCAGCTCGCACATCATGATCACGCGCAGACCGTTCTCGCCGCGCTTCAAGCCGTTCTCGGCGAGCAGATCGACCACCTGGCTGGCTTCGCCGAGAGTACGGACGAACGGCACCATGATTTCAACGTTGGTCAGGCCCATCTCGTTGCGCACGCGTTTCAGCGCGCGGCATTCGAGTTCGAAGCAGTCGCGGAACGATTCGCTGATGTAACGCGAAGCACCACGGAAACCCAGCATCGGGTTTTCTTCTTCCGGCTCGTAGAGCTTGCCGCCGATCAGGTTGGCGTATTCGTTGGACTTGAAGTCCGACAAACGCACGATGACTTTTTTCGGCGTGAACGCTGCAGCCAGGGTGCTGATGCCTTCCACCAGTTTGTCGACGTAGAAGTCGACCGGGTCGCTGTAACCGGCAATACGCTTGTCGACGCTGTCCTTGATTTCCTGCGGCAGGCCGTCGTAGTTCAACAGCGCTTTCGGGTGCACGCCGATCATGCGGTTGATGATGAATTCCAGACGCGCCAGACCAACGCCGGCGTTCGGCAATTGGGCGAAGTCGAAGGCGCGGTCCGGGTTGCCGACGTTCATCATGATCTTGAACGGCAGCTCCGGCATGGCGTCGACGGAGTTCTTCTTGATGTCGAAGCCCAGTTCGCCTTCGAAGATGTAGCCGGTGTCGCCTTCGGCGCAGGATACGGTCACGCCCTGGCCATCCTTCAGCAGCTGGGTAGCGTTGCCGCAACCGACCACCGCCGGGATGCCCAGCTCACGGGCGATGATCGCCGCGTGGCAGGTACGCCCGCCACGGTTGGTGACAATGGCGCTGGCGCGCTTCATCACCGGTTCCCAGTCCGGGTCGGTCATGTCGGAAACCAGCACGTCGCCCGGCTGGACCTTGTCCATTTCCGAGACGTCTTTGATGATCCGTACTTTGCCGGCGCCGATGCGCTGGCCGATCGCCCGACCTTCCACCAGCACGGTGCCGGTTTCTTTCAGCAGGTAACGTTCCATGACGTTGGCCTGGGTGCGGCTTTTCACGGTTTCCGGACGCGCTTGCACGATATATAGCTTGCCGTCGTCACCGTCCTTGGCCCACTCGATGTCCATCGGGCAGCCGTAGTGCTTCTCGATGATCATCGCCTGCTTGGCCAGCTCGCTGACTTCGGCGTCGGTCAGGCAGAAACGCGCACGTTCGGCCTTGTCGACATCGACAGTCTTGACCGAACGACCGGCCTTGGCCTCGTCGCCGTAGATCATCTTGATGGCTTTGCTGCCCAGATTGCGACGCAGGATGGCCGGACGACCGGCCTCCAGCGTGCCTTTGTGGACGTAGAACTCATCCGGGTTGACCGCGCCTTGTACGACGGTTTCGCCCAGGCCGTAAGCGCCGGTGATGAACACCACGTCACGGAAACCCGATTCGGTGTCGAGGGTGAACATCACGCCGGCGGTGCCGGTTTCCGAACGCACCATGCGCTGCACGCCAGCCGACAGGGCGACCAGTTTGTGGTCGAAGCCCTGGTGCACGCGGTAGGAAATCGCACGGTCGTTGAACAGCGAAGCGAACACCTCTTTGGCGGCGCGGATTACGTTTTCCACACCACGGATGTTCAGGAAGGTTTCCTGCTGACCGGCGAAGGACGCGTCCGGCAAGTCTTCGGCGGTGGCGGAAGAACGCACGGCCACGGCCACGTCAGGGTTGCCGGCCGACAGCGCGGCGAACGCGGTGCGGATCTCGGCGTTGAGCTTTTCAGGGAATTCGGCGTCCATGATCCATTGACGGATCTGCGCACCGGTCTTGGCCAGCGCATTGACGTCGTCGACGTCGAGCGCGTCGAGGGCCTTGTGGATCTGCTCGTTCAGGCCGCTCAGTTCGAGGAAGTCACGATAGGCCTGAGCCGTCGTGGCGAAGCCGCCGGGGACCGAAACACCGGCGCCTGCCAGGTTACTGATCATCTCGCCCAGGGATGCGTTCTTGCCCCCCACATGCTCAACATCGTGTTTGCCGAGCTTATCGAGGGAAACTACGTACTCTACCAAGGTGATCTCTCCACTAACTGTGTTGGAAAAGCTCAGAAACCGGCGGCCCGGGGGAGCCTTGGCCGGTTGTATGGCCTGGACCTGGAAAATAAGTGAGAATGCGGGCCAATGGCGGCCGGCAAATCGCGCCTATCATATCCAAGATTCGTTACTAGCTTAAGGCCCAAGGTGCAAATGAAACGATCTGCTTTCTTCATCTCCGATGGCACCGGCATTACCGCCGAAACCCTGGGTCAAAGCCTGCTGGCGCAGTTCGAAAACATTACCTTCAGCAAATTCACGCGGCCCTACATCGACAGCGTGGAAAAAGCGCGGGCCATGGTACAACAAATCAACAAAGCCGCTGAAACCGACGGCTTTCGGCCGATCATCTTCGACACCATCGTCAATCAGGACATTCGTGAGATTCTCGCAACGTCCAATGGTTTCATGATCGACATTTTCTCGACCTTCCTCGCGCCGCTCGAACAGGAGCTCACCGAGCATTCTTCCTATACCGTGGGCAAGTCCCATTCCATCGGGCACAACTCCAATTACATGGAGCGCATCGAGGCGGTCAACTTCGCCCTCGACAACGACGACGGCGCGCGCACCCACTATTACGACAAAGCCGATCTGATACTAGTGGGCGTGTCGCGATGCGGCAAAACGCCGACGTGTCTGTACATGGCCATGCAGTTCGGTATCCGCGCAGCCAACTATCCGCTGACCGAAGACGACATGGAACGCCTGACCCTGCCGACGGCTCTGCGCGCCCATCAGCACAAGCTGTTCGGCCTGACCATCGACCCCGACCGCCTGACCGCGATCCGCAACGAGCGCAAGCCCAACAGCCGTTATTCGAGCTACGCCCAGTGCGAATTCGAAGTGCGCGAAGTGGAGAACCTGTTCCGCCGCGAGAACATTCCGCACATCAATTCCACGCATTTCTCGGTGGAAGAGATTTCGGCGAAGATTCTCGTGGAAAAAGGCGTTGAGCGGCGGTTCAAGTAGTCCGGCGTCGCCTGATCTGGCGCCTTCGCGAGCAGGCTCGCTCCCACAGTAGACCTGCATCGTAACGACTGTGGGAGCGAGCCTGCTCGCGAAGAACGATAACGCGGTCTGTCAGAGCACAAACAGATCGATGAATCGATTCACCGCTGTGGCTTCCAGCCGCGCCTGATCCTCGCACAGCGCAAATATCTCAGCGCAACGTTGGCCGGCAAACCGCGTGGCCAGGTTGGCCTTGAACTTGTCCTCCAGCAACGGAATGCCCTCGGCGCGGCGGCGGCGATGGCCGATCGGGTACTCCACCACGACGTTCTCGGTGCTGCTGCCGTCCTTGAAAAACACCTGCACGGCATTGGCAATCGAGCGTTTGTCGGGCTCGAGGTATTCACGGGTGAAACGCGGCTCTTCGACAATCACCATTTTTTCTCGCAGCACGTCGATGATCGGATGCGCCTTGTGGAAGTCGTCTTCGTAGTGCTCAGCCACCAGATTGCCGAATGCCAGCGGCACGGCGGTCATGTATTGCAGGCAATGATCGCGGTCGGCAGCGTTGGCCAGCGGGCCGACCTTGGAAATGATGCGGATCGCCGATTCATGGGTGGTGATGACGATCCGGTCGATCTCGTGCAGGCGATTGCGAACCAGCGGATGCAAGGTCACCGCCGCCTCGCACGCCGTCTGCGCGTGGAATTCGGCGGGGAAACTGATCTTGAACAGCACGTTTTCCATCACGTAACTGCCGAACGGCCGGGAAAAGCTGAAAGCGCGCTTCTCTTCGGACTTGAGCGCCAGATCATTGTTGGTGTGGCTGAACGATACGTCATAAAAGCCCCACTGCTTCGCGCTCAGCACCCCGGGAATGCCCATCTCGCCGCGCATGGCGATGTCGGCCAGCCTTACACCACGACTCGCCGCATCCCCCGCCGCCCAGGATTTCCGCGAGCCGGCGTTGGGCGCATGCCGATAGGTGCGCAGCGCCTGACCGTCGGCGAAGGCGTGGGACAGTGCCGACAACAGCTGCTCGCGATTGGCGCCCATCAGTCGGGCACTGACGGCCGTCGAGGCGACTTTCACCAGAATGACGTGATCGAGTCCTACCCGGTTGAAGGAGTTTTCAAGGGCGATCACGCCTTGAATCTCGTGGGCCATGATCATTGCTTCCAGCACATCGCGGACCGTCAGCGGCGTCTCGCCGTTTGCCACGCGTTTCTGCGACAGGTGATCAGCAACGGCGAGGATGGCGCCGAGGTTGTCCGATGGATGGCCCCATTCGGCGGCGAGCCAGGTGTCGTTGTAGTCGAGCCAGCGGACAATGCAGCCGATATCCCAAGCGGCTTTGACCGGATCGAGGCGATAAGGGGTACCTGGGACTCGTGCACCGAACGGTACTACCGTGCCTTCGACGATCGGGCCGAGGTGTTTCGTGCATTCGGGGAAACGCAGGGCCAGCAGACCGCAGCCCAGCGTGTCGATCAGGCAATTGCGCGCGGTGTCCAGCGCCTCGGCGGATTCGGGCTTGAAGGTGAGAACGTAGTCGGCGATGTCCTGCAGGACTGCGTCGTAATCGGGGCGGTTGTTCAGGTCGACGTTGGCGCTCACGGTGGTTCTCCTGTTCGGGGAAATGAGTGGTTAGGTCTTCCTCAAGGGCTTGGCTGGTTTATGGTTCGTGGTCTCTGGTTTCTTCGTGTTGTGTCAGAGGGTAGCCCCTCACCCTAGCCCTCTCCCGAGGGAGAGGGGACCGATTGGGGGATGCCGTGGAGGTTCACCGACCTGAAGGTCCATCGCCAAATCCATAATCGTCTCGATCTCTCATGTCGATGTACCTCGCAAGACACCTCGGTCAGCCCCCTCTCCCTCAGGGAGAGGGCTGGGGTGAGGGTAAAATGTCGAGTCAGAACGAGTCAGCAGGCACGCGGACGTAACCTTCCATGAGCACCCGCGCACTGCGGCTCATGATGGCTTTCTTCACCACCCACTCGCCATTCTCCAGCGTTGCCTCAGCGCCCACGCGCAACGTCCCGGACGGATGGCCGAAACGCACCGCATTGCGCTCAATCCCACCCGCCGCAAGATTGACCAACGTCCCGGAAATCGCTGCCGCCGTGCCGATCGCCACTGCCGCCGTGCCCATCATCGCGTGGTGCAGCTTGCCCATCGACAACGCGCGCACCAGCAGATCGACATCTCCAGCGGCAATCGCTTTCCCGCTCGACGCCACGTAATCCGCAGGCTTGGCGACGAACGCAACTTTCGGCGTGTGCTGCCGCTTGGCGGCTTCTTCCAGATTGGCGATCAGGCCCATGCGCAACGCACCGTAGGCACGAATCGTCTCGAACATCAGCAGCGCTTGCGGATCGCCGTTGATCGCACCTTGCAGTTCGGTGCCGGTGTAGCCGATGTCTTCGGCGTTGACGAAAATCGTCGGGATCCCGGCATTGATCATCGTCGCCTTGAACGTGCCGACACCTGGCACTTCCAGCTCATCGACCAGATTGCCGGTGGGGAACATCGAGCCACCACCGCCCTCTTCTTCCGCCGCCGGATCCATGAACTCAACCTGCACTTCGGCCGCTGGAAAGGTCACGCCGTCGAGTTCGAAATCACCGGTTTCCTGCACTTCGCCGTTGGTGATCGGCACGTGGGCGATGATGGTCTTGCCAATGTTGGCCTGCCACACGCGCACCACCGCCACACCGTTGTGCGGAATGCGGTTGGCATCGACCAGACCGTTGCTGATGGCGAACGAACCGACCGCCGCCGAGAGATTGCCGCAGTTGCCGCTCCAGTCGACGAACGGCTTGTCGATCGACACCTGGCCGAACAGGTAATCGACGTCGTGATCGGCGCGGGTGCTTTTCGACAGGATTACGGTTTTGCTGGTGCTCGACGTCGCGCCGCCCATGCCGTCGATCTGCTTGTCGTAGGGATCGGGGCTGCCGATCACCCGCAGCAACAAAGCGTCGCGCGCCGGGCCTGGAACCTGCGCTGCTTCGGGCAGATCGGTGAGGCTGAAGAACACGCCTTTGCTGGTGCCGCCGCGCATGTAAGTCGCAGGGATTCTGATTTGTGGTGCGTGAGCCATGGTGCTCCTTACCGAAGGCATGGGACTTGAAATCCCATGCCCACACGTTGATTTAAACGGCTACCGCCGATCCTTCGAGGAAGTCCTGTGCGAAGCGCTGCAACACGCCGCCGGCCTCGTAGATCGACACTTCTTCAGCGGTATCGAGACGGCAGGTCACCGGCACTTCGACGCGCTCGCCATTCTTGCGATGAATCACCAGCGTCAGATCCGCGCGCGGCTTGCGCTCGCCGATCACGTCATAGGTTTCGCTGCCATCGATGGCCAGGGTGTGGCGGTTGGTGCCGGGTTTGAATTCCAGCGGCAACACGCCCATGCCCACCAGGTTGGTGCGGTGAATGCGTTCGAAACCTTCAGCGGCAATCGCCTCGACACCGGCCAGGCGCACGCCTTTCGCCGCCCAGTCGCGGGACGAACCCTGGCCGTAGTCAGCGCCAGCGATGATGATCAGCGGCTGCTTGCGCTGCATGTAGGTTTCGATGGCTTCCCACATGCGCATGACCTGGCCTTCCGGCTCGACACGCGCCAGCGAACCCTGTTTGACCTTGCCGTTTTCCACAACCATTTCGTTGAACAGTTTCGGGTTGGCGAAGGTCGCGCGCTGGGCCGTCAGGTGGTCGCCACGGTGGGTGGCGTAGGAGTTGAAGTCCTCTTCCGGCAGGCCCATTTTCGCCAGGTATTCGCCGGCGGCGCTGTCGAGCATGATCGCGTTCGATGGCGACAGGTGATCAGTGGTGATGTTGTCCGGCAGCACCGCCAATGGGCGCATGCCCTTTAGCGGACGGGCGCCGGCCAGCGCGCCTTCCCAGTACGGCGGACGGCGGATGTAGGTGCTCATCTCGCGCCAGTCGTACAGCGGCGCGACTTTCGGCCCGGTGTCTTCATGCACGGCGAACATCGGGATGTAGACCTGACGGAACTGCTCAGGCTTGACTGAAGACTTCACCACCGCATCGATTTCTTCGTCGCTCGGCCAGATGTCCTTGAGGCGGATTTTCCGGCCATCGACCACGCCCAGCACATCCTTCTCGATATCGAAACGGATGGTCCCGGCGATCGCGTAAGCAACCACCAGCGGCGGCGAGGCGAGGAATGCCTGTTTGGCGTACGGGTGAATGCGGCCGTCGAAGTTGCGGTTGCCGGACAGCACGGCGGTGGCGTACAGATCGCGGTCGATGATCTCTTGCTGGATCACCGGATCAAGCGCGCCGGACATGCCGTTGCAAGTGGTGCAGGCAAATGCCACAACGCCGAAACCGAGCTGTTCCAGCTCAGTGGTCAGCCCCGCTTCATCGAGGTACAGCGCCACGGTTTTCGAACCCGGTGCCAGCGAGGATTTGACCCACGGCTTGCGGGTCAGGCCGAGCTTGTTGGCATTGCGCGCCAACAGGCCGGCGGCGATGACGTTGCGCGGGTTGCTGGTGTTGGTGCAACTGGTGATGGCGGCGATGATCACTGCGCCGTCGGGCATTTGCCCCGGTACGTCATCCCACTGGCCGGAGATGCCTTTGGCCGCCAGATCCGATACCGCAACACGGGCGTGCGGGTTGCTCGGGCCGGCCATGTTGCGCACCACCGAGGACAGATCAAAAGTCAGGCCGCGCTCGTATTGCGCATCTTTGAGGCTGTCAGCCCACAGGCCGGTGAGTTTGGCGTACTGCTCGACCAATTGAACCTGCTGGTCTTCACGACCGGTCAGTTTCAGGTAATCGATGGTCTGCTGATCGATGTAGAACATCGCCGCCGTGGCGCCGTATTCCGGGGCCATGTTGGAGATGGTCGCGCGGTCGCCGAGGGTCAGCGCTGCTGCACCTTCACCGAAGAATTCCAGCCAAGCGCCGACGACTTTCTGTTTGCGCAGGTATTCGGTCAGGGCCAGGACCATGTCGGTAGCGGTAATGCCCGGTTGCAGCTTGCCGGTCAGTTCGACGCCAACGCTCTCCGGCAAACGCATCCACGACGCGCGTCCGAGCATCACGCTCTCGGCTTCGAGGCCGCCGACACCGATGGCGATCACACCCAGCGCATCGACGTGCGGCGTGTGGCTGTCGGTGCCGACGCAAGTGTCCGGGAACGCCACGCCTTCGCGCACCTGAATCACCGGCGACATTTTCTCCAGGTTGATCTGGTGCATGATGCCGTTGCCCGGCGGGATCACATCGACGTTCTTGAAGGCCTTTTTGGTCCAGTTGATGAAGTGGAAACGGTCTTCGTTGCGGCGGTCTTCGATGGCGCGGTTCTTCTCGAAGGCCTGGGCATCGAAACCGCCCGCCTCGACGGCCAGCGAGTGGTCGACGATCAATTGCGTCGGCACCACCGGGTTGACCTGCGCCGGGTCGCCGCCCTGCAAAGCGATGGCATCGCGCAGGCCAGCGAGGTCGACCAGCGCGGTCTGGCCGAGGATGTCATGGCAGACCACCCGCGCCGGGAACCACGGGAAATCAAGATCGCGCTTGCGCTCGATCAGTTGCTTGAGCGAATCGGTGAGCGTGGCCGGGTCACAGCGACGCACGAGGTTTTCCGCCAGCACGCGGGAGGTGTACGGCAGGGTGTCGTAGCTGCCAGGCGCAATCGCCTCGACCGCCGCGCGGGTGTCGAAGTAATCCAGCGGCGTGCCGGGCAGGTTCTTGCGGAATTCTGTGTTCATCGGGTCAGGACTCGGGTCACGGTGATTTCAAAGGGTGAGGCCAGACACCTGAGTTGCACACCGTCCACTGTGGGAGCGAGCCTGCTCGCGAAAGCGGTAGATCAGTCGACATCCTTGTTGGATGCCAGTCCGTCTTCGCGAGCAGGCTCGCTCCCACAGGGTCTAGCGGGGTTCTCTGGTTCCGGCTCAGCTCACCATTCAGCGACGTTCGATTGGCACGAACTTGCGCTGTTCGACGCCGGTGTATTCGGCGCTTGGGCGGATGATGCGGTTGTTGGCGCGCTGTTCGAACACGTGCGCGGCCCAGCCGGTCAGGCGCGAGCAGACGAAGATCGGCGTGAACAGCTTGGTCGGGATGCCCATGAAGTGGTATGCCGAGGCGTGATAGAAGTCGGCATTCGGGAACAGCTTCTTCTGCTCCCACATGGTCTTGTCGATGGCCTCGGAAACCGGGAACAGCACCTTGTCGCCGACCTCGTCCGCGAGTTTTTTCGCCCAGCCCTTGATCACCTCGTTGCGCGGGTCGCTGTCCTTATAGATCGCGTGGCCGAAGCCCATGATCTTGTCCTTGCGCTCGAGCATGCCGAGGGTGCCTTTGATCGCCTCTTCCGGCGACGAGAAGCGCTCGATCATTTCCATCGCCGCTTCGTTGGCGCCGCCGTGCAATGGACCGCGCAGCGAACCGATGGCCGCTGTAACGCAGGAATACAGATCGGAAAGGGTCGAGGCGCAAACGCGCGCGGTGAAGGTCGAGGCATTGAATTCGTGTTCGGCGTAGAGGATCAGCGACACGTTCATCACTTTGACGTGCAGTTCGCTTGGCTTCTTGTCGTGCAGCAGGTGCAGGAAGTGGCCGCCGATGGTCGGTTCGTCGCTGACGCAGTCGATGCGCTTGCCGTCGTGGCTGAAGCGATACCAGTAGCACATGATCGCCGGGAACGCGGCGAGCAGACGGTCGGTCTTGTCGCGCTGTTCAGAGAAATCTTTCTCCGGTTCGATGTTGCCGAGGAACGAGCAACCGGTGCGCATGACGTCCATCGGATGCGCGTCAGCCGGGATGCGTTCAAGCACTTCCTTGAGCGCTTGCGGCAGGTCGCGCAGCTTGCTCAGTTTGCTTTGATAGTCGGCCAGTTGCGCTTTGGTCGGCAGTTCGCCGTACAGCAGCAGATAGGCGACTTCTTCGAATTGCGCGTCGGCGGCCAGTTCACGCACGTCGTAGCCGCGATAGGTCAGCCCGGCACCGGCCTGGCCCACGGTGGACAATGCGGTTTGCCCGGCAACCTGGCCACGGAGCCCGGCGCCACTGAGTACTTTTGCTTCGGCCATTGTGTTCTCCAATCTTCTTGAATTTGTATGGGGAAACTTGTGGGAGCGAGCCTGCTCGCGAAAGCGCTGGATCAGTCGACATCAATCTTGGATGTCAGTCCGTCTTCGCGAGCAGGCTCGCTCCCACAGGGTTTTGTTCAGCCTTTCTTCTGTGCAAACAACGCATCGAGCTTCTGCTCGAACGTGTGGTAATCGATACGATCGTAGAGCTCCATGCGAGTCTGCATGGTGTCGATGACATTCTGTTGCGTGCCATCGCGGCGGATCGCCGTGTAGACGTTTTCCGCTGCCTTGTTCATCGCGCGGAACGCCGACAGCGGATACAGCACCAACGAGACGTCGGCGCCGGCCAGTTGTTCGGTGGTGTACAGCGGCGTTGCGCCGAACTCGGTGATGTTGGCCAGGATCGGCGCTTTCACACGATTGGCGAACAGCTTGTACATGTCCAGTTCGGTAATCGCCTCCGGGAAGATCATGTCGGCGCCGGCCTCGATGCACGCTGCCGCGCGATCAAGTGCCGATTCCAGACCTTCCACCGCCAGTGCGTCGGTACGCGCCATGATCACGAAGCTGTCGTCGGTACGGGCATCGACGGCGGCTTTGATGCGATCGACCATTTCCTGCTGGCTGACGATTTCTTTATTGGGGCGATGGCCGCAGCGCTTGGCGCCGACTTGGTCCTCGATGTGAATCGCCGCCGCGCCGAACTTGATCATCGACTTGACGGTGCGCGCGACGTTGAACGCCGACGAGCCAAAACCGGTATCCACATCCACCAGCAGCGGCAGGTCGCAGACATCGGTGATGCGGCGCACGTCGGTCAGCACATCATCCAGCCCGGTGATGCCCAGATCCGGCACGCCCAGCGAGCCTGCGGCCACGCCGCCGCCGGACAGGTAGATCGCCTTGAAACCGGCGCGCTTGGCCAGCAGCGCGTGGTTGGCGTTGATCGCGCCGACCACTTGCAAAGGATGCTCGCTGGCGACCGCATCGCGGAAGCGCTGGCCCGGCGTGTTCAGGTTGGAAGTCATGCATCACCTCGTTCAGTGGCTGTCTTGTTGTGGGCGCCGTCCTCGTAGTGACGGGCGATGTTGCGTTTCGAGGCGCCAATGTGGCGGCGCATCAACAATTCCGCGAGCTCGCCGTCACGGTCGGCGATGGCATCTAGAATGCGGTGGTGTTCGGCGAAGGCCTGGTGCGGGCGGTTCGGCGTGGTGGAAAACTGGATGCGGTACATGCGCACCAGTTGATACAGCTCGCCGCAGAGCATCTGCGTCAGCGTGCGATTGCCGCTGCCCTGGATGATCCGGTAATGAAAGTCGAAATCGCCTTCCTGCTGGTAGTAACCGACGCCGGCCTGAAACGCCGCATCGCGCTCGTGGGTTTCCAAGACGCGGCGCAGCTCGTCGATTTCCTCGACGCTCATGCGCTCGGCGGCGAGGCGGCAGGCCATGCCTTCGAGAGATTCACGGATTTCGTAGAGCTCGATCAGTTCGGCATGGCTGAGCGAGACCACCCGCGCACCGACGTGCGGCACGCGCACCAGCAGGCGCTGCCCTTCCAGACGATGGATCGCCTCACGCAGCGGCCCCCGACTGATGCCATAAGTACGCGCCAGTTCCGGCTCGGAGATCTTGCTGCCCGGGGCGATCTCGCCTTTGACGATAGCCGCCTGGATACGGCGGAAGACGTTTTCCGACAGCGTCTCGGAATCGTCGCCATTGATGACCGGGGGATCGAGTTGATCCAGCATGATTGTCGACACCTTTAAATCCAATGCGGCAAAAACTAGCCAATAAGACCGCATCAGTCAAAGGATAAATAGGTATTGTCGACAATCGTCTAATAAGCGCAGCCAATCGTTCATCTATTAATGTGGGAGCGAGCCTGCTCGCGAAGGCGGCAGGTCAGTCGGTTTCTGCATCGAATGACACAGCGCTTTCGCGAGCAGGCTCGCTCCCACAAGAGTGGCATCCCTTGCAGCTCATGGGTCGGCGCAAGCGCTGGCGCCATAAAACCACCGTGCTAGAATGCCGCCCGCATTTGCGGGTCTTTAGTACGGCTTGCCATAAAAAGCTGCCAGGCACACGCAGGGGCTTGCGCACGGTTGTGCGGGCACCTGAACCGATAACGGAACGCTGCGCACCAGGATTTATGAGACTCAAGCCTTTCCCCACCTTTTTTGCTCTGTTTTGCCTGCCCGGCCTCGCCGCCGCGGGGGAAAAAACCGTGTATGGCCTCAACGAATACGCTTCGCTTGACGGCATCAATCTCGAAGTCGCGGCCAAACTCGACACCGGGGCGAAAACCGCCTCGCTCAGCGCCCGCGACATCAAACGCTTCAAACGCAACGGTGAATCCTGGGTACGTTTCTACCTGGCCATCGACACCGCGCATTCGCACCCCATCGAACGGCCGCTGGCGCGGGTCAGCAAGATCAAGCGCCGTGCCGGCGACTACGATCCGGAAGAAGGCAAGCAGTACACCGCCCGTCCGGTGATCGAGCTGGATATCTGCATGGGTTCGGCAATGCGCAGCATCGAAGTGAACCTCACCGACCGAAGTGCGTTCCAATACCCGCTTTTGATCGGCTCCGAGGCGCTGAAACGCTTCGACGCGCTGGTCGACCCCAGTCTTAAATACGCTGCCGGCAAACCTGCCTGCACCATCGCCGCTCACACCGCCGAGTAATTTCCATGCGTTCTCTAACCTTCCACCTGAAAATCCTGATCGCCGTGCTGGTGCTGCTGGGCGTTTCGGTTACGGCCTATCAGATTTTCGTGCTCGGCATCCCGGTGACCGAAGACGCTACCGACGATTTGTGGAACATCGACGCCAAGGTCGAGTTCGTCGCCAGCACCAAGGATCCGGTGAAGATCCAGATGTTCGTGCCGCCGCTGAGCCGCGATTACGTGAGCCTCAACGAAAGCTTCATCTCCAATAACTACGGCGTAGCGGTGAACCGCATCGACGGCAACCGCAAGGTGACCTGGTCGGCCCGTCGCGCCAAGGGCAACCAGACGCTGTATTACCGTCTGGTGCTGACCAAGCGCTACACCGCGGAAAAATCCAAGGTCAAAGGCCCGACCTTCCGTGACAGCATGGTCATCGAAGGCCCGGAAAAAATCGCCGCCGAAGCCCTGCTCGCGCCGATCCGCCAACACTCGGCCGACGTCGAAACCTTTATTGGCGAGGCGATCAAGCGCGTCAACAATGTCAACGACGATAACGTCAAATTGCTGCTGGCCGGCGATCCGTCGACTTCGCACAAAGCCAAGATCGTCGAACTGCTGCTGTCCATCGCCCACGTCCCGGTGGAAAAAGTTCACACCATCCGCCTCGTCGCCGATCAGCCACAGACCCCTGAACTGTGGCTGCGCAGCTTCAACGGCAACGACTGGCTGTACTTCAACCCGGAAACCGGTGAGCAAGGCCTGCCGACCGACCGCCTGCTGTGGTGGACCGGCGATGAAAACCTGATCACCGTCGACGGCGGCAAGAAAGCCAACGTGACCTTCAGCCTGAACAACAGCGAGATGAACGCGATTCGTCTGGCCAAGCTGACCGACGAAAACACTGACGCCAACTTCCTCGATTATTCGCTGTACGGCTTGCCGCTGCAGACCCAGCAGACCTTCATGATCATGGTGATGATCCCGATCGGCGTGCTGGTGATTTTGATCCTGCGCAACCTGATCGGCCTGCAAACGCTGGGCACATTTACCCCGGTGCTGATCGCCCTCGCCTTCCGCGAAACGCAGCTGGGCTTCGGCATTCTGCTGTTCACAGTGATCACCGCGCTGGGCCTGTCGCTGCGCTCGTATCTCGAACATCTGAAGCTGCAAATGCTGCCGCGCCTGTCGGTGGTGCTGACGTTCGTGGTGGTGTTGATTGCGGCGATCAGTCTGTTCAGCCACAAGCTTGGCCTTGAGCGTGGCTTGTCGGTGGCGCTGTTCCCGATGGTGATTCTGACCATGACCATCGAACGCCTGTCGATTACCTGGGAAGAACGCGGCGCCAACCATGCGCTGAAAGTCGCGATCGGTACGCTGTTCGCCGCCTCCCTGGCGCACCTGATCATGACCGTGCCGGAGCTGGTGTACTTCGTGTTTACCTTCCCGGCGATCCTGCTGATTCTGGTCGGTTTCATGCTGGCGATGGGTCGCTATCGCGGCTACCGCCTGACCGAACTGGTGCGTTTCAAGGCCTTCCTGAAGAAGGCTGACGCCTGATGTTCGGTTTCTGGAAGACCTGGAAGGCCCTCGAGGCGCGCGGCATCATGGGCATCAACCGCCGAAACGCGGACTACGTGCTCAAGTACAACAAGCGCAGCCTGTACCCGATCGTCGATGACAAGATCCTTACCAAGGAACGCGCCATTGCCGCCGGCATTCACGTGCCGGAGCTGTACGGGGTGATCTCCACCGAGAAGGAAATCGACAAGCTCGACGAGATCATCGGCGGGCGCAGCGACTTCGTGATCAAACCGGCGCAGGGCGCGGGTGGCGATGGCATCATCGTCATCGCCGACCGCTTCGAAGGCCGTTATCGCACGGTCTCGGGCAAGATCCTCGCCCACGAAGAGCTGGAGCATCACATCTCCAGCATCCTCACCGGCCTGTACTCGCTGGGCGGCCACCGCGACCGCGCGCTGATCGAATACCGTGTGACCCCGGACCAGATATTCAAGAGCATCAGTTACGAAGGCGTGCCGGACATCCGCATCATCGTGCTGATGGGTTACCCGGTGATGGCGATGTTGCGTCTGCCGACCCGTCAGTCCGGCGGCAAGGCCAACCTGCACCAGGGCGCCATTGGCGTCGGCGTCGATCTCGCCACCGGCCTTACGCTGCGCGGCACCTGGCTGAACAACATCATCACCAAACACCCCGACACCACCAACGCGGTGGATGGCGTGCAACTGCCCTACTGGGACGGTTTCATGAAACTCGCCGCCGGCTGCTATGAGCTGTGCGGGCTGGGTTATATCGGTGTGGACATGGTGCTCGATCAGGAAAAGGGGCCGTTGATTCTCGAACTGAATGCGCGGCCGGGGCTGAACATTCAGATCGCCAACGATTGCGGCCTGACCTTGCGTACCCATGCGGTTGAAGCGCGGCTGGAAGAGCTGAAGGCGCGTGGCGTTAAGGAATCGGTAGAAGAGCGGGTGGCGTTTACTCAGGAAATGTTTGGGCATATTCCTGCGGTCGAGGGCTGATCCAGAATCGAGTCGCGGCCTTCGCGAGCAGGCTCGCTCCCACATTGGAATGCAATCCCCTGTGGGAGCGAGCCTGCTCGCGAAAGCGGACTTGCTGCCAACACGAGCCTCAAGCCTGCCGCCCATCTGCCAATCGCCGACATCCCCTCTAGGAGCAATTCCCGCAGAGGACTACAATCCCCACCCCGCCTCAACGGCCGATCTGCCCCGCCCATGCTGACCTGCTCCGTACACCCTCTGCCCTACCGCGCCAACCCCGCCGACTATTTCGCGGCCATCCGCAATGCTCCCGGCGCCGTGCTGCTCGACAGCGGCCGGCCGAGCGCTGAACGCGGCCGTTATGACTTGCTCAGCGCCTGGCCGCTGGAACAACTGGCGGTGTTGCCGGAGGAAAGCGGCGCGCACTTTGTGCAGCGCCTGCGTGACCACCTCAGCCGGTTGGGCGAAGCGCAGTTGCCCGCCGGATCCGAATTGCCGTTCGCCGGCGGATTGATCGGCTATTTGAGCTACGACTTCGGCCGGCATCTGGAAAACCTGCCGAGTCAGGCGCTGGATGACCTGCAACTGCCCGATGCGCGTTTTGGCCTGTACGACTGGGCGCTGATCAGCGATCACCACGGGCAAACCAGCCAATTGGTCTTTCATCCATCGCTTGTCGACAGTGAGCGGCAGCGATTGGTCGCGCTGTTCACTCAGCCTCAAGTTGACGCGCTGGCGCCCTTCAAACTGAACGCCCCCATGGCCGCTGATCTCTCGGCTGACGATTACCGTCAGGCGTTCGAACGCATTCAGGACTACATCCAGGCTGGCGACTGCTATCAGGTCAACTTCGCGCAACGCTTTCGTGCTGAATGCCAGGGCGATCCGTGGCTGGCTTACTGCGCTTTGCGTCAGGCCTGCCCGACGCCGTTCTCCGGGTTCCAGAGCCTGCCCGACGGCGGCGCAGTGCTGAGCCTGTCACCGGAACGTTTCGTCAGAGTCAGCCAGCGCCAAGTCGAAACCCGTCCGATCAAGGGCACCCGCCCCCGTGGCGTCACCCCAGCCGAGGACGCCGCCAACGCCGCCGAACTGCTGGCCAGCCCCAAGGATCGCGCGGAAAACCTGATGATCGTCGACCTGCTGCGCAACGATCTCGGGCGCACCTGCCGCATCGGCTCGGTGCGGGTGCCGGAGTTGTTCAGTCTGGAGAGTTATCCGAACGTGCATCACCTGGTCAGCAGCGTGACCGGTGAACTGGCGACGGATCGTGATGCGCTCGACCTGATCGCTGGCAGTTTCCCCGGCGGCTCAATCACCGGCGCACCGAAGATTCGGGCGATGCAGATCATCGACGAGCTGGAGCCAACCCGGCGCGGTCTGTATTGCGGCTCGTTGCTGTATCTGGACGTACGCGGCGAGATGGACAGCTCCATCGCCATTCGCAGTCTGTTGGTCAAGGATGGCCAGGTGTGCTGCTGGGGCGGCGGCGGGATCGTCGCCGATTCGGACTGGCAGGCGGAGTATCAGGAGTCGATGACCAAAGTGCGGATCCTGCTCGATACCCTGCAGAACCTCTAAAAACTTCGCGAGCAGGCTCGCTCCCACAGGGAAATGCATTCCAATGTGGGAGCGAGCCTGCTCGCGAAGACGTCCTTCCAGGCGACTACAAACTCAACTCTCTATTAGAGGCCTTGAGAAATTCCTGCTTCAGCTCTTCAAACGTATGCACCGCCGGGAACTGCGGAAACTCGCGAATCACGTTATCCGGCGCATGGAACAGAATCCCCGCATCCGCCTCGCCGAGCATGGTCGTGTCGTTGTACGAATCCCCCGCCGCGATCACCCGGTAGTACAGACTCTTGAACGCCAGCACCGACTGGCGCTTGGGATCTTTCTGACGCAGTTGATAGCCGGTCACCCGACCGCTTTCGTCAGTGATCAAGCGGTGGCAAAGCAGAGTCGGGAAGCCCATCTGGCGCATCAGTGGCTGTGAAAACTCATAAAAAGTGTCCGAGAGAATCACCACCTGAAAGCGCTCGCGCAGCCAGTTGACGAACTCCACCGCGCCATCCAGCGGTTTCAGTGTGGCGATCACTTCCTGAATATCCGAGAGCTTGAGACCGTGCTCATCGAGGATGCGCAGGCGCTGCTTCATCAAAACGTCGTAATCGGGAATGTCCCGAGTGGTGGCCTTGAGGGAGTCGATTCCGGTTTTTTCGGCGAAGGCGATCCAGATTTCCGGTACCAGTACCCCTTCAAGATCCAGGCAAGCAATTTCCACAAGACACTCCCGTTTGTAGTGATTATTGAGTCGAGCGAGGCCGAACTCTAGCGTTTGCACCCGAGGCGCGCAACGCAGAGGACGCCCCGGCCGCGGCAGCTTTTTGTTACCATCGGCCCCCTATAGAGCGCCCGAGCGCCATTGACCTGTAGGAAGCCGCCCTGATGAGCCCATCGTTCGACGTCGTGGAACTCGCCACGACCTATGCCAACAAATCCGCCCAGGACATCCTCAAGCTCGCCTTCGCCGAGTTCGGCGATGACTTGTGGATATCTTTCAGCGGCGCCGAGGACGTGGTGCTGGTGGACATGGCGTGGAAGCTGAACAAGAACGTCAAAGTGTTCAGCCTCGACACCGGCCGCCTGCATCCGGAGACCTACCGTTTCATCGAGCAGGTGCGCGAGCATTACCAGATCGATATTGAAATCGTCTCGCCGGACTACACGAAACTCGAACCGTTCGTGAAGGAAAAAGGCTTGTTCAGTTTCTACAAAGATGGCCACGGCGAATGCTGCGGCATCCGCAAGATCGAACCGCTGCGGCGCAAGCTGTCCGACGTCAAAGCCTGGGCCACCGGCCAGCGCCGCGACCAGAGCCCGGGCACCCGCAGCGCTGTGGCGGTGCTGGAAATCGACACAGCCTTCTCGACACCGGAACGCACCCTGTACAAGTTCAACCCGCTGGCGCAGATGACCAGCGAGGAGATTTGGGGCTACATTCGCATGCTCGAACTGCCGTACAACAGCCTGCACGAGCGCGGTTTCATCAGCATCGGCTGCGAACCGTGCACCCGCCCTGTGTTACCGAACCAGCACGAGCGCGAAGGCCGTTGGTGGTGGGAAGAAGCCACGCAGAAAGAATGCGGGCTACATGCCGGGAATATCATCAGCAAGAGCAAGGTTTGATCCCCCATTTATAGAAGGACCTGTGGGAGAGAGCCTGCTCGCGGAAGCGCCGTTCCAGTCAACGTTTCAGTTGCCTGATCCACCGCATTCGCGAGCAGGCTCGCTCCCACATTGATATGTGCCAGGCACACAAAAGGTGTACACAAGGTTGTCACCATCAGTGCCATTTATGTGTGCACTTTCAGTTCTGACGCCCTGAAAAGTTACACTCCCCAGCAGAATCCCCATCTGCTCGCCCCTCTGCAAAATCCCTCCCCTGAAAAAAATTCCTGGCCGATCTATCAATTTATATCGCCTGTTTTTCAGCCACTTATGCCGCATTGATAACTATTCGAAATGAGCCCTGCCGCTTATAGATTGGCACTGGCACAAATCTGGCTTTATCGCATACATGTTTTGTATACAAAACTGCAAAGCATGCACACTTTCGATCCGCAAGCCTGAAGCGCCCTATCCCGTACAGGCTGCAGATGCCCCGTAACCAGTGATGTTTTCACCGCCGCGACGAAGATTTGTCGAGCCTGAGCGCTCATGCACAGTCATCGCGGTGGCGAACGTCAGGAGCCTGCCGGAATGCGTACAAGTCTTTCAAATAACATCGCGCTGAATCTGCCCTCCGCCACGCTCGATCAACCGTTGCCCCATGACGGAGTGAGCGAGCCGCTGCAACTGAGCCCGCGTCTGCACAACAGCGATCTGGCGCCGACCAAAGCCGAAGGCCGGCGCTGGGGCCAGTACAGCATCTTCGCCCTGTGGACGAATGATGTGCACAACATCGCCAACTACTCGTTCGCCATCGGCCTGTATGCGTTGGGCCTGGGTGGCTGGCAGATTCTGTTGTCGCTGGGGATCGGCGCGGCGCTGGTGTACTTTTTCATGAATCTGTCGGGTTACATGGGGCAAAAAACCGGGGTGCCGTTTCCGGTGATCAGCCGGATCAGTTTCGGCATTCACGGTGCGCAAATTCCTGCATTGATCAGGGCGGTTATCGCCATCGCCTGGTTCGGTATTCAGACGTACCTCGCCTCAGTGGTATTCCGTGTCTTGCTGACTGCCGTGCATCCAGGCTTCGCCGAATACGATCACGACTCGATTCTGGGCCTGTCGAGCCTGGGCTGGGTGTGCTTTGTAGCAATCTGGCTGGTGCAACTGGCGATTCTCGCCTACGGCATGGAGATGGTGCGCCGTTACGAGGCGTTTGCCGGGCCGGTGATTCTGCTGACCGTTGCCGCTCTCGCCGGGTGGATGTACTTCCAGGCCAACGCGACCATTGCCTGGTCGATCCGCGAGCCGCTGACCGGTGGCGAGATGTGGCGCAACATCTTCGCCGGCGGCGCGTTGTGGCTGGCGATCTACGGCACGCTGATCCTCAACTTCTGCGACTTCGCCCGTTCTTCACCGTGCCGCAAAACCATCAAGGTAGGAAATTTCTGGGGCTTGCCGGTGAACATTCTGGTGTTCGCTGCGATTACTGTGCTGCTGTGTGGCGCGCAGTTCCAGATCAACGGGCGGATCATCGAAAGCCCGACCGAAATCATCGCCTCGATCCCCAACACATTCTTTCTGGTGCTCGGCTGCCTGGCCTTTCTGATCGTCACCGTCGCGGTGAACATCATGGCCAACTTCGTCGCCCCGGCGTTCGTCCTCAGCAACCTGGCGCCGAAGTACCTGACCTTCCGCCGCGCCGGGTTGATCAGCGCGACCATTGCCGTGCTGATCCTGCCGTGGAATCTCTACAACAGTCCGCTGGTGATCGTGTATTTCCTGTCGGGCCTCGGCGCCCTGCTCGGCCCGCTGTACGGAGTGATCATGGTCGACTACTGGCTGATCCGCAAAGGCCGGATCAACGTGCCGCAGCTCTACAGCGAAGACCCCAACGGCGCTTATTACTACAGCCGTGGCATCAATTTCCGCGCGGTGGCGGCGTTTATTCCTGCAGCGCTGATCGCCATCGTCCTGGCATTGGTGCCCGGTTTCCACAGCGTCTCGCCGTTCTCCTGGCTGATCGGTGCCGGTATCGCCGGCATGCTTTACCTGATCATCGCCAAACGCCAGACGCATTACGCCGAAGTCAGCGGCGAATGCATCGCTGTGGATAACGTCAGCCACTGATCCCTTCGCGGCCCGGTTTTCGGGCCGCACCACTGCCCGCAATAAGGATTTTCCATGCGTATTCTCGTGGTCAACGTCAACACCACCGAATCCATCACCGACGCCATCGCCCGCTCGGCGCAGGCCGTCGCTTCACCCGGTACCGAAATCGTCGGCCTGACCCCGTACTTCGGCGCCGAATCGATTGAAGGCAATTTCGAAAGCTACCTGGCCGCCATCGCCGTTATGGATCGGGTGATGGCTTACGACCAACCCTTCGATGCGGTGATTCAGGCCGGCTACGGCGAACATGGCCGCGAAGGCTTGCAGGAACTGCTCAACGTGCCAGTGGTAGATATCACTGATGCGGCGGCCAGCACCGCGATGTTCCTCGGCCATGCCTACTCGGTGGTGACCACACTGGATCGCACCGTGCCGCTGATCGAGGATCGGCTGAAATTGTCCGGTCTGTGGGATCGCTGCGCCTCGGTGCGCGCCAGTGGTCTGGCGGTTCTGGAGCTGGAACATGAACCGCAGCGCGCACTGGAAGCGATCGTGCAGCAGGCCGAACTGGCGGTGACCCAGGACAAGGCCGAGGTGATTTGCCTGGGCTGCGGCGGTATGGCCGGGTTGGACGAGCAGATTCGCCGGCGCACCGGCGTGCCGGTGGTGGATGGCGTGACGGCGGCGGTGACGATTGCCGAATCGCTGGTGCGCTTGAAGTTGTCGACGTCGAAGGTGCGGACTTATGCGACGCCACGGCCGAAGAATATTGTTGGCTGGGCGCAGCGCTTTGCTCGATAGACCGAGTTATCGTGCATCGCGAGCAGGCTCACTCCTACATTTGGAATGCGTACCCCTGTGGGAGCGAGCCTGCTCGCGAATGCATACGACTCGGTCCCAAGCCTTACTTAGATGGCACTAAACCGCCGTCCCAGTCCCTGCTCAGCAAACTGTTCAATCACGAAATCCACAAACGCCCGCGTCTTGCCCGGCAACAATTTGTGCTCGGCGTAATAGATCGAAATGTTGCCGTCATCGACAAACCAGTCCGGCAGCACCCGCTGTAACGTCCCTGCCTGAAGGTACGGCACCGCAAAGGGCATGCTCACCAGCGCAATGCCCAAACCTTGCATCGCCGTCGCGCACGCCGCCTCGGAATCACTCATGGTCATCCTCGCCCGCAACGTTAGCGGACTGTGTTGCTGATCGCGGTGAGTCAGTTGCCAGGAACGCACGCGCCCGGTCTGCGGTGAGCGAATCAGAATGCCGTCGTGTTGCCTGAGGTCATCGGGATGGCTGATCGGCGCATTTTTTTGCAGATAATCCTCCGATGCCACCAACACCCGATGTGCCGGCGTCAGCCTGCGCGCAACCACGCCTTGTGGCAGTTCAAAGCCGCCGCCAATCGCCGCGTCGAAGCCCTGCCCGATCAGGTCGACCTGACGGTTATCGAAATGCCAGTCCGGGTTGATCGCTGGATAGCGCCGCAGAAACTCACCGAGCAGCGGCACGATATACAGACGACCGAACACCGTGCCCATGCTGACTTTCAGCGTGCCGGCCGGTTGCCCACCGGCACTGGCCAGATTGGCCACGGCATTCTGGATGGTGGTCAGGCTGGCGCTGACTTCACTCAAAAACAGCTGCCCCGCTTCGGTCAGGGTCAGGCTGCGTGTACTACGCTGGAACAGCCGCACGCCAAGCCGCGCCTCCAGTTTCGCCACGCTCTTGCCGACCGCCGCCGGGGTCAGGCTCAAGCGTCGCGCCGCTTCGGCAAAGCTGCCGACTTCGGCACTGCGCACAAAGCATTCGATACTGCTGAACGTTTCCATGATCGGCACTATAAACTTCTGGTTTACACAGACTATAGCAATCATGGTCTACCCGGTTGTCGATGCCACGCCGATACTCGGCACCAACACCAAGGCATTCCGCCTTGAACACTTGGAGATCGAACATGACCACTCAACACCTCAGCGGCAAAGTCGCTCTGATTCAAGGCGGTTCGCGCGGCATCGGCGCGGCCATCGTCAAACGTCTGGCCGCTGAAGGCGCCGCCGTCGCGTTCACTTACGTCAGCTCCGCCGCCAAAGCCGAAGAACTACAGAACAGCATCACCGGCAACGGCGGCAAAGCCTTGGCGATCAAGGCTGACAGCGCCGATGCCGGCGCGATTCGCCACGCCGTCAGCGCCACCGTCGAAGCGTTTGGCCGGCTGGACATTCTGGTCAACAACGCCGGCGTACTGGCCATCGCGCCGCTGGAAGATTTCAAACTGGAAGACTTCGATCAGACTTTGGCCATCAACGTGCGCAGCGTGTTCATTGCGTCCCAGGAAGCAGCGAAACACATGGGCGAAGGCTCGCGGATCATCAACATCGGCAGCACCAACGCCGACCGCATGCCCTTCGGCGGTGGCGGCGTGTACGCGATGAGCAAGTCGGCACTGGTCGGCCTGACCAAAGGGCTGGCCCGCGACCTCGGCCCACGCGGCATCACCATCAACAACGTACAACCTGGCCCGGTCGACACCGACATGAACCCGGCCCATGGCGAATTCGCCGACAGCCTGATCCCGCTGATGGCCGTCGGTCGTTACGGCACCGCCGATGAAGTCGCCAGCTTCGTCGCCTACCTGGCCGGGCCGGAAGCCGGTTACATCACCGGTGCCAGCCTGACCATCGACGGTGGTTTCGGCGCCTGACAGACCGGCAAAAAAAACGCCGCCCTTCTTTATAGAAGGGCGGCGTTTATGTTTAAGCGGTCAAGCCAGTTCCAGCATCGGCAGGCCAAATACGCTGGGCGTGAAATCTTTCAGCGAGCGGATAATGCCGTCAGCGTGAGCATATTTCTCGTCTGCCATTGCTGCGTCGGGGATGGCGATTGCGGTCATGCCTGCCGCTTTCGCTGCGGTGACGCCAAACGGCGAATCCTCGAACACCAGACAATCCTTGGGCGCAACGCCCAAACGCCGGGCGGCGGTGAGGAAAATATCCGGCGCCGGTTTGGCCGCGCCGACTTCCGGATCGTCCGCCGTGACGATGAAATCGAACAGCGCAAACCACTCACGGTGCAAGGTGGTTTTCTGCCCGAACGACTGGCGCGACGAACTGGTGCCCACCGCGATCGGGATGTTGTGCGCCTTGAGGTGACGCACCAGCGCTTCGGCCCCCGGCATCGCCTGCGCCTTGGGGAAACGCTCGCGCATCAGCGGCTCGCGGATCTGCAGAAATTCTTCCGGAGTGATCGGTAACTCCAGCGCCTGCACCACGTAATTGGCCAGGTCATTGGCACCGCGACCAATGATGTTTTGTTTGACGCTCCAGTCGAAGGTTTTCCCGTAGCGCCCGGCAATCAGCGAGGTGACCTCGGTGTAAATGCCCTCGGTGTCGAGCAGCAAACCGTCCATATCGAAAATCACGGCCTTGATCGGGCCGAACGTCTTCAGCGGTGCATTCATCATCGGATCCGTTAACAAAGACATCCCGGGCGACAGGCAACGTGCCGCAACGCGGATCTGATTAATGGGTTCAGCAGCATAGCGAGGCCGATGGACATTGAGCAACGGGCAATGCCATCGACGCCTTTTCGCATTTAGCGAAAACTCCTACAGACACTGCCTACTTCCCCGACTTCTTTCCTCTTTGATCCCCCGCAAAGTCCGCGCTCCCGTTTCTTCATATGCGCGAGCGACTGCGAATGTTTCAACCCGATCGGCTCCTGGCCCTGAACAACAGCATCGGACTGCTGGTAGTAGCCGCCCTGAATCCCCGGCAGCCAGATTTCGAAGCGCTGATCGATGAGTTCCGCCTGTGCCTGAACCACTACGACGCCTGGGCGGAGCAATTCTGGACCGGGACGGCGCTGGACATCGAGCAAGTGTTCAAGGTTGGCAATGACGTGCAACTGAGCGCGCCCATCACCTCGCGCGCCCCCATCAGTTCATCGGTGGTCATGTGTTCGGCCAGCGGTCCGTTGACCTTGGTGCACATGTTTGAAGCGGCGCGCTTTGTGCCGATCGGCGACACCCCGGTGACCCTCGAACCGCTGCTCAGCGAAGTCGACGGCGTACAGACCTTCGGCCAGCCGCTGCGCCACACCATCGGCCCGAGCGGGATCCTCGAGGTGACCGATTGCATGCGCGGCCAGCGCTACCGCGTCACTTTCTTTCCAGACGTTTCCACCGCCCATGTCCGCGCACTGTATGCCTCTTATGAAGGTGTCATCGCCGGTCTGGAAAACTGGCTGCGCGCTGAGTGGACCGGTTTTCAGCCGCAATGGACGGAGTTTTCCAGCGCCGGTTTTCTCGATCGTTACGGGCAGTTGCAACGGGCCGATTGGCGCGGACTGGAGAAAGCCCTGAATGGCGTCTGGGATGAGATCCAGCAACTGTTTGCCCTCCTCGCCGATCTGCAGGAGCACAGCGAAAAGCTTCTTGAATATTTGAGCGAAGTCGAACTTGAGGCGCTGCTTGCCGCTCCAAACGAGGCGATTGCCAACGCCTTGTTGATGCTCAGCGACGAGCCGTTGCTGTTTATTCATCTGGCCGCGTTCACCAGTTGGCTGAAGATGCTGCCGCCGCAATACCTCGCCGAAGTGGTGGCCGAAGTTCGCACCGAGTTGCTCATCAGCTTTCTGTTGATGCGCGTGGCGGGCGGTGCCGGCGTATCGCTACGTTTGAGCAGCAAGGTCCTGGCGAAAATCAAGTCGCCACGGGCGCGGGAATGGCTGGCCGCGTCAGCCTTGCGTCTGGCTGAGCTGACTTCAACGCCGGAACTCAAGCAGCACGCGAGCACGCTGAAGCCGCTGATGTTTCATGCGCGCGAGGTGGAGCTGAAGCCGACTCCATCGATTCCGCTGAACATTCGCCAGGCCGACGCGGTGGTGCTCAGCGTGCCGAATCCGGCGCCACTCGCGCGGGAAAAATCCCGAGGCATGGCCCGTCTTGAGCGCCACGAGCCCCACGACGACGCGCCCGACCAAGCAAAAAACCCCAACGGCGATGCCGCCGATTGCGTGCCCAACACCTGCAAGAACGGCTGTCCGGTGTCGATGGTCACCGGCGAAGAACTGCTGACCCTGACCGACGCCGTGCTCGACGGCGTGCTGCCGTTCGAGTTCACCCGCTTGTACCGCAGCAGCGCGGTCGAGATCGACATCGGCCTGGGTTTCGGCTGGAGCCATACGCTCGCGCATCGCCTGGCCTTCGACGGCGATGGCGTGATCTGGTTCGACCACGAGAACCGCCGCACCCGCTTTCCCCTGCCCAACGTCGCGCGCCCGGCGATCCACAACAGCCTGTCGCGGGCGGCGATCTTTCTTGGTGATGAGCCGGAAGAACTGATTCTGGCTCTGGCCGGGGAAACCGCGCGGTTCTATCACTTTCGCGCCGGCCGGCTGACCGCAATCAGCGATGTCTACGGTAATCGTCTGACCCTGCAACGCGATCGCTCCGACCGCATTCAGCGTCTGGACAATGGCGCCGGCCGCTCATTGCTGTTGCGTTATGACCGCACGCAACTGGTGGCGGTCGATTACCAAGTTTTTGTTCAGGGCGAGTGGACCACCGAGCAGAACCTCGCCACCTACAGCTTCGATGCGCGGCAACGCCTGTTGATCGCGACCAACGCAGTCGGCGA
>NZ_JAGRQJ010000008.1:0-1304 GCF_018132745.1 Pseudomonas sp. 14A | reverse complement strand
GGCGCGGTCACCGAATACCGCTACGACGAACTCGGACGGCTGATCGCGCTGATTCCGCCGGACGATGCGCCAACGTCCTACGAGTACCGCAACGGGTTTCTCTACAAGCGTTGCCGTGGTGATGCAGTGTGGATCTATCGGCGCAATGCCGAAGGCGCCGTCACCGAAGCGGTCGATCCCGACGGCCAGGTCACCCATTACTACTACAACCTGCGCGGGCAATTGCTGTCGCTGCGTTATCCGGACAGCAGCCGCCATCGCTGGGTGTGGAACGAGCTCGGTCAGCTCATCGAAGAAACCCTGCCCGACGGCGGTGTGCGGCGCTTTTCCTACGATGCACTGGGTCGGCGGATTACCACTCAGGACGAATTTGGTGTTGTCAGTCGTCAGCAGTGGGACACCGCCGGCCGACTGATCCTGACGACTTCTCCTACGGGAAGCACGCGCGCCTACAGCTATGGCGCCTACGGCCAGATCACCGCTGAGCGCGATGAACTCGGGCGCATCACCCGCTATGAATATGACGATGATCTGCACCTGGTCTCGCGGCGCATCAACCCCGACGGCACCCGCGTGCAGTACCGCTACGACCATGCGCGGTTGCTGCTGACCGAGATTGAAAACGAATCGGGCGAAAAGTACCGACTGGATTACACGCCGACCGGATTGATCCGACAGGAAACCGGGTTTGATGGACGGCGCACGGCTTATGCCTACGATCTCAATGGGCATCTGCTGGAAAAGACCGAGTTTGGTGATTTCGGTCCAAGTCTGGTCACCCGCTACGAGCGCGACGCGGCTGGAAGGTTGCGAGTCAAAACCCTGCCCGATGGGATCAAGGTCCACTACGACTACGACCGCCTCGGCCGCTTGGTTGCCGTTGATGACGGCCAGAACCATCCGCTGGCCTTCGAGTACGACCGTCAGGATCGCTTGATCACCGAGCACCAGGGCTGGGGCACCTTGCGCTACGCCTACGACGCGTGCGGCCAGCTCAAACGTCTGCGCCTGCCGGACAACAGCAAGCTCGACTATCACTACGCCAAGGGCGGTGCGCTGTCGGCCATCGACCTTAATGGCACGCCGCTGACCCGGCATGTGTATCAGTCCGGTCGCGAGCAGCAACGCCAGCAAGGTCTGCTGCTCAGCGAATATTCCTACGACGATCAGGGCCGCTTGCTTGCCCATGCTGTAGGTCATCGCCACGCCTCGCTGTACCGCCGCGATTATGCCTACAGCGCCAACGGCAATCTCGAGCACATCGCCGACAGCCGCCACGGCCAGCGCACCTACGGCTACGACGC
>NZ_JAGRQJ010000007.1:0-120817 GCF_018132745.1 Pseudomonas sp. 14A | reverse complement strand
TCATCGGTATTACGACCCGAGGCTTGGGCGGTATCTGACCCCGGACCCGGTGAAGCTCGCGGGCGGGTTGAATCAGTACCAGTACGTGCCGAATCCGACGGGGTGGGTGGATCCGTTGGGGTTGAACTCCAATTGCCCGCCGCCGAAGAAGCCTGGGTGTGAGGTTCCGGGGGCGAGTGATGGGGTTAAGGTTGATGTGGGGGAGCCTGATGCACCAGCGCCTAAGAAAAAACAGGAATATCTGTACCGAGGAGACTCAAGAGACCCGTCCGATGTTTTTGTGAACGGATTCAAAAGCAAGGGAGACAGCGAGGACTTATTTCTCCACTCCATTGATAGCGATTTTCCTCCAAGCGGCTTTATCAGCACCTCCCCCTCTAGAGACGTGGGAAAAGAGTTTGCTACCAGCTTTTTTACAAAAACCGGGTTTCTTTATACTTTAAAGAGAGTCGAGGGCTATGATTTGAAGCAAGAATTAGGAAACCGATACAAATTTTCCCGAGAACAGGAATTCGCCGTTCCAAAAGTCATCAAAAATGAAGATATTCTAGGCGCCACGATAATTATTGACGATGGGCGTGACTTTGGTTACTCCATCCCGAATCCATATAGGAAAATTGACAAATGATTTCGGAGTTCAAAATTATCGTAGAAAAAGAATACGCAATCAAAGATGTAGTTCTGATTTGCGACAGCGAGGAAATAAGCATAACCCTAAGCCTGGACGAATTATCGCCAAAAACATACACCGGCAAAAATTTTTATCACTGTTTCGGCTTAATCCGCAAGGACAACCCCCTAGTAACTTTCTTTTGCAAAGGCTCAAAGTTAAATGTTCACCCCTCGAGCTTATCATCACAAATGTCTCTTGGATTAAAAGCTTATGAATTGACAAATGGAGCAGAACCATCACTGAAAGATGTGGTGTCGATATTTGACTACGAAAATGAAAACCTAACAAACTCACCAGAACTACAAAGAGAATTTTTCTTACAGTGGATGGGGACTTAGGGACAGAAAGACATATTTTTTTATGACAGAAATGATAAATGGCGCCCAAGTGAATTTTAAGAAAGACGCAAGCCGAGCCTTAACCAACACTACGTAAAGAAGCTTTCTAGGTATATCGACAGACTAAAAGAAAAACATGAATTACTGGAATGAGATACATGACAGTAAACTCTTCAACATGGTCTTCAGCCGAAATGTACCTATCGGAGAGATTAAGCTTTTCACTCTAAACATAGACAATAATCTTTCAACACTGACTCTAGCATTTGACATAAGAGAAATTCCAGACACGCCTCCGAAGAAGTGGGAATCCATAGGATACAATGCTTGTCGCATAGGGATAACCTGCAGTCAAGTTACAAGCTTGACGACATCCAATCTCCCCACACGGGAAATACTTCAATTATCCATTAAAAATTTTGAGAGCGGGCACTTGGTTTGCATTGCATCAGAGACTTCCGAGATAAAATTCATTACGTCATCGTTGATGATTAAGAGAACCTAGCGTCTATTTAACAGAGTCACCTGCCTAAAATCACGCACTTAACACTCCACGCGCAGCGCCTGCAAGACCAAAGCAATATCACCAACGCTAAAGCTATTACCGCCCCAAAGAGCATACCGCAATTTTCAATTAATAAAAAATGCAATCCAGCCAGCCAATTCATCGGACTAGATATTTTGCAAACTAGGAGAAAAGGATGAGTGATCAAACCTTGGATGCCCTGATAAATGACTTTATTGCTATGGTAGAGACAAGCACGCTGATATTTGAAGAAAAATTTGGTACTCGAGACATTAGAAGGCTTTGGCATACCAAGGCGATAAAGCGTCGCGGGAGAGTCACTCGAGGCGTTAAATATGAATTGCACGGCATCGGCTGCCGCATTAATCTATCGACAGGAACTGTAGATTTTGACTATGGGCCTAATGGTGAAATCAATGGGTTTGACATTTGCCGCTTATACTTCTTTGCTTGCGAAAGACCATCTAAATATCGAAAATACTGCGACAAAAAAATAATCGAAAAAGAATTCTCCGAATATATAGACCTAAAAAAAATCAAGAAAATCTCCTTAATTAGCAACTTGTATATATGGACCAACTGAAAAGAAACCGAAAAGACCAAAACACATAAAAACCACCCTGACTTCCGCATCTGCTTGTGAGACAAACACCAAAATTCACAATGTAAAAATCATTAGAAATATTGGGAAAACCATTTTCGAGACAGGAGCGAATGAAACATGTCAGCCTAAAAAGACTCGATACCGATCGACTGGATGATAATAGAAAAACATGAGCAACAACATGATACGTCTCGAAGACTTGATCAACGGCTTCCTCAAAAAAGTTGAAGAAGGAACAACGCTATTACAAGAAAAATTTGGCACTCGAAACATCCTAAGACTTTGGAGGAGCGGCCAAATAGAACGTTGCGGAGAAGTCAACGATGGCGTCGAGTATGAATTACACGGCATAGGCTGTGCTATTCATTTTCCCAATGAATCAGTGGATTTCGATTACGACTCGAATAACAGGATCGATGGTTTTGATGAGTGGCGCCACGGACAGGCCTTTAAAATATAAAAAATACACTGACATGAAATCTCTTGAGAGTGAGTTCAAGACCTATATAGATGCAGGCAGAATCGAAAAAATGTCGCCCTCCGATGACCTCTATGTATTAATCGACCCGCATGAAAACTCTGAAAACCAGACTTAGGCACCTGCTGACTCAAGCCTTTATGCCAAAGTTTAACTCTTAAAAACCTCACTGATCATCTCAATCCTCTGAAAGAAAAAACCAGCATGGCTCGAAGATGACTAAGAAATATCCTGCGCATATTGTCAAGATCGACCCAATCATTGAGGAAATGGTCCTGCTCAGCGTCAACGGTGTGACTGTGAGATGTTTCGCAGGCCACTGCCCCTCAGTCATCGAAGTAGGTGAGACCTACTCAGCCGAGTTCGAAATGGTACTGCCGGACGAAATAGACATTTCAAAATGCGATGGTAGCGAAACACGTGTCGAGATGCTTGATAATGGTTTCTCATGCGAGATTTACGGGCGCTTAGAAGGCGATACGCTCAAGTCGTTCGTCGAATTTGCGGATCAAGATATCCACTTCGATTTTCCGCACCTCAATGGTCAGTTTGTAAAAATCAGAGCACAAAGAATCGACGTCTCGTTCTGAGGAACAGATTTTCTGTAGGGCCTGCTGAGTCAGGCCCTTAAGCGCTAAATCAAATTCTCAACACCCCATCACTGCTCATCCCCATCCTCCTCATACTCCATATCCGCTTCATCCGCATCATTCAACGGCACCGTCGCATCATCCGTCACGGATCCAGGATCTTCACTGCCCGGATCATTGATAAACGGCACCCCATTAGGGCCCTTCTCTTCTTTGCCTTCGGTTTCAGGAGTCATGGCGCACCTCTTGAGCGTGTGGGATGTATGACGTTCGAAAAGCCCTACGGCCAATCGTTCCTCTGCCTGACGGCCAGACACAAAAAACCCGGCACCAGACCGGGTTTCCGTTGATCAATCAGCGATGTTTATTTTTGTGTTTGTTCTTGTGCTTGTGGCCGCCGGAATGAGATCCGCCGTCGTCGTCGCCAAGATTGTTACCTACTGCGCCGCCTGCTGCGCCGCCAAGGCCTGCGCCAATGGCGGAGCCGGTGGAGCCGCCGAGGCTGTTGCCGACGACCGAGCCCCCTGCTGCGCCAAGACCGCCGCCAATCGCGGCTTCGGTGCGGTTGCGTTTGTTCGCGCCGACGGCACTGCCCGCCGCGCCGCCAACACCTGCGCCGACCGCTGCGCCAGTGCTGCCGCCAAGTTGTCCGCCAACCACATTACCCAGCGCACCGCCGAGACCACCGCCTACGGCAGCGGTGCCGTCTCCGGCCGCCATCGCGCCCTGCGCCACGACCAAGCCAAAAAACAGTGCAGATAATGACAATCGCATATGAACCTCGCAGTTCCCGAAACGGGACAATCCGCCCAAGCGGGGCGTATGCAGATTGGAGATGATTTCGCAGGAAACGTTCAGCCATGAAAAAGCCCGACATCGAGTCGGGCTTTTTCTGACAGGCAATCAGTCTCAGTGGCGCTTGTGACCTTTGCCCAGGTTGCTGCCGACGGCACCGCCGGCCGCGCCGCCCAGACCTGCACCGATGGTGGCGCCGTTGCGGCCACCCAGGCTGTTGCCGATCACCGAACCACCGGCTGCACCGACACCGCCACCGATCGCCGCTTTGGTGCGGCTGCCCTTGCGTGCGGCGACTGCGCTGCCCGCTGCGCCCGCGACGCCAGCACCAATGGCGGCACCGGTGCTGCCGCCCATTTTCTGACCGACCACGTTACCCAGCGCGCCACCCAGGCCACCGCCCAGCGCCGCGGTGCCATCACCGGCAGCCATCGCACCTTGAGCAAACAGAAGGCCAAGAACCAGAGCAGGCAGTGTTAAACGCATGACGAAAACCTCAAATAAACGGAATGACGAAAAGGAGCGGGATTTAATGCGCTCGACGCAGGAAAGTCCAGACGCCGGCGACAGCGTCGATTGGACCGCGATCAGGGAAAAGGTTTTATGCCGGACAAAAAAAAGCCCGCTGGGGAGACGGGCTGGAGACTTGCTTTCTAACGGATGGCTTCACACTACGTTGGCCAACGTGAAAAGTTTGTGAAAAAAAACCGACATTAATGTCAATGCCTGCCAGAGATTTCAAACCCCTATTCTTGCGCACATAAAAAACCCCGTTCAGTGACGGGGTGCAGGATGAAATCACTTTCTGGTCCTTGCCGTGACCTTGGGCAGGAATTTCGCTTTTGGCCCTTTCGGGGCCGTGGATTTGATTTTGCCGATGCTCACCGGATCCTCGCCAAACCCCGACTGATACTCCGACTGACCGCAGCGCACACAGTTGTTGAATGAAAACTCAGCGCCATCATCTTCGATAAATGGACCTGACATAGACTCTCCCCTACGCAACCGGGTCGACACCGACAAAACAGTTTTGCCTGGAAAATATCGCCCCTCAGCGCTTTTGAGACTAGCTGGTCACTACTGGACTTGCCGTTCAGAAAGGCTGATCACCGACGAATGGAAAAAAGCGTCGTGAACGATCATTCGCTAAAGATTTCCATCAAACGGCCGCTGCCCTGACTCCTACCAATGAATCTCAAGGAGAGATCATGCAGATCAATGGATTCCCGAACATGCCAGTCGTAAAACTCACGGACGAGCAGATCGCTGCCGGCAAGGCCGGTGCGGAAAAACGCAAGGAAAAGATCGTCTCGGGTGAAATCACCATCAAATACCCGGACAAACCGCTTCTCAAGCCGGGCGTCGTCTACTATCCCAGCGAGCCCGCACCATCGGCGCAGCCTGACGGGACACCGCCCCTCCTTGCCATCGATACACCGCTGACCTATGACTCAAGAGGCGCTGTGTTGCTCAAGCCACAAGGCTGATTGACGCGAAAAAGCCCACTCGTTGTGCGAGTGGGCTTTGCCTTGAACACAATAATCAGCGCAGCTTGACCGCCGTTCCGGTGACAAACACCACGACCATGCCGCCCTTGCCTGCCGGCATGCTGATCTCGAAGTCCACGCCGACCACCGCGTCAGCCTGCAATGCCCGCGCCCGATCCTTCAGTTCGTCGGTGGCCTGAATGCGTGCTTCTTTAAGAGCCCGCTCCAACGTCTGCGACCGCCCGCCAAAGAAGTCGCGCATGCCGGCGAACATATCGCGGATCACGTTGACGCCCTGCACAGACTCGGCGCTGACGATGTCCAGATAGGCAGTGATCTGCCTCCCCTCGACGGAATGAGTGGTGGAAATGATCATGAAAGTCGTCCCTTTACTGCAAAAGTGAAGGCGGCGATTGTAGCGCGGCACCAGACCTGGCACCCGTTGCTTCAATTACATTTAACGACCCACAATTGATCCAGCTTCGTCGTAAAACTCGCACTCATCATCTCCCGCCGCATGCCCCAGGCAGGATCCGCCGGCACGCTCCCCGCTCGCAATGTTCCATGCCCCCAGCGTTGATTGATCTGGTCCAGCACCCCCATCACCCTCTCCGCCGCTTGAGGTTGGGACTGTGCAAACAGGTCCTCGGTAAATTCTCCGGGCTGTCGCAGATCCATCAACAGCACCTCAGCCTTGCTGTACTTGAATCCCGGCCGGAACAATCGATCAACCGCCTCGCTCGCCACCTTGCTCAGCAATCGCACATCATTGGTCGGATAAGGCAACTCGATCAGCGCGCCATTGGCGTACTTCGCCTCTTCCGGATTGAACATGCCGGTGCGGATACTCACGCGGATCTTTTTGCACAGCGAACTCTGCGCACGCAGCTTTTCCGCCGCTCGATGCACATAAGTCGCCACGGCTTCTTTGATCGGTTCGATGGTAGTCAAACGGTTGCCAAACATGCGGCTGCTGCAGATTTCCTGCTTCGGCGGTTCCGTCTCGGACAGCTCCAGACAGGATGTGCCACCCAGTTCGCGCGCGGTCTTCTCGATCACCACGCTGAACTTGCGCCGAAGTGTCCACGGATCGGCCTTCGCCAGGTCCATCGCACTTCTGATCTGCATGCTTTCCAGATGAGCTTTCATCCGCCGACCGACGCCCCACACTTCACCGACATCGGTATTGCGCAGCACCCAATCGCGTTTGGACGGATCGCAGATGTCGACCACGCCGCCGGTGTGCGCTTGCAGGCGCTTCGCAGTGTGGTTGGCGAGCTTGGCCAGCGTTTTCGTGGGGGCGATGCCGACGCCGACCGGGATGCCGGTGCGTTTATAAACGGCGGAGCGGATGGTTCGGCCAAACGCGGTCAGGTCCCCAGGAATGCCGCTGAGATCGGCGAACGCCTCATCAATGCTGTACACCTCGACGGCCGGCACCATGGATTCGATGATCGTCATCACCCGCTCGCTCATGTCGCCGTACAAGGCGTAATTACTGCTGAACACCTGAATGCCATGGCGGCGCAAATCATCGCGAATCTGGAAATACGGCGCGCCCATTTTCACAAAGGGCTTGGCGTCATAACTGCGCGCGATCACGCAGCCATCGTTATTGCTCAGCACGACAATCGGCGTCTTCGCCAGATCGGGCCGGAACACTCGCTCACAGCTGGCATAGAAGCTGTTGCAATCGATCAGCGCGAAAACCTGCTCACGATTTGCCATGGTCGCGCACGCTGTAAGTGACCACGCCCCAGATCACCAACTCATCCCCTTCCATCACGTAGCGAGGCGGGTATTTGCTGTTGGCCGAAAGAAGGATGACGGTGTTGTCGCGCATGTGCAGGCGCTTGCAGATGGGTTCGGAGTTGAGACCGGCGATGACGATATCGCCGTGCTCGGCATTCAGGCTGCGATCAACAATCACCAGATCACCGCAAAATATCCCGGCGTCCTGCATGCTTTCGCCTTCGATCTTCGCCAGATAAACGTGCGGCGCACGAATATCGAAGATCTCATCAAGCGAAATGTGCTTTTCAATGTGATCAGCCGCCGGCGAAGGAAAACCGGCGGGAATCCGAAACGAATACAACGCAAGCTTTTCGCCCGCGCCTGACAACGGGCCGAGGATGGTGACGCTCATGATACGAACCTGATAGTGAATTTACTGTATGCACATACAGTAAACTCGGGACGGTTCGGAGGGTCAATGAGGCGTGTAGGAGATTTCGACGGGTGACAGGGTTTTGTATAGCTTTGGAGAGAGAATGATCACCAAAGCACACTTCATGGATGCCGAGCACCAACGGGCCCACATCACCCTTTTCCATACGCCAAAAACCACAAACCCCCGACTTTCTCTAGGAAAATCAGGGGTTTGTGTTTACTGAATATGGCGGTGAAGGAGAGATTCGAAACTACCCGTTTGCGGTTTTTTGAGCACACCCCCCCGGTTTATAAGGGCTGCAGAGGAGCGAGTTTTTTAATCTCAGTCCCATGTCAGTCCCATGGGTTTTGCGCACCAGGTTGCAGAACACGGACGCTAAGCCCGTTTCGACGTTTCATGTTGACCCATGGGAAAAAGGTAATTTTGGTAATGCGGCATGAGGCAAGCTCTGGAAGCCTTGAAAATCGGGGCTTAGAGAGAAATACGCAGAGGTAATAATTTGGTAAGTATGAGGTTAGAAAATTACCTTTCCTATGAGTAATCCCTTATAGCCCTCAAACCTAGTAAAACTGGGCACTTCAGAAATTATTACCCTAACTCTTACCTAAAATTACCTCTTGAGGTAATGAGTGAAAGCCAGGCAAGACAAGGGCTGTAGCGCGTTTCCACACCTCGCTTACCAAAATTACCTTTTTCCCAGCCCACGTCTGAAAAATGGCCAAGACGACGTCCCTTTTCCGTGTTTTTCACATCATGAGAATTGGCACTGATAGCAAGAAAATTCTTGGTGACTCTGTGCAATACCAGAAAACCCCGCAGAGCCAAGCGGACCGGGCCTTACAACCGCTTTCCCAGCGGACTGGGCGTTGTCGGATTCGCAAGTGGTGCGAACAGTTCCAAAAACGAAAATACCCTTTGCAGTAGGTTTTTCAGGGTGCAGCCCCTGCACGCCGGACGTCTCACACCCTTGGCCAACTCGCCGATGCTCCGTAAAGCTGTGCCACGGATCTGCACTTTTTTACAAAACCTTGCACTGCGTGCAATCCATGCAAACTCCACAGCCCCCGCAGCAGGCCTGGGCAGAGCCGGTGATTGCACCGCTCTGGCCGTTGCACAAAAAAGGGACGCAAAGCCCGTCGGCGGGAGGGGGATAAGTGCTTTTTCGGCAGATTTTTTCTTACCAGGACATTATGCACAGCTAGCATGCAATCAAAATAATCAGGTAAGGATTAGCTGATGGAAGCAATCACGATATGGGGTTACAGCGTCAAGTTCAGTGATGCCATAGCATTCCTGGCGCTTATCGTAGCCGGAATCGCGGTGTGGGTTTCGTGGCTGGCATACCGCGTGAACAGGAATTCCCTTAGCTTGTATGAAGGTGGGGATTATTTAGGGACGGTTTTATACGTCACAAACAATAGCCCTCACGCCGTGACCGTTTCGAATCTCGGCTATGTTGGCCCCGACGGACGCTCATTTAGTCTGCTGGGGGAGCAAGGGTTAAGAGTCCGTATTGACCCTAGGGACGAGGCGAGCATTAGGCTTGACGATGACATGGCGGCTACCGTAAGGCGTGGAAAAGGTAGCTATTCTCGTCACTGTCTATTCGTGGCACTCGCGACTGGTCATGAGTTCTACAACGTCAATTTGCCGCGAAGGCTATGGTGGAAGATTCGGGGGTTTTTCGACGGTAGTCGCAGGCAGCGAAATCGACAATCCCAGCGCTGACTTCCTTCCTTTGATTGAGCATTCGTGTCCCCCGTGGCGTGCTTGTTGAATTGCTGGCCAGCGGAACGGTGCTAATCTGGCTCGATTAACTGACTCCATATGAGATTAAGTGCAAATGCCCGATTACCTTTATAGATTCCGCTCGGTAGAAAAGCTGCTTGGTAAAGTTGAGCTTGAAGGTGAGCTGGCAGGTACTTATATATATTTTGCGTCACCCGATCAGTTAAATGATCCATTCGAAGGCTATCGTGAATTGTTTTTTTCAGGTGATCCTATTGTCTGGCAGCAGCTTTTTAAGCGATATATTGCCTGCCTAATAGTTCGAAACTACCAATATTTATCCGGCTTTGAGCTTAATCAAAGTGATTTTCCAGATGTGTACGATCTCAGCATACTGCCACCCGATGTCAGTGAGCCAGGAAAAAAGTGATTTCTACTTTTCTTTCAAATGGCAATATTCTACGACACATTGAGTTCTTAGCACGTGGAGAACGAAAGGTTACAAAAGAAGAGCTGGTTGTGCACCTGAGTAGTATTCAAGTGTATGCGATGAAGTTGGTCGCTGGACTATACATCCAAATAGGTGTAAAACCCGTAGATACTAAGTTAAAAGATATGCAAGAAGTACGTAGCCTTGAGCCTTCATCAGCATTGCTTTCAGTCTGTGGGGAAGGGAGCGAGGGAGAAGTTACTGCGGCCGACGCTATAGGGTATACGGTGGCCTTGTATATGGCGGAAACTGAACTTTTCATATCAAACTACAACTCCTATAAAGAGGAGTCAAAAAATATCAAATGGCGCAGGCTTGTTCATAGTTTTATCGCGCAATTTGTAGAGAGCTTGAAAAAACTAAGTTATAGGGAATGGTACACCGCGTGCTTTATGGAAAGTTGCAGCAACTCATCCATATGGGGAACCTATGGCGATAACCACAAAGGCGTTTGTTTAAAATTCAAGACTGACAAGACTGGGGGCAAAGCACAGTTATCTTTCCATATGGCTGTCGCATTATCATCCAGTGGATCATTGTGGGATCATGCCAAGCTTACGTTTGAGAAAGTAAATTACGTGACCGAAATAAGTGATCTTGATTTTTTTAGATCTATCGGGATTTATCCAAGAAATATGCTGTTAAAAAACTGGTACTTGAACGATGCCGGTGATCGGAGCGCATGCTATTCAGCTCTTGACAATCAAGAAGAATGGATAGAAAACTACTGGAGAAGTCGGCAGCTAAGTATTACTAGTAAAATGCAGGACTGGAAAAATGAAAGTGAATACCGTTTAATCCTGCAGAACGGCATGCCCGATTATGAGGAATTTAAAAATCGGTGTTTGAAGTATAATTTTGAATCACTTGAAGGAATAATTTTCGGCATCCGCACACCAGAGGTTGAAAAGTATAAAATCATTCAAGTTGTCGAAGAGCTTTGTGATAAATACAAAAGATCTGAATTCAATATTTATCAAGCGCATCACAATGCATCGACCAAAGAGATTAGTTATCGCTCTCTCGTGAAGGTTAGCTGCGACAACCCCGTTTAGTTTATTACCTAAAGAGTGATTTTTTTGATTGATGTTGAGTAGGCTTTAGATTGAACTGCGCACCCTTCGAAAATTGTTGCATTAACAGGCGCTGGAGTAGGGCCATGCGTATGAATAGCGATTTCTAAATTCATTTGTTGCATTAGGTCGAGAACATCCCCGACAACTTTGAACAAATTGATTTCTCCGGAGCCAATCCAGTTTTTCGGAGCCTGAAATCGCTGGCTGATTCCCGCCACGCTGCGCCGTAAGCCTTCTATCCGCTCCTGCATCTCGCTACCGACGGTAGCATTATGTTTCTGTCCCACCACCAGATTCAGATCCCGGCCGGTGGCCTGGTGCAAATCATCCACCGCCGCCAGGCTCGCGGATCCTCCTGACATCAGCTTGAGCGCGCCCAGCGCCTCGATCTTTTTCACACCACCCACAGTCTCGGTCGAATGGTCATCGATCGTCTGCGTGTGGCTCTGGAACTGCTCGCGGTTATCCAGGGCTTCAACTTCGCGCTCGATCGCCTGATCCCGGATTTTGCCATCGGTCTGGCGTAGCCAGTTGCCGTCGGCATCGACGCGCTGTTGGGCGGCTTCGCTGTGCTGCCACACCTGATCCCCCTTCGGCACCTTGGGCATGCTCAGGCCGTGCGGCAAGATCGATTGAATGTAGGGTTTGTTCGGTAGCCCGTAGGCAAAGCACACCACCACCCGCGTGCCCTCCTCCGGAAAGGCATAAATGCCCATTTCCTCGCCACCGGTGGGCAGCGGCAATGGAACGCCAGTGAGCGGCGGCATGGCTGGGTCTGGTTCGTCGTCGGCGCCGAGCACTTCAATATCCACGGCATAGCGCGGGCGGAAGTCGTCGCACAGTCCGGCGTCCGCTGGCGCATCGGCCACGGCGATAACTCGGGCAAATCGCGGCAAGTGATAGCCACCGGTGAGTTCGGGGAATTGGCGCTCTACAGCGCGGCGGATTGCGTCGTCCATCGGATGGCCATCTGGTCATTGGCGAGTGCCACCGTGGTGATGCGCTCGCCGTTGTTGATCGTTGCACCTGGTCGCAGCCCGGGAAGGGCCGCGACCATCGCGCTCTGGTTGCCCTGGAAGCCGTCAAACAGCTCCGTGGGAATCTGCAGCGGCGCACGTGCGCCGAAAAAACTATCGGCCCAACTGCCGGCGAAGACTTCGCCGTTGCCCAACTGGTGCCAGGTGAAGTCGGGAATGCTGTACACGCGGGCCAAGCTGTCCATCGCCTGGTAACCGGCGGCGAGGCTGTAAAAATACGGCGCCTTCACGTTGGCATAAGGCCGATCAGGAACACGAAACCGCAAGCCAGTTTGTACGCTGACCTCGGCCAGCACGGCGCGTAGGTCAACATGGCGCAGATTCAGCGGCAACGGCTTGGCCAGTACAGCGGCCAACTCGCGACAGAACAGCACTTGCTCTACCGCGTTGGCGGCGGTGCAGCGCTCGACGTAACCGATGAAGTGCCGTTGCAGCGTGCCTTCGTTGTAGCCGATATCCAGCGTCACGAGCCCTTTGAGCGGCGCCGACGATTGAACCGTGAAGTTCGCCCGACCGGGACTGGTGGCGTCTAATCGCACGTCCTCCTTGACCAGTGCGATCGGCACTCCGTTGATCGAAAGTATCTTGTGCAGTTTCACGCCGGCTCACTCCCGCCTAGCCACTTGTCCACACGCCCGAGCACTTTTTCGAAGCCGCTTAGCGAGGGATCGTTGCCGGTTGATTCGCCGTTGCCGGTACCGGCGTCACCGACTGAGCTGCCGGGAGCGCCTTGCGCGGTGACCTTGTTGCCGGCGCGCCGGCCTTCGACTTTCTCCGGGTTTGATTCACGCTCGCTCAGGGTGAATTGCACCAACCATGCTTTCAGCGTGTCCGCCTCCCGAGCGTTGACACCGTCGGAGAACTCCACTTGGCGCACACCGAAGGCCTCGGCGGTATCGTTAACAATCCGGTACAGATGGAGCTGACCACCGCCGGCGGTGGATTCAGCCAAACGCAGCAGATCGGTGAGTTGGGTTTTGTCCGCGAAGGGGATCATCAGCGACACGGCCAGCGTCTTGGGCTTGAAGCCTTTGTGAGCCTTGTCGGTGTTGCTCGTCTGGCCGGACATATCGCCGCTTTCAATGCGCAGATTGGCCGTGACCTTGAGGTTCTTGCCTTGGACTTTTTGCCCGTCGAGTAGCAGCGTCATAGGCCGACCAGCTCCTGCACGAAGCTCAGCCCTTCTTTGCTACCCACCAACAGCAAGCCCGCGCATTGAATCCATTCGTGGCCAGGCGCATCGCCGGCCAGCAGCTCGCGGCGCAATTCGCTGGCGGTGCCTGGGCCAATCATCCGCGCGCGCATGCTGACGTCTGGGTTGCCACCGATCAGCAAGTCTTTCAGGTCAGCCAGTTGCTTGTCCCGTCCCTGTTGCTGAGCGCTCTTGCGTGCTGCCAGCGTTGCCAGATCGGCCAACGGCGAGCTGTCGGCCGCGTAGCCTTCCAGCATCGCCAACTGCCCCGCCATGGACTGCTTGGCAGCTTTCACCACCGTGCAACGTTCAAGCGGCAAACCCTGCCAGCGCGGAAGCGTGCCAGCGCCGGGGATCTCCCACTTTTCGATTTCCAGTTTCACCAGGTGTTGCGCACGGCGCTCGGTTCGCACCAGGTCAGGGATCGGCAGCAAAGCATTGAACCGCGCCAAGCTGCTGGCCAGCTGCTCAAGGTGTGTCGCCAAAAACAGGATCGATAGTGCGTACTGCGGCCCACTCGGGCGCCCGCTGTCGCTGGCGTCTTCAAGTTTTTTGGCGAGATGTTCCAGCGCATTCGGCGCTGACAGAAATCGCTGATACCCCGCACCCTGCCCCACACCGTTTTGAAACGGCGTTACCACCAGGCACGCAGGCACTTGATCCATTTGCTCGGCCAGCGCCTTGCGTCCGGCCGCGATCGCGCTTTTGGCGATATCACCGACCGGCCCCGGGTTGGTGTTGGCCAGCCCGCTCAGACTCGCCAGGCGCTGGGCGGTGCTGGCCAGTTCGCCGCCGGCCAGATCCTTGGCTGCTGACAGCCCGCCCAGCCACTGAGTGGCCTGCTCTGGCCAGCGCATGGTCACCGGTGCCCAGGTCATGCCGGCGCAGTCCAGCGGATGGCTTTCATCGCTTTCAGGTTTTTGTCTTTTTGCGCCTTTTCCACAGCCAGGCGTAACGCCTCGGCATGCTGCTGCGCGGCTCGTCGGAACCGAACCAGATCAAGGCTGACTTGCTGCAACTGGGCGATGGTGTGCGGCCGGAAGGCCAGCACCTGGTCGATGTCATAGCAGGGGTAGACGTCGTCGAGCCCCAACAGCACCTGGCCGTTGAGATTCACCTGGTCATCAATGGCGCTGCTGTAGCGGTATGGCTCGCCCAATGCGCTGGAAGTAAAACCACCAGCGATGTAGCCAGCGCAGCCCGAGGCGATCGCTTGTAGCTTCTCGTCACGCAGTGCCGCCAGAACCGCTTCGATGTCGTCGACCCACCCGCCATTTTTCCAGACCTGATTTGGCCCGGGCTTTTTCATGGTGTAGCCCGCTGGCACCGATTCGAAGCCTTCCAACGTTCGCGGCTCGCCGGTGACGATGCTGTACACCACGACGCCGCCGAAATAATCCACCAACTGCCAGGCTTTACCGTTCCACCATGCAGCTTTTTGCTCCGGTACTGCGGGCGGCTTCACTTCGACGCAACCACCAGGAACCAGATATACGCCCGGCTCCAGCGGCGATTCATCGGCCGTTACGGCTCCAATGAAAATGCCCAGGTGGTCAGTTTGGTACACGAATTTTTCAGTCATGCTCGACCTCAATACTTGATGCAAAAAAGGAGAGACAGGTTTCGAGGACGCGTCTCGGCACCGCCCGCTGCGGCCACGGAAATGGCATGGCTGTGAGCGCCGGCCCAGTCGATGCCGACGTTATGGCCGTGGGCGCCGGCAGCGCCTATACCAACGTTGTGAGAGTGAGCACCCGCCCAATCAGTCGGGGCCGTGGTGCCGTTCTGCAGGTTTGCTGTCGTAAAGTTAGGACTGCCACCGCCCACGTTATTGTTTTGCGCGCGCGGGGCAGTGTGCTGGTGGTTGCCCTGAACATCAGTCCACGCGGCGTGACTGTGCTCGCCTTGCGCATCCGTCCACGCGGCATGTAGATGGTTGCCGACTTCACCGGCTGAAGCGCCGTGGTTATGAGATTGAAGCATCATGTCCTGGTAAGCGCCGAAGGCTCGCCCCGGATCAAGGCCGCGACCGTCGTCCCAGCCTCGTGGAAACAAGCCGCGCATGTCGGGCAGATTGAAAGTCGTTGATCCATCGCCGGCGCCGTAGTGCGCGCCGAGCAATGCGAACAGTCGCGCATAGGTTGTGCGTGAGACGGCCGCACCGTTGCACTTCAGCCATCCTTCAGGCGCCCAAGAGATGGCAAAGCCTGCCACCATGCCAGTCATGGAATCCCCGACCTGTTTCTGCAATTTGTTCAGCGCGGCCGTAGACGCCACGATCTGGCTGCTGTTGGTAGCCGGATCGTCGCTGATGGCGTTCGGAAGATTGCCGAGTCCGACGTCTGCTTTGGTCGTGGCCCGGGCGCGCAGTAACGGATAGTCACCGGTACGAGAAGCGAGGTATTTGATCAACGCACCGCCGACGGGCTCGGCATCGCGCAAGTCCACGATGTTGGTTGGCGATACGAAATCGGCGAGTGGTACACAGTAATGGCGCACACCAGCGGCGTCGGTATAGTCGTCCTGTTCACCGAACACCACTTTCCACACAGCCACCCGGTCGTTCAACTGGCGCTCGAGGCAAACGTCTAACCAGATCTTGCCTACTGGGATTACTTCTTGGACGGCCTCTGCCTTCGCGATCGCCACGCGGATGCCCTCGATGTAGGCTGTGCCACCGTTGATCTGGTAGCCGGTCTCCGCTTTTTCGAACATCAGCGAATCACTGAAAAAGAACGCTCGTCCGTAGAGATTGCGATTGCTCAGGCGCTCGCGCTCGTCGATGCCGGCAAGGCGTACCGTGAAATCATGCTGCCAAGTGCTGGCATCGATCTTCACACCGGTGAGCTGCATCGCACCATCAAAGGCCACCAGAAAGTTGCGAGTGACGTTGTTGCCGATCTGCTCCGGCGGAATGTTTCTGCGCTTTTGCTGCAGGGGCACCGAAGACGCAGCGAACAAGATGCCATCGGCGTCCTCGAGGCCGACCCAGTTGAAATCCCAATCACCAACGTCCGATCCCAATTGCGCGCTGTACACCACCTGGTTCGGGTTCACGTAGCCGGCATTTTTCTCCGGGATCGTATAGACGTGGACGATCTGATCAGCGGGTGGCTTGCCGGCAGCGCGATCGAGCGGCTTGGTTGGGTCAAGCCCCGGCACATTGGCAAAGATGAACTGGGTAACAATCAGTGGCTGTTGCAGGCTTTGTTTCAGGGCGATTTGGCTTTCGCCGGCCAAGGTAATACTGGCGCTCACGGTGCGCTCCTACAGGCTGGCGACCAGCGTTTGCTGGTCGTCGTTGAAGTCGATCAGGGCGATTTGCAGCCCTACGGGGGTGATGGTGACGAAGTCATAGCGCCGACACGTTCGGCCGTATTGCTGGATCAACACACGCAGCAGCTCGGGGTTAAGAGACAGTTGAGCGTTGCTGAACTTGAGCAGCACGACGTCCCAATCCCGATCGGGCTGACGCTCCTCGATCTCGACATAACCCACGCCGAGGCGCTGAAAAATGCGTTTCAAACCGGCGGTGCTACCGGCGTCGACCGAGTTGATAAACGCGTATTTCACGCGTAGCCGAAACAAGGATTCGGGTTCGCCTTTGAAGCGCGTCACGTCCCGCTGCCAAGCCCACAACTCAAGAATATTCGGGTGGCAAGTGTCGGGATCGATCTGCGAATAAGGCCAGCGCAGCCATCCCGTCACGGTTTCCCACCATGCTTGGACAGCCGCCACCAACTTCGACAGCTCGGCGCCACCGAGCCAGAACGGCAGTTTCAGTTTGTTCATTGCACATCCACCTTGAGCGACGCCAGCCGAGGAATGTCCAACCCGCTGGTGATGTCGACGCCTGGGCTAAAACGCAGTGAGGCGATATCGGCGAACTGCTGGTGCAGTTCTTCCGCCAGTCGACTGAAGCTGAAACGCGACTGTGGATAAGTCAGCGTGGGTTGATAGTCGCGGGGCGTGCTTTCTCGAAACGCTGCACGAATGAACAGCTCGACCTCAGTTTTCAGCGTGTCGACCTGCTCGGCGCTTAGATTGGGCTGCGGCCAAAGCGTCATTTCCACGTCTACAGGGACTTCGGGCATGACCATGGCGAGCAGGTCATCGCCGTGGCCGTGATTGCCCTGGTCGCGGATATGCGAATTGATCTGCTCCAGGTAAGTTGCCGCCGGCACGCCCGCATCGAACAGCACAAACGCATTGGCACTGCCCGGCCCACGCGGGGCGCCGTGCTCGAAATAGACGCCATCCGGACGCACGCCCGGGAAGGCTGAAATCATGGCGCGATACACCGCGTCGGTGTGCCATTGGTTTACCGCCGAAAACTGGTTGCGCACGCGCAAGCGCAGCTGGTCGTTCGGCTCCGGATCCGCTCCTGGTGACTCAAGCCAACCGTCCTTGTTCACGACCTGGATGATGCCGGGTACCGGCACCGGGAGAATCGCGTAGTAGCCCGGGGCAAGGTTGAAACCACTGCCGGAATCGACCGCCTCCACCGGTACGTCCAGTTGCAGCTGACCCGCAACGAATGTCACCGGCGCCGTGGTAATCAACTGGTAGACGTTGCCGTTGATCGCGGCAGACTGCACCACAATGCCTTTTTCCAGCTCCAGGACACCGTCCGGTAAAGCCCGGGTAAACAGCAATTTCCCCCGTGCCTTGGTAGCGCCTTTGCGCTCGACGTTGACAGCCCACGCGAGCGTGTCCAGCCAAGTGTCTACCGCTGTTTTCACGAAGAAATTGGGCAGCACCGTCAGGCACATAAAATCCAACAGCCACAGCACCGGCTTGGTCACCAGTGCGGTCATTACTCGCCAGAACGGCGAATAGCTGCTGGTGTTGGCCACTTTGGCGCCCTGGGCTTCGGCCTCCTTCTCCCACGCAGCTTTCAGAGCGGCCTCGGTGGTCGGGATGCCGGCGTCGGCGATCACTTTTTTAAAGTCGACCTGGCTCACAGACTTACCTCAATCGAACCAAATTTCAGAGTTTTCGCAGTGACCAGGTAGACGCCTGGTTCCTGCTGGGTGATGCGCGCCGTACCCGGCACCAGGCGCGGGTCATCCTCCACCAACAGCTCCAGCTGCTGGATGCAGTCGCGCTGACGCAGCCGATCGCGTTCTGCGACCAACGTCACCAGCAGCCCGCTGTCGCGGATCATGTGAGCGATGTCCTGGGCGATACAGGCTCGGTCATCGATCAGCAGCGGCTGGCGGGACGGATCCAGTGCCAGGTCGTTATTGACGATCAACAGGTCTACGTACTCGCTCATCCGCCCACCGCCATAGCGACCATGTTTTCCACTTCCAGCGGATTCATCGGTTTGCTGGTGTGAATGTTCACGTTCTCCACATGCGTGCCCTTGTTCTGGCTGCTGTTTGTGTTCTGGATGCTGGTCAACAGGCCACCGGGCGGTACCGCTGCAGGGCGCGCCGGTGAAAGGCTGGGAATGGCCGCATTGATGGTCTGCTGGGCTTTCTGCGCGGCGTTGGCGGTGTCGGCGGCATTGGTGGCAGCATCAACACCAGGCACCTCTGGCATGCCGCCGAAACGCGCTTCGATGTTCACGCCCGGGATGCTGTTGAGCAGCTCGATCACGCCGTTAACGGCCTTGGTGAAAATGCCGACGATGCTGTCCCATGCCGCCTTGGCCATGCCTGACCAACCGCCCATAGAGTTGAACCAGTCGGCCAGTTTCTGGAGCTTGTCGGCGACGAACTGGAACGCGGCCGTATTCATCAGAGCGGACGTCCATTCGTCCCAGTAGTGGACGGCCGCAACAATGACCGCCACCAGGGCGAGAACACCGACCACGATCCACACCATCGGATTGGCCAGCAACGCCGCGTTGACCAGCCAGATCGCGCCCTGCCACAGCAGCATGGCGCCGCGCACCAGGGCTAGGCCCGCGCTGAGGGTGTAGATCACGGCCATGTAAGCCAGGATCGCGAGTTTCTGCAGCACAAAGCCGGCGACGGTGCGCAGGTTTAGCAACTGGACGACTTTCCACACCGACACCAGACCGAGCCAGGTCATCCGCGAAATCCCAACGACCAACGTCAGCAACGACATGGCGCCAACGATGCCCATGATCGTCAGTGCGGTGATGCCGATCACGCGGGTGATGTTGGGAAACAGCTGCGACCAGCGCACCAGGGTCTTGCCGATATCCACCATCTTGTTCATGAACGGCGTCAGCACTGGTATCAACACCTGGCCAAACACCACACGCATGACCTCGACCAGGGAGGCCCACTGCTGCCATGGGTCCACCATGGCCCGGGCCATCTGCTCGGCGTTCTCCAAACCGCGCACCTTGCCCAACTGCTCGATGCCGTTGCGCAACCGATCGGTGTCCTTGGCCAGCGCGCCGATCACCTGGGCGCCCTCACCGCCGAAAGCCTCCATCAACTTGGCGCCGGCCGATGCGCTGGTCAGATCACCGAACTTGCCCTGCAGCTTGTCCAGGATCGCCATCATCGGCAGCACCTTGCCCTGCTGGTCGGTGAACTTCATGCCGAGTTTGTCCGACGCCGCGCCGATGTTTTCGAAAAACGCCTTGTAGCGTCCGCCGGCGTCGCCGCCTTCCATGGTGCTGCTGAGCGTGCCGATCACTGCCATCTGCTCAGCCAGGTCGACGCCGGATGTGGTGGCGATCGCGCCGGCTTCTTTGAAAGCGTCTTTCATCGCCGCGCCGCTGGTGCGAAACAGCTGCACGGCCAGCGCCGTCTGCCCGCCGAGTTTTTCCACCCACGCGCCCTTCCCCATCGCATCCGCTTGGGACTTCTGCAGGTTGTAGAGCGTGCCGACGTATTCACCCATCGTTTCAGCGTCGGTTTTGGTGGCCTTGGCCAGCAGGTTGCTGGTGTTGGTGAAGATCGCGAGCTGGTTGCCGGCAAGGCCTTTGATGGCGCCTTCGATCAAATACGCCGAGGCCACAAAATCCTTAGCGTTCTCGCCGTAGCTCACCGCGAACTGCAACGACTTGGCATTCAGCGCCGACAACGCATCCTCGGCGACGCCGAGCGATCGGACGTCGCCGAGGGCGCGATTGACCTCCAGCGCTGGTTCCATGGACTCACGGATCCCAACCACGGCCGCCGTCACGCCGCCGATGCCCATGCCGATCGTCTTGATGTGTTTTTCGCTCTGATCGGCAAGCTCGGAAAAGCCCATTTTCACCTTGCCCAAGGGCGCGGTGACCTTGTCTTGCAAGCTCAGAATGAAAGCCAGGCTGGCGCTGCGGTCTGCCAATGTCGTTACCCGTTCAGCGCAAGGGCGATGCCGTTAGCCACGGCAAACTCCATGCGTTTCCAGTATTCGTCCTCCAGCCACTTGGCGGTTCCCATCGCTTCGGGCGTGGGTTCGGTACCAGGAAGCCAGCGGTTCGTCAGGGCCATCAACTGGCCCAGGCCGTTTTCGCTTAAGCGCTCAGCGTGCTCGTGCGCTTTTTTACGATCACCTCAACGTTCGGCGCGTACTCCTCAAGCAGCGCACCGGCGATCTGCATCACCATCACCGGGTTGGCCAGCAACGGTTTCAAGGTGGGCTTTTCCTCTTGCTTGACGGTGGTCATCAACAGGTTGTTGCCCGGGGCCACCTTGTTGGTTTGGGTCAGGGCGTTGAAGTATTTGGTGACGTCCGCCGGCGTGAGGTTAAAGGTGAATTCCGCTTCGCCGACTTCCAGGGTGATTTCGGTGTTTTGGCTCATTGGGGTGCTCTCTTGTTGAGGTTGGGTAAAGTGGTGTCCTGGTGCGCCGGCGATCGCTGGCACACGTCTCGGACGTATTGCTGCAGTCCGAGGATCATTTGCCGGCTTAAGGCGAGCTGATCCCGGAGGGTGAAATAATCCGGTCGAGCGTCTGCTGCGAGTTCGGGGCTTTCTGCATCAACCACGCGGGCGGCGCCGGCGGTGGCGGGCACAGATCCACCGGCGGGACAGGCGGCGCGAACGTGCAACCGGCCAGTGCCATCGTCAACAGCGCCGCGCAGGCGATCGTTCTTAGTGCGCGCATCGGTCAATTCCTGAGTGTTTCGTTGGTCGATCGCGTCCCGCTCGGCCAGCATTTCGCCGCTGATTCGGGCCGCCTCACGTAGTCCGTTCACTTCCCACTGCGCGCTGTCGCGCTCGCGCCTGGCGTCATCGCGCTGATCGGTTACCCGATCGAAGGCCAGCCACAACAGCAAGGTCAGCAGCAGGACGAGCGGCGCCAGGCGCAACGAGGAAAAAGTCATCGCAGGCACAATTTCATTTCCGCCAAACGACGGTTGTGCAGGCCTTGAACGAAGCGCTTGCGCCCCTGCGCGTCGGTCACATACGCCCATACCGGCGTCTTTCCATCCGGCGCCCAGGCCAATGCTTTGCAGCCATCAGCGATGCGGCCGGCATTGATCAATGCCACTGCACGACTGGCGCACGTGTTGGGCACTCCAACGTTGTGGCCGTGACTAGTCAGGGCGTCGAAGGTGTTCTGGCTTACGTCAGGGTTGGTGATGCAATCGGCGAGCTGCAGCTGGGTTTTGCGGATCACCAGCTGCTCCACCTCCGCGCAACGTCCTGGTGACCAGTAGTCGCCCACCACGACCGGAAACGGGCTGGTGTACCGGGTGATGCCCATGCATACCGTCGGCAGACCGCCGGCCAACTGATCGGCGTAAACGGTGTTCTGGCCACGGCCTTCCCAAGTACCCAGGAAAATCACCAGCGGAGCGCTGGCCAGCGCGAGCGCGCCAGCTTGAATCCGGCCGCGCAGGCTCATGGAAACCACACTCGAAGCAGTGCCGGAACAACCATTTGCAGCACAGAAGCGACCACCGTGAGGATGGTCAGCAAGCGGCCAACCTTCGCGCCGATGTCGTTCACCGCGACCGTCAGGGTCTGCTGGCCAGCGTTCAGCTCAGACAGTTGCCCCGCCATGTGCTCGAAACCCTGCTCCAACTTGGTGACCCGAGTCGGGACGGTTTCGTGCCGGTCTTCCAACTCGCCCAAGCGGTGTTCAAAGACAGCGAACTTCTGTTCCAGCGCTCCGAGGCGCACAGCGTCAGTGGTCATCGGCGATTACTCTGCTCAAACCCCGTTTGGCACGGGACGCACCGCGTTTTTCCGCCCAGCGCCTGGCGCGCCGGCGGGATTTCTTTGTCGCAGTCCTGGCAATGGCTCAGGCTTGGCCCGACCGGCACAGGCTTCAGCAGCTGGGCCTTGATGGCCTGGTCACGCTGGCGCTGCTCCAGTTCCTGGGCGCGATCGAACCAGTCCACCATTAGCGGATACCTTCGATCTCAGCGGCAGCGAGGTACGGCACGCCGTTGATGTGGATAAAGTCCGGACTGGTGACGTCGAATGGCACCTTGTGCTTGGTCTTTTCGCCGCCCTTCGGGTCGATCGCCAGGAGACTGGACACCTTCACCTTGCAACCGAAGGCTTCCACGCGCAGTTCCTCATCCCCACCGGCTTTGGCGAAGAACACCGCGTCGAACGGCTTGAGCTCGCGAAAGCTACCGGCCGAGCGCGCTGCATCGATCAGCAGTTGAAAGTTGGTGGTATCCAGCTCCAGTTCGCCGGCAGCGGCCACGTCGCCGTCCACGTAGCCGTCTGGAACACCTCGGGTCTGAGCCACTGCCGAGTTGTCGGTAATGTCCAGGGTGCAGTTCTCAACGTGCAGCGCGATGTCGCCCAGGCTCACGTCAAAGTTCTTGCCGCCAATCTTTGCCATGGGCGTTACTCCGTTTTGTCGGTGGAAAGATCGAGGGCGATGTTCGCCGTCAGGTCTTTCGGGCAGTTGAGGGGTTTGAGCTTGATGTAGGCCGCTACCTTGGTTTTGCTGAGCCATTCCAGCACCAGGTCGCCGTCCTTCGGCGGCTCGATGTCGCCGGGAAACACTTCGCCGGCAAACTTGATGGACTTCGCCATGGCACGCAGCGGCGCCATCAGTTGGTTGGTATTCACCGCCATGCTGTTGGGCGTGTTGTTCAATCGGCGATCGGCGACGCGGCGGATCAGCAGCGGGCGAATCAGGCGAGCGGCCTTGTCGGTGATGCGCAGGTATTCCACGACTTGAAAGTCGCTGCCGGGGGTGTCCAGCATGTTGCAGTCACCCCAGTACACGCCTGGGTAATCCGGGTAGGTTTGCGTAACGGATAGCCGCGCGCGGTCCAGCTCAGTGCGCACGGCGGACGGCAGCGGGGTCAGCTCGCTATCAACAGGCACCTCGCCAAGTCCCAGCACGGCACCGGAGGCTACGCGCATCGGGCTATCAGCAATGCTCACCGCGGCATTGGCCAAGCGGCCAGCCAGCACGCCTAAATCGTTGCCGTGCAACTGAGGCACTACAGCTACGCGCGGAGCGGCGAGGTTTGCCACCAAGGCCTTTTGCTCAGTGAGGTACTGCGCCCAAGTCTGGTCGACGGCGATGCCGACACTGCTCGCCAGAAAGAACACTCGGCGGCCGTAGGTGTTGTTCAGGGTGACGGCTGCGTCATGCATCGCTGACAGCTCGTCAGCCTTCACTACAGGCTTGGTGATGATAACCGCTTCGACGGACACGCCCTGTTGCTGGGTCTTCTCCAGCGCAGTGGCCCAGTCACCTTCGGCGCCGATCGGGGCCGCGATGCAGGCCCAGCGTTGACCACCGTTCTGCCGCGCGGCAGCGATTTGGGTTTTGAGGTCGCTCGCTGGAACGCCCAGCGCGGCGTCCAGGTCGCTATCGGTGTTCAGCGGGATGAACTGGCCGACGTTCTTGACGGCTGGGCCGATGAAAAGAAAGTAACGCTCAACCTCAGTCACGGCGCCCTGGCCTAGATTGAGATTGTCGACGGTGACTTGACCGAGTGCCATGCAGTGCCTCGTTAGCGGGGTGAATTTAGGATTTGTTGCAACACCTGGTTAATCAGGAGATTGGTTTCGCGTTCGGTTTCGGCGCCGATGAACTGGCGTTTCGGAAGCGTGATTTCCCAGCTCTGCGCGCCGGTGCTTTCGCTGCGCTGGTCGTCGAGGATCCGGATCAGCAAACCAGCTTTGGCGTAGTTCACATGCTCCTGAATCCACGCTACCGACGGCCGGGTCAGTGTCTTTTTGCCCGCTTGGCGCACGCGGAAGCCCAACCGGCGCAGGCGCTTGGCCTGCTTGTCGGTAGCTGCCAAACCCGGTGGGGTCCTGTTCCAGCGGCGCATCTGTTGAGCGGTACGGCGTTCGCTGACGCCGTTGTGTTGCTGCGCGGCAACCCATCGGGTCAGGGCGTTTTTCCAGCCCAGTTCCGCTTCATCAGGGCTTACCCGGGTGACCACCATCAACTTGGCCAGACCGGCTTCCATCTTCCTTTTGCCCTTGCCGTCGCCTTTGCGTGGGGCGAACGGCGTGCCGTCCAGGTTCTTCTGCTCACGCACGCGCTTGCGGCTCATCGTGCGCACGCGTTTGGTGACCTGATTCAGCAAGCGGCGGCGCAATTGCGGCGGAAGGCTCAGCAATGCCAATTGCTCGCGGACGCCCAAACGACCGCGAATGTCGAGTTCGAACGTGCTACGGCCGGCCATCGGTGGCCACCTCACCGCGCTCGGCGACCCACAGGTCAAACGGGACGAACGCCCACGTTTTGCCAAAGGCCTGGATCTCGCCGGCGGCGTCCTCGGCCAGATACTGCGGCTCGACAAACTCCAGCGTGATTTCCACGTCGAACAGGTCGTTGTCGACCGGCTCGACAAGGAATTCCGGCGCCGGCAGCTCGTGACGGTCACGGTTGGCGTCGTGGCTTTCCAGCCAACTGCCCACCAGAGCCATTAGCCGCGCCGGATGGTCGGCGAAACGCTCCAGGACGATCACGGCGCGATAGTGCATGTCGCCCAGATGCATCCCGTCGACGTCGGGCTTCCAGATCAGTGCAAGCTTGACCTGCTCGGTGAAACTGTCGAGCTGCTCGGGTTCGACCAGACGGCGTTCCTGCAGGTACGCGGTCAGCCCTTGGAGCTTGGTCATAACAGCGCCGCCGTGACGCGGCCACGGCCTTGCAAGGCGCGCACTGCCGCTTGGCTGAATGCCAGGAACGTGCTTTCGCGTTCCGGCGCTTCCTTGCCCGTGTTCTCTGCGCTTTCGCGGCGGGTCACCGTGGCGAACTGTTGTAACGCGCTCGCCTTGGCCCGGCAGTACACGGCTCGACGGTAGATTTTCAGCTTCAACGCGTTATCTGGCAGAAGGTTCTGATCAGTTTGGATGAATGGCCATTCCTTGATCTGCTTCGGCGGGAGGTTGAGCGGATCGGGAACCTCGACACTGTTTACGCCAAGGGCTCGCCAGCGTTGTTTCAGCTCTGCCAGATCGGCATTGACCTCGACCATTGCCATGGTCAGGTCAGCGGCCAGCATGTCCACCAGGTACTCCGCCGGCAGGCGGTATCCTTTCTGGAATTCGGCAACAGACAGATCCGGCCAAAAGCCGTCGTTCTCGATCATCTGTTCCACAAACGTGGTGGGTTTACCGGAAAAGCTCATTGCTGACCGCTCAAATAGGGCGGGGAGACTGTTTTCCATGGGGCTGGCCATGAATGGCAGACACACGTCCACAGTTCCCCGCTGGGGGGGTAGTCGGTTATTGGGCGCCGGTGACGGCGGGTGTTTGTTTGGCGATCGCTTTGCGGCACTTCGCAATGCGCGTCTCGTTGCCGGCTTTCGCGTACAGCTCGGTCGAGCGCTCCAGATGCTGGAGCGCGGTTTCCCACTGCTCGGCCTCCATGGCGCGCATGCCGATCAACTTGTGGTACTTGCTCGGGATTTGCTCGGTCAGCTCCCACTCACCATCGACGCGCGGCAGCAGGTCAGACAGGTACGGCTCGGGGCTGCGCTGGGCGTTGTATTCTGCGTAAGCCCAATCGATTACCGCGTCGGCAACGAAGGTCTGCACGTCGCGCCGCTTGAACCGCTCGGGCATCTCCTGCCCCTGCCCGATCGCAAAGTCAGCCAGCGCCAGGCCATCTTCGAACTGCTCGGTGTCAAACAGCCAGACCATCACCTGCACCAGGACACGATTCGGCATCACCAGGCCCGAGTCCATGTAGCGCTGAATGAAGTCCTGGTACTTGGGCAGCAGCTCCTCACGCTTGAGCGCCTGGCGTCCGGCGAGACCCTTGATATCGCTCAGGCGCTGCAGATCCTGATCCAGCGAGGCTTCCATCAGCAGGAGGTGCTTTTTCGCATTCGCCGGGCTGCTCAGGGCTTCCGCCGGCGAATACGCCAGCGGTGCCGCTGCAGCAGCAATCACTGCAGCTGTTCCCTGAGCCAAGGTGCGGCGCTTGTGTGCGAGAGCCAGGCTCACTTCACCAGCTCCACGTTCTCGGTCAGCGCGATTTTCTCCAGCTGCTCGATCACATAGCCTTCGTTGCGGCTGTTGTAATCCTCGACGCGGGAGCGTTTCGGGTTGTCCACGGTTTGCTTGCGCCAGCTGGAGTCCTGGAAGTAGATCGACAGGTTGTCCCAGCTGGTGACCAGCACACCGTTGACCGGAAAGAACGGGACGCTGAAGCTCGGCAGACCGCCATAGGTGGCAATCACCTGGGCATCTTCGATGCGCTCTTTCTCGGTCGGCACGTCGCCTTGTTTGGCGTACAGCTTCGCTTTGTCCGCCGCCAAAAGGTCGGTGCCGATGATGGCGATCAGGTCGCCCCCGTCGCGCAGACGTTCGTCCACCATCTGCTTGGTGTCATGTACCAGGGCGTCCAGGTTGGCGTAATCGCCATCCGGCCCCAGTGTCACCTTGCCCGCTTCCTTGCCTTCCTTGAGAACCTGTTGCGGCGCTTGCTCGCGCAGCTGCTGCAGCCAGCCTTTGTTGACGTCCTGCAGCATTGGATAGGCTTCAATGTCGGTCTGCGCAGCCGCTTTCAAACCGTGGAAACCGACCATGATGCGATCCAGGGCGATCTGTTTCTGGACGGCCGCCGAGTAACGCTGGTGGAAGTCCGGAAACTTGGCCCAGGCGTCGATTTTCGCGTACGGCAGGCCCACGTCAGATTCAGTCGACGACAGCTCGTAGGTGCTGTTATCCAGCTCCGACGCATCTTTCGCTTCGCGATCGGTGGTCTTGGTATTGGTGCGGCCGGTCACCGGGCCGGACACGCCGATGAACACTTTCTCGCCTTTGATCTCGGTCACTGGAATGACGTTGATGCGTTGCAGGAAATCGGCCTTTGCGGTGATGGCGTCGTTCAGCTCCTGGGCGATCGACGGTTCAACGGAAAACATCTTGCTGGACAGCGGAACACCGTAAGTTTCGGCGATCGCCAGCTGCATTTCGGCGTACATCTTGGCGCCGTAAGCGCTCAGGGAACGGGCCATGATCAGAGCACCCGTACTTTGGATTTATCAGCGGGGGCAGCAGTGCGCGGCAAGTGGCGGCCATTGCTGGTGTTCTTCAGTTCGGTGAACTGCTTCTGCAGATCGGCCAACGCCGCTAGCACAGCTTTGTTTCCGCCGCCGTTGCGCTTGAATTCGCGCTCTTCTTCGGCCGTGGTGACGATCTCGTCCACCGCCTCAGTGACATCATCGATCGGGGCTTGATCGGGTTCTGGTGCGTCTTCTGCAGCAGGCTCGATCACGGCTTGAATGCCGGCGGCGACAACCAGCAGCTGGGCCAGCAGGGCTTTGAGGGCCGTGGCGGTAGCTTCATCCATTGGGGGTTTGCTCTCGTTTGTGGTTTGCGGAGTGGTTTCGGCGGGGCTGTCTTCGATACCGAAACGCTTGAACAGGCGGGTGAACATGGCGGCCAGACGGCCGATCTCGCCCTGCGTCTCGGTTTCGCGCAGTGGGCCGAGTTCCTGGGATGCGGCGTAGTACGCAGCCCGGCTGGTACGGTTGGAGAAGTAGAGTTCCTGAGTGCCGAGGCTGGCCGGCGAATCGGTCACCGCCAGACCGGTCAAATAGGCCTTGCCGCTGCCGGCAAAATTCGGGGTGATTTCAATGCTGGTGAAGAGCTTCTGGCCTTGATCGTTGAGATAAAGCAGGCGATCGTTCGGTTTTAGCTGCGCTTCGAGGGCTATTTGCCCCGGCTCCAGATCGTCGCCCTCTTCCACCAAGCGCACGGCGAATACGGTGCCGTGAGAGCCAGGCCAACGCTCGTGGTCGCACCAGATCACAGCGGTGTATTTGGCCGGCGTGTAGGTCTCGGCGATGTCACGCAGTTCCTGGGGAAGAATCTCGCGGCCATCGACGGTCGGGCCGCTGGTGGCAACACGTTTCCAGTAGGAGACAAGGGAACGGGGCATGAGTGGTGACTGCGCTCAATCGTTGAATGAGCCGCCACGATAGGGAGCCGGTTACCGTCAAACAAACGGTTGAAATTCAGTGTTCTCCTATTTCCGCCAGATAGGCGAATCGCAGCTTTTCACCCCGCGTTTTCGGGGTTTTCGCCGCATAGACTGCGGAATATGAACTACCCGACCGAAGTTAAAGAAGCCGCAAAACGCCTCTACCTGCGCCGCTGTTCGGTAAAGGAAATACAGGCGCATTTGAAGCTGCCCAATATCCGCATCGTCTACTACTGGATCCGCCAAGGCGGCTGGGACGACATGCTCACTGATGAAGAACCGTTGAGCGCGGTCAATCGGCGCATCACCCTGATCCTGGAAAAAGTCGATCCGCTGACGAAAGCCGAACTGGACGAGCTGGAGCGACTGACCGGCCTGCTTGAACGCCTGAAAAAGCTGTCCGCGAAACCTTCGCCGGCGCTGCCGTCTGATCGTCCGGACGAGCCTCGCGAACGGCAGCCTGGTCAACGCCGTGAGCGGGGCGAAGGCGGCGCCAAGAAGCGTGAAAAGAAGGCCAAGAACGACATCAGCGGCCTGACCGAAGTGGACTTCCTCGATAAATTCATCTCGAAGATGTACGGCTATCAGAAAGAGCTTTTCGAGGCGAAGCAGAACCCACTGACACGCCGTGTCCGGAACATCCTCAAAAGCCGGCAGGTTGGCCTGACCTACTACTTCGCCGGCGAAGCGTTCATGGACGCCGTGCTGAGCGGTGACAACCAGGTCTTTCTGTCTGCCAGCCGATCGCAGTCCGAGATCTTTCGCAGCTACATCATCCAGTTTGCCAAGCAGTGGTTTGATATCGAGCTGACCGGCAACCCGATCACGCTCAGTAACGGCGCCGAACTGCGCTTTCTCAGCACCAACAGCAGCACCGCCCAGGGCTATCACGGCCACGTCTATGTGGACGAATATTTCTGGATTCGCGATTTCGAAAAACTCAGCACCGTCGCCAGCGCCATGGGGACCCACAAGAAATGGCGCAAAACCTATTTCTCGACGCCCAGCGCGGTGTCGCACCAGGCGTATCCGTTCTGGTCGGGCGAGGAATTTCGCAACAGCAAACGCGGCAAGAAGGCCGGCGGTGTGTGGCCCAGCGAAGCGGCCTACACCCAGGGCGCGCTGTGTCCAGACGGCCAGTGGCGCAAGACGATCACCTTGGACGATGCGATCGCCGGCGGCTGCGATCTGTTCGACCTGGAGCAGCTGCAGCTGGAGTACGACGAAGACAAATTTCAGCAGCTGTTCTACTGCAAATTCATCGACAGCACCCAAAGCGCATTCAGCCTCAAGGATCTGGAGCGCTGCTATTCGGATCTGTCGTTGTGGGAAGACTACAACCCGGACCTTGATCGACCGTTTGGCAACAGCCCGGTCTGGCTGGGCTACGACCCGAGCCGCACCCGCGACGATGCCACCTGTGTGGTCATCGCACCGCCGCTTGAACCGGGCGCGAAGTTCCGAATTCTGGAAAAGCACAGCTGGCGTGGCCACTCGTTCACCTACCAGGCTGCACAGGTCAAGAAACTGACCGAACGCTTCAACGTCCAGCACATCGGCATCGACGTCACTGGCGTGGGTTACGGCGTGTTCGACCTGGTGCGCGACTTCTACGCCAAGGCAACGCCCATTCACTACAGCCTTGAGGCGAAAAACGCCTTGGTGCTCAAAGCCCAAGACACGATCCAAGGCAGTCGAATCGAGTGGGACGCCGGGTGGACGGACATCGCGCAGGCGTTCTTGACCATCAAGCGCGGCGCCACCAACAGCGGCCAGATCACCTACAGCGCTTCGCGCACCGATGCCACCGGGCACGCCGACATTGCCTGGGCGGTGATGCACGCTCTGGCCAACGAACCTTTGAACACCAACAAGCGGCGTCGCAGCCGCTATGTCACGAGTAATCAGACCAGCCATGGCCAACCGCAAACGCAGCAAGCAACACGTAGCCCAACGACAGCAACAGCCAATGCGCTCGTTTACGTTCGGGGAGCCGGAACAAGTGCTGTCCGGGAACATCGGCGAATACGTGGGCGTGTTCCCCAGCGACGACGGCAAAATCTACAAGCCTCCGGTTTCCCGGGTTGGCTTGGCCAAGCTGTTGCGCGCCAATGCCCACCACGGTGCCATTCCGAAATTCAAACGAAACCTGCTGCTGCGTGAGTTCATCCCCTCGGCCGGCTGCAGCACCGAAACGATGGGCCGCGCCGGACTGGATTACATGGTGTTTGGCGAAGCGTACTTCTACAACGACACCAACGCATTCGGCCAGGTGCTGGAGCTGCAGCACCTACCCGCCATCAACATGCGGGTAAAGGTCGACGGCGGGTTTGTGATGCTGCTGCCGGACAACAAGGAAATGGAGTTCGAACAGCACGAGATCTCCCACGTTCTGGATTACGACGTGGAACAGAACATTTACGGGATCCCCGACTACTTGGGCGGTCTGCAGGCGCTGCTGCTCAACGAGGCGGCGACCCTGTTCCGTCGCCGGTACTACAGCAACGGCGCGCATGCCGGTTACATCTTCTACACCAACGACCCTGACCTGACAGAAGAGGACGAAGACGAACTGCGCGCACAGATCAGTGCGAGCAAGGGCGTGGGCAACTTCCGCTCGATGTTCGTGAACATCCCTAACGGCAAGGAAAACGCGATTCAGATCATCCCCGTCGGGGACTTTCAGGCGAAAGACGAGCTGGAGAAGGTGAAAAACATCACCCGAAACGACGTCATCGCCGCCTGGCGTATGAACCCGGCACTGGCCGGCATCATTCCGGAAAACACCGGTGGTTTCGGGGACATCGAAAAGATTGATCGCGTGTACACGAGCAACGAGATCCGGCCGATCTGTCAGCTGTTCAACCAATTGAATGACACGCTTCGCGAAGACAGGCGCTTTAGCTGGAAAGCCATACCAGAAGCAGCGGATATCACTACATGAAGTGCCCGCAGAAAGAAAAGCCACTACAAGCTGTGGCAAAATGGTGGCGATCAGCTGCCCCTGGGGAGGGACATAATGAGAGTTGTATGCAATTGTGGACACAAGGGCCGGATTGCCTCGCGAGAAGAGGTAACCAGAGCCTTTGTAAAACTGTACTGCCAATGCCTGGACGCAAAGTGCGGGCACACATGGGTGGCAAATCTGACGTTTTCACACACGCTCAGCCCGTCATCTCAGACGTTCGAGCGGATGCTGATCGACCGCTTACGAGAGATGCCCAGAGCGAAGCAGCGGGAGCTTTTCGAACAGTTGGAATCGCAGGCTGTGGCGTAGTTACAAACCGCCGACGTATGAGCGCCGGCGATCGGGATCATTCAAAGAATGACGGTCAGCCCTCTGCGTTCTCCTTTGGGTTGATTGCCAGTATCTCGGCCACGCGGCGAACTTGCTGCTGTTCTAAGCGGCTCAGCCGGCGATACAGATCGATCAGTCGACGCTCGATGTCCGTGAGTACGGCGATTTCCGACCCGGCGTGTTCGAGGTTGATTTGATCGTTCTTCTTGCGATCCAACATGCTAACTACTCCATAAAGTGCATTGCTGAACGGACTTTATGGGGGGTGAGCAAGTACATTGGAATAAGAGATACCCCAATGACTGTGCGGGATTGTTGCGATTTAAGACCGATGCCGAGCTGCGTCGTCTGCCATGGCTTCTAGAAACCGACGAATCGCTTTTTGGTCATCGTCAGAAATCGCTCTGAATTGTTTGATTAACAGTTCTTCTGAAGGGCTAAAGAGCTGACCCAGCGGAGTGGAACGCTTTCCAGTGAGAACATACGCCGCGTCTACGCCCTTCTCTTCAAGAGCGGTTACATATCGAAGATCTAAGGAACTCGCTCCCAATTCGTAGTTTTTTTGCGTACCCCTACTAACCCCGAGTAGGACGCCAAAATCTGTTTGATTCAACCCCAAGCGCTCGCGCTCTTCTCTGAGGCGTTCACCGACACGATCCGCTATGAGCATTTTTTTAGTCACCACCATTGACTTGATCATTTTTTTGACCAAGAATCACCACAGACAAACGCAAACAAACACGAACGAACAGAGGGAACACTATGCCCGCCACCGTTACGCACGAGCAAGCCCGGGCGGCTCTCGATCGAAAGGGATTAAGCATCGCGGAATTCAGTCGGAAGCATGGACTGAACAAAAATTTAGTCAGCGACCTATTGAACGGTCGGATCAAAGGTCGCCGAGGGGAGGCACATCGAGCCGCCGTTCTCCTGGGGATAAAAGACGGCGTGATTGAACAGTAATAGCGGCGCTCCACAGGGAAAAGTAGAAGTTGAAAACTCCAATCCTAGACACACGCAAAGAAGTCATGAGCGAGATCATTCGCAGCTACAACGGCGGCCGCGAAGCTGCAGCAGCACGCTTAGGTCTGAAGCTCAAAAAGTTCGACAACCATGCCTACGAAAATGCGGGTTGCAGTCCCCTGAGTGATACCCAAGTTTTCATGCTCGAGCAGGACTGTGGAACGAACCACTTCCCCAACTACATCGCCTCGATGTATGGGGGACTGTTCGTGCCGATGGCTGATCCTGAAACACTGGACAACGTCGAACTTTACGCACGCTCCGTTCAAGTTTCTGCCAAGCGAGGTTGCGTTGATCAAGCAATCGCCGCCGCTCTTGAAGACGGATCGATTAGTGATGAAGAAGCCGAATTCATCATGGACGCGCATAACCTCCACGTAGCAGCCAGGCACGCAGAAGTGCTGGCTGCCATCGCTCTCTACCGCGCGGGAAAAGCTCAATGAACAATTTGTCTGCAGTACCGGAATATCAAGATGTTCTGCAAAACGCTGCGCTGTCGTTTCTTGAGCGTCACCACTGCGAACACCTGAGCGACGACCAGCAACTGTTCAGCCGGGCTGTTCAGTTTCTGGTTGCAGACTACGACGTGAAAACGCAGGTCGCCGAAAAGATCGTCCATCTGGCGGGCTCCACGATGGTCGCTGTACGCGATCGGCAACGCTTGAACATCCAGAGCAGCACGTCGACGCATACCGTAATCGTTGATCCGGCCACCGGCAGGCAATGGGCCGTACCGGTCAGCGTCATCTATGAGCGAATCATCAACGCGCCAGACATCGGCCGCTTTCGCTTAGCCAACTCGTAACACCAACCCTCAAACCAACGCCTGTCCCGCATCCCGTGGGTTTGGGTGAGCTGCGCCCAAAATCGAGGTTTCAAGATGGGAAACGCCGTAATTCTGACCGCCCAGCTGCCACCAGCAGAAGCCGAAGCGCTGCTGGCTGCGATGCGCGAGCAGTACCGCTTGAGCCTCAACGACTACTGGTACGCGGATGAATACCGGTACGTCCCGCAAGAAAAACGGCACAGCTCGATTCTCGAAAGAACTCCGGTGATGGCGGCACAGAAACGCCTGATGGCCGCGCTCTCCCTCAGCCTCAAAGCAGTGAAGTAACCATGAAAGAAGATCTCCGCCACGACGTGCTGCAGCGCCTCCAGTTCGACTTCGGACTCAAGCACCGAGTGGGCACCGATTACATGCGCGGGGGCACCTGCCCCAAATGCAAGAAAAAGGAGCTGTATTCACGGTTCGATACGCCATGGATGGTGATTTGTGGACGTCCTGAAAAATGCGGCCACACCTTGCACGTGAAAGAGCTGTACGACGATCTGTTTGAAGACTGGAGTAAGCGTGCGCCGGCGACGGACCAGCACCCTAATGCCACTGCCCGGGCTTATCTGGAGTTCGCTCGAGGCTTTCGGTTCGAACTGATCCAAGGTTGGTTCACACAAGAAAGCTTCTATTCGCCAGAACACAACGCCGGCAGCGCCACGGTGCGTTTTGCTCTGGAAAAAGGCGGCTGGTGGGAACGCCTGATCGATCAGCCGCACCGCTTCGGCAAGATGAAGGCGCGTTTCAAATCCAAGGACAGCTATCGCGGCGTTTGGTGGTGCCCGCCCTGCGTCGACCTGCTTGAGGTCAAGGAGCTGTGGATTGTCGAAGGCATCTTCGATGCCATCGCCCTGGTGCATAACGACATCGCGGCGGTGTCGGCCATGTCGTCTAACGCGCTCCCTGCGGACTCGCTCAAAGCCCTCATCAAGACCCGCGAGGGCGGCAAGCTGCCCAAGTTGGTATGGGCGCTGGACAACGAGCCGAGCGCCAACGCCTACACCCGACGTTGGGTCCGCGATGCCCGCGCGTTGGGTTTCGTCTGCGAATCAGCACTGATTCCGCAACGCGACGGCCGCAAGGCTGATTGGAACGACATGCACCAGCGCTGGAGCTTTATTCAGGACGACGCCAAGCGCGCCGAGCAGATTGCTACGGATCTCAAACAGGCTCGCCACCAGGGTGCGCTGCTGCTGGCTGAAAGCGCAGCGGAAAAAGCCTTGCTGATGTACGACTGGAACAAACGCGGCGAATTTCACCTGGGCTTTGGCAACCGTTTGTACTGGTTCAAGTTGGACATGGAGAAGTTCAACCGCGCCATGTCCGACATCGAGGACAGCGAGAACCATGACGATCAATTGCTTAACCAGGCGCAACAGCGCGAAAAGGCACTGCAGCAGTCCGGCAGCGTCGTGGAGATTGCCAACTGCTACCCGCAAGCCCTGTATTTCCAGCGCAACGAAGTCACCGACGAGTCCTGGTATTACCTGCGTGTGGACTTCCCCCACGACTCCGAGAGTGTGAAAAACACCTTCACCAGCGGCCAGTTGTCCGCCGCGAGTGAATTCAAGAAACGCCTGCTCGGCATGGCGGCCGGCGCCATGTTCACCGGCAGCGGCCAGCAGCTCGACAAGCTGATGAAGGATCAGCTGTTTGGCATCAAAACCGTGTCGACCATCGACTACGTCGGCTACAGCAAGGAATACGCCTGCTACGTCTACGGCGACCTCGCGATCAAGGACGGCACCACCTACAAGGTCAACAGCGAAGACTATTTCGAGTTTGGCAAGCTGCGCCTGAAAACGCTGCAGAAAGGCGTGCCAATCAAGCTGCAGCGCGATGGCAAAGACTTCAACGAGAAGTGGGTACAGTTGCTGTGGACCTGTTTCGGCGCCCAGGGCTTCGTCGCACTGGTGTTCTTTTTCGGCTCGCTGTTCTGTGAGCAGATCCGCGCGCGTTACCAGTCCTTCCCCTTCCTGGAAGCCACTGGTGAAGCCGGCGCCGGCAAGACCACACTGCTCAACCTGCTGTGGAAACTGCTCGGCCGCGAAGGTTATGAGGGTTTCGACCCAATGAAATCAACCAAGGCCGGGCGTTCGCGCCTGATGGGTCAGGTGTCCGGCATGCCGGTGGTGTTTCTTGAAGCCGATCGCCACAGCGACGATCGGGCGCACGCCAAAACCTTTGAATGGGACGAGCTGAAAGACTTCTACGGCGGCGGCACGCTGGCCACCAAAGGAGTCAAGACAGCGGGCAACGAGACGTATGAACCGCCCTTCCGCGGAACGATCGCGATCAGCCAGAACGCGGCGGTGGTAGCGCACGAAGCGATCATGACGCGCATCGTTAAATTGCACTTTGTGCGCCCGATCGTTACGCCGGAAAGCCGTGCGGCCGCCGATCAGTTGAATGCGTTGGACGGCGCCACCCTCAGTCACTTCCTGTTGCGCGCCGTGGGCAAAGAGTCCGCTGTGCTTGAGCTGTTCGCCCAGCGCATGCCCGAACACGAAGCCAAGCTGCGCCGCCTGCACACGCACTGTTTTGCCTGCGGTACGGCCTATGCGAGCGAGCAAGGCAACTGCAGCAGTTGCGGCTACGACCTGCGCGGTTACATCCGGGTCGAGCGCATCAGCAAGAACCACGCGCAATTGTTGTCGCTGCTGGATGGCCTGCGCCTGGTGCTGAAACTCAGTGATCCGCAGGTCGCCGCCACGCAGCGGCAGATCGTGCGGATGGCGATCGAGCGCCAGGCCTCGATCAGCTCCGACCATCCGGCCGTCGCCGAATTTTGGGAGGTCTACGACTACCTCGAATCCTTGAGCGAAGACCCAGTAGTCGACCACAGCAGTGACCCGACGGTGATTGCCATCAACCTCAACGAATTCTGCGAGCGCGCCGCCGAACACAAACAGAAGCTGGCGGACGTGGCCACGTTGCGCGACCTGCTAAAGGAGTCGCGCTCGCGCAAATTTCTCGACAGCAACAAGGCCGTGCACAGCGCCGTGCGCGCCGCCTTCAATCACCGCAACCCTGTTTCCCACCCCCGGCCGACCACGGTCAAGTGCTGGACATTCAAGGCGTAAAGGAGAGCAAGACCGATGCAGATCCAAGTGTTTATGGGCAATGCCGGCGACGGCCACACCAACAAGCTCCAGTCGGTGCAAGACCGTTTGGATTTGGCGGGACAACGCGCGCCAATCATTCAAGCCGGTGCTTACGCAGAGGACGGTTTGCTGCAGATGCTGGAAGTTCGAGCCGCCGCTGGGCAGCGCGAAATCCTCGTGGACGACTGCAGCCGGCAACAGATCTTGCGGGTGTTGGAATGGCAGTCATGTGTTGAGCATGAGCCGCGTTTCGAAGGCTTGGTGATCCACCTGGCACGTAAGGACTGAGAAAAAAACAGTGTCGAGGAGTTGCAGCTCCCCGACACCCGACTACAACTGAGGACCCTAACCATGCAAGCACAGAACCACAGCAGCAGCGGCGCGAAGGCTACCACACCGGCGCGCCACCTGGTGGCCACTGCGATTATCGGCGCCGCCGTCATCGGCTACCTGGTGCACAAAACCCCCGAGGCCCGCACGCGGCTGGAAAGCCTGAGCCAGATGGCCAGCCGCTTGGGCGATCTGAGCGCGACGGATGCCGCTGTGATCAGTCAGCTACTCGCCCGCCCCGCCACACAGGGAGACTCCCGCCATGTCCAGTGACCCAGCCGTAACACCGGTGCGCCGCTTTCCCTGGAACATCGATTACACCAGCGTGTGCGATCAGTGCGGCAAGTGGCGAGCCCAAGGCAATCACGATAAATGCAGCCGGCGGCGTCAGCGGCTGAACGCTCATCTGCGCCATCCCAAGCCCAAGGCATAAGCCGCGTCCACCAGAAGACGCACCCGCAGATACTTGGCCCGGAAACGGGCCTTTTTGTTTCCGATCGTCAGACTGTCGACATACGAGTACAGCGTTAGGGGTTTACATGAGTGGGGTCGAAGCTCGCGGCAAGTCCGTGAGAATCTATTTTCAATACAAAGGGGAGAAATGCCGGGAAACGGTTCCGGGCAGCAACACACCGGCTACTGTGGCCCAGGCCAAGCGCCTGGCCGACATCATTGAATACGAAATCCAGACCGGCACCTTCGATTACGCCCGGCACTTTCCGAACTCGCCCAGGTTAGTGGAAAACACCTTTGGTCATTACCTGGATCTTTGGTTGAAAATCAAGGCCAACAGCGTCGCAGCCTCCAGCTACCGAGGTTACGCCAACAAGGCCGAAGTGCATGTGCGGCCACGCTGGGGCAAGATCCAGATCAACCAGATCGATCACCTCGACCTGCAGGTTTGGATTCAGGACACACTGTCGAAAACCCTGAAGAACAAGACCATCCGCGACATCATCAGCAACGTGCGCCAGGTGTTTCGCCTGTACCGCACGCGGATGAAAGTCGCGCACGACCCGACCGAGGGATTGATGGTGCGCCTGCCTGATCCAGAAGCCCCGGACCCGTTCACCCGAGCGGAAATCAGACAGATGCTCGCCACCCCCACCAGCCGCACGCAGGAACTGCTGATGGTGCAGTTCATGTTATGGGCAGGCCCACGGGTGTCGGAGACGATCGCCTTGGCCTGGGAGGATGTCGATCTAGCGAATGGTACGGTGACCTTTCGTCGGTCCAAGGTGCGCGGCGCCTACCGGGTGACGAAAACCCGCCGATCGACGCGGCGGGTGCGCCTGCTGGCACCGGCATGGGAGGCCCTGCTGAAAATTGACGCACTGACCCGCAAACGAAAAGCTGAGACCGTAGAGGTGGTCGAGCGGGACAACAAAACGGTACGGAAACACAAACTGCACTTTGTGTTCTTGAACACCAAGACCGGCCTCCCGCATGCCAACGACTTTGTGGTGCGCGATCGCTTCTTCAAAGCGCATTTGCTGGCCGCCGGCGTTCGTTACCGCGGCCCTGGTCAATGCCGGCATACGTACGCCAGTCAGTTGCTGACCACGGGCGTGGCGTCGATCGACTGGATTGCTGAGCAGATGGGCCACACAAACGGCAACATGATTCGACAGCACTACGGAACGTGGATTAATGAAGACGGACCCGATGTGGTCGGAATGCTGCAAATGGCCTTGAAACTGTCGCCGATGACTTCCATGGATGAACAAGAAGACAAATCCAGACTGCCTGAGCCCGGTCATCCGGTGTAGGTGGGGCTGGTCGCCGTGCTTTACAAAAAGGCCCCCACACTCGCGCCAGGTATGGGGGCGATTGGACATAGCCTGGAACCAAATGAACCAGTCATGTATGGCCCCTATCGGACCTGGGCGGACGCTCATAAACGACTGCCCCTTATCAGTGGCAAACGTTGTCCTTGCCTGCCTCCTGTCGACGCTTTTGAACTGTTGTCGCGTAACTTTGCTCCACAAACAAACTCCCGATAAGTGACCGCTATGAAAATTTGCAAGGATCTTTTTTCTTCAGACGAGGAAGCTAAGCTCATTGCCTATGCTTCTTGGCACAAAGCGTTGGAGAACTGCACGCTCCGAAAAGAGTGTCCGGACGCTTACCACGATGAACTTTTGCGCCAAGCGGATGAAATGGACAGACTCGGACTCATCGATTGGCGAGAATGGCGAGGGCTGCGGCGTGAAGCTGACGAAGCCTATCTGCGCGCTGTTGCAGGCTCTGACTTCCATGACTGAGGGACATCACGTCTGCAAACAGACACACCTATGCGGGAGCAGGCACGAGCGTTGAACCAAAAAAAGGCAAACGCTTTCGCTTGTCCTTGCGCGACAAAGGGTTCATGACAGGTGGATTGCAAGGAACGACAGGGCCTTTACGCCACATGTCGAGGAATAAGACCACGCGAGGACCAGATGAAAAATAACCCGGTTACTTCTTCTGCCTGGCATGAGGCTACCGACCGCAGCAACGAACTCTTCCAAGAAGCAGACCGTCTCAATGCCATCGCCTACGAGTTGCTAGCACATGCTGCAGACTCGCCTGGAGCCATGGAAGAATTCAAAAAAGCGCGAGCCGCAGCCGACGCTAAAAGCCTTGAAGGCAAAAAAGCCTGGGATCAAGCGAGGGCCGTATTCAGAAAAAAGCGCTGAACGCTGGTACTCCGCAGACCAGGCCTCATTAGCCTCAAGCGCTACTTGTAGGAAAATCCTTGATCGGGGCGCCTACTGACCGCGAACCTCCCTACGCTTGAAGGCTTAACGGCCTGCGTGGCCATAGATTCACGAATTTCATGGTCATGTTGTCACTTCCGAAAAAGTCCGACGAATAGTTGAATTCCGAGCAGCACGCGTAACTCACATACTCATGAGCAAAAGGAGAAATACTCATGAGTGCGACATATTTCGTCGAGTATCTGCTCCACGGGAAGCCCAAATCATTTGTCATCCGTCTTCAGGAAATGAGCAACGCCGAAGCATGGCAATGGGCAAGCTGCGACGCGGGGCTCACGCCAATACCGAAACCTGGACGACCGCCCTTAAAACGGTTTTCCAAACCGTTGGCCGAAAGATATGGCATCAGTGAAGTGAAATGGCGGGAATCCGCCGCCATCATATGGGGCGATGACTAAGCTTTTGATTTACAGATCATAGAGGCCCATGTCGCAGATACGTCGCCCAATCAGCTATTTTGGCGATCGATGGTTATCTCGCAACTGAGGCGCGTCGACCTCCGGGAAGGAAGTCGGCCATCCGGGCAGATGACGATTACGTGTCGGCTCGTCCAGCTTAGCCATTAAGTGTTTCAGCCTCGCCAACCGTTCATGATTCACCAGCAACGCTTTCAGGAAATCTTGGCGTACTTGATCGAATTGAGCAGCGTTTAACATTGCCTGTTCGAAGGCAGTCGTTGGCTCGTTCTGATCCTGATCGAGAGTTCCTGACGGCAAGCGAAGCATGTACCTATCCTTCTGCGAAATTAAGCTATTCGAGGAGGGCAATTGCCTCACTGTAGGTAATCATATGGCGCACTTTCGTTCACGCAATAGTGGATCGATCAGCGGATGAGGGGGAGTCGGACGGTAAACAAGGTTCCACGCTCGGTTGTGGAAACAACGTCAATCGTCCCGCCATGGGCCTGAACGATTTCCGCGGCAATGAACAAGCCTAATCCCAGACCAGCAGATGCTCCCTTTTCATTCGCCGCGTATGTTGAGTAGCGCGCCTGCGGATTGAAAAGATGAGGCATGACGCTTTCGGGAATCAACTCGCCCCGATTTTGAACGCTGAACTCCCACCATTTGTCATTCCGGCACAAGGTGACGCAGATAGGGTGATCCAGATCCCCGTGGAGAATGGCATTGCTAATCAGGTTGGTGAAGACCTGCTCGATTCGAGAAGGGTCAAACGTCCCTGTGGCTTCGATAGTATGTAAGTCGATATTCGCTTTCGGGTACCCCGTGCGGAGCTCTTCTACCACCGATTCGCACAAGACTTTCAGATCCGCTTCTTCCGGATGTACTGGCAGACCGTTGCCCAGATTGCACCGCGCTAGATCTATCAAATCACCGACCATCTGGTTCGCTCTGCGACAACTGACCCTTATCTGGTTTGCCAGCTCTCTGTTTCTGACTGAAATGTCCCCACTTTCACAAAGTAGCTCGCTTGCCATAAGCACGGCCCCGAGTGGCGAGCGGAGGTCGTGACCCAGCACCCCTAGCACTGTCTTACGGGTTGACTCTACCGCTTCACCATACGTCGCAATAGATTCTATCAACGCCTGATCAATGGCCTCGTTGAAGCGAATCATGTCCTGAATATCATGGTCATCGCTTGCGCGTTTGTCGGCGAGCCACAAGCGCAGCACAGTGGATCGGAGAGCGCGATATTCCGACACCATCTGATCCATAGTGAACCCAGCAACGAACCGTGTCATGGCATGCGTTTGGGAGGGCGTGTTGTCGCCCGCAGAAGGGCCGCGCCCCTCGGATTTTGCGATCTGCTGCGACTGGGACTGAAACGATTGCATGTCCTGGGCCACCGTTGTCAGTATGTGCTGCGCGTGATTCCGCAACCCCTTCTCATCCATGGTTGGCTTCCCCGTATCCACAGTGCGGGCGAAACGCGTCCAAGCGGACAAAATGAGCTCGACGTTATTAAGGATAAACTTGTGCAGTCTCATTGTTGTCCCTGTATTAGGCCGAAAAAGCGAGCTGAGGCGTGCGGGGCCATTGCCAACACAGTTTGCCAAACTGTTTCAGACCCATTGTGGACATTTGGGGAGCCCGAAAGTGTCGCAAAATGTACTTCTCGTCGAAGATGATATGTTTCTGCGTGCAGTAATGGTGGAAGCGGTAGCAATCCTTGGCTACCAGGTCACAGAATGCCCAAGCGCGGATCAGGCTTTGATAGCGTTGCAGGGTGCGATGCCATTCTGTCTCGTAGTCAGCGATGTTCGCATGCCCGGACGGCTCGACGGCTTAGATCTAGCCCGTGCTATCTGGTCGCAATGGCCCGAATTGCCAGTGATACTCATGTCAGGAGACACGGTATTGCCTCTGGAATCCTTACCGTCTAAAGCGCGTTTTCTTCCCAAGCCTGTGGATTTAGACGCATTGCATAACGCAATTACCGAGCTCCTAGCTTAGTGGTTTACGCCTGAACCCGCGTGGGTTCGCCGCTGATTGATAGATCACCAACGTGCGAAAAGAAGGTAGTAAAGTTGCGAATGCTGAATAAGCGCGCCTAACCGGCTCGATTGACATTTTCTAGGCTTCGAAAAAATCACATCAGCAACTGGCCATTTTTGGCCGGACGCGGTCGCGTGCAAACGTCCGCTATTGGCCGATTGCTGCCTATCAGGACGACTCCCTAAAGCTGACGGAGTCGCTTGATCGCGTCTGTAATCGCTTTCGCGTTTTCATCCAGGGTTTCCATGGCCGCGACTGCGTTCTCTGCAACTGTCCCTACGCCATTCTCCGAAAGCCACTTGGTGACCTCTTCTATCGCCGCCCCAAGCGCATACTGATTGTGCAGTAGCAATGTGAGTGCATCCGCCGTGGCAATGTTGGAATCTGAGTTATTTGGCATAGCAGCCTTCCTTGGAGTTTGGTTCGCAGAAGCCTAGCTCATCGAATCGCTGGCGAAGGTTAGCCACCCATTCGGTGGCGGCCATATTTGCACCAAAATAGCGCCCCAGTCCCATCTCAGTCCCATATGGCCTTTTTCCGCATGCCAAAAACCACAAACCCCCGAATTTCTCTAGGAAAATCAGGGGTTTGCGTTTACTGAATGTGGCGGTGAAGGAGAGATTCGAACTCTCGATACAGTTTCCTGTATACACACTTTCCAGGCGTGCTCCTTAAGCCACTCGGACACTTCACCGTATCTCTGCAGACATGTTCTGTCTGTCGAGGCGCGCTAATGTAGTCGAAAGCTTTTCCGATGGCAAACTTTTTTTCAGAATTTTCATGCGCTTAAGAGAGGCCGCCACGATCAGCCAGAGCGGACGATGTCAAACCCGCCAATCTCGGGTAAGCCATGCGCTTCCTTTTATAGCAGGCAACACGCGCGCGACGCTGGCCGAAGCGCAAAACGGTGACTGGCAGGTCAGTCACGGCGCTTTACCTGGCCTGCGGCGGTGGGTAACGTCTGCCCATCTTTCTAATAAGGAATAGCGTCATGAGCGAGTTGATTGCCTACCACCTCGAAGACGGTATCGCGACCCTGACCCTGAACAATGGCAAGGTCAACGCGATTTCTCCGGATGTGATTGCGGCGTTTAACGCGGCGCTGGATCAGGCGGTGGCGGATCGCGCCGTGGTGATCATTACCGGGCAGCCGGGGATCCTCTCGGGCGGGTATGACCTGAAGGTGATGACCGCCGGCCCGAAAGAAGCCGTTGCGCTGGTGACGGCCGGTTCGACCCTGGCCCGCCGCCTGCTCTCTCACCCGTTCCCGGTGATCGTTGCTTGCCCGGGGCACGCTGTGGCCAAGGGCGCTTTCCTGCTGTTGTCCGCCGATTACCGCATCGGTGTCGACGGGCCGTTCAGCATCGGCCTGAACGAAGTGCAGATCGGCATGACCATGCACCACGCCGGTATCGAGCTGGCGCGTGATCGCTTGCGGCGTTCGGCTTTCCATCGCTCGGTGATCAATGGCGAGATGTTCGATCCGCAAAGTGCCGTTGATGCAGGCTTCCTCGACAAAGTCGTCACAGCCGAAGAATTGCAAGGCGCTGCCCTGGCTGCCGCGCGGCAGTTGAAGAAGATCAACATGCTCGCGCACAAGAACACCAAGCTGAAAGTGCGCAAGCAACTGCTGGAAACCCTCGACGACGCCATCCTGCAGGATCAGCAACATCTGGGCTGACTCGTCCAGTATCTGCCGGTAAGTGAATAGCCCGACCCTCGTGTCGGGCTTTTTCTTACGTCACTCGTTGAAGATTCGCGGAAAGCTCTAGGACGCGCCTGACAGGCAAGACTGAAACATGCGCTTAAACATCGGCCATCTCCGGACTCTATAGCGGCAATTGCCGAAAACAGTGCACATCCGTACACTGCGCCACCTTTTGTCCCGGTGGGCCTGCAAAAATGCTGTTTGTGTTTCGTATGTTGTTGATGGGCCTGCACTTTATTCTGGCCGGCGTGCTCGGCGTGATCCTTGGACTGTGCCGCCCGTTCAACCCGGACAACAGCCGACTCTGCGCCCGTCTCTACGCTTTGCCGGCGATGTGTATCTTGCGTTTGCGGGTCAGGTCCGAGGTCAACGGCTTGATGAACAAGCCCGACAGTTGCGTGATCATTGCCAACCATCAGTCCAACTACGATCTGTTCGTGTTCGGCAATGTCGTCCCCCGCCGCACCGTGTGTATCGGCAAGAAAAGCCTGAAGTGGGTGCCGTTGTTCGGCCAGTTGTTCTGGCTGGCCGGCAATGTGTTGATCGACCGTGGCAATGCGCACAAGGCGCGGCAGTCGATGCTGACGACCACCCACACCTTGCAGAATGAAGACACCTCGATCTGGGTGTTTCCGGAAGGCACCCGCAATCTCGGTGAAGATTTGCTGCCGTTCAAGAAAGGCGCGTTCCAGATGGCAATTGCCGCCGGCGTGCCGATCGTTCCGGTGTGCGTGAGCAGCTATATCAAGCACATGCGTCTGAATCGCTGGCGCAGCGGGGAAATTCTCATACGTTCCTTGCCGGCGGTTCCTACAGTCGGATTGACCATGGACGACATGCCCATGCTGATTGAGCGATGCCGCGAGCAGATGCGCGAGTGCATCGAATCGATGGATAGGCAACTGCAAGCCGCTTGAAACAAGACCCGCCCTGCGCGGGTTTTCTTTTGCCGGGTGAACTGTAGAAGTTTCACTGACTCTCAAGCAGCGACACGGCTAAGCTGAAGCCTTGTTCCCCTGCCATCTGCCAAGAAGAAGTGAATCACCACCATGGGTCGAGTTGTTGCTGCTGCGGTGTACAGCGAGGGTAAGAAAGTCACCAATATTGCGCTGGACGAAGGTGCCGCCTGGGCGGCCAAACCCGGCCACTTCGTGTGGATCGGCCTGGAAGAACCGGACGCACAGGAATTATCCAACCTGCAACGTCAGTTCAACTTGCATGAACTGGCCATCGAAGACGCACTGGAAAAACACAGCCGACCGAAACTGGAAACCTTTGGTGACGCTCTGTTTATCGTCACCTACTCGCCGGTCCGCGAAAACGGCGTTTTGCAATTCATCGAAACGCATATCTTCGCCGGCAGGGGTTACATCATTACCGCACGCAACGGCCACTCCGCGTCGTACGCCTATGTGCGTCAACGCTGTGAAGCGCGTCCGCTGTTGCTCGAGCACGGAGAGGATTTCGTCCTGTATGCGCTGCTCGATTTCGTCATCGAGAACTATCAGCCGGTGGGCGAAGCGATCCACGCTGAGATCGATGAGCTGGAGCGCAACGTGCTGTGCAGCGCCCTCAACGAGCGCGACATCCAGAAGCTGCACGGTTTGCGCCGTGATGTGGTGCGCTTGCGTCGATATGCGGCGCCGATGGTGGAAATCGGCGAAGAGCTGCAAAAGCTCAGTTTCCCGTTCATCGACAAGAACATGCGCCCGTACTTTCGCGATGTGCAGATTCACGTGACGCGGCAAATGGAAGATCTGAGCACGCTGGCCGACATTGCCAGCCAGACCATCGAGATTGGCGTGTTGCTCGAGGCATCACGGCAGAGCGTGGTGCAGCGCAAGTTTGCAGCGTGGGCGGCGATTCTGGCGTTCCCGACAGCGGTGGCGGGAATTTACGGGATGAATTTCCAGAACATGCCGGAATTGACCTGGCATTACGGTTATTTTGCGGTGCTGGGGTTTATTGCGGTGGGGTGTGTGAGTTTGTGGGCGAGTTTCAAGCGGTCCGGGTGGCTGTAGCCGGGACCGCGTTACCCCGGATATTCGCGAGCAGGCTCGCTCCCACAGGGATTGTGGAAGCAGACCCTTTTAGCGTTGAGCCGCTTCTGGCTTGTGCGCCACGAAGCGCATCATCCACTCCGCAACCGTAGCGCCATGATGCTCCTGCTCTAGGCTCGCGACCCCCTTGCTGTAGATCTGCGAGCCCAGCGCTTCCTGGCGCAGATCGAGCAGCGCGCGCGAATAATCATGAATGAATTCCGGGTGGCCCTGGAAGCACAGCACCTGGTCGTTGATGTGATACGCCGCGAACGGGCAGAAATCGCTGGAGGCGATGACCGTGGCGTTTTCCGGTAGTTCGGTGACCTGATCCTGATGACTGATCAGCAGTGTCAGCTCTTCGCGCACCGGGCTCATCCACGGCGCCTTGGCTGCCAGCTGATAGCTGTGAGTGCCGACGCCCCAGCCTTGGGAAGCACGCTCGCTTTTGCCACCAAGCAGCAGCGCCAGCAATTGATGGCCAAAGCACACGCCGAGCAATTTGTCGCCGCGTTCGTAGCGATTCAGAAGGTAGGTCTTGAGGGTCTGGATCCACGGATCCGTGCCGAACGAATCGGCCTTGCTGCCAGTGACCAGGTACGCATCGAAAGTCTCGTCGTCACTTGGGTAATCCCCCTTCACCACGTTATAGACAGTGAACTCAGCGGCAATCGGTTGCTGCGAGAACAGGCGCTGGAACATCTGCCCATAGCCCTGATATTGGTCAATCAATTCGGGCCGCAGGATGTCGGTTTCGAGAATGCAGATGCGCAGCGACATAAAAAATACCTGACACGTGATGGGAATAATGAACACCCCAGAGCCTGCCTTGAAACACGTGGCCAAGGCAAGCCCCGAAATGCTCGCCGGCCCTAGAACATTTCACCTTTCGCCGCTTTGTCCAGCAGCAGCGCTGGCGGGGTAAAGCGTTCGCCGTATTGCTCGGCCAGATACTGCGCGCGGGCGACGAAGTCCTTCAGGCCATACTGGTTGATGAACTGCAGCGCCCCGCCCGTCCACGCGGCGAAACCGATGCCGAAGATCGAGCCGACGTTGGCATCCGCCGTCGAGGTCAGCACGCCCTCCTCCACACAGCGCACGGTTTCGATGGCCTGCACAAACAACAGCCGATCACGCACATCCTTCGCAGAGATCTGTCCGTCGGCCTTCTCGAAGCGCGCTTTCAGCTCCGGCCACAAATGCTTCTGCGAGCCCGCTGGATACTCATAAAAACCGCCTCCGGCAGCTTTGCCCGGTCGTTTGAATTCATTGAGCATCAAGTCAATCACGGCAAAGGCCGGGTGCTCAATCAGCGGTTTCCCCTCTGCTTGTAAGTCCTTGGCCGTCTGCTGACGGATATGGCTCATCAGACTGAGGGAAACTTCGTCGGAGATTGCCAGAGGCCCGACCGGCATCCCAGCCTTGCGCGCTTCGGTCTCGATCATCGGCGCACTGACGCCCTCGCCGAGCATGGCAATGCCTTCGTTGGTGAACGTGCCGAACACCCGCGAGGTAAAGAAGCCGCGACTGTCGTTGACCACGATCGGAGTTTTCTTGATTTGCAGCAGGAAATCGAAACCGCGAGCGAGTGTTTCGGCGCTGGTCTGCGCACCTTTGATGATTTCCACCAGCGGCATTTTTTCTACCGGACTGAAGAAATGCAGGCCGATGAATTTGCTTTGATCGGGCACCGCCGTCGCCAGACCGGTGATCGGCAGCGTCGACGTATTGGAAGCAATGACCGCTTCGCCGCCCACGACCTGTTGCGCGGCGGCGGACACTCTGGCTTTGAGTTGGCGATCCTCGAACACCGCTTCGATGATCAGATCGCAACCGGCCAGATCGGCATCGCTTTCGCTCGCAACGATTCGCGCCAGCACCGCTTCGCGCTGTTCGGCAGTCATTTGGCCACGGGCAACTTTCTTGTCCAGCAGCGCTGCGGAATGCGCCTTACCTTTCTCGGCAGCAGCGAGATTGATGTCCTTGAGGACGACTTCGATACCGGCCGAAGCGCTGACAAACGCGATGCCCGCGCCCATCATTCCGGCGCCGAGCACACCGACTTTCCGGGTTTTATAGGGCGCAAAACCTTGCGGCCTGGAACCGCCGGCGTTGATCTCGTTCAACTGGAACCAGAACGTACCGATCAGGTTTTTCGAGATTTGCCCGGTCGTCAGCTCAGTGAAGTAGCGGGTTTCGATCAGGTGCGCGGTGTCAAAATCGACCTGAGCGCCCTCCACTGCCGCGCACAGAATCTTCTCCGGCGCCGGCAGAGTGCCTTGGGTTTTCGCGCGCAGGATCGACGGCGCAATCGCCAGCATCTGCGCCACTTTCGGGTCCGATGGCATGCCGCCAGGAATCTGGTAACCCTTGACGTCCCAGCGCTGCACTGGCGCCGGATTGGCGAGAATCCAGGCGCGCGCCTTGGCCAGCAGCTCATCGCGATCCGCTGCCAAGTCATCAATCAGCCCGGCCTGCAACGCCTGTTGCGGGCGCACCTTCTTGCCTTCAAGCAAGTACGGCAGCGCTTTTTCGATGCCGAGCATGCGTACCATGCGCACCACCCCTCCACCGCCCGGCAGCAGGCCCAGGGTCACTTCCGGCAGACCGAGTTGCACCGAGGCGTCATCAACAGCAATGCGGTGGTGACATGCCAGGCAGATTTCCCAGCCGCCGCCCAGCGCAGTGCCGTTGATCGCCGCGACCACCGGTTTGCCGAGGGTTTCCAGGCTGCGCAATTGCGCCTTGAGGGTCAGCACCATGTCGTAGACGGCTTTGGCTTCGAGCTTGCCGACCTTGATCAGTTCATTGAGGTCGCCGCCGGCAAAAAAGGTTTTCTTCGCCGAAATGATGATGACTCCGGCGATGCTGTCTTTCTCGGTCAGCAAACGAGCAACGCAAGCGGCCATGGCCTCGCGGTACACGGCGTTCATGGTGTTGGCGCTCTGGCCCGGCATGTCCATGGTCAGCACGACGACGCCGTCCTGGCCTTTTTCGTAACGAATGGCTTCGCTCATAACAGGGTTCCTTGAAGTCGTGGCTCAGAGGCGTTCGATGATGGTGGCAATGCCCATGCCGCCGCCGACACACAGCGTCGCCAGGCCGTAGCGCAGATGCCGCGCTTCCAGTTCATCAAGCAGGGTGCCGAGGATCGCGCAACCCGTCGCGCCCAGCGGGTGGCCCATGGCGATCGAGCCGCCGTTGACGTTGACCTTGCCGGGATCGACGGCCATGTCCTTGATGAATTTCAACACCACCGAAGCAAACGCTTCGTTGACCTCGAACAGGTCGATGTCCTCCACCCGCAGTCCGGCCTTGGCCAGCGCTTTGCGAGTCGCCGGCGCCGGGCCGGTGAGCATGATGGTCGGGTCGGTACTGGTGACGGCCGTGGCAACGATGCGCGCACGAGGCTGCAGCCCCAGCGCGCGGCCCTTGGCTTCGGAGCCGATGAGCATCAGCGCCGCACCGTCGACAATTCCGGAACTGTTGCCCGGCGTGTGCACATGGTTGATCCGCTCGACATGGCTGTAGACCCGCAACGCCGTGGCGTCAAAGCCCATCTGCCCGATCATTTCGAAACTCGGCTTGAGCTTGCCCAGGCCTTCGAGGGTGGATTCGGCGCGGATGAACTCATCGTGATCAAGCAGAATGATGCCGTTCTGATCCTGCACTGGCACCAGCGACTTGTTGAAGGAGCCGTCGGCCCGCGCTCGTGCGGCTTTTTGCTGCGAGTGCAGCGCGTAGGCGTCGACGTCCTGCCGGCTGAAGCCTTCGAGGGTGGCGATGAGATCGGCGCCAACACCTTGCGGCGTGAAGTGGCTGTGCAGGTTGGTCTGCGGGTCCAGCGCCCACGCGCCGCCATCGCTGCCCATTGGCACCCGCGACATCGACTCGACGCCGCCAACCACCACCAGATCCTCGAAGCCCGAGCGCACTTTCATCGCGCCAAGATTCACCGCTTCCAGACCCGAAGCGCAGAAACGATTGATCTGCACACCGGCGACGCTGACGTCCCAGTCGGCCACTTGCACCGCCGTCTTGGCGATGTCCGAGCCTTGATCGCCAATCGGCGTGACGCAGCCGAGGACGACATCATCGACCTGACTGGTGTCCAGCGCGGTGCGCGCCTGCAAGGCGTTCAGCAAACCGGCCACCAGGTTGACCGGCTTCACGCTGTGCAGCGCGCCATCGGCCTTGCCTTTGCCACGCGGGGTGCGCAACGCATCGAAAATCAAAGCTTCAGTCATGACGTCCTCGAACCTGATTTATTGTCACTTCACTTTCGCCCTGCGCCGACTGGCAAGCAATGACCACATTGCTCAAAGCGCTTGACGCACACGCTCAGACGGACGGTCATATGACATCAGGTGAACCGGTTCAGGTCGTCGAGTTGTCTAGCCAGCGGGCGGCAAAGAAGCTGGCAATACGCCTCATGTCCTTTTAAAAGCACTTTTGAAGATCACCATATGAAATGGATCTAAGCGATGGCTGACGTGGGCTCTAAGGTGAAGATGTACGCCATCGTCGTCGGGTTTTGCCGAGACGGGCGTCCTTTAGCAGGAAGTGCACCGCGTGCCGTCAGGGATATGCAGTCAGGCATGCATCAGGAAATAACAATAAAGGCGGTCAAGCCATGTTCAAACAACCGAAAGTACGTCAAGCAGGACTCATTCTTTTCGCCACGACGCTGTTGTTGATCTTGCCGAATCTGACCAAGGTCATCGGCTGATTCAAACGTCGCGTGCTGTATATCGCCACTGAAAATGTGACTGGCCCGCTACCCGGGCCAGCGTGGTTGTGCCAACCTTTGCGCACTTCCACGACATGGACGGCGATCATTTGAAAACGCTCATTGCGCTCGGTGCCTTGCTACTGAGCTTGCCCTTGTCTGCCGCACAACTGGATCTGCAGTTGGGCGCAAACAGCCGCACCTGGCAGACCGGAGAGCTGCTCAAGCATCCTCAACTGCAAACGCTCACGATCAACAATGATGTTTCCTACAAGAAGGACATGACCTATCAAGCTGTGCCTCTGGCCGCGTTGCTGAAGGGGGTCAAGCCGGAGGATCACTTGCAGGCGGTGGCGCTGGATGGCTTTGCCGCAGAGTTGGCCGCTGCGCCCTTGCTGAACAAGGACGGCGCACGCGCATGGCTGGCGATCGAGGATCCGGCGCAGCCGTGGCCTCCGTTATCCGCCGGCAAACACAGCGCCGGGCCGTTCTATCTGGTCTGGACCGATCCGCAGGCCGGCAATATCAGCCCCGAACAGTGGCCGTTCGAAGTCGCCAGCATCAAGTTGATGGCGCCAGTGGCCCAACGCTTTCCTGCCCTGCTGCCCGATCCTGCCTTGAAGGCCGATGATCCGGTGAACAAGGGTTTTGCCCTGTTTCAGAAAAACTGCCTGGCCTGTCACCGGTTGAATGGTGCCGGAGACGCGCAGTTCGGTCCGGATCTGAATATTCCGTATAGCCCGACCGAGTATTTTGGGGCGGATTTCTTGAAGCGCTACATCCGCGATCCGCAGAGTTTGCGTCAGTGGCCGCAGGCGAAGATGCCGGGGTTTTCGGAAGAGGTGTTGCCGGATGGGGATCTTGAAATGCTGGTGGGGTATCTCAAGCATATTGCCGGACGCAAAGCTAAACCCTGATCAGCAGAAAACTTTGTAGGAGCTGTCGAGTGCAACGAGGCTGCGATCTTTTGATCCTGTTTTTTACAGATAAGATCAAAAGATCGCAGCGTGCCGCAGCTCCTACAAGGCCCCGCAATTACTGTTGCTGCACGGAAATCACCGGCGTTGGCGAGACGAACACCTTCGCATGCATCTGCTCGCAACCGCCGCCCCGGCGCATGCCGCGGACCGGGCAGGCATCGAGATAATCCAGGCCGACCGCCAGCTTCAGGTGTCGCTCCGGGCGCGCCAGTTGGTTGGTCACGTCGAAGCTGTACCACGCGTCGTCCAGCCACGCTTCTGCCCAGGCATGACTGGCCAGATGCTCGCAATCTTCGCTGTACAGATAACCCGACACGTAACGCGACGGCACACCGAGACTGCGCGCGCAGGCGAGAAACGCATGGGTATGATCCTGACAAACCCCGGCGCGACCGGCGAAAGCTTCGGCGGCGCTGGTGTCGACTTCGGTGGAGCCCGGCGTGTAGGTCATGTGCTGATTCAGACCGTGCATCAAGTCGATCAGCGCGGTGCGATCACGCCGTTGCTTGCAGTTCTTCGCGGCAAACTCGCGCAAGGCTTCGTCGGCTTCGGTCAGGCGCGTGAAGCGCAGGAACGGCAGCGCCGACTGGCTCTCATGTTCGGCCTCGCGCAATTCGTCAATATCGACCTGACCACGGGCGCCGATGATGATCGCTTCGTGCGGTTCGTCCATGGTCAGCACATGCAGGATGTTGCCGAACGGATCGAGCTGCGCACGCACCGGACGCGGCAGGTCGAGCTGCCAACTGAGCACATGCTGACGCTCGCTGTCGTGAGGTGTCAGGCGCAGGTACTGGATGCTCGCGCGCACCTGATCTTCGTAGTGATAGGTGGTCTCGTGGCTTATGGAAAGTCTCATGCAGCCTCCAGATAGGAACTGTGAATGGCGTTGCCCAATTGGCGCACCAGTGGGATGAATTCCGTCAGCCAGGCGTGCAGGCCTTCTTCGAGGATTTCGTTGATGCCGGTGTAACGCAGACGCGCGTCCATTTCCGCCGCCAGGCGTTGTGCCGGTCGGCCGTTGGCGCCGGGCAGTTGCGCGAGGATCTGGTCGATCTCTTCGGTACAGGCACGCAGCGAACGCGGCACATCGGCGCGTAACAGCAGCAGTTCGGCGACATGCCGGGCGCCGGGCGCGTCGCGGTAGATTTCGGTGTAGGCCTCGAATGAGGACAAGGCGCGCAGCAGCGCACTCCATTGGTAATAGGCGTGCGCCGTGCCGTCGCTGACTGCTTCGGCCTGATCGCCGGCCATTTCGTAACGGGCATCGAGCAGGCGCAGCGTGTTGTCCGCGCGCTCGATAAACGTGCCCAGACGAATAAAGCGAAACGCGTCGTTGCGCATGATCGTGCCGTATGAGGCGCCACGAAACAGGTGCGAACGCTCCTTGATCCATTCGCAGAAACGGCTCATGCCATAACGACTCAGGCCCTGTTCGGCAATGCCGCGAATCTCCAGCCAGGTCGCATTGATGTTTTCCCACATGTCCGCAGTGATTCGCCCGCGTACCGCATGGGCACTGGCCCGCGCTGCACCAAGGCAGCTGTAGATGCTGGCCGGATTGGCCGCGTCCAGTGCGAAAAAATGCAGCAAACGTTCGGCGTGGAGATCGCCGTGGCGTTCAAGGTAATCGTCCAGGGTGCCGGTGATCAGCAACGGCATGGCGAGTTCGTGCAGACCGTCGCCGCGCCCGTCCTGCGGCATCAGCGACAGCGAATAACTGATGTCGAGCATGCGTGCGAGGTTCTCTGCACGCTCCAGGTAACGCGACATCCAGTACAGATCCGAGGCAGTTCTACTTAACATGGCAAGCTTCCTTCAATCCTCGACTACCCAGGTGTCCTTGGTGCCGCCGCCCTGAGAGGAATTCACCACCAGGGAGCCTTCACGCAACGCGACTCGGGTCAAACCACCGGGCACAACCCGGGTCTCGCGACCGGACAACACGAACGGACGCAAATCGATATGGCGCGGCGCGATGCCGTTTTCGACAAAGGTCGGACAGGTCGACAGCGACAGCGTCGGCTGCGCGATGTAGGCATGGGGTTTGGCTTTGATGCGCTCACGAAAGGCATCGATTTCCGCCGTCGTCGCGGCCGGCCCGACCAGCATCCCGTAACCGCCGGAGCCCTGGGTTTCCTTGACGACCAAATCCGGAAGATTGGCCAGCACATGAGACAGCTCGGACGGGTTGCGGCATTGCCAGGTCGGCACGTTTTTCAGAATCGGCTCTTCGTCGAGGTAGAAACGGATCATGTCGGTGACAAACGGGTACACCGATTTATCGTCCGCCACCCCGGTGCCGATTGCGTTGGCCAGCACCACGTTGCCGGAACGATAGGACGACAGCAGCCCCGGCACGCCGAGCATCGAGTCCGGGTTGAACGCCAGCGGATCGAGGAATGCGTCGTCGAGGCGACGGTAGATCACGTCGACCGCTTTCGGGCCATCGGTGGTGCGCATGAATACCTTGTCGTCACGCACGAACAGATCCGCGCCTTCCACCAGTTCAACGCCCATCTCCCGCGCCAGAAACGCATGTTCGAAGAACGCGCTGTTAAAGCGCCCCGGCGTAAGTACCACCACGCTGGGATTGTCGATGGGGCTGGAGCTTTTCAGGGTGTCGAGCAGCAGATTGGGGTAGTGATCGATCGGAGCGATGCGCTGGGCGGAGAACAGTTCGGGAAACAGGCGCATCATCATCTTGCGGTCTTCGAGCATGTAGCTGACGCCGCTGGGTGTGCGCAGGTTGTCTTCGAGGACGTAGTAAGTGCCATCGCCATCGCGCACCAGATCAACGCCGGAGATATGCGAGTAGATGTCGCGGTGCAGATCCAGACCCTGCATTGCCAACTGGTATTGCTCGTTGGCCAGCACCTGTTCGGCGGGAATGATCCCGGCCTTGATGATGCGCTGCTCGTGGTAGAGGTCGGCGAGAAACATGTTCAACGCTTTGACCCGCTGGATGCAGCCGCGCTCGACAATCCGCCATTCACTGGCGGGAATGCTGCGGGGAATGGTGTCGAACGGAATCAGGCGCTCGGTGCCCTGCTCGTCGCCATAGAGCGTGAAGGTGATCCCGGCACGGTGGAACAGCAGATCGGCCTCGCGGCGGCGCTGCGCGAGCAGCTCGTCGGGCGTCTCGGCCAGCCAGCGGGCAAATTCCCGGTAATGCGGGCGGACCAGGCCGCCGGCATCGTACATCTCGTCAAAATAGGTGCGGATCATGCCGTACTCCTTGTCACTCCGGACATACAGGCCTTCGCAAGGCCCGTGCCATCGGCATAAACGCTTTGATTTCAATCGGTTGTAGATCCACGCCGAATGCTGCGCACCATTCCTGTGCGGCAAATGCCCCGGCCCGATTGCCCCCGCTTCATTGCGACGCACTGCATCGCCTATCACCAGCATAGTCAGAGTTGATTTCACTGCCCGGCCACGACTGCGGATAATCCGCGCATTCGCTGCAAAACTTCCCAGGCCAGCCGCCGCGAAGTAGACAGCTCAACTGAGCTGAACTGCCTTGGCAGCCCCGTCCCGACAGGACTTTATTGCATACCCGTCTTCCCTTTTAGCCACCCTCTCCGGTGGCTTTTTTTTGTTTTTTTGAAATATTTTGAATGCAAAAGCAAAAGATCGCAGCCTTCGGCAGCTCCTACGCGATCACCTGTAGGAGCTGCCGAAGGCTGCGATCTTTAGATCTTTAAAACGACAACGGCCGACCCGAAGGTCAGCCGTTGCCCGACAAACAATGCGCAATATCAATTCAACCGGTAACGATTGCGCACCTCCTGCTTCACGCCCCAACCCTCGATAATGCCGCCCAGCGGTTCGACCACGGCTGAAAAGCCTTGCTCGAAATCGCCGATGTCGTCATAGGTTGCGTACATCACTTTGCTCAATTCCAGCGACCAGGCGCCGTCGTCGCGCGCACTGACCTGGGCATTGATGGATTCACCGCGAAATTTGCCTGCTGCCCTGCGCGCCCGCTCCTCGTCCGGGAAAATCGCGTAGAACTCGATGGGATGGAACCGGGAAAAATCGAAACCGCCTTCTTTCATGCGGCGCAGAACGTTGCTGCTGATGTCTTCTTGATAGGCTGTGCTCATGAATCGTCCCCCTCGATTGATGGATAGACTTTCCGTATTCCCGCCCCGGGCCTTTTGGCCTAAGTACTACGGCAACGTGGTTGCGCGCGGGAAACAAGCATGTAGCTGACAAGACCAGACCTTAGCGATCCATTCGCTGATCTCGCTTGCAGAGTAGCCCCAAGAGAGCGCCGCTGCCAAGGCCTGGTTTACGAGATGACAGGAAGTGTTCAGACAGGGGTGATGCTGCGGATTTCGATGCCGTTCTGGGTCTTGAGGTTTTTCACCTCGGCATCGGTGGTGCGCCCTTGCAGGTCGTTGAGATCCAGCTTCGCGGCGACTGGAAGAAGTCGCTCCTTGATCAGCCGTGCGGCTTCATCATCGGACGGGCATTCCTCACGTTCGAAGACTTCATCAATAATTACGCCGTGATCATCCACGAAAGTGACTTTCCACTTTTGCATCAGTGCCTCCTCGATCAACCCGTAGATGGGCTTACCTCTATCTCGACTTTTTTCCGCGATAGTTGGTTCAAAAGGATTACAGCCGACAACGGTGAAAATAACCATCCGATCGATAGGGCGGGCTCCGTGGCGAGGGGATTTATCCCCGTCCGGCTGCGCAGCAGTCGTAATACCATCCATTGCGGTTTAACGCAGACACCGTGCAGGCCGGTCAGGGATGCTGCGCATCCCAACGGGGATAAATCCCCTCGCCACAAGAGCTCCCTTGCAGAGAGACTTCAGCGTGATCAGTCGTTGCTCGGCTTGTTGACCGCTTGCAGCACGTATTGCGGCAAGGCGAACGCGCCGATGTGGATTTCCGGATTGTAGTAACGGGTGACGATGCCGCTGCCGATGAAGCGCTGTTGTAGGGTTTCACGGCTGAGCTTGCGGTAGGCCGGGTTGGTCGAGCCCCAGGCGAAGGTCATCGAGCCGCCGATGTAGGTCGGTACGGCGGCCTGGTAGAAATGCCAGTCTGGGAACAGGCTGCGCAGGCGACCGGCGGTGGTTTTGACTTCGTCGATCTGCATGAACGGCGTGCCGTTCTGAGTCACGAGAATGCCGCCTTCGTTCAGGCAGCGGTGGCATGCCTGGTAGAAATTCTCGGAGAACAGCACTTCGCCTGGGCCGATCGGGTCAGTGGAGTCGGAGATGATCACGTCGAATTTTTCAGTGGTGGTGGCGACGAAACGCATGCCGTCATCGATCACCAGGTTCAGGCGCGGATCGTCGTAGGCACCGGCGGAGTGGTTCGGCAGGAATTCCTTGCACATGTCGACCACGGTGCCGTCGATTTCAACCATGGTGATGTGCTCGACGCCGGCGTGTTTGGTCACTTCGCGCAGCATGCCGCCGTCACCACCGCCGATGATCAGCACGCGCTTGGCAGTGCCGTGGGCAAGGATCGGCACGTGGGTGAGCATCTCGTGGTAGATGAATTCGTCGGCTTCGGTGGTCTGGATCACGCCGTCCAGCGCCATCACCCGGCCCATGCGCGGGTTCTGGAAGATCACCAGATGCTGGTGTTCGGTGCGCACTTCGTGCAGCAGTTTTTCCATGCGAAAACGCTGGCCGTAGCCTTCGTAGAGGGTTTCCAGGTACTCGCTGGTCTTGGTGACGGTCATGGTAAAGTGCTCCGATAAATGCGCGGGCGCCATCGTGGGGACGATTGCCCGGGAAAGGCGCGCATTCTACGTTGCCGAAGATGACAGGTCGAACCTCCGGTTGTTTTTTACCAGCGCAAATTACTGTGGGAGCGAGCCTGCTCGCGAAAGCGCAGCATCAGTTGCCGGTGATGGCGACTGACACAACGTCTTCGCGAGCAGGCTCGCTCCCACAGGGATGACCGTGTGATCGAAAATCAGCTCAGATCCGGACGTTGCCCCGCGGTCCGGCAATCGCCCAGATGATCAGGCCCAGCACTGGCAGGAGGATGATCAGCAACACCCAGACGATTTTCATCCCGGTGGAGGCGCCGCTTTTCAGTACGTTGATGATGGCCCAGATGTCGAGGGCAAGGATGATCAGGCCAATCAGACCGTTGAACGTGGAACCCATGGTGTCGCTCCAGAATAGTGGCATGCACTTTTAGGATAGACGGTCGCGCGCAGGGTTCCCTTTTATTGCGTTCAGACGTGAACGGCGACCTTCAAGGCTTCCAGCGCTGGCGCGGCGGCGATGCCAACCTCGGCGCATAACTCCAGCACGCGGGGCACATCGTTGCCGTAGACCAGGACCATTTGCAGTTCATCGTCGAGCAACTGACTGAAATTCATCAGCGTGTAACCGCCGTTTTCCTTGTTCAGGCTGCTCATCTGCACCTGGATGCGGTTGAGGGCGGTCAGTGCTTCGGTCTTGGCCAGTTGCTTGGGCTTGAGATTGAAATCCACGCCCGGACCAAACGAGGCAACGATTTGTGCGAACAGATCGACGTAGGTATCGGCCTGAAACAGCACGGTTTCCGGCAGGCTACCGACCACTACCCACTCACCCAGCGGGATCGGGAAAGTGTCGTCGTAGTTGATGTCCGGATTGGCGGCCAGAAAAGCATCGGCATCGGCGTAGGCCTGAGCGGCTTCGTCGGCCACTTTCAGGATCTCGTCCTCGCCCATGCAGCCGGAGCTGATTTTGCTGATGAGTTCGACGAGTGCGGCTTTCATGAGGGCGGATCCTGTGGCGGAGGTGAATTTTCAGGGCGCGAAGGATAGCGCATTCTGCCCTTCGCCACAGTCCGTGGACTTTACGCCAGCAACTTTTCCAGCTGCGCGGTGGTATCGACTGCGCCCATGGTCCGCGCCGCATCCAGCGCGGTCACGCCGTTAGCGTCCTTGGCTTTCGGGTCTGCACCCTGGCCGATCAGGTAGTCGACGATTTCAACGCGGTTGAACATTGCCGCCATCATCAGCGCGGTACGGCCGTCGAAGGAAGAACCTTCAATCTCGGCGCCCGCCTCGACCAGCGCCTTGACCACCGCCAGATCGCCCTTGAACGCAGCGCCGGCAATCGGGCTCTGGCCGTTGCCATTGCGCATTTCCGGATCGGCTTTGTGTTTAAGCAGGACCTTCACCGCATCGACATGGCCGTAGTAGCTGGCGAGCATCAACAAGGTGTCGCCCTTGCTGTTTTTCAGGTTCACCGGCAGCCCGGCGCTGACCAGGCGATCAAGCATCTCGGCATCACCGTCGCGCGCCTTGTTGAAAACCTGCTCGGTGAATTCGGCAGCTTCTTCAGGGGTCATCTGGCGGCTTTGGTCGGACATGGGGCACTCCATTTCGGTCTATCGGAAAGCCGACAGTTTCCCGAGCGCGACGGTGGCTGTCACTCGGTTTTTTCCGAGCATCCCGATAGCCACACTCAATATCGATGTTTGCCCTGTTGAATTTCAGCGAGGATTTGCTCACTGACATGCACATAGGTTTCGCTGCCGGGCAACCAGGCGAAGATCGGGTCATCGCCCGTAAGCCCGGGGTCAAAGCCTTCCGTTTTCAGGCGAGTCTTCTGGTATTTGAAGGTCCCGGTGGTTTCCATTTTCACTTTCACCCGCAAGAACAACGGCACGGCATAAGCCGGCATGCGTTGCCGGACGAAACTCAGCAATTCGGCGAAATCCAGCGTGGCCAGGGATTCGGCGGGAGTGATTGCGGCCATCCCCGCACGCCCGTTGGTGTTGGGAATTTCCACACCGTAGGCCACGGCTTCAGCAATCAATGGATGTTGCAGCAACAGGTTTTCGACTTCGGTGGTCGACACGTTTTCACCCTTCCAGCGATAGGTATCGCCGAGGCGATCAACGAACTGCGCATGGCCGAAACCGATATTGCGCAGTAGGTCGCCGGTGTTGAAAAAGCGATCGCCCTTGTTGAACACATCGTGGAGGACGACGCGGGCGGTTTTCTGCGGGTCGGTGTAACCGTCCAGCGGTGCCTTGTCGTCGATCCGCGCCAGCAGCAGGCCCTGCTCGCCCTTGCCGACCTTGCGCATGAAACCATCATCGCCGCGCAACGGCTCGCCACTGTCATGGTCGTAAGCGACCAGTTCCCAAGCCATCAGCGAAAACCCGACGGTGTTGTCAAAATTGAGGATGTTGGTGAAACCGATGTTGCCGTCGCTCGCCGCGTACAGCTCACAAATGTGCTCGACGGCAAAACGCGTCTTGAACTCGGCCCAGGCACCAGGACGCAAACCATTGCCGATCATCTTGCGTACATCGTGGCGGCTGTCATCGGCGCTGAGCGGTTGCTCGACCAGATAGCGACACAGTTCGCCGACGTAGCCGATGGTGGTCGCGCGATAGCGGCGCACGTCTCCCCAGAACTGGCTGGCGCTGAACTTGCGGCGGATGGCGAAACCCGAGGCGCCGTTGATCGCCGATCCCCAGCACACGCACAGGCCCGTGGCGTGATACAGCGGCAAGGTGCAGTAGACGACATCATCCGGGCGCATATCGAGGGCGATCATGCCGAAGCTCGCCGAACTGCGCATCCAGCGTCCATGCTTGAACACCCCGGCCTTGGGCAGGCCGGTGGTGCCGGAGGTGTAGATGTAGAAACACGGATCGTCGAAGAAAATCTGCGCGCTGCTCGGCGGGTTATCGCTACTGGCGTCAGCACTGGCGCTGATCAGATTGACGTAGCCCTCAGGCGCGATGCCCGGATGGCTGTGGGTGTCCTGATCGGCGACGAACCAGGTGCGCAGCGCTGCGATCGCAACCTGATCACGCACGCCGGCATAGGCAGCGGTCAGTTCTTCGCCAACCACAATAGCCACCGGCGCAACCAGATTGATGCTGTGAACAAGCGTGTCGCGCATCAACGAGGTATTGAGCAGCGCACTGACCGCGCCGAGCTTGGCCAGCGCCAGGATTGTCACCAGCAATTCCGCACGGTTCTCGATGAACACCGCGACCACATCGCCCTTGCCGATGCCTTGCTCGCTCAGGTAATGCGCAATGCGATTGGCCCACTGATTGACCTGTGTATAGGTCAACGCCACGTCGCCCTGCAACAACGCCACACCATCGGGATTGCGCCGCGTCGCCTGCTCGAACGTCCAGCCCAGACCACACGTTTGGGTCGGATCCGTGACATTGGCCACCTTCATGCCTTTGACCACCCGGGGGATGGCTTTGGCGATCATCGGCAGTTTGCGGAGCATCATGCCCCAGGTAATCGTGTCGCTTGGTGCGTGACGCATGAAAGCTCCCCGTTCGATCCTGACGTGCAGACCGCTGTTCTTGTTATCGGGTAATGACTGCGACCGACGCGTTTACGCCGTGGGTCGAGAAGGAAAGTACGTCAGTGCTCGCGGGGCTGTACACGCGGTTTTTGCAATGATTTGTATCCCGTCGCGCCGACGGGGAAGAGCGGATTCTGGTACGGACGTTTGGTTCCGTTGTACGAAGAAAAATCACGCAAAATGCAGGATGCACGATGGCCATTCATGCAGATTGCACGACGCCTGCAAAATGCAATTCCTTCAACTTCTTGATTTTAAAGGGCTTTTTTTCGAATCAATACTGGCACAAACGCTGCAACTACCTCTGCATGCTTGCCATTCAAGTACATACGGAGCTGATGACATGAGCCTGATTCAAGAAAAATTTACATCGCTGTTCTCCAACTACGAAGTCAGCACTGCCCCACGTCCTGACGGTGGCATCCTGCTCACTCTGCGTAGCAGCGACGGCAAAGTCTTCAAACGCGCCCTCTCGTATCAGCAGTTGCACGCCGGTGACCAACTTTCGTGGGCGATCAGCGCGATCCGCCGCGACCTGGCCGAACAAGCCAGCGAGCTGCCGCAAATTGCAATGCTGCAGAGCCAGCAGCGTTTTGCTCTGCCGACGTATCACTCGCTGTAATCTGCTTTAAACAAAAACAGGCCGTGGAGCACGCGCTTCACGGCCTGTTTTTTGTGCGCATGATTTTTGTACGAGCTGCGGCACGCTTTTGATCTTGATTTCATGCGTAAATCGAAAGATCGCAGCCTCGTTTCACTCGACAGCTCCTACAGGGATGTGTGCAATGGTCAGAACGCTTCCGGTTCGATTCCGGTAAAGCTGTCCACCGTCACGTGCCCTGCCAACTCCCCGCCTTCACGCGCCAGGCCGCATGTTTTCATGCCGGCCGACTGGGCAGCGTCGAGCTCTTCGACGATATCCGACAGGAACAGGATTTCATCGGCTTCAACACCCACCGCCCGCTGGATGTTGCGGTAGGACTGCGCCTCACGCTTCGGCCCTGATGTGGTGTCGAAATAGCCGCTGAACAGCGGTGTCAGATCCCCAGCCTCCGAGCAACCGAAGATCAGTTTCTGCGCCTGGATCGAGCCGGACGAGTAAACAAACAGTTGATAACCGGCCGCATGCCAACGTTGCAGCGCTTCAACAGCATCAGGATAGACATGCCCCTTCAACTGCCCGGCCTGATAGCCCTGCGCCCAGACCATGCCTTGCAATGCCTTGAGCGGCGTGGCTTTGCGGTCTTCGGCGATCCAGCTCAAGAGGATTTCAACAACCCGTTCAACATCGGCCTGCGCCTCGTTGCTGTCGCGGCGCACGGCGTCGAGCTGTTCGGCGACATCAGCACGCGAAGCGTTCTGGCGCACAAAGTCCGGCAAATGTTTGGCGGCGTAGGGAAACAGCACGTCGAAGACGAAACTCACCGCGCTGGTGGTGCCTTCGATGTCGGTGAGAATGGCTTTGATCGACACGGTTTCAGTCCTCCAGACGCGGGAAGCGGCCGGCGATGTCTTCGCCGGTGAAATTGGCAACCCAGCCTTCCGGGTTGTTGAACAGACGGATCGCCACGAAGTGCGGATGTTCGCCCATGTCGAACCAGTGCTTGGTGCCGGCCGGAACCGAGATCAGGTCGTTCTTCTCACAAAGAACGGCATAGACGTAATCGTCGATGTGCAGGGTAAACAAGCCACGACCGGCGACGAAAAATCGCACTTCGTCTTCGCCGTGACGGTGCTCTTCGAGGAACTTGGCGCGCAGTTCGGCTTTTTGCGGATGGTCGCTGTTGAGGCTGATCACATCGACGGTGATGTAGCCGCGCTCGGTCATCAGTTTGTCGATCTGCTCTTTATAAGCGCTGATGACCTCTTCCTGACTGGCGCCGGGCTGGATCTTCGCGCCGGCCTGCCAGCGGTCGAACCGCACGCCCTGCTCGGCCAGCGTCGAGGCGATATCTTCGAAATGGGTCAGCACCTTGTTGGGAATCTCAGGGCTGGAAACGTGATAAACGGACAGGCTGCTCATGGGCAATTCCTCGGTAGCGGCGGCGCCGTCCGGCTCTTCAAGACCGGTCGGGCGCCGCGTGGCATCAGGCAAACGGGCTGTTTCTGGTGAACTCAGCCTTGGCGGTTCATGACGCTGCGGGTTTTCAACTCGCATTCAAACAGGAATTCAAAGGCCTCGATCTGCCGCAGCGCGTCGCTCATCTGCGCGCCCCAGGTGTAGAGACCATGGCCGCGAATCAGATAACCGACGCAATCAGGATGGGCGTCGAGCCAAGGCTGCACCTTGGCGGCGAGGCGCGCAATGTCCTGATCGTTGTCGAAAATCGGTACACGCACCCGCGATTCATGAGTCGAGATGCCGCTGAAGGCTTTCTGCAATTCGTAATCTTCGAACTCGATGAAGTCTTGCGGAGTCAGGCGCGACAGCACCGTGGCATTCACCGAATGGGTGTGCAGCACCGCACCGATCTCCGCGCGCCAACTGTAGAGCTGGGTGTGCAGCAAGGTTTCGGCGGAGGGTTTCTTGCCCGGCTCCAGGCTATTGCCGGACAGATCGGTAGCGAGCACGTCATCCACACCCAACTGGCCCTTGTGCTTGCCCGATACGGTCAACAGCGCCTCGCTCGGCGACAGGCGCGTCGAATAGTTGCTGCTGGTGGCTGGCGACCAGCCACGGCCATATAGAAAACGCCCGGCGTCAACGATCTGCTGGGCGAGCTGTTCACGGCTAGGGCTCATGGCCTGTCCTCTTGCATACATGTGGCAATGATAACGGCAGCGGCAAGCGCTGCGAGACTGGCAATACTAAAGGTCAATGTCGCGCCAAGGGCATTCCAGCTGTAGCCGGAATACAGCGCGCCGAGCGCCCCGCCGGTGCCGGCCAACGCGGCATACAGCGCTTGGCCCTGGCCTTGCTGGCGGGCGCCGAAACTACGTTGCACGAAAGCGATGGCAGCCGCATGAAAGCTGCCGAAAGTCGCTGCGTGCAGCACTTGGGCGAACAACAGCACCCAGAGAAACTCCGCAAACGAACCGAGCAGCACCCAGCGCAACGCCGCCAGCAGAAAACTCGCCAGCAGCACCCGGCGCAGGGAAAAGCGCGCCAGAATGCGACTCATGGCCATGAACATCAGCACTTCCGCCACCACACCGACGGCCCAGAGCATGCCGATGACGCCACGGCTGTAACCGAGGCGTTCAAGGTGCAGAGTCAGAAAGGTGTAATAAGGCCCGTGGCTGACCTGCATCAGCGCGACGCAGGCATAAAACGCCAACACGCCGGGATGGCGCAATTGCCTGAGAAAGCCCTCGCCCGCCGGCCGGTTGCCTTGCGCCGGTTGCGCATTCGGCACCCACAGGCTACTCAGGACAATACCGGCCATGATCAGCACCAGCGCCGCCGGGTAGATGTCCAGACTCAGCCATTCGAACAGCCGCCCCAGCACTACCACGGCAATGATGAAACCGATCGAGCCCCACAGCCGAATCTGGCTGTAGCGCGAGGTCTGCCCCTGCAGATGCGCCAGGGTGATGACTTCGAACTGCGGCAGTACCGCGTGCCAGAAGAACGCATGCAGGGCCATGACCATCGCCAGCCAGGCGTAGGTCTGGCTGACGAAGATCAGCGAAAAGGTCAGCAACGTGCACACCGCGCCAAAGCGCACGATGGCCAGACGCCTGCCGGTGTAATCGCCGAGCCAGCCCCAGATGTTCGGCGCCACGCAGCGCATCAGCATCGGAATCGCCACCAGCTCGCCGATGCGCGCGGCACTGAAGCCGAGGTGATCGAAGTACAGCGCCAGAAACGGCGCTGTCGAACCGAGCAAGGCGAAATAGAACAGATAGAAACTGGACAGCCGCCAGTAAGGAAGCGCCGCCACGCCGGTTATGCCGCGACGGCTTTGAGCGCAGCCATCAGAGCTGGCCCAGCACCGGCGTGCTCACGCGCACATCGGCGTTCTGCCCACGGTGGCGCAGCAGGTGATCCATCAGCACGATGGCCATCATCGCTTCGGCGATCGGTGTCGCGCGGATGCCGACGCATGGGTCGTGACGACCCTTGGTGATCACATCTACCGGGTTGCCATTCACGTCGATCGAGCGGCCCGGGGTGGTGATGCTCGAGGTCGGTTTCAATGCCAGATGCGCAACGATTGGCTGGCCGGACGAGATGCCACCGAGGATGCCGCCGGCGTTGTTGCTGAGGAATCCTTCCGGCGTCAGTTCATCGCGATGCTCGGTGCCGCGCTGGGCGACACAGGCGAAACCGGCGCCGATCTCGACGCCTTTGACTGCGTTGATGCTCATCAGCGCGTGGGCCAGTTCGGCGTCGAGGCGGTCGAAAATCGGTTCGCCAAGGCCCGGCATCACGCCTTCGGCGACCACGGTGATCTTCGCCCCGACCGAGTCCTGATCGCGGCGCAATTGGTCCATGTACGCTTCCAGCTCCGGGACCTTGTCCGGGTCAGGGCTGAAGAAAGCGTTTTCTTCGACCGAATCCCAGGTCTTGAACGGTATTTCGATCGGGCCAAGCTGGCTCATGTAGCCGCGAATGACGATGCCCTGACTGGCCAGATACTTCTTGGCGATCGCACCGGCCGCTACGCGCATGGCGGTTTCCCGCGCCGAACTGCGGCCACCTCCGCGATAATCGCGCTCGCCGTATTTGTGGTGATAGGTGTAGTCGGCGTGGGCCGGGCGGAACAGGTCCTTGATCGCCGAGTAGTCCTTGGACTTCTGGTCGGTGTTGCGAATCAGCAGGCCGATCGAGCAACCGGTAGTGCGGCCCTCGAACACGCCGGAAAGGATTTCGACTTCATCGGCTTCCTGGCGCTGGGTGGTGTGGCGGCTGGTGCCCGGCTTGCGGCGATCGAGGTCGCGCTGCAGATCTTCCAGGGAAATCTCCAGGCCCGGCGGGCAGCCGTCGACAATGGCGACCAACGCCGGACCATGGCTTTCGCCAGCGGTGGTGACAGTGAACAACTTGCCGTAGGTATTGCCGGACATGCAGGACGCTCCGTGAAATCAAACCCGAATTCTTGATGCGCGCCAGTATACGCAGGCTAACCGAGTAGTTCATCCTCGAACCTTAGTGGTGCTGGCGAGTCCAACCGGCACCTTGACCAATGATGGCGTGATGATGCTGCGAGTTCTGATCTTGAGTCTTACCCTCTTTACCGGCTTTGCCCAAGCGACAGTCCTACAGCGCCCGGTCACTCTGGACACCGGCAGCGGCGAACTTTTCGGCTCGCTGTTGCTGCCCAAGTCCGACAACCCGGTGCCGATTGTTCTGATGATTTCTGGCTCGGGTCCTACAGATCGCGACGGAAACAACCCCGACGGCGGGCGCAATGACAGCCTCAAGCGCTTGGCCTGGGTGCTGGCCAAACACAACATCGCCAGCGTGCGCTACGACAAGCGCGGCGTCGCGGCGAGTCTGGCGGCCGCTCCCGATGAACGTGAGCTGTCAGTCGAGGGCTATGCGGCGGACGCCGTGGCCTGGGGGCAGAAGCTCAAGGCCGATCCGCGTTTCGGCAAACTGATCCTGCTGGGCCACAGCGAAGGCGCGCTGATTGCCAGCCTCGCTGCGCCGAACCTGGACGCAGCGGCGGTGATCTCGCTGTCCGGCAGCGCGCGGCCGGTCGATGAAGTGATTCGCGAGCAATTGGCGCGCAGCCTGCCGCCACCATTGATGCTGCGCAGCAACGAACTGCTCGACAGCCTCAAGGCTGGCCACGCCGATGACAACGTGCCGCAACCGTTGCAGGTGATCTTTCGCCCGAGCGTGCAGCCGTACCTGATTTCGCTGTTCCGTCAGGACCCGGCGCAAACCTTTGCCCAGCTGAAAATGCCGGCACTGATCGTCCAGGGCAGCAACGACATTCAGGTCGGCACCGAGGACGCGAAGCTGCTCAAGGCAGCGAAACCGGACGCGCAACTGACGGTGATCGAAGGCATGAACCATGTGCTGCGCATCGTCCACAACGACATGAAGCGGCAATTGGCCTCCTACAAGGACCCGAATTTGCCCCTGGCCGCCGAACTGGGCGCCGCCGTCATCGAATTTATTGACGGAATTCGTGCAAGTTAACTGCGTTTTACCCTCCAGCCTCACAGAAAACGGCCGATAAGCCTTTGTCGCCAGCGCAACGTCTGGCGGCAAGCAGGGCTTGGACAGGATCTCGCCGTTATGACTGAAACCCAGACTTCAACTGACACCACCGCCGAAAAAGACGCGCCACCAGCGGTCGAACTGCCGTGGGCGGAGGTTCAGGCCGAGCACCACAAGATGCTCCGCCTGGCGCCGCTGCAGACCGACCGCAACACCGGCGGCCGGCCGTTGCGCTTTGTCGAGTTCGGTTACGCCGAGCGCAACAGCAAAGAACGCAGCCTGATGCGCATGGCGATCAAACTGCCCAACCAGCGTGTGCGCAAAGAACAAAACCATCTCGATGTGTGGGTCGACCATGCGAGCAAACGTGTGAGTTTCGGTCCCGACAGTGGCTTGCAGATCGAACCGCTGAATCGCGGTATCGGCCGCTTCATGGCTGCGCAAGGCATCAATTGGGCGAAAAAGCGCTGGTCCGGCTACACCGTCGACGGCATGGACCTGAACAACAAGGATGCACTCAACGAAGACACTCGCTTGCGCCGCGACCATTTCCTGCGCGTACACGGTTTCGATGTGGCTTACGCCGATGCCCAGCATTTGAAAGGCAGCATCAAGGCTGTGCAGGTCGGTGACCTGCTGGGTGACTGGAACAGCGAAAAGCTGCAGATCGTCGAGATTCTTGAAGCCGCGCAGATGCTGCAGCAGGCCGAGCAGAATCTGGCCGAGCAGGAAGTGAAGCTGAAAAAACAGGAAGAGAAAGTCAGCAAGTTCAAGCGTGAAGATGCCGGGTTGCGCTTCACCATTACGTGTCTGGTGGCGTTTGCGGTGTTTCAGGCGGGGTTGTTGATCTGGATTGCTACGCACCGCTGAGGGCTTGAGACCGCGTCGCGGCCATTCGCGAGCAGGCTCGCTCCCACCCTGGAATGCATTTCCCTGTGGGAGCGAGCCTGCTCGCGAAGCCTTTAGACGCGGGAGGCGAACAGGGCCTGATGCGCGCGGCACTGCTCGGCTGTCAGCATGAACACGCCATGCCCACCACGCTGGAACTCCAGCCAGGCGAAATCGACTTCCGGGTACAACGCCTCGACGTGCACCTGGCTGTTGCCCACCTCGACAATCAACAAACCTTTCTCGGTCAGGTGATCCGCCGCTTCGGCGAGCATGCGCCGGACCAGATTCAGACCATCATCTCCGCAGGCCAGGCCCAGTTCCGGCTCGTGCTGATATTCGTCCGGCATGTCGGCGAAATCTTCCGCGTCGACGTAGGGCGGGTTCGATACGATCAAATCGAAACGCTGACCCGGCAAACCATCGAAGCCATCACCCTGCACGGTGTAGACGCGCTCATCGACGCCATGGCGCTCGATGTTCTGGTTAGCCACTTCCAGCGCTTCGAACGACAGGTCCGCGAGCACCACTTCGGCATTCTGGAACTCGTAAGCGCAGGCAATGCCGATGCAGCCGGAACCCGTGCACAGGTCGAGAATCCGCGCCGGTTCGTTGCCGATCCACGGCGCAAAGCGGTTTTCGATCAGCTCACCGATCGGCGAACGCGGGATCAGCACGCGCTGGTCGACGATGAACGACATACCGCAGAACCACGCCTCGCCCAGCAGATAGGCGGTAGGAATACGTTCTTCGATGCGACGCTTGAGCAGGCGCTGCAGATTGACCAGTTCGTCGTCCTCCAGCGCGCAATCGAGATAGCTGTCGGCGATTTCCCACGGCAGGTGCAAAGCGCCCAGCACCAGCTGACGCGCCTCGTCCCAGGCGTTGTCGGTGCCGTGGCCGAAAAACAGATCCTCCCCATGGAAGCGGCTGACGGCCCAACGGATGTGGTCGCGCAGGGTACGAAGTCGGGAAGTGATCACGGCGTAGAACTCCAGAAAAAACGACTGGCGATTCTAGCAGCCAAAACGCGCGACGACGACGCAGGAAAAACCGCGCGGCAACGGTAGGAGATTTCTTTTTTTTGCATCAGGCATTGAACGGAACGTGTAACTTGACAAGGCTGCAGGCCAAGAACGACGGCGCCTACGATGGTAGCGATTCACAGAACCGCTCAGCCAGAGGACAATGTCGCAAAAGCCCCACCCCGAGGAGCCCCAGAATGTCCGTTCCAAAAACGATGTTTCAACTCAGCGGCCGCGGTTACGCAGCGGCCACACTGAGCCATGCCACCGTGGTCATCATCGATGCCCAGAAAGAATATCTCAGTGGCCCGCTGGCCCTGAGCGGCATGGACGCGGCCGTCGCGAACATCAAACAAGTGGTTGCCGCAGCCCGTGCCGCCGGTCGGCCGATCGTGCACGTGCGTCATCTCGGCACCGTTGGTGGCCTGTTCGACCCGCAGGGCGAACGTGGCGAATTCATCCCCGGTCTCGAACCGCAAGGCGATGAAACCATTATCGGCAAACTGCTGCCGAGCGCGTTCCATGGCACCGAACTGCTCGAGCGCCTGCAGAATCTCGGCTCGCTGGACCTGATCGTTTGCGGTTTCATGAGTCACTCCAGCGTCAGCACCACCGTGCGCGCGGCGAAGAACCTCGGTTTCCGCTGCACCCTGGTTGAAGACGCCTGCGCGACCCGCGATCTGCCTTTCAAGGGCGGCGTGCTCAGCGCCGAACGCGTACAGGAAGCGGAAATGGCGATCATGGCTGACAACTTCGCCACGCTGGCCAAGACTCAGGACTTGATCTGATCCTGCCCTTGTGAGCGGTGCATTGGCGCCGCTCATCCGCTATATCCGCTGATTTGCCGCAAATGCCATAGCCTCAGGAACAACCCGGTCAACTCCCGGTCGAAGGGCCGATACCATTGAGGAAGGTCGGAATGAAGTTATCCGATGGATTTGACGCACGCCGTTTGCGGCCCAAAGGCCAAAGCACCTGGCGTTTTCGATTTGGCGCGGCGATCTCGGCCATTCTGGCGACGTTCGGCGTGCTGCTGGCGATGGCCGGCGCCGCCAGCCTGCTCGGCCGCCCGCCGGCGCTGGGTGACCTGAACGCATCACCGCTGGGCTCGGCAATCATGCTCGCGGTCGGCTTGCTGTTTCTGTACTTCGGCGTTGCCCTGTGGCGCCGCTGCCGCCGTCGCGCACGGCAATCGCGGGAACTGAATATGTCCCCGCATCTGATGAAAAAACACGACTGACCCAACGGCCTGGCTTTTTGCCGGGCCGTTTTCTGTCGACTTGGGTAAACTGGCCGCCCTTCGCGGAGGCTGACATGCAAGACGACGATTTTTCTCTGTTCAAAAGTGCGATCCAGGGCGTCAAGCCGATCAAGCACGACCGCGCCGACACCGGCAAACCCAAGGCTGACCGCGCGCAGATCGCCAAGCTGCGTCAGTCCGCCACCGTGCGCAGCGACACCACCATCATTGATGGCCTCTCCGACCAGTTCGTGATTGACGTCGGCCCGGAAGACGAGCTGATGTGGTCCCGCGACGGCGTGCAGGAAAGCCAGATGCGCAAGCTCAAGGTCGGGCAGATCCCGTTCGAAGGCAGTCTCGACTTGCACGGCATGAGCGTGGAAAAGGCCCGCGAAACCCTTTGGGCCTTTCTCGCCGAAGCGACCAAATTCGAAATCCGCTGTGTGCGCGTGACTCATGGCAAGGCTGTGCGCCTGGATGGCAAGCGGCCGATGATCAAAAGCCACGTCAACACCTGGCTGCGCCAGCATGCGCAAGTGCTCGGTTTCTGCTCCTGCCAGGCCCGCCACGGCGGCGCCGGCGCGGTTTATGTGATGCTGAAACGGACGATGATGGAAGGCCGCGACGAATAAAGCCGTCACACCGAACTTGCAGGGTTGTGTCCGCCACCGTACCCTTGCCCTTTGCGAAAATCCCCACAGGTAGTTTCATGTCCCTGGAACAGAATTACACCGCGATTCTCGGCCAATTGGGCGAGGACGTGTCCCGCGAGGGCCTGCTCGACACGCCAAAGCGTGCCGCCAAAGCCATGCAGTACCTCTGCCGCGGTTATGCACAGACGCTCGAAGAGGTCACCAACGGTGCCCTGTTCAGCTCCGACAACAGCGAAATGGTGCTGGTCAAGGACATCGAGCTGTATTCGTTGTGCGAACACCACCTGCTGCCGTTCATCGGCAAGGCGCACGTCGCCTATATCCCGAGCGGCAAAGTGCTGGGCCTGTCGAAGGTCGCGCGGATCGTCGATATGTACGCGCGCCGCCTGCAGATCCAGGAAAACCTCAGCCGCCAGATCGCCGATGCAGTGCAGCAAGTCACCGGCGCGCTGGGCGTGGCCGTGGTGATCGAAGCCAAGCACATGTGCATGATGATGCGCGGTGTCGAAAAACAGAATTCGTCGATGATCACTTCGGTGATGCTCGGGGAATTCCGCGAAAACGCAGCAACCCGTAGCGAATTTCTCAGCCTCATCAAGTAATTCGCAACAGAAAAGAGCCGGCGTTGATCGCCGGTTTTTTTCGCCCGTGAAAAATCGGGTAAGCTGCGCGCCTTTCTTTATTAGCACCGTGAGGCTTTCAACGTGTTCGTCAAAGCGCTTCGTGTCGGCCTCGGCCAACTGGTTATCTTCATCGACTTCATCACCCGTCCGGGCAAGAAAAAACGACCCGCCGCCGCTCAGGCTCAGGTAGACGCTGCCGCGAAAGATCTGACGCTGTATCAGTTTCACGCGTGCCCGTTCTGCGTGAAAACCCGCCGTGCACTGCATCGCTTGAATGTGCCAGTGGCTCTGAAAGACGCGAAGAACAACGAGCAGGATCGCCAGACTTTACTGAACCAGGGCGGCAGGATCAAAGTGCCTTGCCTGCGCATTGAAGAAAATGGGCAGACTGTCTGGATGTATGAATCGAAAGCGATTATCGATTATCTGGATAGGCGATTTGCTGCGGTGTGATGTTGGTGCAGCGATAAAAAATATCAACTCGCTTCAAATCCGAATTTAAAATAAACCGGCCCTCGAGCCGGTTTTTTTTTGCAGAAGGTTACTGACATCACGAATTACCGACTTACGGCCCGCCAAACCTTTTATGAGATTTAACTTGCTGTTATAAAAATTCGACACTGTGCCCAACCCAACCGGTGCACAATCAACGGCAATGGATTCGCCAGAGCGAAGTGATGTCAACTCCAGATTTCAGCATGTATGGCCACTGCTGCAAGTAATGAGCATGTCGTACTGAAAACCGCGAGCTTGAACATAGCCTTAATATCAAGCCTCAATACAACAAGTTCTTGCCCGCATTAAAGAAAGTGCTATTTCTTTCAGAACACCGCTGCGCAAGTATCAATGAAACCGAACAAGGAAGTTCTAATGTCCACACCCTTTGTAGCCAACAACACCTATGCCGACGACGACACCATGGTGGTATCGTACATCGGCACGCAACCTGTTGAACGTACGGCTACAACAATAGATTTTGAAGCGATAGAGGATGACAAGTCAGGAAAAACGTCTACCTCTTCCGGCCAGCGAAAGCCGGGCCAACTCAAGATGCTCGACGATCTGTACGGCCCGCTCAAGATAGGTTCGTACACCGTAACACGCCGAGCTCTGGACGCCCTGGGAGCGACGATTGATGGCCAGCCGCTTACCGGCCATAACACTCAGTTCCGCATACCCAGGCGATCTTTCACCAACTCTCTGCAGCTCAGTTATGCCGAAATCGAAAAGCGCATGAAGGTCTCGACTTTCGGTGACGATTATCTGCTTCCTTCATTTCTGTTCGAACTCGCCAATCTGCGACCGGCAACTGCCCCGCCAGTCCTCAGAGAGGAGATCGGGACAAGCGTCGAGGACAGCGGATACGCGAAAAAAATGACTCGCCTGTTGAGATCGGCCCAGACCCTGGATATACGCTTGACCTATTCAACCAAGCGCAAGAATCCGAGCTGGCTCATCGTCAAGAACAACTCCATGGTCGGCGCCAGTGTCGGCATTCAGGCGTTCGGCATCTTCATGGGAATCCGTGGGATTCACGACGCCGTGAAGAAGGATGACAAGACTGAAATCCTCTTCAACAGCCTTGCGCTCGGCTCGGAGGGAGTGTCGATCGTCACAGACGTAGCCATCACCAAATGCGGTCAGAACATGATCGAAAAAGCCGGTGGCGCAATGAAGGATTTCACCAAAACCCGCACCGGGCTGCGCCTCAGTCGTTCGGGCGGGCTTATCGGCGGTGCAATCACGTTGCCGTTCGACATCATCGGCGCCGTCAAAGAATTCAATGCCGCCAGCAATACAACCGGCAAAGAAGCCATGGATCATTACGTCAGTTTCGGTTTGAACATCGCCAGTGCCGCCATGACCGTCATTCTCGGCAGCGCTGCAATGGCGGGTTTCTCCTTCGCCGGTCCGGTCGGCCTCGCGGCGGGTGCGATGATGGCGTTAGGATCTCAAGTCTACGGTGCCGTGCGCATGGTCGATGAAATCGATGACTATATCGAACTCACCGTTGAAGAGCGGTGGCGCACCGGATGGTTTTCCTTCGTACCGTTCATGGACATAGACCAGGACATCAAGAACCGCTACGAACTGGCCAAAGCCAAGATCGAAACCGCCAGGCAACTGCAAATAAACGCGAAAAAGCTGCTCGAAGATACGCGCAAAGGCACCCCCGAAGCCATCGTGCACGGAAGCTATGAACATCGCATGAAGAAAACACGCCAGCATGTGAAGCATTGGTGGGGGCTTCAAAGCATGCCGATTGTCCATGTTCCCGAAGTGGTCGGCCTTGACGACACGATTGATGCTCGGGACGGGGTAACGGCTCAGACACCCGGCGCCATATTGGGGACGGCGGGCGAAAACAAAGGCATTCGATGGATGTTGGGCAGTGGTAAAGACACGATCACTGGCGTCAAGGCAAAGCCCAATGATTTTTATTACACCGAAGGAATAAAGAACATTACCGGAGGTGATAAAGACGACAAGTTCATTGTCCAGAATGCAGCGGACGACTTGGTAAGACACATTGCAAGCAGTGAGTTTTCCCGACTGAAAGGTGGCACCGGCAACGACACCTTGATAATGGAAGGCACACAGTGGCATCCGATCACTGGCCGCGGCTACGACATCGATCTTGCGGCAGGAACCTTGCAAATCTACACGCCGAATCGGGACCCGTCTGTGGTGGATGGCGAGACGTACTCTTTCAAGGCACTGCTCGAAAGCATTGAAAACCTGCAGACGTTGCAAGGGGGAAGAACTGTCGTCACAGGCACCGGGGCCTCCAATGTGATCAAGTCAAGGGGGGCGGACATTATCGATGCCGGTGCCGGTAACGACTTGATTTATCTGTACAACGCAAACGCCAAGGCATCGGGGGAATCTGGAGTGGATTACTACCATGTGGAATTGGCGGAGGGCTCGGTCATCATCTCGGAAGATGGTGCAGATGAAAGTGAAATTTCGCTGGGCTGGCGAATGGACCAGATCGAAAAATGGGAAGTGAACGAGTGTCGGCTGGTGGTCACATTGAACTTTGACTTTCCATACGGCCGTACAAGCACCATAGCCCTTGAGAACATATATAAAGTCGAGGATGGCCGTCGAGTTTTGCACAATGACAAATTTACCATCATTACCGGGGATCATTATCAACTGAGACCGGACTTGCCTGAAACAATCGAACATGACAATCCGCTCAGGGTAAACACTTACAAGATCAAGGACGGATACCCTGGACCAATGACTATTGTCCACTCGAGTGACTGCGAGGTACCCACCCACAAGAACACCCATTACTATGTTCAGCGTTACAACCAGAGCACTCGATTCATAACAGGCAGACTCCCCCACCCCAATTACGGCACCCGCATCTTTCTTGATTACGACTATGCCGAGATGACCAGTGCACATGTTGCCTTTGCCACGACTCCGTCGATCTTGATGAATGAAGCGGCAGACAAGAACAAGGTCAATGTCTCTTGCGATTTTCTGTTCTACTTCGGCGAGAGCCTGTTGCAGATTGCGGGCGTCAGCCAGCACGCAGAAACAACGCTGGATGCTGCCCTGAAGAGCGCTGCCGCCAACGTCTCCACCCATGGCTATATTCTGATATTTCGTGATGGCATATCCCATAGACTCACTCTTGAAGAGAAGTACGCCGTGCCTCCGACACACTACGAGCACAGCGTGACCGCCAATACGCTGACCAGTCACACCCTGGACTTTCCGCTCAAGACAAACCCCGATGCAGTTTTTGAAATCCCCTTCACACTCCCCAAGGAACTGGACCTTCGCGAAAGTTGTGTCAATGTGCAGCCTGTAGCCGAACAAATTGCCATCGACTCCCTTGAAGGTAAAGGTGGTATCTATTTAGTGCATTTGCTTGAGAACAGAGTGTTGCGTATCTCCACTCCAGACGGTTTGGCAACTGCGAAAGTTCGATTGAACAATTCGTCCACGTGGCAGATCGATGCCACCCAGATCAAAAACTTCGCAATCGAGCTGGCCGGAAACAAGCTGTACATCGGAACGGTCACAATTCATTTGCCCGAGTACGGCCCTGACGATCTCATCGATCAGATTTTCGTCATAGGGCCAAAAGGTGTGGTACATACCGTGGATCTGGCGTTCGATCGGGTTTATGTCGACAGCCTCGACGCCTCATTCTTTGAGCCGCCTACTACCGCAGAGCTGCCCGAAGAGTTTTCTGCGATTGCTCAACGCGATCTGTACGTACGCAATATTGCAATGGCCGACGGCACTAGAGGCAGGTTGAAATACAACCTCACGAACCGCAAGTGGATTCTGGACAATAACAAATCTCGAGAAATATCTTATTCGCAACTGGTACTGAACCTCTGCGATCACAGGAAACCACCGGCGCCACCATTAGACTTCCCCGATAATTGACCGCTGGCCAATCGGCATCAGTGCTGAACAAACCGGCCCTCGGGCCGGTTTGTTGTTTTCAGGCCACGTTCTCCAGATTCGCCTGCCGCACCACGGCGGCCAAGCGCTTCAACCCTTCGTCCAGCCGCACCGGATCAATGTGGCTGAAATTCAAACGCAAATGCCCGTGATGGTTGTCCGGCTCTGGAAAGAACGGCTCGCCCGGCATGAACGCTACGTCATTGGCCAACGCCTCGTTGAGCAATGTTCGCGTATCCAGCGGCTGCTTCAGCGTCAGCCAGAAAAACAGTCCACCCTGCGGCATGTTCCAGTCCGCCAGATCAGCAAAATGTCTTTCCAGCGCTGACTGAAAAGCATCGCGACGCTGCCGATAGAAATCCCGCAGTTGGCCCAAGTGCTGTTGATATTGCTCTGTGCCGATCCATTGCAGCGTCTGCCACTGACCGATGCGATTGGTGTGCAGATCCGCCGATTGCTTGAGTTTGAGCAGATGCGCAAACAGATCCGCACTGGCAATCAGATAACCGACACGCAAGCCAGGGAGCAAGGTTTTCGACACGGTGCCGGTGTAGATCCAGCTGGCTTTCTTCAATCGCGCGGCAATCGGGTTGGCACTGCCGCCATCGAAGGTCAGTTCGCGGTACGGCTCGTCTTCGATAAGGGTGACGCCGAATTCGTCGAGCAATGCGGCGACCGCTGCGCGCTTGGCCTCGCTATAGCGCACCGCAGAGGGATTCTGGAAAGTCGGTATCAGGTAGATGAAGGCTGGGTGATGCTGTTCCAGCCGACTGCGCAATTGCGCCAGGTTGGGGCCGTCGGCTTCCTGCGGCACAGTCAGGCAATCGGCGCCGAACAGCTGGAAGATTTGCAACGCGGCCAGATAAGTTGGCGCCTCCAGCAGAATCTCCGTGCCCTTGTCGATGTAGAGCTTGGCGGCCAGATCCAGGGTTTGCTGGGAGCCGCTGACCACCAGTACCTGACTCGCCTCACAGTTGAGACCGAGCGCCCTCGCCTCTGCCGCCAAGGCCTCGCGCAAAGCCGTCTCGCCTTCGCTCATACCGTACTGGCCAAGGGATAACGGCATCTCGGCCCATTGCACTTTGGGCAGCATTGCTTCAGCAGGCAGACCGCCGGCGAATGACATCACCTCCGGACGCTGAGCGGCGGCAAGGATTTCTCGGATCAAAGAACTTTTCAGGCGCGAGACACGTTCGGAAAAAGCCATGGAGGTCACCGTAGCGAGGGATGCGAAAAATGAGTCAAACTGGTTGACTGAAACTACGACAGCCTGAGCGAGTACGTCAACATGCTTGACCTTAAAAACCCGTCCATTCAGCAACAGGCCATGGAAGCGTTTTTCTTCGGCTATCAGGCGTTCACCGCCAAGGCCGATGAAATGCTCGAGCGCCGCGGCCTCTCACGGGTGCATCAGCGCATCGTGTTTTTCATCGCGCGCTATCCGAACCTGAGCGTGAAAGAGCTGCTGGCCCTGCTCGGCGTGAGCAAACAAGCGTTGAACATGCCCCTGCGCCAGTTGCAGGAAATGCACCTGGTCGACAGCGTCGCTTCGCAGACGGACAAGCGTAAACGTCTGCTGGAGCTGACGGCGGAAGGTTTGAAATTCGAGCAAGCGTTGCGGCGTGAGCAGGTGAAATTGCTTGAGCGGGTGTTTGCCGAGGCTGGGGAAGCGGCGGTGAATGGCTGGCTGGCGGTGAATTTGGCGCTCGGGAACGGTCAGACACATCTCGATTGACTATTCGGGCCTCTTCGCTGGCAAGCCAGCTCCCACAATGATCTGTGGATGTCCACAAAACCTGTGGGAGCTGGCTTGCCAGCGATGGGATCCTCAAAGTGATATATCACTATCGACGGAATTTTCGGAAACAAAACAAAAAACAATATTTGCTTTATTTGTACACAAAAGCATAATCCACTGCGTGCGAGTTCCTGACTACACGGTCAACAAATTCGCGTATGCCTCAAAGGGCCGCTGCCACCCCTCATGGGTCCGGCCCTGGAAATAACAATAAAACTCTTGAGGAGTACTCGCTGTGGAAAGCCGCAAATCCGAAGCACCGCCGCTCGAGCTCACGCCGCCATTACGCAATGGCCTGCTGGAGCGTCTGTTCAAACTCAGCTTGCATGGCACCACGGTGAAGACCGAGCTGATTGCCGGTCTGACAACCTTCATCACCATGGCTTACATCATTTTCGTCAACCCGAACATCATGGCCGACGCTGGTATCGATCACGGTGCGGCGTTCGTCGCCACCTGCATCGCTGCCGCATTGGGCTGCCTGTTGATGGGGCTCTACGCCAACTGGCCGGTCGGCCTCGCACCCGGCATGGGCCTCAATGCGTTCTTCACCTACACCGTGGTCGGCACCATGGGCTACAACTGGGAAACCGCGCTCGGCGCAGTGTTCGTTTCGGGCGTGCTGTTCATGTTCCTGACCTTTTCACGGATTCGCGAGTGGCTGCTCAACAGCATTCCGGTCAGCCTGCGTTTTGCGATGGGCGCCGGTGTCGGTCTGTTCCTGGGCCTGATCGGGCTGAAGACTGCCGGTATCGTCGTCGACAGCCCGGCGACGCTGATCAAACTCGGCTCGCTGCGTGAACCTGGCCCGCTGCTCGCCGCGATCTGCTTTTTGATGATCGCGATCCTCAGTTACCACCGCGTCTTCGGTGCAATCCTGATCAGCATCATCACCGTCACTCTCGCCGGTTGGGGTCTGGGCCTGGTGCACTATGAGGGCATCATGTCTGCCCCACCGAGCCTGGCGCCGACCTGGATGGCGATGAACGTCGCTGGCGTGTTCAACGTCAGCATGATCAGCGTCGTGCTGGCCTTCCTTTTCGTGCATATGTTCGACACGGCGGGTACGTTGATGGGCGTGGCCCAGCGCGCCAATCTCGTCGCCGCGGACGGTCGCATCGAGAACCTTTCCCGAGCCATGAAGGCCGACAGCGCATCCAGCGTATTCGGCGCCGTGGTCGGCGTGCCTCCGGTGACGAGTTACGTGGAAAGCGCCGCTGGCGTGGCCGCTGGTGGTCGGACTGGTCTTACCGCCGTTACCGTGGGTGTGCTATTTATAGCGGCAATGTTTTTCGCCCCGCTGGCTGGCATGATTCCCGCTTACGCCACCGCAGGTGCACTGATTTATGTGGCAATGCTGATGATGGGTGGCATGGCCCACATCGAATGGGACGAAGCGACCGACGCCATTCCGGCAATCGTCACGGCGATCATGATGCCGCTGACCTTTTCGGTTGCCGACGGCATCGCGCTGGGCTTCATCACCTACGTGGCGTTGAAGGCCGGCACCGGCAAGTACAAGGAAATCTCCGTCAGCCTGTGGGTGCTCTGCGCGATTTTCATCGCCAAGTTCATCTTCCTGTAAGCGCTGCGCGGTTCAGGTTTCAAACCAGCCTCACCCTTGCGGGTGGGGCTTTTGTGCATCTCGATAACAACAAAGGAGCAAAGCGATGAGTCTGGAAACCTGGCTGCTGTTCAGTGGCGCCGCACTGGTGGTGATCCTGATCCCGGGGCCACTGTCGTTGCTGATGATCAGCAACAGTCTTAATTACGGTTTGCGCCGCTCGTACCCCGCTTTCCTGGGCGGTGTGATCGCCTCGATCTGCCTGCTCAGCGCTTCGGCACTGGGGCTTGGCGCGTTACTGCTGGCCTCTGAACAGTTGTTCAGCGCACTGAAAATCGTCGGCGCGCTGTACCTGTTCTATCTCGCCTGGCAGAGCTGGCAGCAATCGCGCCAGCCGTCGGTGGGCGCCGAAGTGCCGCAAGCTGCCCCGGTACCGCGCTTCCGTACGCTGTTCGGGCGCGCCTTCGTATTGGGTGCAAGCAATCCGAAGGACATCCTGTTCTTCGCCGCGTTTCTGCCGCAGTTCCTCGGCGCCAACCAGCCGTTTTTGCCGCAACTGCTGATCATGATCGTGACCTGGGTGGCGCTCGATCTGTGCTGCAAACTGGCTTACGGTCTGGGCGCGCACGGTGCCGCCCGCTATCTGCGTAGCGGCAAGGGCCAGAGCTGGTTCAACCGCATCAGTGCAGGTCTGTTCGGCGGGGCCGGCGCGGCTTCTCTACTGAGCAGTCACTGATCGGTACTGCGATCTCCATATCAAGCCATCCCGATCGAATGGATTCGAAAAAGGCTGGCTTTTATGCTCCAGCAACTTTCAGACAAGTTGATCAACGACACGCAATACACCGCAACAACCCTGCGATATACAGCCCATCAAACTTCGCCGTAAGATCCGCATCTGCTTAAATGATTTCACGCCAGAACAAGGATGTTCAAATGGCCAGTCTTATTAAAAAATCAATCATCCTCACTTCCGTACCAGAGCCGAACAATAATCCCCGCGGCGACCGAGCCGTGATCACTGACATGGTTTTCGCAACCAATGCCCACACGGATTCGACCATCGACATTTCGGCCACTGCAGCAACTCAACTGAAACTTGTAGACGATCTGTTCGGGCCTTTGCAACTGGGTGAAGTTTCAATAACACGAGTGTCGCTGAACGCGCTCGGGGCGACCTTCGATGGCCAACCGCTAAACGGTAAAAATACGTTCTTTCGGCGTCCGCGCCACTCGTTCATCAATACTTTGCAGTTCAGCGCTCCGAATATAGAGCGCTATATAACTTCCTATACGGGGCGGGACAGTTATTTACTGTCCACGCTGCTGTTCGAAATGGCCAGCCGGCGACCGTTGACCGCCCCGCCTCTCATTCGCGATCCCGCGCCGAGCGACACGGATCAATTTCCATACCGAACAAAACTGGCAAAGCTTTTGAACTCGGCGCAAAAACTCGACCTGCGTCACGCACGATTGCCAAAACACCACCCGCGCTGGGTAGCAGCGATCAAGAGTTACACCACACTCGGCTCAAGTGTGGGTATTCAGGGATTTGGCATCTTCATGGGCCTGCGCGGGATCGTTGATGCCATCAAGGCCGACAATAAAACCGAGGTGGCGATAAACAGTGTCGGTATTGCTTCGGAGGGCGCCTCCATTGCAAGTGATGTGGCGGTTAACCGTATCGCTACTCAAATGCTCAATGCAGGCCAGAACGCCTACCGCGACTTTGCCAAAACCCGATTTGCCGTCAGGCTCGGGCGCTCCGGAGGCCTGATTGGCGGCGCGTTTACCTTGCCCTTCGACATCTTCACCGCAGTCAGATCGTTGAACGCCGCCGAAAGCGCAACCGGCAAGGAGGCCATGGATCACTATGTGAGCGCCGGTCTCAGCGTTGCGAGTGCAGCCATGACGATCATTCTGGGCGCGGCGGCGATGGCCGGATTCGCCTTCGCGGGCCCTGCCGGACTCGCAGCCGGCGCCATTCTGGCGATCGGTTCACAAATCTACGGGGCCGTGAGAATCGTTGACGAGATTGATGACTACATCGAGCTGAGTGTCGATGAGCGCTGGCGCTCGGGCTGGTTTTCGTTCTGCATGATGGATCTCGACGAGGATATTCAGGATCGCTACTCTCGGGCGACAGCCATGATCCAGCACACTCGGCAGGCAAAGGAAACCGCCAGGAAATTGCTCGATGGCGCGCTCAAGGACAGTATCGAAGCCATTGTCAACGGCACGGTTGACGTTCAGCTCAAGCCAACACGGGTGTGGAAGCGTAACTGGTGGACCAAACAGGATGCCTGGGAATGGATCAATGTCCCGGTGATCAAGGGCGGCGATGACTCGATTGACGCCCGCGCCGGCGTCAATTCTGACACTCCCGGCGCCGAGCTCGGTATTACGGCGCAGAACAAGGGTGTTCTGTGGCTTATAGGCGACGGGCGCGACTCGATTCGTGGGGTCGAAAACAAACCCAACAGTTTCCATTACAGGTCCGGAAGAAAGGAACTGACGGGAGGCACCAGCGATGACCGCTTCGTCTTCGAGGGAGCTGCGGATCTGCTCCGCCAGCCAGCAGACGTAGCCGAGCATTCCACGCTCAGGGGTGGAGCAGGTAACGACACGCTGGCGCTCGGCGGCATCCTGCATAATCCGCGCAGACCCGACATCGGCTTCGACGTCGACTTGCCCGCAGGTACGCTGCATACAATGCAGCCGGATATCAGCGCTGAAGACGGCGTCAGATACTCTTTTCACAGTTTGATCGAAAGTATCGAGAACGTTGAGACCGTGGACTCTGCCGCCAGCATTGTCACAGGCACCGACGACCGTAACGTCATCAAGTCACGCGGTTACGACACAATCAAGGCCGGTGCAGGCGACGACCAGATTTACCTGCTGCACCGCGGTGCAACTGCTTCGGGAGAAGCGGGTATCGACGAGTATTTCATTGAGCATCAAAGCGGTCGTTTCTCTATTGATGAAGATGGCAATGATCAGTCTTTCATTATGTTGAACTGGAACAAGGATTTGATCGAAAGCTGGAGTATCGACAAGGGCTCGCTGGTCATTACCTCAAAATTCGACTTCTTCGATACCCCGCAAAACATCGTCACCATTGACGGCGTATACAAACAAGAGCTCGCCCAATATCAGCTGAAGAACAAATTGCTGACGTTCATCACCCGTGATGCTTTCTATCTCCAGCCAATACTTCCCGAACAAATTGAAAGCGATGACCTCGTCGATATCGAGATAACGGTCATCAAACATGGGAACCCGCCAAAAGCAACCATTCTTTTTGACTCGCATTATCTGATCAATGATCAGAATGATCACAGTTACTACATTCCTCGCTCCGCGAAGAGCATCGATTTCTATTCGGTGAAACGCGATGACGCAGTGACCAGACTTTATCTTGACTATGCCAGCAATGAACTGACGAAAGTCGAAGAGCATTATTCAGCACGCCAGTCGGATGCCAAAAACGATCTGGTGGCCGGATGTAATCTGGTTTATCACTTCGGTGCAAAAACCTTGGGCCTGGCCAATTTTTCCTTCGCCAGGGGCGGTAGCGACCCCATGAACATGGAAAAAATCCTGCGCACCATGGCTTGCACCCCGAATCAGCGATATCTGCTTGTCTTCAGCGACGGGGTCGCTGCCAATGCGACTCTTTCGTCGCAGAGCCATGTGATACCAGAGGGCCAGACCTACCAACACCATGCTTTCACAAAATGGGTTCAGGAAGCTCCGCTGCCATTGACGATGCGCAAAGGCGACTACTTCTACGACCTGCCGGAAAACGAAGCTCACAACATGAGCGCGCACTCCGAATGTGCGCAGCTGTTCTCCTACTCTGGCCAGACTGCGATGGAATGTTTCGAGGGCCACGGCGCGACCTATCTCATGCATCTGGCGGCCGACATGATAATCAGGCTCTCGACACCCGGCGCTCTGGCCACGGCTGAAATCCGACTGCCTCGTTCATCCACCTGGGAGCTGGACGCGACGAAACTCGGCAAGGTCGATATCACCCTGGAAAATAACCAGTTGCGTATCGGTACCTGCGTTATCCACTTGCCCGTTTATGGAAGTGAAGACCTGATCGACCAGATTCAGGTGATTACCGAGTACGGGGTTGTGCATACCGTCGACCTGTCTTTCGACCGGGTCTACCTGGATGGACTTGACGGCCGTTTTTTTACCGAGCCCGACGCATCCAGAGTATTGCCCGAAGCACTGCTCGCCCTGGCAAACGAGGAGCTGCGCGGCCGACATATCGTCGCGGCCGCCGACGGGCAGGCAGTGAATTACAAATTCCCTGCGTACGGGTGGGTGCTGAGCAAGGACAGGTCGCGCATCGAGTCATCAGAACTGTGGGTTCTGCACCAGTGCGTCCATTTGCGCCCCGATCTCTTCAAACCACAACCGTCGATGACTGCGGCCTGAATCGGCATCAGGCCGACGTCATCGATTACTCCGAGGTTTTCGCAGCCGGGTCTCTCCGCCTGTGAACGCCTGTGCTCACTTGGCATTGGGGCGCCTCCTGGCGCTTCACGCCTTCATTTACACGAGTTTTTCCAATGGCCAAACCGCCCAAGAAATTCGCAACACCCCCAATAACCGATATATCTGCAACCACAACGACAACGACATCCACAACCACAACCACACGAACCGTAGAGACAACCTCCAGCCGCGCCATAACGGCAACGGTTGATGCTTTTGTGTCTCGCCCCGGCTCCACGGTTGCGCAAGTCACGCAAACCACACAAGGTCCGGAGACTCGCCAGGCGGCTGTGGTTGTGACCCCGATGCCTGACAGAGCTGTCACGTCCCCTGACGCCGCTAACCGGGCGATCGCCTGGCCCCAGAGTCGCCGCGACGAGTTGACTCCTTTTGGGGAAAACACGGGCTTGTTTACCGGGCCTGATCAACGCATTTATGCGCAAATCGCAGACGAGGGCCTTTTTGTTGTCGAGCGGAATCAGCAAGGCCGATATTACGTGCCGTTGACTTTTGCGCCAGGCGTTCCCGGCCCCCTGCTGGCGAAGATCGACGGCCAGGCGAGTTGGCGCATTCAGCGTCCGGGCTGGCAAACATCGCCCGAACAGGGTGAGACATCCGCTGCGGCGCAAACCCCGACGTACATTTCCATCGAAGATGCAAAAAGACTGACTGCGGCTGAGATGGACACCAATGGAGTGCGGTACAACAAGCTCAAGCAGACTTTCGTCACTACGGTTGACGGCACGGTCATGGTTCGCAAAAACCAAAACGGCGAATATCAGCAAGCATTTGCATCAACGAGTGAGGCGCCGGAGATATTTTTTGAACAGATTTACGGAACGGTCTTCTGGCGACGGAAAACCTTGCACACTGCATCGACCGAGACCGCGAATGCCGGCCATCCCGCCAGCGCTGAGCCCACCGAAGCAATAGCCGGCCCAAGCAAGCGGGCAAGAGTTGAAGAGCCAACCCAAGCGTCGTCTGGCACACAGGACGAAGAGGCTAAGCTTGCATGGATTCGCTGGGGTCTGTTGAACACCCCACCAGTGGCATCGGTGCAAATGGGCCATCTGCACTATCCCATTGTGCCAGTAGGCTCCAATAAGGCACCGCAAATCTTTTTCGTTCTTAACCCCGAGTTCATGCCAACCGACTTCAACTCCTTCGAAAACATGCTGCAAACCGCGCCCCACCTGCAACCGGTGGCGGCGTATCGATTTGGCGTCAACCCGGGAGAAGTTCATCCCGGTGACCTTCTTTTCCAACAGCCCTTATGGGCAACCGTCAGGCAAATGTTTCCCGGCTTGTCCGACCTCACCGCGCGAGCGGTGGCAATAAGGATGTACGAAACTGCTGACAATTCTTCAACCATCACTGGTACCGGGCTGGTCAACATTCACACCATTCTGAATCAATGGAAGTACCCTGCGTTTGCCAACGCCACAGAGTTCGCCGACCCGGTGAGCATGCTGGCGGTGGCACCTTATACCGAGCGCGCTGGAAAACGACTGATTCGATTGCCCTCGCAGACTGACGCCGAGTTGCTGCGGCTGACGTTCGATCCGCAGGGATCGCCGGTTGAATGGCATCACTACACGACCGACCCGACAGAGCTGAACCTGCAGCGCCTGCTCAGCGCGCTGCTGAGGCGCAGCGGGTATGACATCTATCCAGTGCCGCATGAACGCGGCGCGCCGACGCTGGTATTCAAGGGTGCTCAAAATGACCGGGTGTTCTTGCTGAAGGGCGCCGTCGATCATTCAGACCTTTCCCCTACGCCGGCCGATGAATTGACGCAGCCCGGTCTTCCCGCCAGAGTTGGCCCCGAAGCCTTTGAGGCCCTGACCGAAGCCGCGGCACAAAAAAAACTGACCTGGCTGCTCGGCGGTGTGCTGAAGGTCGACGGCGTTCCCGACTCGGTGTTCATCGTTCGCGAGCGCTAAAGGTCACCCCCGAGCGTCGTGATCGCAGACTCTGCGTTCACAATTGATCGGTAGGTAAAAAAACGCATAAAAAAAGCCCGCAGTGTGAGCGGGCGAAAGACCAAAGAAGCTATATGCGCAGTCGCTTCCCGGTGGGGGCAGCTGCTTGGGGGTCAGCTGCCCCGATAGGTGGAATAGCTGTAAGGCGAAATCAGCAGGGGCACGTGATAGTGCTCCTGCTCGGCGCTGATGCCGAAGCGCAGCACCACCACGTCCAGGAAGGCCGGCTCGGGCAGTTGCACGCCACGGGCGCGGTAGTAATCGCCGGCATGGAACTGCACCTGATAAACCCCGCTGCGGTAATCATCGCCCTGCAGCAACGGCGCATCGACCCGGCCATCGCTGTTGGTTGTCGCACTGGCGACCAATTCCAGCTGCGAGCCTTCAACGCGGTACAGCTCGACCTTGATCGAGCTGCCCGGGCAACCGTGTGCAGCGTCCAAAACGTGTGTTGTCAAACGTCCCATTGATTCTGCGCGCCTGGCCGCAACAAGCGGTCAGACTTCGCGCCTCCCGAAGTCAGTTGAAAAGGAGACCGCACCGTTTCGGAGCACGAAACGCCGCGGCGAGTGACTGATTAAGACACTTTTGAAAAAAATTGTACACAATAAAAACGACATTTTTCGCCTCACCCCCGCCATCCGGGCGTTTATCGCCGATCAACCAGCAAAGCGCCTGATCATTGAACCTTCTATTCATTAGCTGACTGGTCAGGCAGGTTTCTTGCAGGCTTGAACCGTTAGCAGCAAAAGATGACAGCCGGTGAAAAATGCGAAAATTCAGGCTTACAAAATGTAAATAAAGTTGTATACAATCAGCCCATCGCTGTGACGCCAGCCTGCCAGGCCGCCACACCAATCTGTCAACGTACAAGAAGGAAGACTGCAGTGAGCGCTGACTACCCACGCGACCTGATCGGTTACGGCAGTAACCCTCCTCACCCACACTGGCCGGGTAATGCCCGGATCGCCCTGTCCTTCGTGCTCAATTACGAAGAAGGCGGCGAACGCAACATCCTGCACGGCGACAAGGAATCCGAAGCCTTCCTGTCTGAAATGGTCGCCGCTCAGCCGCTGCAGGGCGCGCGCAACATGAGCATGGAATCGCTTTACGAGTATGGCAGCCGCGCCGGCGTCTGGCGCATTTTGAAGCTGTTCAAGGAATTCGATATTCCGCTGACCATCTTCGCCGTGGCCATGGCCGCCCAGCGTCACCCGGATGTGATCCGTGCGATGGTCGAAGCCGGCCACGAGATCTGCAGCCATGGCTACCGCTGGATCGACTACCAGTACATGGACGAAGCTCAGGAACGCGAGCACATGCTCGAAGCGATCCGCATCCTCACCGAACTGACCGGCGAACGTCCGCTGGGCTGGTACACCGGCCGTACCGGGCCGAACACCCGTCGCCTGGTCATGGAAGAAGGCGGTTTCCTCTACGACTGCGACACCTACGACGACGACCTGCCCTACTGGGAACCGAACAACCCCACCGGCAAGCCGCATCTGGTGATCCCCTACACCCTCGACACCAACGACATGCGCTTCACGCAAGTGCAGGGTTTCAACAAGGGTGACGATTTCTTCGAATACCTCAAGGACGCCTTCGACGTGCTCTACGCCGAAGGTGCTGAGGCGCCGAAAATGCTTTCGATCGGTCTGCACTGCCGCCTGATCGGCCGTCCTGGTCGCCTCGCTTCGCTCAAGCGCTTTATCGAATACGCCAAAAGTCATGAACAGGTGTGGTTCAGCCGTCGCGTCGACATCGCGCGTCACTGGCAAGAAACCCACCCGTACCAAGGGACTGCAAAATGAGCCGCTTTCAAACCCTGCAACCGTCGACCCTGAGCCGCGACGCTTTCGTCAAAGCCTTCGCCGACATCTACGAACATTCGCCATGGGTGGCCGAAAAGGCCTACGACCTCGGTGCGGACGCTTCGATCGACGAGATCGAAACCCTGCACCAGCGCATGAGCGATATCCTGTTGAGCGCCGATCATGCCAGCCAGTTGGCCCTGATCAACGCTCACCCGGACCTGGCCGGCAAAGCTGCCGTCCAGGGCCAGCTTACCGCGGCCAGTACTGAAGAACAGTCGGGCGCGGGGATTCACCAATGCACGGCAGAAGAGTTCCAGCGCTTCACCGAGCTGAACGAGGCCTACAAAGCCAAGTTCAAGTTTCCCTTCATCATGGCGGTAAAAGGCAGCAACCGGCATCAGATCCTCGCGGCGTTCGAAACGCGCATCAACAATTCGGTGGAAGCCGAGTTCAAATGCGCGCTGGCGGAGATCAACAAGATCGCCCTGTTCCGTTTACTGACTCTTTAGCAAGCCTGGCCCGAGCGTGAATGAACGCGCAAACGCCCAGGGCCCTGCGAGCATCCCCAGCCAACTTATCAAAGGCAGACAAGAAGAATGAAAGCTTACGCCGTACCTTTCGAAAAATACGTCAACCTGGCCGACGCCCGTCTGGGCACCAAGATCATTTCGGTCACCGATGACTGGTTCGCAGACGCCAATCGTCTGTTCCAACCGACCCCGGCCGTATGGAAGGAGGGCGTGTTCGATGACAACGGCAAGTGGATGGACGGCTGGGAGTCGCGCCGCAAGCGCTTCGAAGGTTTCGACAGCGCGGTGATCCGTCTGGGCGTACCGGGCTCGATCAAAGGCGTGGACATCGACACTTCATTCTTCACCGGCAACTACCCGCCATCGGCCTCGCTGGAAGCGTGCTTCCTGGCCTCGGGCGAGCCGGATGAAAACACCCAGTGGACCGAAGTGCTGTCGGCCGTCGAGTTGCAGGGCAACAGCCACCACTACCACGAAATCAGCAACGACAAAGCGTTCAGCCACCTGCGCTTCAACATCTACCCGGACGGCGGTGTTGCCCGTCTGCGTGTGTACGGCATTCCGTTCCGCGACTGGTCCGCTGTGGGCGACAACGAGCAAGTGGACCTGGCAGCAGCCCTCAACGGTGGCCGCGCCCTCGCCTGCTCCGACGAACACTTCGGCCGCATGAGCAACATCCTCAACCCGGGCCGTGGCATCAACATGGGCGACGGCTGGGAAACTGCACGTCGTCGCACGCCGGGCAATGACTGGGTGATCGTCGCGCTGGGTCATCCGGGCGAGATCGAAAAAATCGTTGTCGACACCCTGCACTTCAAAGGCAACTACCCGGACACCTGCTCGATCCAGGGCGCGTTCGTGAAAGGCGGCACCGACAGCCAGATCGAAACCCAGTCGCTGTTCTGGCGCGAACTGCTGCCAAGCCAGAAGCTGGAAATGCACGCCGAACATACCTTCGTCGAGCAGATCAAGGCACTCGGCCCGATCACCCACATCCGCCTGAACGTGTTCCCGGATGGTGGCGTGAGTCGCCTGCGTGTACTCGGCAAGGTCGCTAAATAAGGTTGAACCCGTTCGCGAGCAGGCTCGCTCCCACAGGGGATAGCATTCCAAAGGTGGGAGCGAGCCTGCTCGCGAAAGCGTCAGAACCAACAAAACAGAATTTGGAAAAGAAGAACAGCATGCGCACATTGACGATTGAACCGCTGACCAAAGAAGCCTTCGCCCCTTTCGGTGACGTGATCGAAACCGACGGCAGCGATCACTTCATGATCAACAACGGTTCGACCATGCGCTTCCACAAACTGGCGACGGTCGAAACCGCGACGCCTGAGGACAACGCAATCATCAGCATTTTCCGCGCCGACGCGCAGGACATGCCGCTGACCGTTTGCATGCTGGAACGCCATCCGCTGGGCAGCCAGGCTTTCATTCCGCTGCTCGGCAACCCCTTTCTGATCGTGGTCGCGCCAGTTGGCGATGAACCTGTATCAGGCTTGGTCCGCGCCTTCGTCACCAACGGCAGGCAGGGCATCAATTACCATCGCGGCGTCTGGCACCACCCGGTGCTGACGATCGAAAAGCGGGATGACTTCCTGGTGGTTGATCGCAGTGGCACAGGCAATAACTGCGATGAGCATTTTTTCAAAGAGGATGAGCGGTTGATCCTCGCCCCCCACCAATAAGAGAAGGTCTGATCACTCGACAACAAGAGTGACAGGCGAGAGGTAAAGACTGTGGAAGCACATCTGTTGGAATGGCTGAACCTGAGCGTGCGCTGGGTTCACATGATCACTGGCGTGGCCTGGATCGGCGCGTCGTTCTACTTCGTCTGGCTGGAGAACAACCTCAACCGCGTCAACCCGAAAACCGGCCTGGCCGGTGATTTGTGGGCGATCCACGGCGGCGGCATCTACCACCTGGAAAAATACAAACTGGCCCCACCGTCCATGCCGGACAACCTGCACTGGTTCAAGTGGGAAGCCTACTTCACCTGGATGTCGGGGATCGCGCTGCTGTGCGTGGTGTTCTACTCCAATCCGGTGCTCTACCTCGTCGCACCCGGCAGCGGCCTCAGCGGTCCTGAAGGCGTGGCCATCGGTATCGGCTCGCTGATCGTCGGCTGGTTCGTCTACGACTTCCTCTGCGATTCGGCCCTGGGCAAGAAACCTGCCCTGCTCGGTTTCATCCTGTTCGTGCTGATCATTGCCGCCGCCTATGGCTTCAGCAAAGTGTTCAGCGGTCGTGGTGCGTACCTGCACGTCGGCGCGATCATCGGCACCATCATGGTCGGCAACGTGTTCCGCATCATCATGCCGGCGCAACGGGCACTGGTCGCGGCGATCGCCGAGAACCGCACGCCTGATCCGGCCCTGCCGGCCAAGGGCCTGCTGCGTTCGCGACACAACAACTACTTCACCCTGCCAGTGCTGTTCATCATGATCAGCAACCACTTCCCGAGCACTTATGGCAGCCAGTACAACTGGTTGATCCTGGCCGGGATCGCGGTGTTGGCGGTATTGGTGCGTCACTACTTCAACACCCGTCACGACAGCCACAAGTTTGCCTGGACCCTGCCGGTGGCAGCGGTGGGCATGATCTGCCTGGCCTATGTCACTGGCCCGGCGCCGATGTCGACTGCACCTGAAGTGGCCAAGGCACCGGCGAAAATCGAGTACCAACCGCTGCCGGAAACGGCACTGGGTGGTGGCGCGAAACCGGCCGAAGCGGCGCAACCTGCGGCACCCGCTGCCCCTGCGGCGGCGCCCGCGCAAGCCTCGAATGCCGGCCCCGGTTTCGACAAAGTGCACAACGTGATTCAAGAGCGTTGCACGGTGTGCCACTCGTCCAAGCCGACCAGCCCGTTGTTCAGCGCAGCCCCGGCCGGTGTGATGTTCGACACCCCCGAGCAGATCCGCCAGAACGCCGCGCGCATTCAGGCGCAAGCCATCACCACGCAGATCATGCCACTGGGCAACATCACCCAGATGACCCAGCAGGAACGTGACCTGATCGGTGCCTGGATTGCCCAGGGAGCGCAGACCAACTAAGCGAAAAAGCTTCGCGAGCAGGCTCGCTCCCACAAGGACACCTTGAGCCCCTGTGGGAGCGAGCCTGCTCGCGAATGGCCGCCGCAACGCGGTTTCCCCTGATGCAAAGAAACAGCTGCCAGCAACCCGGCAGCTGTTAATCACAAGAATAAAAAAGATCCGAGGTGTTGCATGTCCGAGCTGTCCAAAGCGCGCATCCCCGACGCACCCGCCATTCAGCGTTTGCCCCTTTTGCAACTGATCCTGGTCGGTCTGCAACATGTTCTGCTGATGTACGGCGGTGCCATCGCGGTGCCGCTGATCATTGGACAGGCCGCTGGCCTGAGTCGTGAAGAAATCGCCTTCCTGATCAACGCCGACCTGCTCGTCGCCGGCATCGCCACTATCGTGCAGTCGCTCGGCATCGGCCCGATGGGTATTCGCATGCCGGTGATGATGGGTGCCAGTTTCGCTGCGGTCGGCAGCATGGTGGCCATGGCCGGCATGCCCGGCATCGGTCTGCAAGGCATCTTTGGTGCGACGATAGCTGCCGGTTTCTTCGGCATGCTGATCGCGCCGTTCATGTCCAAGGTCGTGCGTTTCTTCCCGCCGCTGGTGACCGGCACGGTCATCACCTCGATCGGTTTATCGCTGTTCCCCGTGGCCGTGAACTGGGCCGGTGGCGGGGTCGACGCCGCGCAATTCGGTTCGCCGATTTATCTGGCCATCGCTGCGCTGGTGCTGGCCACCATCCTGTTGGTGCACCGCTTCATGCGCGGATTCTGGGTCAACATTTCCGTGCTGATCGGCATGTGCCTGGGCTATGTACTGTGCGGCGTGATCGGCATGGTCGACCTCAGTGGCATGGCCAGCGCACCGTGGGTTCAGTTCGTCACTCCACTGCATTTCGGCATGCCGAAATTCGAGCTGGCACCGATTCTGTCGATGTGCCTGGTGGTGGTGATCATTTTCGTCGAGTCCACCGGGATGTTCCTCGCGCTGGGCAAGATCACCGGCCAGGAAGTCTGCCCGCGCATGCTCCGTCGCGGCTTGCTGTGCGATGCCGGCGCGTCGTTTTTCGCCGGTTTCTTCAACACCTTCACCCACTCCTCGTTCGCGCAGAACATCGGCCTGGTGCAGATGACCGGCGTGCGCTGCCGTTCGGTGACCATCGTTGCCGGCGGTCTGCTGATCGTATTGAGCCTGCTGCCGAAAGCGGCGTTTCTGGTGGCATCGATCCCACCGGCGGTGCTCGGCGGTGCGGCGATTGCGATGTTCGGAATGGTCGCTGCCACTGGCATCAAAATCCTCCAGGAGGCCGACATCGGTGACCGCCGCAATCAGCTGCTGGTCGCGGTGAGCATCGGCATGGGCCTGATCCCGGTGGTACGTCCGGAATTCTTCGCCCACCTGCCGCTGTGGATGAGCCCGATCACCCACAGCGGCATCGCCATGGCCACCCTCAGCGCGCTGACGCTGAACCTGCTGTTCAACATCCTCGGCGGCAAGGAGCGTGCGGCGATCAATGATTGCCATGCGCACTGATTGAAACCACCACACCACCTGTGGGAGCGAGCCTGCTCGCGAAAGCGCTGTGTCATTCAACATTGATGGCGACTGACCCAACCGCTTCGCGAGCAGGCTCGCTCCCACAGGACTACGCAACTGCTTGTGCCTCAAACAATAAAAACAACAGGGAGCAACAGATGATCCGCACGCAAAGCAACGTTCTGTTGAGTGGCGGCCTGCTGGCCGCGAGTCAGGCCATGGCCGGCGATCTGCTGCTGTGGCAGAGCAACAGCCTCAGCTATCTGTACGGCAAGAACTTCGCGATCAACCCGTCCTATCAGCAGACGGTCACCTTCGAGCACGCCGACAAGTGGAAGTACGGTGACAACTTTCTGTTCGTCGACAAGATCTTCTACAACGGCAAGGAGGACCCGAACAAAGGTCCGCACACCTTCTACGGCGAGTTCACCCCGCGCCTGTCGTTCGGCAAGATCCTCGACCGCAAGATCGAGTTCGGCCCGATCAAGGATGTGCTGCTGGCGATGACCTACGAGTATGGCGAAGGCGAAAGCGAGGCCTACCTGATCGGTCCCGGCTTCGATCTGAAAGTGCCCGGTTTCAATTACGTCACCCTGAACATTTTTCGTCGCCAGACCGAAGGCCCGCGGCCCGGCGATGGTGTCTGGCAGATCACCCCCGCGTGGTCCTACAGCTTCCCGCTGGGCAATTCCGATGTGCTGATCGACGGCTACCTCGACTGGGTCGTCGACAACGACGAAAACTCACGCGGCACCTACCACGCTAACCTGCACATCAATCCGCAGATCAAATACGACCTCGGCAAAGCCATGGGCTGGAGCCAGAAGCAGGTGTACGTCGGCACCGAGTACAGCTATTGGAAGAACAAATACGGCATTGAAAACAGCCACTCGTTCGATACCAACCAGAACACCGCCAGCCTGCTGTTGAAGGTGCACTTCTGAGATGGCCCGCAACCGTGCGCCATGCCTGTCGTCGGTGCTCTGTTGCGGGGCACTTGAGCGCCGACCGAGGAGCCAGTATTCTCCGCGGCCTTCCGAATTCGCTCTAAAAAAAAGCCTGAATTCAATTTCTGACCGAAAAGCCAACTTATCCCGGCTGCGGTCAGTCCTGAGGCATCCCGAAAACACGCTCGTCGACTGTTTTTCAGCAGCCGAACGGGCGTTTTTTGGTTTTTCGAAAGCCTTGGCGCAGCTTTTGCTACCAGCATTCAAAGCTGACCGATCGGATGAAATTTGCGGTACGAAAAAAGGCGCCACATCAGAGCGCCGAACTTAAAAAAATAACGTGGAACACCTACTTTGGGAGCAACCGAATGAAACGTATGTGCACCAGCCTGATGCTGGCCGGATCGATGTTCGCCGGCGGCCAGGCGATGGCCGAAGGCCTGCTGCAGTGGCAGAACAACAGCCTGACCTACCTGTATGGCAAGGACTTCCAGGTCAACCCGCGCATTCAGCAGACCGTGACCTTCGAGCACGCCGATGCCTGGAAGTATGGGGACAACTTCCTGTTCATCGACAAGATCTTCTACAACGGCAAGGATGATGGCGGCGTCGGCTCCAACACCTACTACGGCGAGCTCAGCCCGCGCCTGTCGTTCGGCAAGATCTTCGATCAGAAACTGGCCTTCGGCCCGGTGACTGACGTGTTGCTGGCCATGACCTACGAGTTCGGTGAAGGCGATACCGAGTCGTACCTGATCGGTCCGGGCTTCGACCTGGCGATCCCGGGCTTCGACTACTTCCAGCTGAACTTCTATCAGCGTCACACCCAGGGCGCACGCGCCGGTGACAATGTCTGGCAGATCACCCCGGTGTGGTCCTACACCATTCCGGTGGGTAAATCGAACATTCTCATCGACGGCTTCATGGACTGGGTAGTCGACAACGATTCCAACTCCAAAGGCGATTACCACGCCAACCTGCACTTCAACCCGCAGGTCAAATACGACCTGGGCAAGGCGCTGAATTTCGGCGAGAAGCAGTTGTATGTCGGTGTGGAGTACGACTACTGGTCGGACAAGTACGGGATCAAGGACAGCCAGTACTTCAAGACCGATCAGAGCACCACGAGCTTCCTGGTCAAGTTCCACTTCTGACCCTGAAAGCTTCGCGAGCAGGCTCGCTCCCACATTCAGACCGAGTTCAAATGTGGGAGCGAGCCTGCTCGCGAAGGCCTCACCGCAGATTTCAGGCCGGAGCCACCGCTTCAGATATCCGCAAAAACCGGCACAGCTCCTCGCGCTTGGCCAACGCATCCCGCCGCCCCAACTCGATCAACTCGCTGCAATACCCGGCCTCGAACAGCAGGTAACTGAGCACCCCCGCCCCGCTCGTCTTCGTCGCCCCCGGCCCGCGCAGAAACAGGCGCAACGCCGCTGGCAGCTCCTGGCGATGCCGCGCGGCGATTTCGTCGATCGGCTGACTCGGCGCAATCACCAGCACTTCCACCGGCGCCACACCCAGCGCGCGGGTTGGCGTGCCGGCCGGGAGCAAATGACTGAACTGATTCAGACGCTGCAGCAACTCGATATCGCTCTCCAGGCTGTCGATAAACGTGCTGTTGAGCATGTGCCCGCCGATCTGTGCCAGCGTCGGTTGCTGGCCGCTGTAGGCGCGCTCCAGCGGCTGCTGCGGATCAACGCCGCGCGGGTTGCCGCTGACGCCCACCACCAGCACGCGACTGGCACCCAGATGCAGCGCCGGGCTGATCGGCGCCGACTGGCGCACCGCGCCGTCACCGAAATACTCCTCGCCGATTTTCACCGGCGCGAACAACAGCGGAATCGCTGAACTGGCCAACAGGTGATCAACCGACAGCTGCGTCGGCACACCAATGCGTCGATGCCGCAGCCAGGCGTCGATGGTGCCGCCGCCCTGATAGAACGTCACCGCTTGCCCCGATTCGTAGCCGAACGCGGTCACCGCCACCGCATGCAATTGCTTGCGTGCGATGGATTCGGCGATGCCGGGCAGGTGCAGTTTTTCCTCGAGCAGTTCGCGCAGCGGCGAACTGTTGAGCAGCGCCACCGGCATCTGTCGACCGAGACCGAGCAGGCTGTGGCTGACGAAGCGGCTGGCTTGATGGATGACTCCGGGCCAGTCGCTGCGCAGCACCCGGTGGCTGCGAAAGCCCTGCCAGAACTGGGTCAGGCGTTCGATGGCAGCGCGAAAATCCATGGCACCACTGGCCAGGCTGACCGCATTGATCGCCCCGGCCGAGGTGCCGACGATCACCGGAAACGGATTGTCCGCGCCGACCGGCAGCAACTCGGCAATCGCCGCCAGCACCCCGACCTGATAAGCCGCCCGAGCCCCGCCGCCGGAAAGAATCAAACCTGTAACCGGTTCAACAGGACTCATCGCAACACTCCAGGATGCTTGTCAGGACGGGTGAATCAACGGCGCTTGGGATAAAGCTTCGGCTCACCCGGCGGGCGACTCTTGAAGCGCCGATGCGCCCATAGATATTGCTCGGGGCAGGCACGCAAAGCGCTCTCGACCCACTGATTGATGCGGATGCAATCGGCCTCCTCGCTTTCGCCGGGGAAATCTTCCAGCGGCGGATGGATCACCAGGCGATAACCACTGCCGTCGGCCAGACGTTCCTGCGTGAACGGCACCACCAGCGCTTTGCCCAGCCGTGCAAACTTGGTCGTCGCAGTGACGGTGGCGGCCTGAATGCCGAACAGCGGCACGAAGATGCTCTGCTTGGCGCCGTAATCCTGATCCGGCGCATACCAGATCGCCCGGCCCGAGCGCAGCAGTTTGAGCATGCCGCGCACGTCATCGCGCTCCACCGCCAGCGAATCGAGATTGTGCCGCTCGCGGCCACGGCGCTGGACGAAGTCGAACAAGGGGTTTTTGTGTTCGCGGTACATGCCGTCGATGGTGTGCTGCTGGCCGAGCAGCGCCGCGCCGATTTCCAGGGTGGTGAAATGCGCGGCCATGAGGATCACGCCTTTGCCTTCGCGCTGGGCTTTCTGCAGATGTTCAAGGCCTTCGACGTGGGCCAGTTTCGCCAGACGCTCGCGCGACCACCACCAGCTCATCGCCATTTCAAAAAAGGCGATGCCGGTGGAGGCGAAGTTTTCCTTGAGCAGGCGTTTGCGCTCGGCGGCGGATTTTTCCGGGAAGCACAATTCCAGATTGCGCCGGGCGATGGTTCGCCGGTCGCTGGCGACGCGATACATCAGCGCGCCCAAAACTCGACCGATGGTCAGCAGCGCCGGATACGGCAACTGCACGATCAGCCACAAAAGCCCCAGGCCGCACCAGAGCGGCCAGAAGCGCGGAGCAAGATATGCTTTTCGAAAACGCGGGCGATCCATTAAAGCTTCCGTAAATACAGTGGCCGCGCATTCTACATCGTTCGACCCGGCTTGCGGCTCGCGGGCGTTCTCGTTATAAGTCTCGGCACTTTTAGTGACAAGCCGTTGTATGCCGACATGAGCCAAACCGACCCGTTAGACCAAGATCCCGTATTCCAGCTCAAGGGCAGCATGCTGGCCATCACTGTGCTGGAACTGGCCCGTAACGACCTCGAAAGCCTCGATCGGCAATTGGCCGCCAAAGTCGCCCAGGCGCCGAATTTTTTCAGCAATGCACCGCTGGTCCTGGCGCTGGACAAACTGCCGCCGAACCAGGGCGCGGTTGATCTGCCGGGGCTGATGCGCGTCTGCCGTCAGCACGGCCTGCGTACCCTGGCCATTCGTGCCAGCCGCATCGAAGACATCGCCGCTGCCATCGCCATCGACATCCCTGTGCTACCGCCCTCGGGTGCCCGCGAGCGTCCACTGGAGACGCCGGAAGCCGAAGTCAAAAAGAAGCCGGAAAAGCCGCCTGAGCCGAGCGTCAAACCGACCCGCGTAATCACCACGCCAGTACGTGGTGGCCAGCAGATATATGCTCAGGGTGGCGATCTGGTCGTGGTCTCATCGGTCAGTCCGGGGGCGGAACTTCTTGCCGATGGCAACATCCATGTATACGGCCCGATGCGCGGCCGTGCGCTGGCCGGCGTCAAAGGTGACACCAAGGCACGGATTTTCTGTCAGCAATTGAGCGCTGAACTGATCTCCATCGCCGGTCATTACAAGGTCTCCGAGGATTTGCGTCGCGATCCGATGTGGGGCTCGGGCGTCCAGGTCAGCCTGTCAGGCGACGTGTTGAACATCATTCGGCTTTAACGGATACTGCCGCATTTTCCAAGCATCTCTAAAACGTAGCGAAAACGGCTCAAACGAAGTAGGAAAAAGGCCTAAAGCCAAATTCCAGCCAAGGCTGTCCGACTGCAGTAGTTTTCAAGAGATGTTTTTCAGGGGCTGAACAGTCCTTCTTCCTTAGGGGTGAAACACCTTGGCCAAGATTCTCGTGGTTACATCCGGCAAGGGTGGTGTGGGTAAGACCACCACCAGCGCCGCTATCGGTACCGGTCTCGCTCTGCGCGGCCACAAAACAGTAATCGTCGACTTCGACGTGGGCTTGCGTAACCTTGACCTGATCATGGGTTGCGAGCGCCGCGTGGTGTATGACTTCGTCAACGTGGTAAACGGCGAAGCCAACCTGCAACAGGCACTGATCAAAGACAAGCGCCTGGAAAACCTCTACGTACTGGCGGCCAGCCAGACCCGCGACAAAGACGCGCTGACCGTCGAAGGCGTGGAAAAAGTCCTGATGGAGCTCAAGGAACAATTCGAGTTCGTCGTCTGCGATTCCCCGGCGGGCATCGAGAAAGGTGCACACCTGGCCATGTACTTCGCTGACGAAGCGATCGTCGTGACCAACCCGGAAGTCTCCTCGGTACGTGACTCGGACCGCATGCTCGGCCTGCTGGCAAGCAAATCGCGCCGCGCCGAACGTGGCGAAGACCCGATCAAGGAACACTTGCTGATCACCCGCTACCACCCGGAGCGTGTTGAAAAGGGCGAGATGCTCGGCGTTGAAGACGTCAAGGAAATCCTCTCGGTGACCCTGCTCGGCGTCATCCCGGAATCCCAGGCGGTGCTCAAGGCTTCCAACCAGGGCGTGCCGGTCATCCTCGACGACCAGAGCGATGCCGGTCAGGCTTACAGCGATACCGTCGACCGCCTGCTGGGCAAAGAAAAAGCCCACCGATTCCTCGATGTCGAGAAGAAGGGATTCTTCGAGCGCCTGTTTGGAGGTAGGTAATGAACCTTTTTGACTTCTTTCGTGCCAACAAAAAGCCAAGTACCGCCTCGGTAGCGAAAGAGCGTCTACAGATCATCGTGGCGCATGAGCGCGGCCAGCGCAGCACGCCGGATTACCTGCCAGCCTTGCAGAAGGAACTGGTCGACGTGATCCGCAAGTACGTCAACATCGGCAACGACGACGTACATGTTGCACTGGAAAGCCAGGGCAGTTGCTCGATTCTGGAACTCAACATCACCCTGCCCGATCGCTGAGTCGATTTGGCAGTCGCTACGGCGGCTCGGACTGTTGATGCTCGTGTAGGAGCCGCCGAAGGCTGCGATCTTTTGATCTTCAAAGTCAAAAGATCGCAGCCTTCGGCAGCTCCTACAGGGTTATCAGCAGCTCCGAGCCGCCGTTGGCATTTGTTACGAGGCTGTTTTAATGCCGCTGTCCAACATCCGCATCATCCATGAGGACGCCGCCGTTCTGGTGGTCGACAAACCGACCCTGCTGCTCTCGGTGCCCGGTCGCGCTGACGACAACAAGGACTGCCTGATTACCCGCTTGCAGGAAAACGGCTACCCGGAAGCGCGCATCGTCCATCGCCTGGACTGGGAAACCTCCGGCATCATTCTGCTGGCCCGTGATGCCGATACTCATCGCGAACTGTCGCGGCAGTTTCATGACCGCGAAACCGAAAAGGCCTACACCGCTTTGGCGTGGGGTCAGCCGGAACTGGACAGTGGCAGCATCGACCTGCCCCTGCGCTACGATCCACCGACCAAGCCACGGCACGTGGTCGATCACGAATTCGGCAAGCACGCGCTGACCTTCTGGAAAGTCCTTGAGCGTTGCGGAGAATGGTGCCGCGTCGAACTGACACCGATCACCGGCCGCTCGCATCAACTGCGGGTACACATGTTGTCGATCGGCCACCCGCTGCTCGGTGACGGCCTCTATGCCCACGAGCAAGCGCTGGCAGCCTGGCCACGTCTGTGCCTGCACGCGAGCATGCTCAGTTTCACTCATCCGCAAAGCGGCGAACGCCTGCGCTTCGAGTGCCCGGCGCCATTCTGAAATGCGTGAATACTTTGAAAGCCCTTCCTTGCGAAGGGCTTTTTTTGTCCTGCCAGAATTCCACCGGCAATACATTGACGTAAAGAACTGTCATAAAATTGTAATCAAATATAAAATCATGGCACTTCGATATCAGGCAGGAGGCCTCTTCCGTGTTCTGCAACAAAACACTTCAATCCGAATACCCCATCGTGTGCGCATTCGGTAACACCACCCTGCACCTGAGCGAAGCACCCAGCATCCAGGCCCGCCAAGCCCTCGAGCAACTGATAAAAAAACGTCGCGCGCGCAAACTGACCCGGGCCAGCGCACCGTTGTCGTACTGTGAAACACCACTTTTCGCCAAAGTCCAGCCACTGGACACGTTCAAGGCAAAGGTGCGGGTGAGCCTGAACAAACCGCAACGCAACGGGCGCTTCGACTGGCCGCTCGAAGAACTGATGAATTGCCTCGAAGCTCAGCGCCGGGGCGTGGAGATGCCTCCACTGAAAGGCTATGGCTATACCCGCAGCCGACTTGGCCTGACCGAGGAATTTTTCCTCCTGACTCACCTGCTCGAAGGCCATATCGACGGCGCCGAATGCATCAGACGCAATCCCGAAAACATCGAAGCTTTCATCCTCGACGCGTTCCAACTGCTCAGCTCGCTCGCCAGCAAGAACATCACTCACATGGATTTCTGGGTGGGCAACATCATGCTGCCCGAGCAAACGCAAAGGCCACTCAAAGCCATCGACTTTGAAAACTGCTTCGCCGGCCCGACCGCGCACGCAAGTGAAACACTCGGTTTTCAACTCGGCTTCTTCTATCGTCGGGATATCTACAAGTTCATTACCGAAGCCGCCTACGATCGCCTGGTCGATCAATACATCGGTGCGCTGCCGGATTTGTCGAAAGACAAGTTCGAGACCGTCTACCAGTTGAGCAAACATGAATACGTCGGTCGCAAGCAGCGGCGTGAAGTCTTCCTCACGGGCAGATTGATCGTCGGTTGATACCCTCTCCGGCAACACTTCGAAGCAAGTGTCTGGCCTGCAAATCAGCGGAGCAATACGGTAAACTCGCGCCCCCGCCGTATGGAGCCGCTTATGCGCGAAGCCTTCCCCCCCATGGAAAAAGTACCGCACCAGTTGCTCTACCTGATCTATGGTGACAAAGACGTTTATCGGCGCGAGGCGAAATTCAGCATCCTCACCGCCCTAGCACAACTGCAGCCAAGTGAATCACTGTGCATCCGAGTGCTGACCGATCGTCCGCAGGACTATGCCGGCTGGCCGGTCGATACCGTCACTTTGAGCGAGCAGACCCTGATCCAGTGGCAGGGCGACAACGGCTACCACCACCGCCGCAAAGCGTGCGCCATTGCACTGGGCCTGACACTCGCCGAAAAGACCCTGTTCGTCGATACCGACACGCTGTTTCTCGGTTCACCGCACCGGCTGTTCAGCATGATCACGCCCGGGCGTTACGTGATGGACCGCTTCGAATACGACTGGAGTTACGTCTGTAACCGGGCAGACTACGAAAAACTCGCGCGCTGCCTGCAAGTCCACGGGATCTCGTCGACGAACAGCTTCAAGCTCTACAACAGCGGCTTGTGCGGCATCACCGATGGCGATTCAGCGCTGCTGGACAAGTCGATCCGACTGATCGATGAGTGGACGCATGACCCGTTCGACATCCATACGATCGAACAGATTGCACTGTCGTTCGCCATGCGCGACCAACCGATCCAGGAAGCGAAGAAATTCGTCTATCACTACTTCGCCGACAAAAATTTCTTCCACGCCATGCAGAAACACTTTTTCGCCCGCCATGGCGAGGCCTTCCACCCCGAACTGCCAGCGCTGTGCTCCGAGGTTCCGCGCAGCAAGCCCGTTCCATCGACCTGGGAGCGCCTGCGCATCAAGTGGAAGCTGCGCAAAAAGCGCGGCGGCATGAAGAAAGTCGGCCGGGCATTGCTGTTCGGCAGCGCTGCACCTGCCCACCCGTATTACGAGATCTGCCGTCACGAATGGTGGGAATCGGCGTCGCGGGAGATCCTTCGCTGGGACAGTGTCGCGCAAAAAGCCTTCTTCGGCAGCGGCAAGGGCTGGCCGAAGCACCTGCCGAAACCCGCCAGAAAGGATGATCAACAAGCGATCATTGCCTACCTGCGCAAGCGCATCGATCAGCACCCCTGACGTCATTCCACAGATCAGCAATGAAAGCACTTGCCCAACGGGCCTGAGCGATGCGTTAAACTGCCGCCCATTGCTGTCTGGAGTTTCTTATGCGCGCAGAGTTGAACCAGGGCCTGATCGACTTTCTCAAGGCCTCCCCTACCCCGTTCCACGCCACCGCCAGTCTTGTTCAGCGTCTGGAGGCCGCCGGTTATGTGCGCCTCGACGAGCGCGAGCCATGGTCCACCGAGGCCAACGGCCGCTATTACGTCACCCGTAACGACTCCTCGATCGTCGCGATCAAGATGGGTCGCAACTCGCCACTGCACGACGGAATCCGTCTGGTCGGCGCCCACACCGACAGCCCTTGCCTGCGGGTCAAGCCGCAACCGGAACTGCAGCGTCAGGGCTTCTGGCAGCTGGGCGTCGAAGTCTACGGCGGCGCGCTGCTGGCGCCGTGGTTTGACCGCGATCTGTCGCTCGCCGGCCGCGTGACCTTCCGCCGTGACGGCAAGGTCGAGAGCCAGTTGATCGACTTCAAGGCACCGATCGCGATCATTCCCAACCTGGCCATTCACCTCAACCGCGAAGCCAACCAGGGCTGGGCGATCAACGCGCAGACCGAACTGCCGCCGATTCTGGCGCAATTTGCCGGTGACGAGCGCGTCGATTTCCGCGCCGTGCTCACTGATCAACTGGCCCGCGAACACGGCTTGAATGCCGACGTGGTGCTGGATTACGAGCTGAGTTTCTACGACACGCAAAGCGCTGCGGTGATCGGCTTGAACGGTGATTTCATCGCCGGTGCACGCCTGGATAACCTGCTGTCCTGCTACGCCGGCCTGCAAGCGTTGCTCACCGCCGAGACCGACGAAACCTGTGTGCTGGTCTGTAATGACCACGAAGAAGTCGGCTCGTGTTCGGCGTGCGGTGCCGACGGCCCGATGCTCGAACAGACCCTGCGCCGCCTGTTGCCGGAAGGTGACGAGTTCGTCCGCACCATTCAGAAATCCCTGCTGGTGTCGGCCGACAACGCCCACGGCGTGCATCCCAACTACGCGGACAAGCACGATGCCAACCATGGCCCGAAACTCAACGCCGGCCCGGTGATCAAGGTCAACAGCAACCAGCGCTACGCCACCAACAGCGAAACCGCCGGTTTCTTCCGCCACCTGTGCATGGCCGAAGAAGTCCCGGTGCAAAGCTTCGTGGTGCGCAGCGACATGGGCTGCGGCTCGACCATCGGCCCGATCACCGCCAGCCATCTGGGCGTGCGCACCGTCGACATCGGCCTGCCGACCTTTGCCATGCACTCGATTCGCGAACTGTGCGGCAGCCATGACCTGGCGCATCTGGTCAAAGTGCTCAGCGCGTTTTATGCCAGTCGTGAATTGCCGTAACGGCTGACAAGCTTCGCGAGCAGGCTCGCTCCCACAATTGAACTGCATTTCATTGTGGGAGCCAGTCATCTCCCCTTGGAATGCCAATCAACCCGTGGGAGCGAGCCTGCTCGCGAAAGCGCCTGTGCAGACAGCAGAATCCTCTCGGCCTGTTGCATTCCTGAGCTACATCACACCCTGCCTCGAAAACCCGCCTAGACTGCAAGAATCCTCTACAGACAAGGCAGTCTTCATGATCTCGATGTCCTCCTTCCACGCCATGCTCATTCCCATCCTCAGCGGAATGATCCTGCTGGCCATCGGCTTCAACTTCCGCGACAAGAACGCCGGTGTGTTCGCCATGTGGATCGGCATGCTGATGATCCTCGCCACGGTGGTCTACAAGATCCTCGCCAAACTGAACGAATGACCGAGCCCGGCTCGCATTGCGCCAAAGGGCCTCGTACACTCCAGCGCATTCGCCTATTCCGAGGTTGTCCCCTGGTGTTTGCTCGTCTTTCTGCTTTGCCCGGTCTGTTGCTTGTCTGCCTGATGACGCTGCTGCCGCTGGCGCCCGCCGAGGCGGTCGGTCTGCCCGGCCTGCTCAACACTTCCAAGCCGCAGCCTGAAGCCGTGGAACCCCTCGGCCAGTCGCTGGACGAAGTGATCAAGTCGCTGGAAAACGACAAGCAACGCGCGCAACTGCTCAGTGATCTGAAGAAGCTGCGCGACGCCACGAAGAAAGCTCAGACCACCCCGGAAGAAGGCGTGCTGGGCCTGATCGGCGGCACCCTCGCCAACTTCGAAAAACAGTTTTCCGGCGCCGACAGCCCGATTACCCGCTGGTCCAACGAATTCGATCTGGCCAAGGACGAACTGACCAGCAAGCTGCTGCCGGCCAATGAATGGCTGCCGATCATCTTCGGTTTCGCCGTGATCCTGATGGTCTGGAGCCTGCTCGCCGCCGCGCTGATCTGGCTTGGCCACCGCGTGCGCATGCGCTTTGGCCTCACCGAAGAATTACCGCAACACCCCAAGGCCCTCGACATGCTGCGTTTTGCCCTGCGCAAGCTTGGACCGTGGCTGATCGCGTTGGTGATCACGGTGTACATGAGCTACGTGCTGCCGTCGTCACTGGGCAAAAGCCTGGCGATGGTGCTGGCCTATGCCTTGGTGGTCGGCACCTGTTTTTCGGCGATCTGCGTGATTGCCTTCTCCCTGCTCGACGGCCCGCACCGCCATCGCGCGCTGTACATTCTGCGTCATCAGGCGTTTCGGCCGCTGTGGCTGATCGGCAGTTTCGCCGCGTTTGGCGAAGCGCTGAGCGATCCGCGTCTGGTCGAGAGCCTGGGCGTGCATCTGGCGCACACGGCCGCGACCACTGCCAATGTGCTCGCGGCGCTGTCGACCGGCCTGTTCATTCTGCGATTCCGCCGACCGATCGCGCATCTGATCCGCAACCAACCGCTGTCACGCCGCCTGACCCGCCGCGCCCTCAGCGACACCATCGAAATCCTCGGCACCTTCTGGTACGTGCCGGCACTGGTGCTGGTCGGCATCTCGCTGTTCGCCACATTCGTCTCCGCCGGCGACACCAGCACCGCGCTGCGCCAATCGCTGATCTGCACGGTTCTGCTGGTGTTGTGCATGGTCATCAACGGCCTGGTGCGCCGTCATTCGCTGAAACCACAACGCGGGCCGAAACGCCATGCGCTGTACTCGGAGCGACTGAAAAACTTCTTCTATACCCTGACGCATTTGCTGGTGTGGCTGATCTTCATCGAACTGGGCCTGCGCGTCTGGGGCCATTCGCTGATCGCGTTCGCCGAAGGCGATGGCCATGACATCAGCGTCAAACTGTTCAGCCTGATCGGCACGCTGATTTTCTCCTGGCTGATCTGGATCCTCGCCGACACCGCCGTGCACCACGCCCTCACCCGCTCGCGCAAAGGCCTGGCCAACGCCCGGGCACAGACGATGATGCCGCTGATCCGCAACGTGCTGTTCGTGGCGATTTTCATCATTGCGCTGATCGTCGCGCTGGCGAACATGGGCATGAACGTCACGCCATTGCTGGCCGGTGCCGGTGTGATCGGTCTGGCCATCGGTTTCGGTGCGCAGTCGCTGGTCGCTGACCTGATCACCGGCCTGTTCATCATCATCGAAGACTCGCTGGCCATCGACGACTACGTCGACGTCGGCGGCCACCTCGGCACCGTCGAAGGCCTGACCATCCGCACCGTACGCCTGCGCGATATCGACGGCATCGTCCACACCATCCCGTTCAGCGAAATCAAAAGCATCAAGAACTACTCGCGGGAATTCGGCTACGCCATCTTCCGCGTGGCCGTGCCGTACAACATGGAAATCGACGACGCGATCAAACTGATGCGCGACGTCGGCCAGAAGATGCGCAGCGATCCGTTGCAGCGCCGCAACATCTGGTCGCCGCTGGAGATTCAGGGTGTAGAAAGTTTCGAATCCGGCAGCGCGATTCTGCGGGCACGGTTCAAGACTGCGCCGATCAAACAGTGGGAGGTTTCCCGGGCGTTCAATTTGTCGCTGAAGCGGCAACTGGATGAGGCGGGGCTGGATCTGGCGACGCCGCGGATGAGTGTGCAGGTGATTACTGCCGGTGGCGGTCAGCCGAAGGAATAGCACTCAGGAGCACGGTTGCAGTCACAGGCAAGGAAGCCAACAACAATAATCAAGGAGAAGCCCATGCAACTGACGCGCATTGCCCAGACCTTTTTGCTCACCGTGGTCGCCAGCCACGCCAGCGCCGCGACGATGGACAGCGCCCGCACGCGCATCGCCGAGCAGGCGCAGAAGCTCGAACCGGAGCTGCTGGAAACCCGCCGCGACCTTCACGCTCATCCAGAACTTGGCAACACTGAAAAACGCACCGCTGAACTGGTCGCCAAACAGCTGCAAGCCATGGGCCTGGAAGTGAAAACCGGCGTCGCCCGCACCGGCGTAGTGGCCGTGCTCAAAGGCGCCCTGCCCGGCCCGACCGTGGCCCTGCGCGCCGACATGGATGCGCTGCCGGTCAAGGAAGTCTCGGACCTGCCGTTCGCTTCGAAAGCCAAAGGCACGTATCTCGACAAGGAAGTCGACGTCATGCACGCCTGCGGCCACGACGCCCACACCGCGATCCTGCTCAGCGCAGCGAAAATTCTGACGGGCATGCGCGACACCCTGCCCGGCACCGTAGTGTTCTACTTCCAGCCCGCCGAGGAAGGTCCGAGTGATTTTATTCCCGACGGCAAAAACACCTGGGGCGCGAAGATGATGGTCGAGGAAGGCGTGATGAAATCGCCGAAACCCGACGCGGTATTTGGCCTGCACGTCTGGGCCGGCGTCCCCGCCGGCCAGATCGCCTACCGCCCCGGCCCGACCCTGGCCAGCTCCGACGACCTGCGCATCAAGATCCACGGCAAACAAACCCATGCCGGCCGCCCGTGGGACGGCATCGATCCGATCACCGTCGGCGCGCAAACCATCGTCGGCCTGCAAACCGTGGTCAGCCGCCGCACCGACATTTCCTCTTACCCGTCGGTGGTCAGCATCGGCACCATCAACGGCGGCACCCGCTACAACATCATCCCCGAATCGCTCGACATGACCGGCACGATCCGCTCCTACGACTACGGCATCCGCCAGAAACTGCACAGCGACGTGCGCCAGACCATCGAGAAAATCGCGGAAAGCGGCGGCGCCAAGGCCGACGTCACCATCATCGAAAAATACGACCCGACCATCAACAACCCGGCACTGACCGAAAAAATGCTGCCGACGTTGAAGTGGGCTGCCAAGGATGACGTGGTGCAGGGACCGCTGGTGGGTGGGGCGGAAGATTTCTCGTTCTTTGCCAAAGAAGCACCGGGGTTGTTTGTATTTCTCGGGGTGACCCCGACGGACCAGGACATGAGCAAAGCTGCGCCGAATCATAATCCGGGGTTCTTTGTCGATGAGTCGGCGTTGGTGGTTGGAGTCAGGACATTGGCTTCGTTGGCGACGGATTATTTGTATGGGAATGCGGGGGTGGGCAAGTAGAGAGGGGTTGACTGTGGGGGCGCTTTCGCGAGCAGGCTCGCTCCCACAGAAAAGCGAAAGCAAAAGCAAAAGATCGCAGCCTTCGGCAGCTCCTACACACGATGAGCGTTAGCTCGAGCACCGCTTTTGATCTTGATCTCGGAGCCCGTCGGTAGGCTGAGTGGAGGGATTGATCCGGGCGTGGGAGCGCAGCGACCGTACGACGCAGTCGTACACAGCGAGTGTAGGTGCAGCGAAGCAAACCGGAGCCGCTGCGCCAGGATCGATCCCGGAGCGAAGGAACCCCGAGCCCCAGCGAGCGGGCCGAACGTCAGGGCGCAGACCTTTGGTTACTTTGGGGCGTTTGCCAAAGTGACCCGCTGTAAGAGCGGAACCGTAACCAGCAACACCCGCAGAAACGGATATTCACGCAAAACCCAACCAACCTGGTCGGCCCAGAGGCCGCCAAGGTCAAACCACATCAACCCCTACGTGAATCGCATCATGCCGCCAAAACTCCAGATCACAATCAATCAACCGCCCATGCTGATCATAATTGACCCGAGCAATCCTCAGTCCCGGACTCCCCACCGACACCCGTAGAGCCGCCGCCGCATCGACAGATAAAGACGTAGGCACGATCTCGAACCTCACCCGCCCATAGTGCAAATCGAAATGCCGCGCATACAGCTCGGTGATCGACTGATTCAAATCAAACTCGAGGATCCCCGGAAAAAACTGCGGATTCAGATAATGCTCCACATACAACACCAGTCGCCCATCAATGCGCCGAGAGCGGCAAATCTGAATCACGCTCGACAAGGCCGGCAACTGCAACCACGCGCACACCGCCGCCGAAGCCGGCTGCAACCGCGCCGAAATCACCTCGGTCGACGGCTCACGCCCCTGCGCACTGACCATCGCGTGAAAGTGACTGCGCTGCATCAGGTTGTACGCCAGACGCGGCGGCGACACGAACCAGCCGCGCCGCTCTTCACGGTAAATCTGCCCCTGCGCCTCCAGTTGCAACAACGCCTCTCGCACGGTGATCCGCGTCGTCCCGAACAACTCGCTGAGCTTGCGTTCAGCGGGCAACTTGCTCCCGGCCGCCAGCAAACCATGATCGATCTGCTCCTGCAGCACCTGGCCAATCGCTGTCACCGCTTTCGTTGCCTCATCGCGCATCAACGTTACCTATCTGGACTAGACCAGCACTGTTTCGGGGCAAGTTCGGACGCCAATTCAAGCGCTTTCGTATGTTGCAAGCCTAGGCAGCGCAGATGACCGACAGATGACAAAACTACCGAACGGTCGCGTTCATGGCTTGCAATACATCGGCCAAGTCCCGTACCCCTCGGGCCTTTGGGCATGGTCTACGCTTGTCTGGCACCTTCCTGACAATGGCAGATAAAAGATCAGCCACTAGGCCATCGACATCAAAATGTCATCCAGCCGACCTAAATTGGCTCAGGTATTGCTGACCTAGACCAACACCAACCGCAATCGCAGCGTTGAACACGACCAAGGAGCTTCGGAATGAAACAGCTTTTCCTGGCAACACTGTTAGGCTCGACCATCGCTATGTGCACCGCCGCCATGGCGGCCGACACCGATCTGAAAACCCTCGAAGCCGCTGCGAAGGCGGAAGGCGCCGTCAACAGCGTCGGCATGCCCGACAACTGGGCCAACTGGAAAGGCACGTGGGATGACCTGGCTGCGAATTACGGCTTGAAGCACATCGACACCGACATGAGTTCGGCTCAGGAAATCGCCAAGTTCGCCGCCGAGAAAGATAACGCCACCGCCGACATCGGCGACGTCGGTGCCGCCTTCGGCCCGATCGCGGTCAAGCAAGGCGTGGTGCAACCGTACAAACCAAGCACCTGGGATCAGATTCCGGACTGGGCCAAGGACAAGGACGGCAACTGGGCGCTGGCCTACACCGGTACCATCGCCTTCATCGTCAACAAGAAGCTGCTGAACGGCTCCGACGTGCCGACCAAATGGGCTGACCTGAAAACCGGTAAATACAAAGTCTCCATCGGCGACGTGAGCACTGCTGCCCAGGCTGCCAACGGTGTCCTCGCTGCCGCACTGGCCAATGGCGGTGACGAGAAAAACATCAAGCCTGCCCTGCTGCTGTTCGCCGACCTCGCCAAACAGGGTCGTCTGTCGATGGCCAACCCGACCATCGCCACCATGGAAAAAGGCGAGATCGAAGTCGGCGTGGTCTGGGATTTCAACGGCCTCAGCTACAAAGCCAAGATGGCCAATCCGGATGACTACGTGGTGCTGATCCCGTCTGACGGCTCGGTGATTTCCGGCTACACCACGATCATCAACAAGTACGCGAAAAACCCCAACGCCGCCAAGCTGACCCGCGAATACATCTTCAGCGACGCCGGCCAGACCAACCTCGCCCGCGGCAACGCCCGGCCGATCCGCGCCGAACACCTGCAACTGCCGGAAGACGTGAAAGCCCAGCTGCTGCCGAACGAGCAGTACAAGAAGGTCACGCCGGTCAAGGACGCCGATGCGTGGGAAAAGACCTCCAAAGCCCTGCCACAACAGTGGAACGAAGAAGTCATCGTCGAGATGAAGTAATCCTTCATCTGTAGGAGCTGCCGGAGGCTGCGATCTTTTGATCTTGCCCTTTAAAGCAACATCAAAAGATCGCAGCCTCCGGCAGCTCCTACACAGATTGGTTCCAGATTTGTTTTCGGAGTTCTTGCCCCTATGAAGCACACCGTCATCCTTGTCGTGCTCGACGGCCTCAACTACGAGGTTGCGTGTCACGCCATGGGGCATCTGCAGGCTTATGTTGGCGCAGGACGCGCGGCGCTCTATCAGCTGGAGTGCGAACTGCCGGCGCTGTCCCGACCGCTTTACGAATGTATTCTCACCGGCGTGCCGCCGATCGACAGCGGCATCGTCCATAACAATGTCTCGCGCTTGTCCAACCAGCGCAGCATCTATCACTACGCCCGCGATGCCGGGTTGAAAACCGCCGCTGCGGCGTATCACTGGGTCAGCGAGTTATATAACCGCTCACCGTTCGTGGCTGCGCGCGACCGCCACACCAATGATCCGACTCTGCCGATCCAGTACGGCCACTTCTACTGGAACGATCATTATCCGGATTCGCACCTGTTCGCCGACGCCGAAAGCCTGCGCCTGCGCCACGCGCCGGATTTCCTCCTGATCCACCCGATGAACATCGACGACGCCGGACACAAGCACGGCCTCGACAGCTCGCAATACCGCAACAGCGCACGTTCGGCTGACGTCATCCTTGCCGATTATCTGCAGAGCTGGCTCGACGCTGGTTATCAGGTATTGGTGACCGCCGACCACGGCATGAACAACGATCGTTCGCACAACGGCCTGCTGGCGGAAGAACGTCAGGTGCCGCTGTTCGTCCTCGGCGAGGTCTTCAGCCTGAACCCTGACGTCACACCGAAGCAGACCGAGCTCTGCGGCACGATCTGCGAACTGCTCGGCGTGCCCCATGACAAACCTGTATGCCGGGAGTTGTTCAAGTGAATGCCATGACTCGCGGTAAATGGCTCGCGGCGCTGTGCCTGGTGCCCTTCGCGCTGTTCTTCATCGTCTTCGAAATTGCCCCGCTGGTCTGGGTGATGATCAACAGCCTGCAACCGGAAGAGTCCGGCTGGGGCCTGGCCAACTTCAGCAAGATCTTCGGTTCGAAGTTCTATCGGCAGGCGATCCAGTACAGCCTGGAGATCAGTTTCTGGTCGAGCGTATTCGGCATCATCATCGCCGTGCTGGGTGCGTATTCACTACGCCGCGTCGATTCGAAGCTGCGCAACTTCGTGAATGCCTTCGCCAACATGACCAGCAATTTTGCCGGCGTGCCGCTGGCGTTCGCCTTCATCATCCTGCTCGGTTTCAACGGCAGCATTACCATCATGCTCAAGCAGTCGGGGATCATTCAGGACTTCAACCTGTACTCGAAAACCGGCCTGATCATCCTCTACACCTACTTCCAGATCCCGCTCGGTGTGTTGCTGCTCTACCCGGCTTTCGACGCTCTGCGGGAAGACTGGCGCGAGTCCGCCGCACTGCTCGGCGCCAACGGCTGGCAGTTCTGGCGGCACATCGGCCTGCCGGTGTTGACCCCGGCGCTGCTCGGCACGTTCGTGATCCTGCTGGCCAACGCCCTCGGCGCCTACGCCACGGTTTATGCGCTGACCACCGGCAACTTCAACGTTCTACCGATCCGTATTGCGGCGATGGTCTCCGGCGACATTTCCCTTGACCCGAACCTGGCCAGCGCCCTGGCCGTGGTGCTCGTGGCGCTGATGACCATCGTCACCGTCGTGCATCAACTGCTGTTGAAGAGGAGCTACCATGTCTCGCGCTGAATCCGGCCCGGCCGGCCTCTACCACCGCGTCGTGGTTTATCTGCTGTTCGCCATCCTGTTGTTGCCGCTGCTGGGCACGCTGGTCTACTCGATCGCCAGCAGTTGGTCGGCAACGATTCTGCCGAGTGGCTTCACCTTCAAGTGGTACATCCAGTTGTGGAGCGATCCGCGCTTTCTGCATGCATTCGGTCAGTCGCTGATTGTCTGTGTCGGCGCGCTGGTGCTGTCGGTGCTGCTGATCCTGCCGCTGCTGTTCGTCGTGCATTACTACTTCCCGAAACTCGATGCACTGATGAACATCCTAATCCTGCTGCCCTTCGCGGTGCCGCCAGTGGTGTCCTCGGTGGGGCTGTTGCAGCTCTACGGTTCCGGGCCGATGGCGATGGTCGGTACGCCATGGATTCTGATCGGCTGCTACTTCACCGTGGCGCTGCCGTTCATGTACCGCGCGATCACCAACAACCTGCAAGCGATCAACCTGCGCGACCTGATGGACGCCGCGCAACTGCTCGGCGCCAGCACCTTTCAAGCGGCGTTTCTGGTGGTGCTGCCGAATCTGCGCAAAGGCCTGATGGTGGCGCTGCTGCTGTCGTTCTCGTTCCTCTTCGGTGAATTCGTGTTCGCCAACATCCTCGTCGGCACCCGCTACGAAACACTGCAGGTGTACCTGAACAACATGCGTAACAGCAGCGGCCACTTCACCAGTGCGCTGGTCATTTCGTATTTCTTTTTCGTGCTGGTCCTGACCTGGATCGCCAACATCTTGAACAAGGACAAAAGCGAATGAGCTACGTCAGCGTCCAACACCTGCAGAAAAGTTATGCCGGCACCACGGTGTTCAGCGACATCGATTGCGAAATCAATAAAGGCGAGTTCGTCACCCTCCTCGGCCCGTCCGGGTGCGGCAAGTCGACCTTGCTGCGTTGCATCGCCGGGCTGACCCCGGTGGACGGCGGCAAGATCCTGCTCGAGGGCGTCGACATCGTGCCGTTGAGTCCGCAGAAACGCGGAATCGGCATGGTCTTTCAAAGCTATGCGCTGTTCCCAAACATGACCGTCGAACAGAACGTCGCCTTCGGCCTGCGTATGCAAAAGGTCAACGCCGATGACAGCCACAAGCGCGTCTCTGAAGTGTTGAAACTGGTCGAGCTGCACGACTTCGCCAGCCGCTATCCGCATCAGCTTTCAGGTGGCCAATGCCAGCGCGTCGCCCTCGCCCGCTCACTGGTAACCCGCCCGCGCTTGTTGCTGCTGGATGAGCCTTTGTCAGCCCTCGACGCACGGATACGCAAACACCTGCGCGAACAGATTCGCCAGATTCAGCGCGAACTTGGCCTGACCACGATCTTCGTCACCCACGATCAGGAAGAAGCGCTGACCATGTCGGACCGGATATTCCTGATGAATCAGGGCAAGATCGTCCAGAGCGGCGACGCCGAAACCCTCTATACCGCGCCGGTCGATGTGTTCGCCGCCGGCTTCATCGGCAACTACAACCTGCTCGATGCCGCTGCCGCCTCAAAGCTGTTGCAACGGCCGGTCAACCACCGCATCGCCATCCGCCCGGAAGCCATCGAACTGAGCCTCGACGGCGAACTCGACGCACAGATCCGCAGCCACAGCCTGCTCGGCAACGTCATTCGCTATCGCGTCGAAGCACGCGGCGTGGAACTGGTGGTCGATGTGCTTAACCGCTCCGCCGCCGATCTGCATCCAGATGGGCAGCGCCTGGCCCTTTCCATCGATCCGGGCGCCCTGTGCGAAGTAGCTTAAAAGCAGCTGCGAGCTTCGAGCTACAAGCTTCAAGTTGTAGACTGCGGCGTACTTGATTCCAATTCTTGCAGCTTGAAGCTCATGGCTTGAAGCTGTTCTCGGAGAGAACCGATGGCTTTGGCAATTTTTGATCTGGACGAAACGTTGATTCACGGTGACTGTTCCTCGCTATGGAGTGAGCAGATGGTCCGCCTCGGCTGGGTCGATGGCGAGTCGTTCATGCAGCGTGACAAGGAACTGATGGATGCCTACGGCCGCGGACATCTGGCGATGGAAGACTATATGGCCTTCAGTCTCGAACCGCTGATTGGCCGCACCCCTGAGGAAATCGAGCACTTGGTTGGCCCGTGGGTGGAGGATTTCATCGAACCGATCATCTTCAGCGATGCGACCAAAACCATCGCCGCCCACCGCAAGGCCGGTGACCGGATTCTGGTGATCTCGGCGTCGGGTATCCATCTGGTCAAGCCGATCGGCGAACGATTAGGTATTGATGAGGTTCTCGCCATCGAACTGGAAGTAGCCCACGGCGCATACAGCGGTAAAACCGTCGGCACCCTGACTTACCGCGAAGGCAAAATCACCCGCTTGCTGGAATGGCTGGACGCCGAAGAAGAAAACCTCGAAGGCGCGAGTTTTTATTCCGATTCGCGCAACGATCTGCCGTTGTTGCTTAAAGTGGACTTCCCCCACGTGGTCAATCCGGATCCGGTGCTGCTTGAGCACGCCGAAAAGGCCGGCTGGCCGATCCACCTCTGGAAATAAAAGCAAAAGATCGCAGCCTTCGGCAGCTCCTACTTTTGCAATGCGTGCCTCTGTAGGAGCTGCCGGAGGCTGCGATCTTTTGACCTTGCTTTGCTGTCAGCTCAAACCCTCATTGATCACCAACACCAACTTGCCCGCCACCGTATTGCTCGCCAGTTCGGCAAACGCCGCCTCGGCATCCTTCACTGCAAACGCTTTGGCCAGTTGCGGACGCAAGCGGCCCTCGGCAAACAGCGGCCACACATGCTGGCCCAGATCGCTGAGCAGATCGGCCTTGAACTGATCGTCACGGCTGCGCAACGTCGAACCGAGCAGTTGCACACGCTTGGCCAACACCTGCGCCAGATCCAGTTTCGCCTCGCGCCCGCCCATCAAACCGATCAACACCCAACGCCCGTCCAGCGCCATCAACTTGAGGTTCAGTGCCGAATAATTGCCGCCCACCGGGTCGAGGATGACATCGAACGGCCCGAAGTCGCGCAGGCTTTCGAGATCATCGGTGCGCACCACGCCGCCTTGCGCACCCAACGCTTCGCAGTAAGCCAGGCGCTTGGCGGAACCGACGCTGACCCAGCACGGGTTACCGAAGGCTTTGCACAGCTGAATGGCGGCTGAACCGATTCCACTTGCGCCGGCGTGCAGGAGAATTTTCTCACCGGGTTTCAACGCTGCAAGTTGAAACACATTCAGCCAGACGGTGGCGTACACCTCGGGCAATGCCGCCGCCTCGATCAGCGAAACACCTTCGGGCACCGGCAGCACGTGCCGTCCGTCGACGACCACCTCTTCAGCCATGCCGCCCCCGGCCAGCAAGGCGCAAACCCGGTCGCCGACTTGCCAGGACGAGCCCGCACCGACTTCGCTGATCACCCCGGAGCACTCAAGACCGAGCACGTGGCTGGCACCGGGCGGGGGCGGATAAAGCCCTGCCTTCTGTAATAAATCGGCGCGATTGAGGCCGGCTGCCGCCACCCGGATGCGGACTTGTCCTACATCGCAGGTAGGACTCGGCTCTTCAACCCATGCCACTTGACCTTCAACGCCTTGCAATGCCTTCACACTGCCTCCATAGTGAGTCTGGACTGAGCCCGAAGCTGTAGCGCCGGGCTTTTTGCATTATGCGACCGGCTCTCAAAGAACCGGCGACTTCAAAGACGGCCTAATATGCGTTATCAATTGTCCCCGCGTCGAATCAGCATGAAGCATCTGCTCCCCAGCACCGCCCTCGCTCTTTTCATCGGTATCGGCCTGTTGCCGGTGTCGGGCACCACATTCGCAGCCAACAGCTGGGACAAGTTGCAGCCTGATCGCGATGAAGTCATCGCCAGCCTGAACGTCGTCGAGTTGCTCAAGCGTCACCACTACAGCAAGCCGCCGCTCGACGATGCGCGCTCGGTGATCATCTACGACAGCTACATCAAGCTGCTCGACCCATCGCGCAGCTATTTCATGGCCAGCGATATCGCCGAATTCGACAAGTGGAAGACGCAGTTCGACGACTTCCTCAAAAGCGGCGACCTCAACGCCGGGTTCACCATCTACAAGCGCTACCTGGACCGCGTGAAAGCGCGTCTGGACTTCGCCCTTGCCGAGCTGAACAAAGGCGTCGACAAAATGGACTTCAACACCAAGGAGACCTTGCTGATCGATCGCAAGGACGCGCCTTGGCTCAAGTCCACCGCGGAACTCGACGACCTGTGGCGCAAACGCGTCAAGGACGAAGTGCTGCGCCAGAAGATCGCCGGCAAAGAGCCGAAGCAGATCCAGGAAACCCTGACCAAGCGCTACAAGAATCAGTTGGCGCGTCTGGACCAGACCCGTGCCGAGGACATCTTCCAGGCGTACATCAACACCTTCGCCATGTCCTACGACCCGCACACCAACTATCTGTCGCCGGATAACGCGGAAAACTTCGACATCAACATGAGCCTGTCCCTCGAGGGCATCGGCGCCGTGTTGCAGAGCGACAACGATCAAGTGAAAGTCGTGCGTCTGGTGCCGGCAGGCCCGGCGGACAAGACCAAGCAGGTCGCTCCGGCCGACAAGATCATCGGCGTTGCCCAAGGCAATAAAGAGATGGTCGACGTGGTCGGCTGGCGCCTGGACGAAGTGGTCAAATTGATTCGCGGTCCGAAAGGTACCGTGGTGCGTCTGGAAGTGATCCCGGCGAGCAATGCGCCGAACGACCAGACCACCAAGATCGTGCCGATCACCCGTGAAGCGGTGAAGCTCGAAGACCAGGCCGTGAAGAAGTCGATCCTCAGCCTGAAACAGGACGGCAAGGACTACAAACTTGGCGTGATCGAGATCCCGGCCTTCTACCTCGACTTCAAGGCATTCCGTGCCGGCGATCCGGATTACAAGAGCACCACTCGCGACGTCAAGAAGCTGCTCACCGAGTTGCAGAAGGACAAAGTCGACGGCGTAGTCATCGACCTGCGTAACAACGGCGGCGGCTCCCTGCAGGAAGCCACCGAGCTGACCAGCCTGTTTATCGACAAAGGTCCGACCGTACTCGTGCGTAACGCCGACGGCCGTGTCGACGTGCTCGAAGATGAAAACCCGGGCGCGTTCTACAAAGGCCCGATGGCGCTGCTGGTCAACCGCCTGTCCGCCTCGGCCTCGGAGATCTTCGCCGGCGCCATGCAGGACTACCACCGCGCGCTGATCATCGGTGGCCAGACCTTCGGCAAAGGCACCGTGCAGACCATTCAGCCGCTGAACCATGGCGAACTGAAACTGACTCTGGCCAAGTTCTACCGTGTCTCCGGGCAGAGCACCCAGCATCAGGGCGTGCTGCCGGACATCGACTACCCATCGCTGATCGACACCAAGGAAATCGGCGAGAGCGCTCTGCCGGAAGCCATGCCGTGGGACACCATACGCGCGGCGATCAAACCGGCGGCCGATCCGTTCAAGCCGTTCCTCGCCCAGCTGAAGTCCGAACATGACGCGCGCACCAACAAGGATGCCGAGTTCGTGTTCATCCGCGACAAGCTGGCCCTGGCGCAGAAACTGATGGAAGAAAAAACCGTCAGCCTCAACGAAGCCGATCGTCGCGCCCAGCACGCCGACATCGACGCCAAGCAACTGGCGATGGAGAACATCCGTCGCAAGGCCAAAGGCGAAGAACCGCTCAAAGAGCTGAAGAAAGAAGACGAAGACGCACTGGCCGCTGCCGAGCCGGACAAGGTCAAACCGGAAGACGATGCCTATCTGAGCGAAACCGGGCGCGTGCTGCTGGATTACCTGAAACTGAGCAATCAGGTGGCCAAGAAGTAAGTGATGGCAATTTAGTGCTGACGATCCCCGGATCGTCATCAAGCAGTCATCATTCTGTCGTGCAATAAAGGACCGGGAGCAAGCGCTCCCGGTCCTTTTTTTATCGCCAGAGACTGCCATGACCACGACCGAACAGCTGAGCGCCTTGAGCTCGATCCTGACTCAAAGCGGTTTACACAGCCTGTTCCAGCCGATCATCTGCCTCTCCGAGCGACGTATTCTCGGCTACGAAGCCCTGACCCGTGGCCCGTCCAACAGCCCTCTTCACTCGCCGATTGCCCTGTTCGCCGTGGCGCGACAGGCTGGCCGATTGAGCGAACTGGAGATCGCCTGCCGACAAAGCGCCTGTCGCCGGTTCAATGAGCAGCAGTTGCCGGGCAAACTGTTCCTCAACGTTTCGCCGGAATCCTTGCTTGAGGCCGCGCACCAACCCGGACGAACGTTGCAGCTGTTGCAGGACTTGGGCATTGCGCCGAGCCAAGTGGTAATCGAGCTCACCGAGCAGACCCCGATCGATGACTTTCAGTTGCTGCAAACCGCTCTGCATCACTACCGGGCGATGGGCTTTTCCATTGCGCTGGACGACTTGGGCGCGGGGTATTCGAGCCTGCGCCTGTGGTCGGAATTGCGTCCGGATTACGTGAAGATCGACCGGCACTTCATCGACGGTATTCATCAGGATGCATTGAAAAGAGAGTTTGTCGGTTCGATTCTGCAAATCGCCAAAGCGTCCCGCGCGCAGGTGATTGCCGAGGGGATCGAGTTGCCGGAAGAACTCGCGGTGCTGACTGAAATGGGCGTCGACCTGGTGCAGGGCTACCTGCTCGGCCGCCCTCAGGAACATCCGTCCCGCGACGCTCGCGCCTTGATGCCCAAACACGATAGCAGCGCTGTCGCGCTGAATGACGAAGGCAGCGACCTCAGCGCCCTGCTCAACGACCAGCCCGCCGTGCAACGCGATACGCCCACCGCGACGGTACTGGAAGCCTTCCGCCGCCAGGCCAACCTCAATTCGCTCGCGGTACTCGACGAACAAGGCCAGCCCTGCGGCATCGTCCATCGCCACTCGCTGTCGGACGCGCTGCTCAAACCGTTTGCCACCGACCTGTTTGCGCGCAAACCGATCAGCCGTCTGATGAACGATGATTTCCTCGCCGTGGAAATAAGCCAGTCACTGCAGCAAGTCAGCCGCCTGATCACCAGCCGCGCCCGCCAGCGCATCGAAGAAGACTTCATCATCACCCTCAACGGCGGCTATCTAGGCCTCGGCCGGGTCATCGACGTGCTGAAGCTGATCACCGAACTGAAAATCCAGCAGGCACGCTACGCCAACCCCCTCACCCTGCTCCCGGGCAACGTACCGATCCAGCAATGCCTCACGCGCCTGCTGCAACAGGCCCGCGAGTCCATTATCTGCTACGTCGACATCGACAGCTTCAAACCCTTCAACGACATCTACGGCTACGGCCGTGGCGACGAAGTCCTGCTCTGCCTGGCCCAATGCCTCAACGAACGCATCGACCCCACCCGCGACTTCGTCGGCCACATCGGCGGCGACGACTTCCTTCTCGTCCTCGGCCCCGAAGACTGGCGCAAACGCCTCAACCAACTGCTCGACGACTTCCAGAGCCAATGCCGCCGCTTCTATCGGCCCGAGCATCTGGAAGCCGGTTGTTTTGTAGCGCCGAACAGACAGGGAGTGCGGCAGGAGTTTGCGTTGTTGTCGTTATCGATCGGGGTGGTGCATCTGCGACCTGAGGCTTGTGCAGCGCTTGATGCCAGCCAGCTTGCGGAGATGGCCTCGCAGGCTAAGCATCATGCGAAGGGGGTTGTGGGGTTTAGTGTGTATTTGCTCGATCCTACGGCGTCTCCAAAGGCATCACAGTTAGTCGGTTAAGCTCGACGTAGTAGAGTGCGTGCTTACTTGCCAGGCGCCACTCCAGAATGCAGATTTTTAGCCACAGCCCGTTTCATCCCGATACTTTGTTAAGCACTCCAATAGAAGTCTCATAAAACTAGACCTATCGGTAATTTCTTCGTCAAAATAAGTTGTCATTCGATTAAATACACGGTCGAAATTGTCGTTTCTCTCCAAAAAATGTTCGACAGTATTTATTAGCGATTCTTGTTCTGCATCTGAGTATTCACAAAATTCATGCCTTAACACAGTATCGAAAAGCTCTTTTAACTGACGCGAATCGTTTACATTTTTTTCAACTATTAATCGTTCCCTCTCGACATCAGTAGTATTCTCTATATCAAAAACAAACAATAAGTTTTTTATATCCACAATTTCATACGTTTTTTTCATCATTCAAAATCCGCATATGAAGTCACGGTATCGCCATTAGCTCTCAGAATAACCACGGCTTTCCTCTGCTGCCCATAAATGCCGTCTCTGGTATAACCTTCCCCAATTATCTTTCCCATATCCATAGGCCTTCTAGATGTTTGAAGATTAGTCTGACTGAATATAAGTTTTGCTCTATAGATAGCGTTCAGCTGATCTCTATGGCTGAAAAAATGAGTAGCCGCGCTTGGAATTTTAGGTTCTCCATGGTGCGATCCACCGGTGTAGGTCTCTATAACGCCAGTCGTTGGATTTTTTCCTGTCATGATCCTTTCAAATTGCGACCGTAGTGTTGTTTGGGCGCCGTGCTTTTCCAGAAAATGCTCTCCATTTTGTGGATTCTCCATTTCATGCAAACGTCGGTATGCGTTTTCTTCAGCTAATTCATCAATCCTCGCCCGACGCTCCTGAGCCGTCATCTTCGGCAGCGCAGGTTCACCATCATCCACTTTAGCCCCACCAATCCCACCCGGAACCTCACACCCAGGCTTATTCGGCGGCGGGCAATTGGACGTCAACCCCAACGGATCCACCCATCCCGTCGGATTCGGCACGTACTGGTACTGATTCAACCCACCCGCGAGCTTCACCGGGTCCGGGGTCAGATACCGCCCCAATCTCGGGTCGTAATACCGATGC
>NZ_JAGRQJ010000006.1:0-758 GCF_018132745.1 Pseudomonas sp. 14A | reverse complement strand
CGGTTGTAATGCAGCCCACTTTCAACATCGAAGTACTGCCCCTGAAACCGCAGCGGTTGGTCGAGGTAATCCTCGCCGGCCAGGGTGACGGCGGCGACTTTGCCGTAGGCGTCGTATTGCGCGGACCAGACGATTTCGCCGCTGTAGTCGGTGAGTTCCTGTGGGGTGCCGAGGTGGTCGAGTTGGTAGTAGAACGGGCAGGCTTTTTTCGGGCCTTTGCCATCCAGCATCGCCAACGGGCGGAAGGTGCCGGGTTCGTAGAGGAAGCTGCGGTATTGGCTGGCGCTGCTTTCGGCGACGAGGTGTTCGCCTTGCCAGAAAAATTCGGTGACGGCGCCGTCGACGGTTTTGCGGATGCGCCGGCCGAAGGCGTCGTATTGATAAGTGGCGGTCTGGCCGTCGGGGCGGGTCAGGCCGATCAGGCGGTGCTGGCAGTCGTAGCGGTATTCGGTGACCAGGGTCTGGCCGTGGCCTCGGCGTTCGCGGATCAGGTTGCCGAAGGCGTCGTAGTCGTAATGCCGATCGCCTTGCATCAGCAGGCGGTTGCCTTTGATCTGCGCAGGGCCGGGGCGATCCTGCATCAGCAGGTTGCCCGCCGGGTCGTGGGCGAAGGATTCGGACAGTTCGTCGCGCGAGTGACGTACGCGGATCAACCGGTCGAGGGCGTCGTAGCCGTAGGTGCGCTGGCCGTGGCGGCTGTCGGCGATGTGCTCGAGATTGCCGTTGGCGCTGTAGGCATAATCGCGGCGGTACAGCGA
>NZ_JAGRQJ010000005.1:0-1304 GCF_018132745.1 Pseudomonas sp. 14A | reverse complement strand
GCGTCGTAGCCGTAGGTGCGCTGGCCGTGGCGGCTGTCGGCGATGTGCTCGAGATTGCCGTTGGCGCTGTAGGCATAATCGCGGCGGTACAGCGAAGCGTGGCGATGGCCTACAGCATGGGCGAGCAAGCGGCCCTGATCGTCGTAGGAATATTCGCTGAGCAGCAGACCCTGCTGGCGTTGCTGTTCGCGACCGCAGTGGTAGACGTGGCGCGTGAGCGGCGTGCCGTTGAGGTCGATGGCGCTCAGCGCACCGCCCTTGGCATAGTGGTAATCGAGCTTGCTGTTGTCCGGCAGGCGCAGGCGTTTGAGCTGGCCGCACGCGTCATAGGCGTAGCGCAAGGTGCCCCAGCCCTGATGCTCGGTGATCAAGCGATCCTGACGGTCGTACTCGAAGGCCAGCGGATGGTTCTGGCCGTCATCGACGGCAACCAATCGACCGAGGCGGTCGTAGTCGTAGCGGACTTTGATCCCGTCTGGCAGGGTTTTGACGAGCAAACGCCCGGCCCTGTCGCGCTCGTATTGGGTAACCAGACTGGGGCCGAAATCACCAAACTCGGTCTTTTCCAGCAGATGACCATTGAGGTCGTAAACGTACGCGGTGCGCCGCCCATCAAACCCGGTTTCCTGTCGAATCAATCCGGTCGGCGTGTAATCCAGTCGGTACTTTTCGCCCGATTCGTTTTCAATCTCGGTCAGCAACAGCCGCGCATGGTCGTAGCGGTACTGCACGCGGGTGCCGTCAGGATTGATCCGCCGCGAGACCAGGTGCAAATCATCGTCATATTCATAGCGGGTGATGCGCCCGAGTTCATCGCGTTCGGCGGTGATCTGGCCGTAGGCGCCGTAGCTGTAGGCGCGCGTGCTGCCCGTAGGAGAAGTCGTCAGGATCAGTCGGCCGGCGGCGTCCCACTGCTGACGACTGACAACACCAAATTCGTCCTGAGTGGTAATCCGCCGGCCCAGTGCATCGTAGGAAAAGCGCCGCACGCCGCCATCGGGCAGGGTTTCTTCGATGAGCTGGCCGAGCTCGTTCCACACCCAGCGGTGGCGGCTGCTGTCCGGATAGCGCAGCGACAGCAACTGCCCGCGCAGGTTGTAGTAGTAATGCGTGACCTGGCCGTCGGGATCGACCGCTTCGGTGACGGCGCCTTCAGCGTTGCGTCGGTAGATCCACACCGCATCACCACGGCAACGCTTGTAGAGAAAACCGTTGCGGTACTCGTAGGACGTTGGCGCATCGTCCGGCGGAATCAGCGCGATCAGCCGTCCGAGTTCGTCGTAGCGGTATTCGGTGACCGCGCC
>NZ_JAGRQJ010000004.1:0-9530 GCF_018132745.1 Pseudomonas sp. 14A | reverse complement strand
TCGCCGACTGCGTTGGTCGCGATCAACAGGCGTTGCCGCGCATCGAAGCTGTAGGTGGCGAGGTTCTGCTCGGTGGTCCACTCGCCCTGAACAAACACCTGATAATCGACCGCCACCAGTTGCGCGCGGTCATACCGCAACAGCAGCGCGCGCCCGGCGCCGTTGTCCAGACGCTGAATGCGGTCGGAGCGATCGCGTTGCAGGGTCAGACGATTGCCGTAGACATCGCTGATTGCGGTCAGCCGGCCGGCGCGAAAGTGATAGAACCGTGCGGTTTCCCCGGCCAGGGCGAGGATCAGTTCTTCCGGTTCCTCGCCGAGAAAGATCGCCGCCCGCGACAGGCTGTTGTGAATCGCTGGACGCGCGACGTTTGGCAGGGGAAACCGAGTGCGGCGGTTCTCGTGGTCGATCCAGATCACGCCATCGCTGTCGAAGGCCAGGCGATGCGCGAGCGTATGGCTCCAGCCGAAACCCAGGCCGATGTCGATCTCGACCGCGCTGCTGCGGTACAAGCGGGTGAACTCGAAGGGCAGCACGCCGTCGAGCACGGCGTCGGTCAGGGTCAGCAGCTCTTCGCCGGTGACCATCGACACCGGGCAGCCATTGGTACAGGTTTTGGGCACGCAATCGGCGGCGTCGCCGTTGGGGTTTTTCGCCTGGTCGGGGACGTCGTCGTGGGGCTCGTCTTTCTTCAACATGGCGTTGCGCTTGGCATCCCAGCGCAATTGCATCCGGCCGTTTTTCACCCCGGCGGCAATGCCTCGCGCGGCAACGGCTTTGTAACGATCGACGTATTCAATAAACGTGCTGACGATGCCAAACAGCGCTTTGACCAGACGCTTGGCAACGCTGAACAACTGGGCTGCACGATCGGCCAGACGTAGCGTCAGATAAGCGATCCCCGCCCCCGCTCCGACAAACGTCAGCACCACGCTGATCAACACATCGATGATCAGTTGCACGATCATCATCGACGCCACTTCAGCGGACTTGTCGGCAATCGCGCTGGGCGGCAGCATGTCCAGCCACAGACTCGCCGACCGTAGCAGCAAGCACAGCGCCGCCTCGTCACTGACCAGCAACTGCAGCTTTTCCATGAGATCCGGAGCGGTCTGTGCCAGCTCGATCAGATCAGCCGCGCCGCTGCCTAGACGCTCGGCAAACTTGCCGGGGTCCTGGAGAATTTCCGAGAGCAGACCGAGGCTGTCCCACACGCCTTCGATAGCGGCCCAACTTCCAGCAAGCATGCCGTTGCTGGCCGCTATCGCCACCGACTGTGACCACTGCGGCTTGAAACCTTGCCACTCGCTACGCAGCCAGTGTTCCAGTTCGCCGGTCAAACCGTCGTAGGATTCGAACAGCTCGGTGACTTGACTGGAGGTGACAGCGCTGTGAACCAAAACACGGTAGAACTTGCCCTCTTCGCCTCTGAATTCAGCCTTGCCCTGCTGATCAAGGGTGACCGGGCTGGTCTTGCCGCTATCCACGTCGACCACATCGACGGAAATGTTGCCCAGCGGGATGTCATAGACCGATTCGAATTTGCTCTCGATCTGCATCAGCCCGCCCTGCGGGCACTGGACGACACTGGAGGAAAATTCGTCGTCGCTGCTGCTGACCGCCGTGCTGCTATCGCCGAAGCGGATGATCCGCTCCATACCCACCAGCGACGGCAGGTCTGCTGCCTCGCTGATCTGGTCCGCCCTGCGACTGAGCCAGTGATCAAGCTGTTCGCGGTAGAGGCTGAGCGTTTGCGGAAAGCTGTCGAGTTCCTGCTCGATGCGCGCGATGGCTTCCATCAACACACGCGAGCAAACAAGGTGGACTGAAAAACGGGCTGAAGCATGAGCGGTCCCTCGCGCAAGAAATTAGTCGCGGGAACTGTGCGGGGGATCAAAGAGGAAAGAAGTCAGGCGAGTAGGCAAAGGATGTAGGACTAATCTGCAACCCAGCATCAATCGAAAAACGTGCAGGCAGAAACGTAAACGCGGCGTGAGGAAAACCTCACGCCGCGTTTATTTAGAAGACATACATGGAATTACTGCGTTGAATCACCAGCCATCAGCTGTTGCAGCTTCAGCTCGGCCAACGGGTGGCCGGCCTTGGCGGCCATGCTCCACCAACGAGCGGCCTCAACGGGATCCGGCGCCTTGCTCGGCGTACCGGCGAGGCTGATCACGCCGACTTGATAAGCGGCTTTACCGTCGCCGGCCAACGCCGCCAGACGCAGCAGACGCACGCCTTCTTCACGCGCGCCTAGCCCAACGCCGCGAAAAGTCAGAATGTGCCCATAAAAGCTTTGAGCATCGACATCGCCGAGGTTGGCCATGCGCGCAAACTGGCCCTCAAGCCAGCGCCAGCCACGCGGCTGGCGAACGAACCACGACCAATGAAACAGCCTGCGGGCCAGCCAGTAACCGGCCCGCGCCTTGAGCCACAGAAACACTCAGGCCTCCGCCGATTCCGGGTATTCGTATTCGAAGACCCGCACTACTTCCGACGCATGCCAGGACGCCGCCGCAACGCCATCTGACGGCCCGGAAAAGCGCCCCAGACGCTCGACACATTCAAAGAACCCGGTACGCGGCAAACGACTCGCACCCTGACTAATGACCAGCGAACTGCGCAAAGGCTGCTCGGCTTTGGCATCCAGTGCGGCCAGATGCTCCAGCGCAGCCGTCAGCGTCTGCATCGCCGGCGTCGGCAGCTGCAAACGCTCAAGCAAGGCTCGATAGGTCAGAAGATGGCGCTGACGGCGCGCCTGGTCCAGTTCCCCCAGCAATCCGTCCCAATGTTGACGGCTGATGCGTACGCTCACGATTCGTCCCTCCAACCCGGCACCGTCAGTTCCCAGGCCAGGCTGCGGCGAATCGCGGCGTCGGGCTGACGCTCACCACTTTCGATCATGGCCAGGTAAGACGGGCTGATGCCTACCGTGCGGGCCAGCGCCTCGATGGCGATGCCCTTCCCTTCGCGCAAACTGCGTAATTGATCCAGACCCGGAAGAATCGGCTCCGGCGAGGTGGCGAGCGGCGCTGCTGGCTGCTGCACCGGTGCTGCGTTGATCCCTGCTGCTTTCAGTAAAGCCTGATATTGAGCCCACGGCAGAACCGCGTATTCGGGTTCGCCATCGCGTGCAATTATCTGAATATCCATGACTACCCCGTAGGACAACACCACTTAGCGAGTCGGCACTTTTCCCTAGAAGTGTAATCCTAACAGCGGCTACGGTCGCGAGTGGTATCTATCTGTAGGCAGACTTGGTCAGTCAGGGCTTTTTCGGGCCTTGCAGCTGCAATTGTTCAGGGGTATCAGGGAGGAGTTCAACCACCGCCAGCTTTTCGGGTTGCTGGCGTTTGCGCCACAGGCGGAAGGCGTTGAGTTCGTCATCGAGGGTTTTCATCAGCCAGGCGAGGACAGCGATGTCATCGAGCATGCCGAACATGGGAATGAAATCCGGAATGGCATCCACCGGGCTGAGGAAATACATCAGGCCCGCCACCACCGAAATCAGCGACTTGGCACTGATCGCGCGATACTCGCCACGCCAGTAGGCCAGGCATAACGACTGCAGCAAGCGCAGATCATCCTTGAGCTTGCCCAGGCGATTGCCTTGCGCCGCGCCTTTGCTGGCCACGGCAAACAACAGGGTCGGCAGGCGTCCACGGGCCAGCAGGCGACCGGCCAACGGCAGGAATCGAGCGAAATTCCACGGAGCTTTCATCTATTCTTCCCGTTGAAATGTTATCCACACAAATTGTGGATAACCTTGTGAACAGAGCTGCATTTCAGCGCTGAGAGCCCCGTTTCATAAGGGCTGCGCTCAGATCGGGCGTTTTTTACTCACATAAAAAAGCCCAATATTTCATTGACTTGGCAGCTCAGGGCGTCTAGCGCGGGCAGCCTCAAAGCTATGACTGTGTTGAACGGCGTCAGTTCGCTCTGTTTACCTTTCCCAACCTGCAGATGCAACAACGCCCCGCATTAGCGAGGCGTTGTTTTCGAGCCGTTGCGTGTTACTTGGCAGCGGCTTCTTCTTTGGCTGGATCCTTGATGGCCAGCAGTTCCAGGTCGAAGACCAGAACCGAGTTGGCCGGGATTGCCGGGCTTGGCGACTGAGCGCCGTAAGCCAGATCGCTAGGGATGTACAGTTTGTACTTCTCGCCAACGTGCATCAGTTGCAGACCTTCAACCCAACCCGGGATCACGCCACTGACTGGCAGATCGATCGGGCTGCCGCGCTCGACGGAGCTGTCGAATACGGTGCCGTTGGTCAGCTTGCCGGTGTAGTGAACAGTGACGACGTCGGTCGGCTTAGGCTGTGGGCCATCGGCTTTCTTCACTACTTCGTACTGCAGGCCCGAAGCGGTGGTGGTGACACCGGCCTTCTTGCCGTTTTCTTCGAGGAATTTCTTGCCGGCGGCTGCCGACTCTTCGCTCATCTTGGCCATACGCTCTTCAGCACGCTTTTGCAGCGAGGCGAAGGCTTCGACCAGTTCTTCATCTTTCAGCTTCTGTTCTTTCTTGCCAACGGCATCTTCGATGCCCTGGGCTACCGCTTTGGAGTCCAGATCATCCATGCCTTCCTGGGCAAGGCTTTTGCCCATGTTCAGGCCGATGCCGTAGGAAGCTTTTTGCGCCGGGGTTTTCAGCTCTACGCTGGTCTGCGAGTCACAACCCGCGAGTACCAGGCTAACCAGGGCTACCGCCGCCGCCAACCGATGCTGTTTCATGCTATTTCCTTGTTCATGCGCCGAATGGGCAATCGAGTAAAGCCGCGAGCTTATCAGGCCGCCACGACCAATGGCTACCGGCATGAGAGCAGGATTCTTCCGATAAGTTCAGGGATTAAAACGCATTTGGCCGATGGCTGGATGAAGCTTCTGTCATCCGTGGACGACAAGGCTCGTCGGCTCACGGCTCAACATCTGGCGTAATGGCCACTTGCCCAGCCAGCGCCGCTCAGGCATAACAGCGCAACAATTCGACAAGGATGTTCAACTTGCGCCTCTTCTCCCGCGTTCTCGCGCTGCTGATCGTGCTGGCGGTAATCGCCCTCGCGGTGATCGTCTATTACGTCGCCAATCCGAAATTGCCCTTCTACACCCCGCCGCAACAGGTACGTTATCTGGATCAGTGGAGCGAAGCTCAACGCCAGACTTACTACTTCACACCGCAAGGTACGCAAGTCAAAGGCCTGCGTTACGAGTGGTTCCAGGCATTGGAATTGCCGTTCTCGGAACAAAGATTCGCCTCGCCCGAATACCTCGCCCGCTTCGGCTTCCTGGTCGATCCGCAGCAAAAAGCCACCTTGAACAATCCCGGCAACCTGCCCGTCGGTTTTGCCCGGCATCAGAATCCCGACAACGCCTCCGAGCACTATCTGGACATCACCTGCGCCGCTTGCCACACCGGCGAGTTGCGCTTCAAAGGTCAGGCCGTGCGTATCGATGGCGGCAGTGCACAGCACGTGTTGCCTTCCAGCGTTCCCACATTGCGCGGCGGCAGTTTCGGACAGGCCTTGGTCGCCAGTCTCGCCTCGACTCACTACAACCCATGGAAGTTCGAGCGCTTCGCCCGCCAGGTGCTCGGAGATGATTACGAAGCGCGCCGCGAACAATTGCGCAGCGAGTTCAAGACCTCACTGAACACCTTCGTCAAAGTGGCCTGGAATGACACCCATCGCGGCTTGTACCCGACCGAGGAAGGCCCGGGGCGCACCGACGCGTTCGGCCGAATAGCCAACGCCACGTTCGGTGATGCGATTTCCCCTGCCAACTACCGCGTGGCCGATGCCCCGGTGGATTACCCGCAGCTGTGGGACATGTGGACGTTCGACTGGGTGCAGTGGAATGGCTCGGCCCAGCAGCCGATGGCGCGCAATATCGGCGAAGCGCTCGGCGTCGGTGCCACGCTGAATTTCTTCGACGCCAACGGTCAGCCGCTGCAAGGCGCCGAGCGCTACCCTTCCAGCGTGCGCGTGCGTGATCTGCACGCCATCGAAGAAATCCTGCAACAGTTGAAGCCGCCAACCTGGCCGGAAGATCTGTTCGGTGCCATCGACAAGCCGCTGGCCGCCAAAGGCCGCGCGCTGTTCGCGGAAAACTGCGCCGGCTGCCATGTCCCGCGCCAATCGCAGGAAGGCGAACGCTGGGTGCAGCACTTGCACATGCTTCCCGTGGAGGTGATCGGCACCGATCCGAATGCGGCCAACAACATTGCCAGTCACCGTTTCGACCTGAGCGCACTGCAATGGGATGTCAATGAGCTGGAAAAGATGGACGTCAAACTGCACCCCGAACCCAAGGAGCCGCTTGATCTGAGCCAATTGTCGGTGGCCAAGGGCCTGGCTTACGTCACCGCGTTCGTGGAAAACCGGGCCTATCAAGAAGCGAAGATCACGCCGGAAGAAAAACCGCGCATGGACGGTTTCGGCCTGCCGATCGGCGTGCGCGAAAAAGTCGCTTACAAGGCTCGACCGCTGGCAGGCGTGTGGGCGACTGCGCCGTTTCTGCACAACGGTTCGGTGCCGAGCATCTATCAGTTGCTGTCACCGCAGGATGAGCGTGCAACCACCTTCTATAAAGGCACGCTCGAATACGACCCGCGCCATCTCGGTTATCGCACCGAGCCTTTCACCAACGGTTTTCTGTTCGACACGCGCATCAGCGGCAACCACAACAGCGGCCACGAATTCCGCGCCGGCGCACGCGGCAACGGGGTGATCGGCCGACTCCTGCAACCCGAGGAGCGCTGGGCGCTACTCGAATACCTGAAAGTACTGGGCGGACCACTGGAGGCGCAGTTGCCATGATCATGCCGACATTCAAAAAGGAACTGCCGCCGCTCGCGCGTTTCTGGCTCTGGTTGGGGCGCTTGCTTGGCAAGACTCTGCTGATCCTCCTGGTCATCGGCCTGCTCGGCTGGGCCATCGCCACCGCGTGGTTTGCCTGGCAGCATCGCGGGCCGGTGTCGGCGCAGGAACAGATTCCAGCAGGCGAAGCGGCGATGACCCAGGACGTCATTCAAACCGCAGTGCGCATCGTCGACCAGCACCGCGAACCCACGCGTTATCTGCGCGATGCTCACGCCAAAGCGCATGGCTGCGTGAAGGCGCAAGTGCAGGTGTTACCGGAACTGGCGCAATCGCTGCGACGGGGTGTGTTCAGCGAGCCGGGCAAGACCTGGCAGGCGTTGATCCGGTTGTCCAACGGCAATGCCTATCCACAATTCGACAGCATTCGCGACGCGCGCGGAATGGCGATCAAGTTGCTTGAGGTTCCTGGCACGCAACTGCTCGGCAACCGCCAGGACCAGCATGAACAGGATTTCGTGATGTTCAGCCATCCGAATTTCTTTGTCAGCAATGTCGCAGAGTATCGTCAGAATGTGGCGGCGCAGGCTGACGGCAAGAGGGTCATGGCGTTTTTTCCGACATGGGATCCGCGGACCTGGCAGGTCCGTCATCTATTCATCGCGTTGGCAACCCTGTCAGCGCCGCCGGACAGTCCGACCGAGACCACATATTTCTCGGTATCGCCCTACAAGTTCGGTGAGGCCAATGCGAAATTCCGCGTCGTGCCGGATGCGGAGCGTTGCCCGGCGTATACCCTGCCGAAACAGAATCACGACCTGCCGAATTTTCTGCGCAGCGCATTGAATAAGCAGCTGTCGACGGATCGGGTGCCAGCCTGCTTCGCCCTGCAGATCCAGCGCCAGGACGTGAACAAGTACATGCCGATTGAGGACACCAGCATTGAGTGGCGTGAGCAGGATGCACCGTTTGAAACCGTGGCGCGGATCACCCTGCCCGCTCAGGACTTCGATACGCCGGCGCTGAATCTGCAATGCGACAACCTGTCGTTCAATCCGTGGTTCGGCATCGAGGCGCATCGGCCGATTGGCGGGATCAATCGCCTGCGCAGGGCGGTGTACGAGGCGGTGAGCGATTATCGACACAGTCAGAATGCCTCTGCACATCCCATGTAGGAGCTGACGAGCGCAACGAGGCTGCGATCTTTTGATCTTGTATGAAAAAAGCCAAAAGATCGCAGCCTCGTTGTAATCGTCAGCTCCTACAGAAATCGCAGACAGCAAAAAGCCCGCACAAGGCGGGCTTTTTGTGGTGTCTGGCGTTCAGTTCCAGATACCGAATATGGCGCAGCGGACGGGACTCGAACCCGCGACCCCCGGCGTGACAGGCCGGTATTCTAACCGACTGAACTACCGCTGCGCGAAACGCTTGAAACGAATGGTGGGTGATGACGGGATCGAACCGCCGACATTCTGCTTGTAAGGCAGACGCTCTCCCAGCTGAGCTAATCACCCTTCGCTTCGGTGTGGCGCGCATTCTACGGAGCACCCCAACCTCTGGCAAGCACTTTTTTAAATAATTTTCCGAGGCCTTCCAAAGGCTTAGAGAAGGGTTGGCCTATGCCCCGGCGAAGACAATAATGCCCCCCTTTGTATAAAGGAGTGACTCACCCCATGTGGTTCAAGAACCTGCTGATCTATCGCCTGACCCAAGACCTGCCTGTCGATGCCGAGGCGCTGGAAACTGCACTGGCGACCAAACTGGCGCGGCCGTGTGCAAGCCAGGAGTTGACCACTTACGGTTTCGTCGCGCCGTTCGGCAAGGGCGAAGATGCGCCGCTGGTACACGTCAGCGGCGATTTCCTGCTGATCTCTGCGCGCAAGGAAGAACGTATTCTCCCGGGCAGCGTCGTGCGTGACGCGGTCAAGGAAAAGGTCGAAGAGATCGAAGCCGAGCAGATGCGCAAGGTCTATAAGAAGGAACGCGATCAGATCAAGGATGAGATCATCCAGGCGTTCCTGCCGCGCGCGTTCATTCGTCGCTCGTCGACCTTCGCTGCGATCGCGCCGAAACAGGGCCTGATCCTGGTCAACTCGGCCAGCCCGAAACGCGCCGAAGACCTGCTGTCGACCCTGCGCGAAGTGATCGGCACCCTGCCCGTCCGTCCATTGACCGTGAAAATGGCACCGACTGCGGTGATGACCGAGTGGGTCACCACGCAGAAAGCCGCCGACGATTTCTATGTACTGGACGAGTGCGAACTGCGCGACACCCACGAAGACGGCGGCATCGTCCGTTGCAAGCGTCAGGACCTGACCAGCGAGGAAATCCAGCTGCACCTGAGCACCGGCAAAGTCGTCACTCAGTTGTCGCTGGCCTGGCAGGACAAACTGTCGTTCATGCTCGACGACAAGATGACCGTCAAACGCCTGAAATTCGAGGATCTGTTGCAGGATCAGGCGGAACAGGACGGTGGCGACGAAGCCCTGGGCCAACTGGATGCCAGCTTTACCCTGATGATGCTGACCTTCGGCGACTTCCTGCCGGCGCTGGTCGAAGCGTTGGGTGGGGAAGAGATGCCGCAGGGGATCTGACTCTGACGAGTATCTAACCTGTGGGAGCGAGCCTGCTCGCGAATGCGGTGTGCCAGTCAACATTAATGTGTCTGGCTCACCGCATTCGCGAGCAGGCTCGCTCCCACAATGTTTTGTGGTGT